>NZ_CP096889.1:2235306-2865459 GCF_004124315.2 Bacillus cabrialesii | reverse complement strand
GGTGCGTCTTCGGGATCGATATACCCTTGTTTAATGCCCCATTCTACTTGATCGTCATGCCACTTTTTTCGTTCTTCATAACCATAACCATCGTCATCAGGAAGCTCTGAAGCTGGCTGTTGAATGGTTTTATCCGTCTGACTCGAGGAAGATGGTGGATCTTGACTATTAGATGAGGGTGCCTCGGTCTGCTGCCGTTGTGCCTGTGATTGCCGCTTTTTCTCAGCGTTCGCTTTCTGCTCTTTTTTGATTGCTGCCTGCCGCTGTCTTTCAAGTTCAGCTTGTCTTTTTGCTTCCGCTAATCGCTGATTCTCTGCCGCCTGCTGCTCTGTCAATCGCTGTCTCTCCGCTTTTTCCTCCTGCTGTTTCTTTCGTTTCGCCTCCCGTTCCTTTTCAAGCTTTTTCTCGGCGGCGATTTGTCTTTGCTTTTCAGCTTCTTCTTTTGCCTTCCGCTTTCCTAACTCAGTAGCGAGTGGACTCTCGAACTTCATGTCTAATGAAACGGGTTTTAGTTTTTTTAGCTCTTTCTCCAGCTCCTTTTGAGGAAATGCTGCAGTTGTCTTAACAGTTTCGACTTTTGATTCGGAAGATGTGCTGCTATTCGAGCAACCGGTTAATATCAATGTGAAAAATAAAGCAAGCTGTATCAGTTTGTTCATGTGTCAGGCTCCCTTCTGCTTCTTATATCGGTCAGAGATTAACTTTGTTTTACATTTCTTCCTGTCGGTGGTTTTGTTGTAAATTGCGAAATCAGGGGGGAATTGTTGGCTCTTTGCATTCTGGGTGGGGATGAAAGATTTTCTTTTTCTCTCTTGCGCTCATAGAAAACCCGTGTTACAATGTAAAAGTTGTTCCGGATAAGTCGTCCTTGACTAAAGATCCGGTATTGTGTAGAATAGTTATTGAATTGAATATAAATCACAAGCAGAAGCACCCGCTTCTCACCTGATTGACACATGCATGTAGTTGGCAGGTTGACCGTACATTTTTATTGATACAGATGTTCGTAGTGTGGGTGTTTTATAATGCCCACACTTTTTGTTTGCCTGCAGAATGCAGTCAAAATGAGTTGTGAATCAATTCGAAGAAACTATGGAGGTGGCTCATTATTAGCAAAGATCAATTGGTTAATGAGGGTATCCGTGCACGTGAGGTCCGTTTAATCGGACAAAATGGCGACCAGCTTGGAATCAAGTCCCGTCAGGAAGCACTTGAAATCGCCGGCCGCGCAAATCTTGACCTTGTGTTAGTTGCAGCGAATGCAAAACCGCCTGTCTGCCGCATCATGGACTACGGAAAGTTCAGATTCGAGCAGCAGAAAAAGGATAAAGAAGCACGCAAAAATCAAAAAATCATTAACTTAAAAGAAGTTAGATTAAGCCCGACAATCGATGAGCACGACTTTAACACGAAGTTGCGCAATGCGATTAAATTCCTTGAAAAAGGCGATAAAGTGAAAGCTTCTATCCGCTTTAAAGGACGCGCAATCACTCATAAAGAAATCGGCCAGCGTGTGTTAGACCGTTTTTCTGAAGCATGTGCTGAGGTTGCGACAGTCGAAACAAAACCAAAAATGGACGGCCGCAGCATGTTCTTAATGCTCGCGCCGAAAAACGAAAAGCAATAAGGAGGAAATCCCATGCCAAAAATGAAAACTCACCGCGGATCTGCTAAACGTTTTAAAAAGACAGGTTCTGGGAAGTTAAAACGTTCTCATGCATACACAAGTCACTTATTCGCCAACAAATCTCAAAAGCAAAAGCGTAAGCTTCGCAAGAGTGCTGTTGTAAGCGCAGGAGACTTCAAACGTATCAAACAAATGCTTGCTAACATCAAGTAATCGGATAAGGAACAATTAGGAGGGAAATTTAATGCCAAGAGTAAAAGGCGGAACTGTTACACGTAAGCGTCGTAAAAAGGTTCTTAAATTAGCAAAAGGTTATTTCGGTTCAAAACATACATTATACAAAGTAGCTAACCAGCAGGTCATGAAATCTGGAAACTATGCTTTCCGTGACCGTCGTCAGAAAAAACGTGATTTCCGTAAGCTTTGGATCACTCGTATCAACGCAGCTGCTCGCATGAACGGTCTTTCTTACAGCCGTTTAATGCACGGTCTTAAGCTTTCTGGTATCGAAGTAAACCGTAAAATGCTTGCTGATCTTGCTGTAAACGATCTTACTGCGTTCAATCAGCTTGCTGATGCTGCTAAAGCTCAATTAAACAAGTAATTATATAGAGCCGCTCTCCAGCAGAGCGGCTTTTTTATATAAAGGATGAGGCTACATGGTTATTGCTGTCTATTTGGTGCTGATGAATCTATGCGGTTTTTGGGTGATGGGCGTTGACAAACGAAAAGCGCAGCAGCACAAATGGAGAATTTCTGAAGACCGGCTGTGGCTGATAGCGATCGTGTTTGGAGCGCTCGGTATCTGGCTCGGCATGCAGACCTTCAGGCATAAAACGAAACACGCGTCTTTTAAGTACGGAGTGCCGCTTCTTCTGGTAATTGAAGCGATCTTGATCGGCATTTATTACAGCCCGTTTGATTTATAAAAAGCAGAAAAGCGTTTAGCGCTCTTCTGCTTTTTTTGCGAGTTTAATGGGCTGGTCCCAGTCAATCTTACAATTTGGATATCGTTCCAGCACTTTTTCTTCAATGTTCTCAAAATCTTTTGCAGAGAAATGCTTCAGCTTCTCGGGAGATTCTGTCCAGACAAAGATCGTGTGGATAAATAGCGGGTGATCCTTGGAAGGAATATGCTTTTCTCCTTCAAAAAGCACGCCTTTATACGTCAGCTGAAAGTTTTTTCGGGTATTGTTCTGTTCATCGATAATATAAAAATGTTCTTTTGATTGGGCCATCTTGAGCCTTCTCTTTGGATTCGCGACATATTTGACCGCAGCATAAATACAATAAGCAAAAAGTGCAAGCAATATAATCCTTAGAACCATGACAAACATTGTGTGAAGGCACCCCCTTATTGTGATGATCTGATGTAATACGAAGAGCATAGAAAAAGGTTTCACTTTTTCTAAAAAAAGTTCTAAAAACATATACCCGATTTTCAAGTGAAATAGTCGTATGGTTAGCGCCAGGTTTTGTATAATAAGAATGCAGGACTGATGAAGGAGGTTTTTGGAACATGGCAAAATTAGATGAAACATTGACCATGCTGAAAGATTTAACAGATGCAAAGGGCATTCCGGGCAATGAGAGAGAAGTAAGGCAAGTGATGAAATCATACATAGAGCCATTTGCTGATGAGGTGACAACAGATCGGCTGGGCAGCTTAATTGCCAAAAAAACAGGTGCGGAAAACGGCCCGAAAATTATGATCGCCGGGCATTTGGATGAAGTCGGCTTTATGGTGACACAAATCACCGATAAAGGCTTTATTCGTTTTCAAACCGTTGGCGGCTGGTGGGCTCAGGTTATGCTGGCCCAGCGTGTCACCATCGTGACGAAAAAAGGCGAAATCACAGGGGTTATCGGCTCTAAGCCGCCGCATATTTTATCTCCTGAAGCGAGAAAAAAATCCGTTGAAATAAAAGACATGTTTATTGATATTGGAGCTTCAAGCCGAGAAGAAGCCTTGGAATGGGGTGTAATCCCGGGAGATATGATCGTACCTCATTTTGAATTTACGGTCATGAACAATGAAAAATTCTTACTGGCGAAGGCCTGGGACAACCGCATCGGCTGTGCGATTGCAATTGATGTGTTAAGAAACTTACAAAACACAGATCATCCAAATATTGTGTATGGCGTCGGAACCGTGCAGGAGGAAGTAGGTCTGAGAGGAGCGAAAACGGCCGCACACACCATTCAGCCTGATATCGCGTTTGGTGTTGATGTAGGGATAGCAGGAGACACGCCTGGCATTTCCGAGAAGGAAGCTCAAAGCAAAATGGGCAAAGGCCCGCAGATTATCGTGTACGATGCATCCATGGTCTCTCACAAAGGTTTGCGCGATGCAGTTGTCGCTACCGCAGAGGAAGCGGGCATTCCATACCAATTTGATGCCATTGCCGGGGGCGGAACGGACTCGGGAGCTATCCATCTGACGGCAAACGGAGTTCCTGCGCTGTCCATCACCATTGCCACCCGCTACATTCATACGCATGCGGCCATGCTGCATCGTGACGATTATGAAAACGCGGTCAAATTAATTACAGAAGTGATTAAGAAATTAGACCGAAAGACAGTTGACCAAATCACATATGAATAAAAACCATCAGAATCCGCTGTAAAAGGCGGATTCTATTTTTTTGTCTGTACAAATTCAATAAGCAACTCTACAATAAGGATATATATAGAAAATTTGTGCTAGTCTGGATGATAGACAAGTTTTCTATATCCCAAAAAAGGAGGATTTGATGAATATGAAAAAGAAAGCGTTTTCTAGCTTATTGCGTTTTTCTTGTGCAGCTTTAACAGCTGGTGCTGTAATGTTGTCCGCTTTACCGGCATCAGCCGCTTTTTGGGGGGCATCGAACGAGCTTCTACATGATCCGACGATGGCAAAAGAAGGAAATACTTGGTACGCTTTTGGTACAGGGCTTGCTAAGGAAAACGGACTACGTGTTCTAAAAGCGGACAGCAACGGAGTATGGAGGGTTCAAAAGTCAATTTTCACTAGTCCTTTATCTTGGTGGAAGCAATATGTGCCTAATTTCGAACGAAACCAATGGGCACCGGATGTGACATACTACAACGGAAAGTACTGGCTTTACTATTCAGTTTCTTCATTTGGCAGCAATACATCTTTAATTGGGCTAGCTTCAGCTACAAGTCTCAGTTCGGGCAGCTGGAAGGATGAAGGGCTTGTTACTCGGACAACAAATGCAAATAATTATAATGCCATTGATCCTGAATTAACCATTGACAAAGATGGAAATCCTTGGCTTGCGTTTGGTTCATTTTGGGGCGGAATTAAATTAACAAAATTAAATAAAGATACAATGAAACCAACTGGTTCATTATATTCAATAGCAGCCAGACCAAATAACGGCGGCGCTCTGGAAGCCCCTACATTAACATACAATAATGGCTACTATTACTTAATGGTTTCATTCGATAAATGCTGTGAAGGCGTAAATAGTACGTACAAAATTGCTTACGGCAGATCGAAAAATATTACAGGTCCTTATGTAGACAGAAACGGTAAAAGCATGATGGACGGAGGAGGTACGATTCTTGATGCCGGCAATGAACAGTGGAGAGGGCCGGGCGGACAGGATATCGTTAACGGGAACATACTCGTGCGTCATGCTTATGATGCAAAAGACAACGGCATACCAAAGATGTTAATCAATGATTTGAATTGGAGCTCAGGCTGGCCGTCTTATTAAGAGAAAGCTTAATCATTCACATCTTATCATTTGTTTAGCCCTGATACATCAGGGCTTTTTCTAATGGAAAAACGAATCGGAAGATTGATTGACAGAGCAATCACAGTTCTTAAGAAGACGTTTTTTCACCTGAAAACCTTGTAACCAATCATTTTTGTAAAAGAATACAAAAATGATTGACAGTCAATAAACCTACTAATATAATAAAGTTGTTCGTACAAATTAATTGTATATGGTTTGTTTTTTCTTATTAGTCCGTATCTGTTTAGGTAATTGAAAGCGTTTTATTATAGGAAGAAAGGGGCAGTTTACATGCTTCAGACAAAGGATTATGAATTCTGGTTTGTAACAGGAAGCCAGCACCTATATGGAGAAGAGACACTGGAACTGGTGGATCAGCATGCGAAAAGCATTTGTGAGGGGCTCAGCGGGATTTCTTCAAGATATAAAATTACGCATAAGCCTGTCGTCACTTCATCGGAAACCATCAGACAGCTCTTAAGAGAAGCGGAGTACAGTGAGACATGCGCCGGGATCATCACATGGATGCACACATTTTCACCCGCAAAAATGTGGATAGAAGGCCTTTCCTCTTATCAAAAACCGCTTATGCATCTGCATACTCAATATAATCGCGATATTCCGTGGGGAACGATTGACATGGATTTTATGAACAGCAACCAATCTGCACACGGCGACCGTGAGTACGGTTATATCAACTCGCGAATGGGGCTGAACCGGAAAGTCATTGCCGGCTATTGGGATGATAAAGCAGTGAAGAAAGAGATTTCCCAATGGTTGGATACGGCGGCTGCATTAAATGAAAGCAGACATATTAAGGTTGCCAGATTCGGAGATAACATGCGTCACGTCGCGGTAACGGACGGAGACAAAGTGGGGGCGCATATTCAATTTGGCTGGCAGGTTGACGGATATGGCATCGGAGACCTTGTTGACGTAATGAACCGCATTACGGACGACGAGGTTGACACGCTTTATGCCGAGTATGACAGGCTTTATGTCATCAGCGAGGAAACAAAACGTGACGAAGCAAAGGTAGCGTCCATTAAAGAACAGGCGAAAATTGAACTCGGCTTAACCGCTTTTCTTGAACAAGGAGGCTACACAGCTTTTACGACATCGTTTGAAGTGCTGCACGGAATGAAACAGCTGCCGGGACTTGCGGTTCAGCGCCTGATGGAGAAGGGCTACGGGTTTGCCGGAGAGGGAGACTGGAAGACAGCGGCTCTTGTGCGGATGATGAAAATCATGGCTGAAGGAAAAAGAACTTCCTTCATGGAAGATTATACGTATCATTTCGAACCGGGAAATGAAATGATTCTTGGCTCGCACATGCTTGAAGTGTGTCCGACTGTCGCTTTGGATCAGCCGAAAATCGAGGTTCATCCGCTTTCAATCGGAGGCAAGGAGGACCCTGCTCGTTTTGTTTTTAACGGCATCAGCGGTTCAGCCATTCAAGCAAGCCTTGTTGATATCGGAGGACGTTTCCGCCTTGTTTTGAATGAGGTCAAAGGACAAGAAATTGAAAAAGACATGCCGAATCTGCCTGTGGCCCGTGTTCTCTGGAAGCCGGAACCGTCATTGAAAACAGCGGCGGAGGCATGGATTTTAGCCGGCGGCGCACACCATACCTGCTTGTCTTATGAACTGACAGCGGAGCAAATGCTCGATTGGGCGGAAATGGCGGGAATCGAAAGTATTCTCATTTCCCGTGATACGACAATTCACAAGTTGAAACACGAATTAAAATGGAACGAGGCGCTTCACCGGCTTCAAAAGTAGAGAGGGGGATGTCACTTGGCTTACACAATAGGGGTTGATTTTGGAACTTTATCAGGAAGAGCAGTGCTCGTCCATGTCGAAACAGGGGAGGAACTGGCGGCTGCCGTAAAAGAATACAGGCACGCTGTCATCGATACTGTCCTTCCAAAGACGGGTCAAAAGCTGCCTCGCGACTGGGCGCTGCAGCATCCGGCTGATTATCTGGAAGTCTTGGAAACAACCATTCCGTCTTTACTCGAACAGACGGGAGTTGAACCGAAAGATATTATCGGGATCGGAATTGATTTTACGGCATGTACGATCCTGCCTGTTGACAGTACTGGGCAGCCGTTATGCATGCTGCCGGAATATGAAGAGGAGCCGCACAGCTATGTAAAGCTCTGGAAGCATCATGCAGCCCAAAAACATGCTGATCGGCTCAATCAAATCGCGGAAGAAGAAGGAGAAGCTTTTTTACAGCGGTACGGGGGGAAAATTTCGTCAGAATGGATGATTCCGAAGGTCATGCAGATTGCCGAAGAAGCGCCTCATATTTATGAAGCGGCTGACCGGATCATCGAGGCTGCAGACTGGATCGTGTACCAGCTGTGCGGCTCGCTCAAGCGAAGCAATTGTACAGCAGGATATAAAGCGATTTGGAGTGAAAAAGCGGGATATCCGTCAGATGATTTCTTTAGCAAATTAAACCCTTTAATGAAAACGATTACAAATGACAAATTAGCGGGTTCTATTCATTCAGTAGGGGAAAAAGCCGGCGGACTGACTGAAAAAATGGCACAGCTGACAGGCCTTCTTCCGGGAACGGCTGTTGCGGTAGCCAATGTGGACGCTCATGTTTCCGTGCCGGCGGTCGGCATCACAGAGCCAGGGAAAATGCTGATGATTATGGGAACGTCTACGTGCCATGTTCTTCTGGGCGAAGAGGTACATATCGTGCCAGGTATGTGCGGTGTCGTGGACAACGGAATTCTCCCGGGCTACGCGGGATATGAAGCCGGGCAGTCCTGTGTTGGCGATCATTTTGATTGGTTTGTAAAAACGTGTGTCCCCCAAGCGTATCAAGAGGAAGCAGAGGAAAAAAATATCGGCGTTCATGAGCTGCTGAGTGAGAAGGCAAACCTGCAAGCGCCGGGTGAAAGCGGCCTGCTTGCTTTAGATTGGTGGAATGGAAACCGCTCCACCCTTGTTGATGCGGATTTAACAGGGATGCTGCTTGGCATGACGCTGCTGACGAAGCCTGAAGAGATTTATAGAGCATTAGTTGAAGCGACAGCTTATGGAACCCGGATGATTATCGAAACGTTCAAAGAAAGCGGGGTTCCGATTGAAGAGCTGTACGCAGCCGGCGGAATTGCTGAGAAAAACCCTTTTGTCATGCAGATTTATGCGGATGTGACGAACATGGATATTAAAATCTCTGGTTCTCCGCAAGCACCTGCCTTAGGATCTGCCATTTTCGGCGCGCTTGCCGCCGGTAAAGAAAACGGCGGATACGGCGACATCAAAGAGGCAGCGGCGCACATGGGAAAACTGAAAGATATATCTTATTCGCCAAACGCCGAAAACGCCGCGGTGTATGAAAAATTATACGCTGAATATAAAGAGCTTGTTCACTATTTCGGAAAAGAAAACCATGTCATGAAGCGTCTGAAAACAATCAAAAATCTTCAATTCTCATCTGCCGCCAAAAAGAATTCATAAAGGGTGATGGAACATGCTTGAAACATTAAAAAAAGAAGTGCTGGCTGCCAATCTGAAGCTTCAAGAGCATCAGCTGGTAACCTTTACGTGGGGAAATGTCAGCGGGATTGACCGTGAAAAAGAAAGAATCGTCATCAAACCAAGCGGTGTCGAATACAGCGACCTGACAGCTGATGACTTGGTTGTTTTGAACCTAGATGGAGAGGTTGTCGAAGGATCGCTCAAGCCTTCTTCAGATACACCTACCCATGTTTATTTGTACAAAGCCTTTCCGAACATCGGGGGAATTGTCCATACTCATTCTCAATGGGCGACAAGCTGGGCGCAATCAGGCAGAGACATTCCGCCGTTAGGCACGACACATGCTGATTATTTTGACAGTGCGATTCCGTGTACAAGAGAAATGTACGATGAAGAAATCATTCATGACTACGAACTGAATACAGGAAAAGTCATAGCGGAAACCTTTCAGCATCATAACTACGAACAGGTGCCGGGTGTGCTCGTGAACAATCACGGTCCTTTCTGCTGGGGCACGGACGCCTTAAATGCCATTCATAACGCAGTTGTATTAGAAACGGTTGCGGAAATGGCCTACCACTCCATTATGCTGAACAAGGATGTAAACCCAATCAATACAGTCCTTCACGAAAAGCATTTTTATCGAAAACACGGAGCAAATGCGTATTATGGCCAGTCATGATTCCGCAGTGTCACCGGCCGGCATTCTGATTGACTTGGACGGTACTGTATTTAGAGGAAATGAATTGATTGAAGGGGCAAGAGAAGCGATCCATACGCTTCGTGAAATGGGGAAAAAAATTGTTTTTCTGAGCAATCGGGGGAATATCTCCCGTGCCATGTGCAGAAAAAAACTTCTCGGCGCGGGGATTGATGCGGACGTAAATGACATTGTTCTATCGTCAAGCGTGACAGCAGCATTTCTGAAAAACCATTATCGTTTTTCAAAGGTGTGGGTGCTTGGAGAGCAAGGCTTGGTTGACGAGCTAAGGCTGGCCGGCGTGCAGCACGCGAACGAACCGAAGGAAGCGGATTGGCTTGTGGTCTCCCTTCATGAAACGCTCACGTACGAAGATTTAAATCAAGCCTTTCAAGCGGCCGCCGGCGGTGCTCGTATCATTGCTACGAACAAAGACCGCTCTTTTCCGAACGAAGACGGCAATGCCATCGATGTGGCCGGCATGATTGGGGCGATCGAGGCTTCCGCTCAAGCGAAGACGGAGCTTGTTGTCGGAAAGCCGTCATGGCTGATGGCGGAGGCTGCTTGTACGGCAATGGGGCTGTCCGCACACGAATGCATGATTATCGGAGACAGCATTGAATCTGACATTGCGATGGGGAAGTTGTATGGCATGAAAAGCGCCTTAGTGCTTACTGGTTCTGCGAAACCGGGTGAACAGCGTTTATATGCGCCGGATTATGTGCTGGAGTCTATTAAGGATGTAACCAAATTGGCTGAGGAGGGGATTCTGCTATGAACCGTATCGCAGCTGACGTTCAGCGTGCTTTTGAACTCGCCGGAGAAAAGACGTTTCCTATAGAAGTTGAAGAAATTGTTCTCGATAAACAAGCAGCCGATTCACTTTTGGATTATGTAAAACGAAAAAACGACAAGCATATTGTCCTAGTCTGTGACTCGAATACACACCGCATTGCAGGCATTGATCTGGAAAACCGCCTGAATCAAGAAGGGTTTCAGGCCGAATGCCTCATCATTCCGGAAAATGAAGCCGGAGATGTGACGGCTGATGAACGATCGCTCATTCATGTGCTGATCCATACGAAAAAAACAACGGATGTTATGATCGCAGTCGGTTCAGGCACGATTCATGATATCGTCCGCTTCGCGGCGTTTCAGAGGGAGTTACCGTTTATTTCTTATCCGACTGCTCCATCTGTAGATGGATTTACATCAGCCGGGGCGCCGCTTATTTTATACGGTACGAAAACAACCATCCAAACGAAGGCTCCATCCGCGCTGTTCGCTGATCTGGATCTTTTAAAAGCGGCACCCCAGTCAATGGTGGCCGCAGGATTTGGCGACATGCTCGGTAAAATAACGTCTTTAGCTGATTGGGAAATATCCCGTCACCTTGCCGGCGAGCCTTATTCGCCAGCAGGGGCTAAGGTCGTTCAGGAGGCGCTTGACGCCTGTATCGCACATACGGAAGACATTGCGATGAAAACGGAAACAGGCATACATGTGTTGATGGAGTCTTTAATCGTATCGGGGCTTGTCATGCTGGCCTTAGATCATTCCCGCCCGGCATCAGGCGGAGAGCATCATATTTCACACTGGATTGAGATGGAATTAATGGAGAAAAACCGGCCTCAGATTCTTCATGGAGCAAAGGTTGGCTGTGCTGCTGTTTTATTGACTGACACATACAGAAAGCTTGCTCAGGATGACGGATTGAAAGAATTTTCTCCGCGTCGCCGGGAAGCCATTCAATCGGCTTATAAAACGCTCCCGGAAGGAGAAGTGCTGGCCGATTGGCTGAGGTCAGCCGGTGGCCCTGCATCTTTTGACGAAATCGGTGTCGGACAGGATTCCGTCAAGAATGCCTTCAGACACGCGCACACCTTAAGAGACCGCTGCACCGGGTTAAGAATCATTAATGAAAACAAAACGCTGATCAATCATGGTCTATATGAATAGCCCGCACCTCGAATGGAAGGGGTAACGCAAATGAAAAAATTGACTGCCTGTTTTCTTGTGCTCATGATGCTGCTGACATTATTCATTGCTGGGTGTTCAGCAGAACGATCATCCGGGAAATCGGGTGAAACCGAGCTGACCTTTTGGACATTTAACGGACTTCATGAGCAGTTTTATGTGGAAATGGTGAAAGAATGGAACAAAAAATATCCTGACCGCAAAATTAAGCTGAATACGGTCGTTTATCCATATGGGCAAATGCACGATAACTTGTCGATCTCCTTAATCGCGGGAGAGGGCGTCCCTGATATTGCCGATGTTGAATTGGCCCGTTTTTCAAACTTTTTGAAGGGCTCTGACATACCGCTTGCCGACCTGACTCCGCTGATTGAAAAGGACCGCGATAAATTCGTTGAAGCGCGGCTCACCCTGTACAGCAAAAACGGCAAGCTGTACGGGCTGGATACTCATGTAGGAACGACAGTCATGTTTTATAACATGGATGTGATGAAAAAAGTCGGCGTCAATCCTGATGATATTAAAACATGGGATGATTACCATAAAGCCGGGCAGAAAGTGCGCAAAGTGACCGGGAAGCCGATGGGAACGGTGGAGACAAATGATTCGGGAACGTTCTTATCCATGATTTCACAGCAAAACTCAGGTTATTTTGATAAAAACGGCAAGCTGATCCTCAATAATGACACCAACGTAAAAACACTTCAATATTTAAAGAACATGATCAATGACAAAACGATGATTCCCGCGCCAGGCGGCGGGCATCACAGTGAAGAATACTACGGCTTTATGAACCAAGGCGGAGCTGCTTCAGTTCTGATGCCGATTTGGTATATGGGAAGATTTATAGATTATATGCCTGATCTGAAAGGGAAGATTGCCATCAAGCCGCTTCCAGCATGGAAAGAGGGAGGCGATCGTTCGGCAGGTTTGGGCGGTACGGCAACTGTTGTGCCGAAGCAATCTAAGCATGTTAAATTAGCGAAAGAGTTTTTGGCCTTTGCAAAGGGTTCTAAAGAAGGAAACAAAAAGCTCTGGAGCGTGCTCGGATTTGACCCGCTTCGCTGGGATGTTTGGAGCTCCAAGGAATTGAAAGAGAAAAACAAATATACGGACTACTTCCAAAACGGAACAGGCATTTTTTCTGTGCTGCTCGATATCAAGGATGAAATCAATCCGATTTATCTACATGAGGATTTTGCCAAGGCGTCAGACCTTGTCAACAGAAGCGTATTATTCGACGCACTTAAATCTCAGCAAAAAACGCCTAAACAAGCCTTGGACAGAGCGGCAGGTGAACTGAAACAGAAATAGAATCCCATTCAAAAAGTGAAAGCGGGGAGGTTCTCATGAAACCTGTGAAAACGGGAACGGTTCATCCCGTTCCTTCAGCTGCGAAACAATCAGGCTGGCGAGATCTATTTTATTCAAAAAAAGCGGCGCCCTATCTGTTTACTGCGCCATTCGTTTTATCCTTTCTCGTATTTTTTCTGTACCCCATCATTAGTGTCTTCATCATGAGCTTTCAAAGAATATTGCCGGGAGAGGTGACGTTTGTCGGATTCTCCAATTACACTGCGCTAAACAATCCGACGTTCTATACCGCCCTTTGGAATACGCTGGAGTACACCTTTTGGACGCTGATCGTGCTGATTCCGGTTCCATTGCTTCTGGCCATATTCCTGAATTCAAAGCTGGTCAAATTCAGAAATATATTCAAATCAGCGCTATTTATTCCGGCATTGACTTCCACCATTGTGGCGGGGATCATTTTTCGGCTCATCTTTGGAGAAATGGAAACATCGCTGGCTAATTCCATCTTGCTCAAACTTGGCTTTTCACCTCAGAACTGGATGAACAATGAACATACAGGCATGTTTTTGATGGTGCTGCTTGCTTCGTGGAGATGGATGGGAATCAACATCCTTTACTTTTTGGCCGGTTTGCAAAACGTGCCCAAAGAGCTGTACGAAGCCGCTGATATTGACGGCGCGAATACGATGAAAAAATTTATGCACATCACGCTGCCGTTTCTCAAACCTGTAACCGTATATGTGCTGACGATCAGCATCATCGGCGGCTTCAGGATGTTCGAGGAAAGCTACGTCCTTTGGCAAAATAATTCCCCGGGTAATATTGGTCTAACGCTTGTCGGATATTTGTATCAGCAGGGGCTTGCCTACAACGAAATGGGTTATGGGGCGGCCATCGGCATTGTGCTTTTGATTGTGATACTCGTTGTCAGCCTGATTTCATTAAAGCTGTCAGGCTCGTTTAAGGGGGAGGGATAAATGTTGCGGCACAGTCCTCAGTTTAGCGTTTACAGAATCGCGCTGACCCTGTTTTTTATTATGCTGAGCCTGTTGTATATTTTTCCGATTTTCTGTTTGCTGTTAGGATCATTAAAGCCGTCATCTGAGCTTTTGCGTGTGGGTCTGAATCTTGACATTGATCCTAAAGTGATGAGTCTTGATAATTATACATTCCTGTTTAATGGCGGCAGCATTTATTTCAAATGGTTCTTTAACAGCCTTGTGCTAGGGCTTTTCACGACCGTACTCACGCTGTTTTTTTCTTCGATGATCGGGTACGGGCTTGCGGTGTACGATTTTAAAGGCAGAAATATCATCTTTGTGCTTGTGCTGATTATTATGATGGTTCCGCTTGAAGTGATGATGCTTCCGTTGTTTAAGCTTACCGTCGGACTGCACTTGATTGATTCGTATACGGGTGTTATATTGCCGTTCATCGTTTCGCCTGTAGCCGTATTCTTTTTCAGGCAATATGCGCTTGGCCTGCCAAAAGATCTGCTGGACTCTGCAAGGATGGACGGCTGTACGGAATTCGGCATCTTTTTCAGGATTATGGCGCCGTTGATGAAACCGGCTTTCGGTGCGATGATTATCCTTCAGTCCTTAAACAGCTGGAACAACTTCTTATGGCCGCTGATTGTGCTTCGCTCGAAAGAAATGTTTACGCTTCCAATTGGGCTGTCCAGCTTGCTGAGCCCTTACGGAAACAACTATGACATGCTCATATCCGGCTCGGTATTTGCGATTTTGCCGGTAATTATCATTTTCTTATTTTTCCAAAAATACTTTATCTCCGGCCTGACGGTAGGGGGAGTCAAAGGTTAATGAAGGAGGAAACGTGTAATGAAAAAAGCGCGAATGATTGTCGACAAAGAATATAAAATCGGTGAAGTGGACAAACGGATTTACGGCTCGTTTATCGAACATATGGGGCGTGCGGTATACGAAGGCATATATGAGCCTGATCACCCTGAAGCGGATGAAGACGGGTTTAGAAAGGATGTCCAGGCGCTGATCAAAGAATTGCAGGTTCCGATCATCCGTTATCCGGGCGGAAACTTTTTATCCGGATACAACTGGGAAGATGGTGTCGGACCTGTCGAAAACCGCCCGAGAAGGCTTGACTTGGCATGGCAAACGACAGAAACCAATGAAGTGGGAACAAATGAATTTTTATCTTGGGCAAAAAAGGTGAACTCTGAGGTCAACATGGCCGTCAACCTCGGCACGAGAGGCATAGATGCCGCCCGCAATCTCGTTGAGTACTGCAATCATCCGAAAGGCTCTTATTGGAGTGATTTAAGAAGATCGCATGGCTATGAACAGCCGTACGGCATCAAGACATGGTGCTTAGGAAACGAAATGGATGGCCCGTGGCAGATCGGCCACAAAACAGCTGATGAATACGGACGGCTTGCCGCCGAGACGGCAAAAGTCATGAAGTGGGTTGACCCATCAATTGAACTTGTTGCCTGCGGCAGCTCAAACAGCGGCATGCCGACCTTTATCGATTGGGAAGCGAAGGTGCTGGAGCATACGTACGAGCATGTCGACTATATCTCTCTTCACACGTATTACGGAAACAGAGATAACAATCTGCCAAACTACTTGGCGCGTTCCATGGATCTGGATCATTTCATTAAATCTGTCGCTGCAACCTGTGACTATGTAAAAGCAAAAACACGCAGCAAGAAAACCATCAATCTCTCTCTCGATGAATGGAACGTCTGGTATCACTCAAATGAGGCGGATAAAAAAGTCGAGCCGTGGATTACTGCGCGTCCGATTTTAGAGGATATTTATAATTTTGAAGATGCCTTGTTGGTCGGCTCTCTGCTCATTACGATGCTGCAGCACGCAGACCGTGTGAAAATCGCGTGTCTTGCACAGCTTGTAAATGTCATCGCGCCGATCATGACGGAAAAAGGGGGAGAAGCATGGAGACAGCCGATTTTCTATCCGTACATGCATGCTTCTGTTTACGGAAGAGGCGAGTCACTGAAACCGCTTATTTCTTCACCGAAGTACGACTGCTCAGATTTTACCGATGTGCCATATGTTGATGCCGCTGTTGTGTACGCCGAAGAGGAAGAAACACTCACCATTTTTGCGGTAAACAAAGCTGAAGATCAGATGGAGACGGAGATTTCGCTCAGAGGCTTTGAATCCTATCAAATCGCAGAGCACATCGTACTCGAGCATCAGGATATCAAAGCGACAAACCAGCATAACAGAAAAAATGTCGTCCCGCATTCCAACGGAACATCGTCTGTCAGCGAAAACGGCCTAACCGCGCATTTCACGCCGCTTTCCTGGAATGTGATCCGTCTGAAAAAACAATCATAAGAGAAACAAAGCCGGAGATCTCTCTCCGGTTTTTCTTTTTTTCTCAGTAGATATCATTCAGTACCTTGTAATGTTCAGTAGTGGATGTTACCATATGGATAAGTGGTGGGAAAATAAACAAAATTGACCAGCCGCAGGGAGGATCTTATGATGAATGCTCAATTCAAAAAGGGAGCATTAGAGCTATGTGTGCTTGTATTAATATTCGAAAAAGACCAATACGGATATGAGCTTTCTCAAAACATTTCCAGGCACATGGCGATTGCTGAAGGCACCTTATATCCTCTTCTCAGGAGACTGACGAAAGAAGAGTATTTAGAAACATATATGGCGCCGTCTTCCGAAGGGCCTGCCAGAAAATATTACACGATGTCAAAGCTTGGTTTCATGCGAATGAAACTGCTGCTGGCAGAATGGGATCAGTTCACAGCATCTGTCAATCAAATCATTGATGCGGCAAGGGGAGGAGAACGATGAATCAAGAACAGTTTTTACAGGAGTTAAGTAAAGCGTTACAGCCGCTTTCTAAAGAAGAGCGGAATGAGATCTTATTTGATTTTGAAGAACATATTACAGAAGGGATGAAAGAAGGCAGGCCGGAAGCGGACATCATCAGGGAACTCGGCTCCCCAAAACAAATAGCAAAGGAATTGGTGCCAGATGTCACGGAAACTGCTCCAGCAGTGCAGCGCCCTAAGAAGAACCTCTTTCAGATGGCATGTTCAGCAGCAGCGATAAGCATCTTAAATTTGATTTTTGTGCTGGGACCAGCTATTGGCATTTTTGGAGTGTACGTGGGTTTATGCGGGGCGGCGCTTGCACTTTCTGTATCACCAATTATGTTTGTCGGCATGGTGATGTTTCAAATGAATACGCACATGATGCTGGAGTTCTTTTTATCACTCGTGTTTGGCAGTCTGGGGCTCCTCTTGTGTATAGGGCTGTGGCATGTAGGCAAGCTGCTGTATGGCATGAGTTTGCGATATATCAGATATAATTTAAAGCTGGTGACGGGGGCGCAGACATGAAAAAAATCATAATAGGATTGATCGCAGTATTTGCAGTCGGGGTAATCGGGGCTGTCATCTCAGCAGCTGCCTCGGATTTTACAAAAGAAGAGGTGAAAGCTGCCGAAACATATGATGCTGCAGATATTAAAAAAATTGTGGTAACAACGAGCTCGATGCATGCAGAGGTCAAAAGCGGGCAAACGGATGATATTCAGGTAGCTGCTGAAGGACAAGTCAGTGATAAAAGCAAAAAGCTGTTCGATGTGAGCCAAGATGGCAATTCATTAAAAATCAATCAAATAGCACGCGAGAATATCATCTCTTTTATACCGTGGGGCAGCGAAAAGGATATGAAAATCACAATCACGATTCCGGAAAAGAAGTATGATGAGATAACTGTAACGACAACCTCTGGCGATATTCTGATAGAAAATGCGCAAACGGATCAAGGAGCTGCTGACTCTACATCAGGAAATATTGAGCTGAAGCATACACGCATCGAAAACGAGCTGACGCTAAAAACAACGAGCGGAGAAATTCAAACTGACCAAACTTCATTCGGCCAAGGTGAGGTAAAGACAACAAGCGGATCAATAAAAAGCAGCCGCACAACAGCTGAAAAGGTGAACTATAAGACAACTTCCGGGGATATTGATCTTCTTCAGAATCATCAGAACGAAGAGATCGACATCGTCACTACGAGCGGAAGTGTGTCAGTAGAGTATCAGAAAGAACCTTCATCTTTGGCAGTGGATTTTCATGCAGACTCAGGTGATGCCGCGGCCAATCTCGATCACATCTTGTATAAAGAAAAATCAGAGCATCGTATTGTAGGTTATGTAGGTGATAGCGGGACCTCTAACCGTTTAAAAGTTCGTACAACATCTGGAGACATTGAACTAAACTAATTGCCACAAGCCGGCCCATTCCAGCCGGCTTTTTTGTATAGGAAAAAATGACCGCTTTTCAACATGAAATTGTGATATATTTATGAAAACAGCAAAGGGGGATGGGATAAAATGAATGCGGTTACAATTGTGATAGCGTCAATGTGTATTTTGGCTATCGCCTATCGTTTATACGGAACATTTATGATGGTGAAGGTTCTTAAAGTAAATGATGACAAGCCGACGCCTGCTCACACGCTTCAGGATGGAAAAGACTATGTGCCTACAAATAAATGGGTTTCGTTCGGCCACCATTTTGCAGCCATCGCAGCGGCCGGGCCGCTGGTCGGACCGATTCTGGCGGCGCAGTTCGGCTATTTGCCGGGGTTATTATGGCTGTTAATCGGGGCGGTAATCGGGGGAGCCGTCCATGACATTGTTGTGCTGTTTGCATCGATGCGCAAAAACGGAAAGTCGCTGTCGGAAGTGGCGAAGGATGAGCTCGGCCCTGTTGCCGGCTTTTGTACGGGACTTTCCATGCTGTTTATTATCACGATTACGATGGCGGGTCTCTCGATGGTCGTGCTGCACGCGCTTGAACGGAATCCGTGGGGAACATTTGCAGTAGGGATTACGATTCCGATTGCGATGGGTGTGGGCTTATTTTATAAGAAAACGGGAAATTTAAAGCTCGCGTCAACGATCGGCTTTCTCTTTTTAATGGCAGGGGTCTTTATCGGCCCATGGGTGCAAACGACCGCGCTTGGTGATTTTTTAACGCTAGATACGAAAACGCTTTCAATAGCGCTTCCTGTTTATGCGTTCTTTGCAGCGGCGCTTCCCGTTTGGCTTCTTCTCGCACCGCGTGATTATTTAAGCAGCTTTATGAAAATCGGTGTTTTTATCGCTTTGATTGCCGGGGTGTTTGTCGTCAATCCGTCCATCCCGTTTCCTGCGTTTACCGAATTCGTGAAAGGGGGCGGGCCGGTGCTGGCAGGCCCTGTCTGGCCGTTCATTTCAATAACCATTGCCTGCGGCGCGATCTCGGGATTCCATGCCTTTGTCGGTTCAGGAACAACGCCGAAAATGCTGAATAAATGGAGTGATATGAAGCCGGTTGCGTTCGGTGCGATGCTTGTCGAGTGTCTTGTCGGCATCATGGCGCTGATTGCGGCAACCGCCTTGCAGCCTGCTGATTACTTTGCGATTAACAGCACGCCTGAGGTTTTCCGTACGCTCGGCATGGATGTTGTCCATTTGCCTGAATTGAGCAGGGAAATCGGTTTGGACTTAGAAGGAAGAACAGGGGGAGCCGTCACGCTTGCGGTGGGAATGACTTATATTTTTACCGGGATGCCGTTTTTCAGCCATCTGGCCTCATACTTTTTCCAGTTTGTCATTATGTTTGAAGCCGTATTTATTTTAACGGCGATTGATGCAGGGACACGCGTTGCCCGTTATTTGATTCAGGATTTCTTCGGAGAGGTGTATAAGCCGCTGAAGAAAACAGACTGGATTCCGGGATCTGTATTTGCCAGCGCGCTTGCCTGCTTGATGTGGGGCTATTTGCTGTATTCAGGAGATATCGGTTCGATTTGGGCGCTGTTTGGCGTGTCCAATCAGCTGATGGCTTCAGTGGGGCTGATTATCGGAGCGACCATCGTGCTGAAAATCGCCGATAAACGCCGTTACATTCTGACCTGCCTAATCCCGCTTGCCTATTTATATATCACTGTCAATTATGCGGGCTATTGGATGGTGCGCAATGTGTATCTCAATCCTGAAGCAGCAGGCTATAGTGTATTGAATGGTGTATTATCGATCATCATGCTGCTGTTAGGCTTCATCATTATTGTGGCGGCAGTGAAAAAATGGGCGCAGATGTGGAAAGATCCGAGTTTAAGGATGGAAGCGTCTATTCCGGGATAAAAGGGCTAATGAAAATATTGAGGAGGATTGGCAATGAATCTATCAATGAAATATCTTATTCTATACGTATCGGACAGCAAGCGGGCCATTCATTTTTATCAGGATATTTTAGGACTGCCGATTCGTGCTGAACACGGCACGTATGTCGAATTTGAAACAGGGTCTGCGATATTGGCGCTTAATACGCGGGAAAGCGCCAGAGAAATCACGCCGTTAGACATTCCAGATACATCGGCTTCGCATACATTTGAAATCGGATTTGTCACTGAAAATGTAGAAGCGGTCATCAAAAGGGTGAGAGAACAAGGCGTTACGATTATTGGAGAGCCGAAAGTGAAGCCATGGGGGCAGACGGTCGCCTATATCGCTGACCCGGATGGACATTATATCGAAATTTGCAGTCCGATTGAATAAAAAAGAAGCCCAAAACAATGTCTGTTTTGGGCTTTCTTATGTTGTTTTATGCCCGGCTGCTTCCAGCAGCAAATCAGCCAGGTGAACAGCTTTGACTTTCCCGCTTAATCCTTCTCGTTCAATGCCGAGCTTCATCTGCAGCAGACAGCCGGGATTTGCAGTCACAATGATGATCGCTTCGGTTGCTTTGACAGCTGTCATTTTACTGTTCAGTATCTTCATAGACATTTCAGCTTCCACGATATTATAAATTCCTGCTGATCCGCAGCAGTTGTCCGCTTTATCCATTTCTCTGAATTCGGCTCCCTTGATGCTTTGAAGGAGCTTTCGGGGCTCAAGCGACGTATGCATCACATTTCTTAGATGGCATGAATCTTGATAGGTAATGACCTGCGGCGTCTCGAGCGCCAGGTTCATTTGGTGGAAATCGAGTTCAACCAATACGGACGAAAAATCTTTCAGCTTTTGAACAAATGCAGCGGCACGTTCCGACCACTCGGGATCATCCTTCAGCAAATGATCATACTCAGTGAGAAAAGCTCCGCATCCTCCTGCGTTTGTAATGACAGCATCCACGTCTAACGCTTCAAAAGCAGCGATATTTTGTTTAGCGAGCTCTTTCCCCGCGTTTTTTTCACCGCTGTGACCATGCAGTGCCCCACAGCAAGCCTGTTCAGGCGGAATGACAATGTCGCAGCCTGCCAACTGCAGCAGCTTCAGTGTGGCATTGTTGGTCGGTAAAAACATTGTATCCATTAAGCAGCCGGAAAAAAAGGCGACCCGTTTTTTCATGGGGCCGATTGACGGCAGTAAACGCGGCCGATGCTTCATGTCTTTGCTTTTGGGGACATCAGGTAGAACAGCTTCCATCGTCCGCAAATGCTCAGGCAGGACGCGAAGCATACCGGTTTTACGCACAGCGGTTTGCAGTCCCGACCGCTGATACAAACCGATAAGGCTTACTGCTGAGCGCATGCGGTTTTGATGCGGAAACAGCTCGTGAAAAGCCGCCTTTCGCATGACGCGTGCGCCGAGCGAATGTTTTTTATTTTGGTGGATAATATCTCTCGCTTCCTCAAGCAGCTGTCCGTATTTCACGCCTGACGGGCATACAGGTTCACAGGCGCGGCAGCCGAGGCAAAGTGATAGCGAACGTTCGACATCTTCATCCGGTTCAATCATACCGTCAGCTACGGCTTTCATTAAGGCGATGCGCCCGCGCGGAGAGTGAGTTTCCTGAAACCCCGATTCGATATAGGTCGGGCAGGAAGGAAGACAGAAGCCGCAGCGCATACAATTCAAAAGCTCGCCTTCATCCATACGCTCTTTGAATTCATCTTGGATCTGTTTCATTTCTTTATTTGTTGTCATCTTTCCGTCACCACACGTTTTCTGGCGTCCTTCGCAAACACTTTGCCCGGATTTAATATGTTCCGTGGATCAAATGCCGCTTTCATCGCCTTCATCGCGGCAATGCCTTCTTTTTTCAGCTTCATTTCCAAGTAAGGCGCTTTCATGGCCCCGACTCCGTGCTCCCCGGTTATCGTGCCGCCAAGTTCAATCGCTTTCTCAAAAATCTCGGCGAAAGCCTGTTCGACACGCTCCATTTCAGCCTCATTTCTAATGTCTGTCGTGCATGTCGGATGAAGGTTCCCATCTCCTGCGTGGCCGAAGGTGCAGATGGAAATATCGTATTTAGCGGCAATATCGTTAATGGCTTTTACCATATTGGCGATTTCTGAGCGAGGAACGGTCGCGTCCTCTAAAATGGTCGTCGGTTTAAGGCGGGCAAGAGCAGAAAGTGCAGAACGCCGGGCTTCAGTCAGGGCAAACGCTTCCTCTTCCGTTTGTGCGGTCTGAACGGAGACGGCGTCGCCTTTTTTGCAAATCGCCTCAATTTGTTCCATATCCCGTGCAACGGTTTCAAGCGGCCCGTCCTGCTCAATTAATAGAACCGCTTTTGCGTTTGTCGGAAGTCCGATTTTGGCATAATCCTCAATCACCAAAAGTGTAGGCTGGTCGAGAAATTCCAGCGTGGCGGGTATGATTTTTGCGGCAATGATGTCTGATACGGTTTGAGCAGCGGCATCGATATTTTCATAAAGAGCAAGCAGCGTCTTCTTTGTTTCCGGCTTTGGAACGAGTTTGACGATAGCTTCTGTCACGATGCCGAGTGTTCCTTCTGAGCCGACAAAAAGGCGAGTGAGATCGTATCCGGCCACATCCTTTGCGAGTTTTCCGCCGGTGCGGATGATATCTCCATTTGCGAGCACAATCTCCAGCCCAATGACATAGTCGCGGGTGACGCCGTATTTTAATCCGCGGAGCCCGCCTGAATTTTCATTGATGTTTCCGCCGATGGTTGATATTTTCATAGAACTTGGATCAGGCGGATAAAATAACCCTTTGCTTTCAACCGCATGGATCATATCGAGCGTAATGACGCCCGGCTGGACTATGGCGGTCAAATTTTCTTCATCAATCTCAAGAATCCGGTTCATATGCTTAAAGAGAAGAACAAGTCCGCCTTCAGTCGGGCACGTGCCGCCGCACAGGTTTGTCCCTGATCCTCTTGGAACGATCGGCACTTGATGTTCGTTGCAAATCGTTAATATTCGCGATACTTCATCTGTATTCCTCGGTGCAATGACGGCATCAGGCATAGACTGAAACTGCGGCGTCGCATCATATGAATAGACGAGACGGCCGGCATTGGAGTCATCAAAGTTTTCCGGTCCGACGATTTGGATCAGCTGTTCTTTTATATCCTTGGTGATCATTTCACCCATCCCCCTGTCAAAAAACGCTTTCAATCTATTGTAAAAGAAAAAAAGCTAAGTCTTCCATGGAGGAACATACAAAAAATGAAACTGAAAATCTCTCTATTTTGTATTTTGATCTAAAAAATAAAGAGCAACATACATCGTGGCAATATCCTCTGTACGGCCAAAGTTCAAACCTGTCAGCTGTTCAGCTTTAGACAGGCGATAACGCAAGGTATTGATGTGAATATGCATGTCTTTTGCAGTTTGTTTCATAGACAAACCGAGATGAAAGAAAGTCCGAATTGTATTCATAAGTTCATGATGCTGAAGCGCCTCCCGGAATACTCTTTGCGGAAATTCATTTCGGGTTTGCGGGCTGATCTCCTCGAGGCACATATCAAGCTTCAGATCCTCCTCGAATATGGGCGTTTTTCGCTTAAGGCTGACAGCCAGCGCTTTTTCTGCTTGCTCGTATGAGTCTGTCAGGCTGGAGCCTGCGACAGCCCTCCCGGCGCCAGCGGCTGCAAATGGCCTGTTTGCGGTATGAGCAAACGAACAAATGTGAAGGAGCTGCCGCAAAAGTCGATCTCTTTGTTCATGCTTTGGCACTTCGTGATTAATCAGAATCCGTTCATTTCCCCACCTGATGAACAAATCCGAAGGGTACGCTGATTTCCAGATGCGTGCCATTTGTTCGATATCATGGGGTGACCATTCATATCCTTGAATCAGAATCATTTGCCGCCGGGAGGAAAGGTCAACGCCAAGAAGCTGGGCCTTCTCAAGAAAACCGGGAGACCACTCTTTTAATTGCAGCCAATCAATCATAAAGGACTCCAGCATTCTCTCACGCCATTGAGTCTGCTCTAAATGCCATGATTCCTTAATGAACAGCTCTGTCATTTTCCGAAGCAGCTCCCCGTAAGGCTGAATCTCAGCGGGCTCACCTGTCAGCCCGAAGACGGCGATCACATCACGGTCAGAAAAAACAGGGAGATTCAGGCCTGCCCTCACTCCCTTTAATCTCTTTTCATCGTCTTTTGTAATAATGACATTCCGTTTCTCATTTGCGCAGATGAGCGCTCCTTCATGAAATTGTCCGACCCGCTCATCATTTGTGCTTGCCATAATAAGACCGTCCGTGTTTACAATAATGACCTCGCGTTCGTACATTGTTTTGACTTCCGCAATGATTTTTTTCGCTAATAACGGCTGTAAAAACATGGCGATCCCCCTCATCATGTTTTTATTATATAAGAAAAAAACCGGGCGCAGTCACCCGGTTTTATATTATTGGGCGGGTTTTAATCCGCCTTCAAGCGTTTTTAGCATTTCGTTTTTCTCATTCTCGGATGCGTGCTGCCATATGACTTCGAATAAAACGCCCAGTCCCGGAAGCATTTTTTCTTCGCCGCTTTGGATCGCATCCACAATTGTATGCTCAAGCTGCTCCTGATTATTGCCGGTTACATTGGCAATGACGGCATGACGTAAATTAAGATCCATGTAAAACGCTCCTTTTCCTAAAATGTAATACGTATATTCTAACCCTGCACCTGGTTTATTATGTGCCGTTCTTGCGATATAATAACATCATGTTAAAAAAAGGAGAGCCACACAGACAGTGAAACAAATAGAATCGGCAAAAAACCAAAAGGTGAAGGATTGGAAAAAGCTTCACACGAAAAAAGAACGGACAAAAACGAATACATTTCTGATAGAGGGAGAACATCTTGTTGAAGAGGCGCTGAAGAGCCCAGGCACGGTGAAAGAAATCCTTGTAAAGGATGAAACGAAAATCCCGTCAGATCTTGATGTAAGCATCCAGTGCTACGTGCTGAGTGAAGATGCATTTTCAGCTGTTACTGAAACTGAAACGCCGCAGCAGATCGCCGCTGTGTGCCATATGCCTGAAGAAAAATTGGCGTCGCCTCGGCGGGTGCTGCTGATTGACGCTGTTCAAGACCCGGGAAACCTGGGCACAATGATTCGGACGGCAGATGCGGCCGGTTTAGATGCGGTTGTGCTCGGTGACGGCACGGCGGACGCTTATAATGGAAAAACGCTGCGATCCGCGCAAGGTTCTCACTTCCATATTCCTGTTGTGAGAAGAAACCTGTATACATATGTGGATGAATTGAAGGCAGAGGGCGTAAAAGTGTACGGCACGGCGCTGCAAAATGGAGCGCCTTACCGGGATATGTCTCAGGCTGAATCCTTTGCGCTCATTGTAGGAAATGAAGGCGCGGGGGTGGATGCCGCCTTGCTGGAAAAAACGGATTTGAACTTGTATGTGCCGCTTTACGGACAGGCTGAATCCCTGAACGTTGCGATTGCGGCTGCCATCCTCGTGTACCACTTGCGAGGATAGTGTTGCGTGAAACGTTGGATTTCTCTATAATAGAACATAATATTTGAAAAACCGTGACAGAGGACCTCAATTTCTGATCAACTGCTTTCCAGGGAGAAAATGCCGCTGACTGAGAGCATTTTTAACGCAGCCGGAAATTGGCTTCACCTCTTGAGTTGTCACCGGGACCGCGCACACTGCGCGTAAAGGTGAACCGGAATCTGATTCCGTTATGTCAATGAAGCTGACGACAGCATCAGTCTGTCTGAAATAAGGGTGGTACCGCGGCCACAACTCGTCCCTTGTATAAGGGGCGGGTTTTTTTTATTTTCCAAAGACATATGACGGTTTGTTTACATAAAAGGAGGATGCAAAATGGAAGAAAAGCTAAAACAGCTGGAACAAGAAGCTTTAGAACAAGTAGAAGCGGCAAGCTCATTAAAGGTTGTCAATGATATTCGGGTGCAATATCTCGGAAAAAAAGGGCCGATTACAGAAGTGCTGCGCGGAATGGGCAAACTTTCTGCTGAGGAACGTCCGAAAATGGGTGCGCTCGCGAACGAAGTAAGAGAGCGTATCGCCAATGCGATTGCTGTCAAAAACGAGAAGCTTGAAGAAGAAGAAATGAAGCAGAAGCTTGCGGGACAAACAATCGACGTCACTCTGCCGGGGAACCCTGTCGCAGTCGGCGGCCGCCATCCGCTCACAGTTGTCATTGAAGAAATTGAAGATTTATTTATCGGTATGGGCTACACAGTCGAGGAAGGCCCCGAGGTTGAAACGGATTATTACAATTTCGAATCGCTTAACCTGCCGAAAGAACACCCTGCGCGCGATATGCAGGACAGCTTTTACATCACAGAGGAAACTCTGATGAGAACGCAAACTTCTCCTGTTCAGACACGGACGATGGAAAAGCATGAGGGCAAAGGGCCTGTTAAAATCATTTGCCCGGGTAAAGTGTACCGCCGCGATAACGATGATGCGACGCACTCTCACCAATTTATGCAAATTGAAGGGCTTGTCGTCGACAAAAACATCAGCATGAGTGATTTAAAAGGAACGCTTGAACTCGTTGCGAAAAAAATGTTCGGGCAAGACCGCGAAATCAGACTTCGCCCAAGCTTTTTCCCGTTTACTGAGCCTTCAGTAGAAGTGGACGTGACATGCTTTAAATGCGGAGGAAACGGCTGCTCAGTATGTAAAGGAACAGGCTGGATTGAAATTCTCGGCGCCGGCATGGTTCACCCGAACGTGCTAAAAATGGCTGGCTTTGATCCGAAGGAATATCAAGGCTTCGCATTCGGAATGGGTGTTGAGCGAATCGCGATGCTGAAATACGGCATTGATGATATCCGCCACTTCTATACAAACGATGTCAGATTTATTTCGCAGTTTAAACAGGCGTAAGAGGAGGATGCTAGGATGTTTGTTTCTTATAAATGGTTAGAAGATTATGTTGATATAAAAGGCATGGACCCGGCTGTTCTTGCTGAGAAAATTACAAGAGCCGGCATTGAGGTTGAAGGAATTGAATACAAAGGAGAGGGCATCAAAGGCGTTGTCATCGGACATGTGCTGGAGCGCGAGCAGCATCCGAATGCTGATAAGCTGAATAAGTGCCTTGTGGATATCGGAGCGGAAGCACCTGTACAAATCATTTGCGGCGCGCCGAATGTGGATAAAGGGCAAAAAGTCGCAGTTGCAACAGTCGGAGCAGTGCTGCCGGGCAATTTCAAAATCAAAAAAGCAAAGCTTCGCGGTGAAGAATCAAACGGCATGATCTGTTCTTTACAGGAGCTTGGCATTGAAAGCAAGCTTGTGGCGAAAGAGTATGCGGAAGGCATTTTCGTATTCCCGAATGACGCTGAAACAGGAAGCGATGCCTTAGCGGCTTTACAGCTTGACGATGCGATTCTTGAGCTTGGTTTAACGCCAAACCGAGCGGATGCCATGAACATGCTTGGAGTTGCTTACGAAGTTGCGGCGATTTTAGACACAGAGGTAAAACTTCCGCAAACGGATTATCCGGCTGCTTCTGAACAAGCGTCTGACTACATCACTGTCAAAATAGAAGATCAGGAAGCAAACCCGCTGTATGCTGCAAAAATCATTAAAAACGTCACGATCGCTCCGTCACCGCTTTGGATGCAGACGAAGCTGATGAACGCAGGCATCCGCCCGCACAACAACGTCGTTGACATCACAAACTTTGTCCTATTGGAATACGGACAGCCGCTTCACGCGTTTGATTATGACAGATTCGGCTCCAAGGAAGTCGTAGTAAGAAAAGCAGCTGAAAATGAAATGATCGTAACCCTTGATGATCAAGAACGCAAACTGTCTGCCGATCATCTTGTCATTACGAACGGAACGAAAGCGCAAGCCGTTGCCGGTGTCATGGGAGGAGCAGAGTCAGAAGTTCAGGAAGATACGAAAACGATTTTGCTTGAGGCAGCCTATTTCAATGGGCAGACGGTTCGCAAGGCTTCCAAAGATCTTGGTTTAAGAAGTGAATCAAGTGTCAGATTTGAAAAAGGCATTGATCCGGCGCGTGTACGTCTTGCAGCAGAACGGGCTGCACAGCTGATTCATCTGTATGCCGGCGGTGAAGTGCTCACTGGAACGGTTGAAGAAGATCACCTGACAATCGAAGCGAATAACATTCATGTATCTGCTGACAAAGTGAGCAGCGTTCTCGGCATGACAATCAGCAAAGAAGAACTCATCAGCATTTACAAGCGTCTTGGTTTTACTGTCGGTGAAGCGAATGATCTTCTCGTTGTGACAGTACCATCACGCCGCGGTGACATTACAATCGAAGAGGATTTAATTGAAGAAGCGGCAAGACTGTACGGCTATGATAACATTCCGTCTACGCTTCCTGAGACAGCGGGAACAACAGGCGGATTAACGCCATATCAGGCAAAACGCCGTAAAGTCAGACGTTTTCTTGAAGGCGCAGGCTTGTCACAAGCTATCACTTACTCACTGACAAATGAGAAAAAAGCGGCAGCGTTTGCGATCGAAAAATCCCTGAACACTGTGCTTGCGCTTCCAATGAGTGAAGAAAGAAGCATTCTCAGACACAGTCTTGTTCCGAATCTGCTTGAATCCGTTTCTTACAACCTGGCGAGACAGACTGACTCAGTCGCACTGTATGAAGTCGGCTCCGTTTTCCTGACGAAGGAAGAGGACACAAAACCTGTCGAAACAGAACGCGTGGCAGGAGCTGTTACCGGATTATGGCGCAAGCAGCTGTGGCAAGGCGAGAAAAAACCGGTTGATTTCTTTGTCGTCAAAGGAATTGTGGAAGGGCTGTTAGACAAACTGAACGTTCTCGACAGCATTGAATTTGTTCAGTCTGAACGCAAACAGCTGCACCCGGGCAGAACAGCGAACATTCTGTTGAATGGTTCTCTTATCGGCTTCATCGGCCAAGTCCATCCTTCATTGGAAAAAGAATTGGATATAAAAGAAACATACGTGTTTGAGCTTGATCTTCATGCACTGCTCGCAGCGGAAACAGCGCCGCTTGTTTACACGGCGATTCCAAAATATCCGTCTGTGACACGTGATATCGCGCTTGTCACAGATAAATCCGTCACAAGCGGCCAGCTTGAGAGCGTCATTAAAGAGGCTGGAGGCAAGCTTCTGAAAGAAGTATCTGTCTTTGACGTATACGAAGGCGAGCATATGGAGGAAGGCAAAAAATCAGTCGCTTTCTCACTCCAGTATGTCAACCCTGAACAAACGCTGACAGAAGAAGAAGTGACAAAAGCGCATAGCAAAGTGCTGAAAGCGTTAGAAGACACATATCAGGCTGTTTTGAGAGGCTGATAAAAAAGCTTGCAGATTTCTCTGCAAGCTTTTTTCTATGAACGTTTTTTATCAGCAAGGCGCTGCGCTTTTTGCGTATTGGCAAAGTGGAGTTTTGTAAAGGTTCTGAGAGCGGAGGCCCCTTTTTGAAGGATCAGCTTGGCGGCCGCTTCATCCACGTGCGGGCCGGCCCCTTTCGGAAGTGTCATTCCTGCCTCGCGTGACAGTTTATCCATTTCCATTAAAAATGAATATCTCGCAATGATGGAAGCAGCGGCGACTGACAGGTGGATGCCTTCAGCCTTTGTGCTGAAATAGGTCCGCTCCTTCACAATGTCTCTGCCCTTTAAATGATTGAAGTAGACGCCGGGCTCAGCGAATTGGTCAATCAAAATGGCCTCAGGCTTTACCCCGTCCATTTTTCTTAACAAATGGGTGATGGCTTGATTGTGCAGCAAAGCTTTCATTTTCCCTTGGCTCATGCCTTTTTCCTGCATGCTGTTGTACTTTTCATTCTTTAAAACCAGCAGGCTGTACGGAATGGTTTTGATCAGGTTTCGGGCGATCTCAATGATTTGCGGATCCTTTAAGTCTTTAGAATCCTTTACACCGAGTTCCTTCATTAAAGGAAGCATAGTTTTGTCAACGTACGCGCATACAACCGTCATCGGGCCAAAGTAATCTCCGGTTCCGACCTCATCAGAGCCGATAACAGACATTCCGGCGATATCTGCCGGAGGCGCATAGCGGGGATCAGCCGGCTTTTTTGCCGTTTTCTTCTTTTCCTGCGGCTCTGCTGTCCCCCAGCGCGCGGATTCTGCGGCTGCGTTTTTGCCTTGAAACAAAACCTTGCCGGATTTATATGCTGTAATGGTACAGCCTGGCGGTTTCGCCTGAAAAACGGCTCCCTGCGGAACAGAGGCAGTAAGCGAACCGCTGTACGTCATTTTCATTTGGTCAATAGCAGACAACGATACTTTTATCACAGAATGGGACACGTAATAATCTCCTTTTTTTACACTTTTCGCTGTATATACCAGTGTATCATAACAGCGGGAGGCTCGTCTTTCCATTCATTTAATAAACGTGTTATGATAAGAACTAGGATTCTCACGGAATGGAGGAGAAGCGTTGTCTGACGGCAAAAAAACAAAAACAACCGTTGACATTTACGGCCAGCACTTCACGATTGTCGGTGAAGAAAGCAGAGCCCATATGAGGTATGTCGCCGGAATTGTTGATGATAAAATGAGAGAAATCAATGAAAAAAATCCATACCTTGATATAAATAAACTTGCAGTGCTGACAGCGGTAAATGTGGTACACGATTATGTCAAATTACAAGAGAAATATGAGAAACTGGAGCGTCAGCTTAAAGAAAAGGATTGAACAACCATGCTAGATATCATCATCTTAATCTTGCTCCTGATGGGGACTTTACTGGGGTTAAAACGCGGTTTTATCCTGCAGTTCATTCGCTTGACGAGCTTTATTTTATCAATAGCCTTTGCGGCTTTATTCTATAAAAATGTGGCGCCGCATTTAAAATGGATTCCCGCACCCGACTTTTCAGCGGGACAGCCGGCTCTTTCTTTTTTTACGGGAAATTTAGAAGCGGCCTATTATAATGCGATTGCGTTTATCGTTTTATTTATCATCGCCAAAATCTTACTGAGAATCATCGGCTCATTCCTAAGTATTGTAGCCAGTATTCCGGTGATTAAACAAATCAACCAGGTGCTGGGCGCCGTTCTCGGTTTTCTGGAAGTCTATTTATTTACATTTGTGCTTCTGTATGTCGCATCCGTGCTTCCGGTAGATGCTTTGCAGCAAATGATGGGGCAATCGTCTCTGGCAAATGTGATCATTCACCATACGCCGTATTTGTCAGGGCTTATAGAAGAGCTGTGGACACAGTACGGGGCATAAAAAACTTCTCTTGTCCGGAGAAGTTTTTTTCAAGTATGATGGAAACATATGTGAACGTCTGGGGGTTATGATATGCATAAAAAAGATATTATCCGGCTGCTTGAAACCATTGCAGTCTACATGGAACTCAAAGGGGACAACCCGTTTAAAGTATCCGCATTCCGAAAAGCAGCGGCAGCCCTGGAACAGGATGACCGCAGTTTATCAGAAATGGACGATATGATGTCGCTGTCCGGCATTGGAAAAGGAACGTACAGCGTCATTAAAGAGTATATAGATGAAGGAAAGTCAAGCACGCTCGAATCGCTGCAGAAAGAAGTACCGGAAGGACTCGTGCCTTTATTGAAGCTGCCGGGGCTTGGCGGCAAAAAAATCGCAAAGCTGTATAAAGAGCTCGGCGTACATGATGCTGAATCTCTGAAGGAAGCCTGTGAACAGCAAAAGGTGCAAGGTCTTGCGGGCTTTGGCAAAAAATCAGAAGAAAAAATATTACAGGCGCTCGGAGAAGCTGGAAAACAGCCTGAACGGTTTCCGATCGGCTATGCCCTCCGGATCGCCCGGGACATTGAAGAGCATCTTTCACAATTTACGGATATCATTAAATTTTCCCGTGCCGGAAGTCTTCGCAGGGCGAGGGAAACGGTGAAGGATCTCGATTATATCATTGCCACTGATCACCCGGCTGATGTAAGAGAGCAGCTTCTTGCGCTGCCAAACATCAAAAGCGTGATCGCGAGCGGGGATACGAAGGTGTCTGTCATCCTTTCCTTTGACTATGAAACAAGCGTTGATTTCCGTCTTGTGACGGAAGAGCAGTTTCCGACCACACTTCATCATTTTACAGGATCAAAGGACCACAACATTAGAATGCGCCAAATCGCGAAAGATCGCGGCGAGCGGATCAGTGAATACGGCGTCGAGACAGTTGAAACAGGCGACATCAAAACATTCCCGAGTGAACGTGAATTTTATGCGCACTTCGGCCTGCCGCTGATTCCGCCGGAACTCCGTGAAAGCGGGCAAGAAGTGGAAACCTACAGCGACAGCATTGAACTGATAGAGCCTGGGCAAATCAAAGGAGATCTCCACATGCACTCGACGTGGAGCGATGGCGCCTTTTCGATCAGAGAGATGGCTGAAGCATGCATGAAAAAAGGCTATCAATACATGGCGATCACAGATCACTCGCAATATTTAAAGGTCGCTAACGGGCTGACTGCAGAAAGACTCAAGCAGCAGGCAAAAGAAATTGATGCGCTGAATGCTGAGTTCGAGAATTTCCGGATCTTAAAAGGCGTCGAGATGGACATCCTTCCTGACGGCACGCTTGATTATGATGACGACGTGCTGGCGGAAATGGATATCGTCATTGCATCGATTCATTCCAGCTTTAATCAGCCGGAACACGTGATTATGAAACGGCTTGAAACGGCACTGGCCAACAAGCATGTTGACATTATCGCACATCCGACTGGACGCCTGATCGGCAGACGGGCCGGTTACGAAATCGATATTGATAAGCTGATAGAGCTTGCGAAGAAAACCAATACGGCGCTTGAACTTAACGCCAACCCTGCGCGCCTCGATCTGCGCACTGAACATTTAATCAAAGCAAACGAACAAGGGGTTACATTGGTAATCAATACCGATGCCCATAATATTGACATGTTAGACGATATGAAAACCGGCGTTACTGCCGCGCGCAAAGGATGGACGGAAACGAAAAACGTCCTGAATGCCCGGTCGCTCGAAGACGTAGAGGCATTCCTCAAGCGCAACGATTAAGTAAGGAGGCTCACACAATCGTGCAGCAAAAAGTATTATCAGCTCTTGAATTTCATAAAGTGAAAGAACAGGTTATTGAGCATGCAGCTTCATCGCTCGGCAAAGAAATGCTACTTGAGCTTAAGCCTTCTGCTTCTATAGACGAAATCAAAAAACAGCTGGATGAAGTAGACGAAGCTTCTGCCATTATCCGGCTGAGAGGCCAGGCGCCATTTGGCGGCCTTGCTGATATCAGAGGTGCGTTAAGACGGGCGGAAATCGGCAGCATTCTCAGTCCCTCAGAATTCACTGAAATCTCAGGCCTGCTTTATGCAGTTAAACAAATGAAACATTTTATCAGCCAAATGGCTGAAGACGGGGTGGACATTCCGCTGATCCATCAGCATGCTGAACAGCTTATCACTCTGACCGATTTAGAGCGGGACATTAATTCCTGCATCGATGATCACGGAGAAGTGCTTGATCATGCGTCGGAAACATTAAGAGGAATCCGCACACAGCTCAGAACACTCGAATCGAGAATCAGAGACCGGTTAGAGTCAATGCTGCGGTCCTCCTCGGCTTCAAAAATGCTATCTGATACGATCGTCACGATTCGGAATGACCGTTTTGTGATCCCGGTCAAACAAGAGTACAGATCAAGCTACGGAGGAATTGTGCATGACACTTCTTCCTCAGGCGCGACACTGTTCATTGAACCGCAGGCGATTGTAGATATGAACAATTCCCTTCAGCAGGCGAAAGTGAAAGAAAAACAAGAAATTGAACGGATTTTACGCGTGCTGACAGAGAAAACGGCTGAGCACACAGAGGAGCTATTTCAAGATTTGCACATACTGCAGACACTTGACTTTATTTTTGCAAAAGCAAGATATGCAAAAGCGCTCAAAGCGACAAAACCGATCATGAACGACAACGGCTTTGTTCGTTTGAAAAAAGCCCGCCACCCATTGCTTCCGCCTGATCAGGTGGTTGCCAATGACATCGAGCTTGGCGGCGATTTTTCAACCATTGTCATTACAGGGCCAAACACCGGGGGGAAAACAGTCACCCTTAAAACGTTAGGCCTGTTAACCTTGATGGCGCAATCCGGCCTCCATATTCCTACAGACGAAGGGTCAGAAGCAGCGGTATTTGAGCATGTGTTTGCTGATATCGGCGATGAACAGTCGATTGAGCAAAGCTTAAGTACGTTTTCATCCCATATGGTGAACATTGTCGGCATTTTAGAACAGGTCAATGAAAACAGCCTTGTGCTCTTCGATGAGCTGGGCGCAGGGACAGACCCGCAGGAAGGGGCGGCCCTCGCCATGAGCATTTTGGATGACGTGCATCGCACCAATGCTAGAGTGTTAGCCACGACGCATTACCCGGAATTGAAGGCGTACGGCTATAACAGAGAAGGCGTCATGAATGCCAGCGTCGAATTTGACATTGAAACGCTGTCGCCGACCTATAAACTTTTAATTGGTGTTCCGGGGCGAAGCAACGCCTTCGAGATTTCAAAACGCCTTGGGCTCCCTGACCATATCATCGGGCAGGCGAAGTCAGAAATGACGGCCGAGCACAACGAAGTCGATACGATGATTGCGTCGCTGGAACAAAGCAAAAAACGCGCGGAAGAAGAGCTTTCTGAGACAGAATCAATCAGAAAAGAAGCAGAAAAGCTGCATAAAGAGCTGCAGCAGCAAATCATCGAACTCAACAGCAAAAAAGACAAAATGCTCGAGGAAGCTGAACAGCAAGCGGCTGAAAAAGTAAAAGCGGCAACGAAAGAAGCCGAAGACATCATTCATGAATTGCGTTCAATAAAAGAAGAACACAAATCCTTCAAGGATCACGAGCTGATCAACGCGAAGAAACGGTTAGAAGGCGCAATGCCGGCTTTTGAAAAATCCAAGAAACCGGAAAAACCAAAAACGCAAAAACGCGATTTGAAGCCAGGTGATGAGGTGAAAGTCCTCACCTTCGGGCAAAAAGGAACACTGCTCGAAAAAACCGGCGGCAATGAATGGAATGTTCAAATCGGCATTTTAAAAATGAAAGTAAAAGAAAAAGACCTGGAGTTTATGAAATCAGCTCCGGAACCAAAAAAAGAAAAAATCATCACGGCGGTTAAAGGAAAGGACTACCATGTATCGCTTGAGCTCGATCTTCGCGGCGAACGCTATGAAAATGCTCTCAGTCGTGTTGAAAAATACTTGGATGATGCGGTGTTAGCCGGGTATCCAAGAGTGTCAATCATCCACGGAAAAGGAACCGGCGCTCTAAGAAAAGGCGTGCAGGATCTTCTGAAAAACCACCGCAGCGTCAAAAGCTCCCGTTTCGGTGAAGCAGGTGAGGGAGGATCAGGCGTTACGGTTGTTGAACTAAAATAAAAGGGAGTATGGCCATGAGTGATTTTTGGGAAAACGAGCTTGTGGAAATCGCGGCATATTACAGTGTCGCGGTTCTCTGCCTCGTCCTCTTTTTGACTGTGTTTGAGCTGGTGACGGCTTATAAAAACTGGGAAGAGATTCAAAAAGGAAATCTTGCGGTGGCAATGGCGACCGGCGGAAAAATTTTAGGAATCGCAAACGTATTTCAGCATTCCATCTCCCAGCACAATTCTCTGCTGCAAATGATTGGCTGGGGCGTGTACGGGTTTGTAATGCTTCTGATCAGCTACTTTATTTTTGAGTTTTTGACTCCGCGGTTTAAAATTGATCAGGAAATCGAGAATGATAACCGGGCTGTCGGCTTTATTTCATTTGTCATTTCTGTCGGGCTTTCATTTGTGGTGGCAGCCGGAATATAAGGGGACGGAGAATAGATGGAAAAGCTTGCAAAAGTACTGCTCGCCGCGGCGGGAATCTTTATGTTAATTGGTCTTATATATCTGTTCGTATCATGAGAAAAAGAAAGATTTACCTTTCTTTTTCTTTTTTTTGCCTTCCATCTGCTATAATGATAGGGTGGAACTCTAAAACCGAAAGGGGAGGTTTTATGCAGTCTCAAAAGCCGTGGCTTGCCGAGTATCCCGACGATATCCCGCATGAGCTTCCGTTACCGACCAAAACCCTGCAATCCATCCTGACAGACTCCGCCGCTCAATTCCCTGACAAAACCGCAATATCTTTTTATGGAAAAAAACTCACCTTTCATGACATTCTGACGGATGCTCTTAAACTCGCAGCTTTTTTGCAGGACATTGGCCTGCAAAAAGGAGACAGAGTGGCTGTCATGCTGCCCAATTGCCCGCAATCGGTCATCTCTTATTATGGCGTCTTGTTTGCCGGCGGCATTGTGGTGCAGACGAATCCGCTTTATACTGAGCATGAGCTTGAATACCAGCTGAGAGATGCTGAGGCGAGCGTGATCATCACCTTAGATTTGCTTTTCCCGAAGGCAATAAAAATGAAAACGTTGTCAATCGTGGATCAGATTTTGATAACCAGCGTCAAAGACTATTTGCCTTTTCCGAAGAATATTCTTTACCCGCTGACACAAAAACAAAAAGTGCACATTGATTTTGACAAAAAAGATCATATCCACACGTTCGCCTCCAGCATAAAGCAGGAAAACATTGAACTTCTGACAATCCCAAAGATCGATCCTGAACATGATATTGCTGTCCTCCAGTATACCGGAGGAACAACGGGGGCACCCAAAGGAGTTATGCTTACGCATCAAAATATTTTAGCCAATACGGATATGTGCGCCGCTTGGATGTACGATGTGAAAAAAGGCGCTGAGAAGGTGCTTGGCATCGTCCCGTTTTTTCATGTCTACGGACTGACGGCAGTAATGAATTATTCGATTAAACTAGGCTTCGAAATGATTCTTCTTCCTAAATTTGATCCGCTTCAAACGCTCAAAATCATCGACAAACAAAAACCGACGCTCTTTCCAGGCGCGCCAACAATTTATATCGGCCTTTTGCATCATCCCGAATTACAGCATTATGATCTGTCATCCATTAAAAGCTGTCTTAGCGGATCAGCCGCGCTGCCTGTGGAGGTAAAGCAGAAATTTGAAAAGGTGACTGGCGGAAAGCTTGTGGAAGGCTACGGATTGTCTGAGGCATCACCAGTGACGCACGCCAATTTTATCTGGGGGAAAAACAAGCCGGGCAGTATCGGCTGTCCTTGGCCGGGTACGGACGCAGCGATCTATTCTGAAGAGACGGGTGAGCTTGCCGCTCCGTATGAGCATGGAGAAATCATTGTGAAAGGCCCGCAAGTCATGAAAGGATATTGGAATAAACCGGAGGAAACCGCCTCTGTACTAAGAGATGGCTGGCTGTTCACCGGAGACATGGGTTATATGGATGAAGAGGGCTTTTTCTATATTGCCGACAGGAAGAAGGACATCATCATCGCAGGCGGCTATAATATTTACCCGCGTGAAGTAGAAGAAGTGCTGTATGAACATGAAGCCATCCAGGAAATTGTCGTTGCGGGTGTGCCCGATTCCTACAGGGGAGAAACAGTAAAAGCATTTGTCGTGTTAAAGAAAGATGCAAAAGCCGATGCAGAGGAACTGGATGCTTTTGCGAGATCCCGCCTTGCTCCCTATAAGGTGCCGAAAGCCTATGAGTTCAGAAAAGAGCTGCCGAAAACGGCGGTCGGAAAAATTTTAAGAAGGCGTTTACTTGAAGAAGAAGCCGAAGATCACCTTATCAAATAACAAATGGCCAAAGAAAAAGAGAATACCTGTGAATAAACTTGACAAAGCCGAAAATCCTTTTTATCATGAAATTATGAATGAATAGTCATTCATTTCTATAGGAAGGAACGATGAACATTGAAGCAAAAACGGCCAAAGTATATGCAGATTATTGATGCAGCAGTAGAAGTCATTGCGGAAAACGGCTACCACCAGTCACAGGTATCCAAAATTGCCAAACAAGCCGGGGTAGCGGACGGCACCATCTATCTCTATTTCAAAAACAAAGAAGACATTTTAATTTCTCTTTTCAAAGAAAAAATGGGCCAATTTATTGAGCGGATGGAAGAGGACATAAAAGAAAAGACGACAGCGAAAGAGAAACTGGCGCTTGTGATTTCAAAGCATTTTTCCCTTTTAGCGGATGATCATAATCTCGCGATTGTCACTCAGCTTGAGCTTCGCCAGTCCAACTTGGAGCTGCGCCAGAAAATCAATGAAATATTAAAAGGCTACTTAAATATTTTGGATAGTATTTTGACGGAAGGCATACAATCAGGTGAATTAAAAGAAGGCCTCGATGTCCGTCTCGCCCGGCAGATGATTTTTGGAACGATTGACGAAACCGTGACAACTTGGGTGATGAATGACCAAAAGTACGATCTCGCTGCCTTGTCAGACAGCGTTTTAGAATTGTTGGTGTCCGGAATTCACAAATAGTAAAGGGGTTCTGTGTCCTATGAATGCAATATCACTTGCAGTTGATCAATTTGTGGCAGTCTTGACGATTCACAATCCGCCGGCAAATGCGCTTTCCAGCCGGATATTAGAGGAGCTGTCCTCCTGTCTTGAACAATGTGAGACAGACGCAGGCGTGCGAAGCATCATTATTCACGGTGAGGGAAGATTTTTCTCAGCCGGCGCTGATATTAAAGAGTTTACATCGCTTAAAGGGAATGAGGATTCCTCACTGCTGGCTGAGCGCGGCCAGCAGCTGATGGAAAGAATTGAAGGTTTCCCAAAACCGATTATCGCGGCGATACATGGCGCTGCTCTTGGCGGCGGGCTGGAGCTTGCGATGGCTTGTCATATCAGAATCGCGGCAGAAGACGCCAAGCTGGGACTCCCGGAGCTTAACCTCGGTATCATTCCGGGTTTTGCGGGTACACAGCGCCTTCCGAGATATATCGGCACAGCCAAAGCGCTAGAGCTCATCGGATCAGGAGAACCGATATCCGGAAAAGAAGCGCTTGATCTCGGACTTGTGTCAATTGGAGCAAAGGATGAAGCAGAAGTGCTTGAAAAAGCAAAAGCACTTGCCGCTAAGTTTGCGGAAAAAAGCCCGCAAACGCTGGCATCTCTGCTTGAACTTCTTTATTCAAACAAGGTGTATTCCTATGAAGGCAGCTTAAAGCTTGAAGCAAAACGGTTTGGAGAAGCATTTGAGTCAGAGGACGCCAGGGAAGGCATCCAGGCATTTCTCGAAAAAAGAAAGCCTCAGTTCAAAGGCGAATAAAAGGGGATATGATCATGAATCTATTTGTACTGATGAAACGGACGTTTGACACAGAAGAAAAAATCGTCATTGAAGCAGGAAAGATTCAGGATGACGGAGCGGAATGGATCATTAATCCATACGACGAGTACGCGATAGAAGAAGCCATCCAGCTGAAGGAAAAGCACGGCGGCACGATCACCGCCGTCACTGTCGGCGGCGAAGAAGCGGAGAAGGAGTTGCGCACTGCGCTTGCCATGGGATGTGACCAAGCCGTTTTAATCAACATAGAAGATGATCTCGAAGAACCCGACCAATATTCCATTTCTCAAGTTTTATACCACTATATGAAGGATCGGGAGTTTGATTTGATTCTCGGCGGAAATGTCGCCATTGACGGAGGATCAGGACAAGTGGCGCCTCGGCTTGCCGAGCTTCTGGACATTCCGTGCATCACGACGATCACCAAACTCGAAATCAACGGCACTGATGCGGAAGCGGAAAGGGACGTCGAAGGGGATGTTGAAAAAATCAAAACGACACTCCCATTGCTTGTCACGGCTCAGCAGGGCTTAAACGAACCGCGCTATCCATCGCTTCCGGGAATTATGAAGGCCAAGAAAAAACCGCTTGAAGAGCTCGAGCTTGATGATCTTGACCTTAATGAAGAGGATGCCGAACCAAAGCTGAAGACCATTGAACGTTTTCTGCCGCCGAAAAAAGAGGCCGGGAAGCTTCTCCAAGGCGAGCCTGCAGAACAGGCAAAAGAGCTCGTCTCATTGCTCCGCAGCGAAGCTAAAGTCATTTAAAGCTTGGACATTCAAAGAAACAGGGGGATGTTAGAATGGGAAAAAAAGTGATCGTACTCGGAGAAATTCGCGACGGAGAATTGCGGAACGTCACCTTTGAAGCAATAGCGGCAGGAAGAACCATTTCTGGCGATGGAGAAGTCGTCGGCGTTCTGATCGGAGAAAATGCACAAAGCGCTGCACAGGAGCTTATCCATTACGGAGCCGATAAAGTACTCACAGCCGAGGATCCGAAGCTGAAAGCATACACGGCAGACGGGTACAGCCAGGTCATGAGGGCCATTATTGACCAAGAAAAGCCGGATTCGGTTATATGCGGGCACACGGCAATGGGCAAGGACCTTTCACCGAAGCTTGCGGCCCGGCTGCAAACAGGTTTAATTTCTGATGTTACGGATGTAAGCGTTACCGGAGAAAATATTGTATTTACAAGGCCAATTTACTCGGGAAAAGCATTTGAACGCGTCATTTCAACCGATCCGATGATTTTTGCAACGATTCGCCCCAATAATATTCAAGCTTCAGAAAAAGATGCCAGCAGGTCGGGGAGTATCGAAAGCGTTGATGTTTCTCTAACTGACCTTCGCACCGTTATCCGGGAGGTCGTGAAAAAAACAGCGGACGGCGTTGATCTCTCCGAAGCAAAAATTATCGTTGCGGGCGGCCGTGGAGTCAAAAGCAAGGAAGGATTTCAGCCGCTGCAGGAGCTCGCCGAGGTGTTGGGAGCCGCAGTCGGAGCTTCTCGCGGAGCGTGCGACGCTGACTATTGCGATTACGCTCTCCAAATCGGCCAGACCGGGAAGGTCGTCACCCCGGATTTGTACATTGCCTGCGGCATTTCCGGCGCTATTCAGCATTTGGCCGGCATGTCAAACAGCAAGGTGATCGTCGCCATCAATAAAGACCCTGAAGCAGATATCTTCAAAATAGCGGATTACGGCATCGTAGGCGATTTATTTGAAGTCGTCCCGCTTTTAACTGAGGAATTCAAACAATTAAATATACACTCGTAAAGAAAACCCCCGGACTGCTGAAGTTCGGGGTTTTTATATTTTTATAATATATACGTACAAATATAAAATTCATGAAAAATATCGTTGACATGTACGAACATGTATAATATGGTTACTTTAAAAGCGCTTACATTCATGCTGACTCCTCAGGCAAAAGACAGATCACATATTTGACTGTGGTGCTTTTCATTTCCGTATGAAAGGAATGATCAGGCATGTCTGAACATCAAGCAGTGATCCAGACAGATATTGTAAAAGGAACCATTAACAAAAATATATACGGTCATTTTGCAGAGCATTTAGGTAGAGGGATTTATGAGGGAATCTGGGTCGGAACGGATTCAAGCATTCCCAACATAAACGGTATACGAAAGGATGTGCTCGAAGCCCTCAAACAGCTGCATATCCCTGTCCTCAGGTGGCCGGGCGGGTGCTTTGCGGACGAATACCATTGGGCAAATGGTGTCGGTGACCGTAAGACGATGCTTAACACGCACTGGGGCGGAACAATTGAATCAAATGAATTCGGAACGCATGAATTTATGATGCTTTGCGAGCTGCTGGAATGCGAGCCTTACATTTGCGGCAATGTCGGAAGCGGAACCGTTCAGGAAATGGCGGAATGGATCGAGTATATGACGTTTAAAGAAGGCACGCCAATGTCAGACTGGAGAAAACAAAACGGAAGAGAGGAGCCCTGGAAGCTGAAATATTTCGGCGTAGGCAATGAAAACTGGGGATGCGGCGGCAACATGCACCCTGAATACTACGCAGATCTGTACCGGCGTTTTCAAACCTATGTCCGCAATTACAGCGGGAATGAAATATATAAAATTGCGGGCGGCGCAAATGTGGATGATTTTAATTGGACGGACGTGCTCATGAAAAAAGCCGCTGGCCTGATGGACGGATTGAGTCTTCATTATTACACGATTCCGGGTGATTTCTGGAAAGGGAAAGGATCAGCAACAGAATTCACAGAGGATGAATGGTTCATTACGATGAAAAAAGCCAAATACATCGATGAATTGATTCAAAAACACGGCACAATTATGGACCGGTACGATCCGGAGCAACGGGTAGGGCTGATCATTGATGAATGGGGCACGTGGTTTGATCCTGAGCCAGGCACGAACCCTGGTTTCCTTTATCAGCAAAACACGATTCGGGATGCACTGGTGGCTGCTTCTCATTTTCACATTTTCCACCAGCATTGCCGCCGGGTGCAAATGACAAACATCGCCCAAACGGTAAACGTTCTTCAAGCTATGATTCTGACTGAGGGAGAGCGGATGCTTTTGACACCGACCTACCATGTATTTGATATGTTTAAGGTACACCAGGACGCTTCTCTTTTAGACACTGAAACAACGTCTGCTGACTATGAATGGAAGGGAGAAACGCTGCCGCAAATCAGTATTTCGGCATCGAAACATGCAGAAGGCGATATCAACATCACAATCTGCAACATCGATCATCAAAACAAAGCGGAGGCTGAAATCGAGCTGAGAGGCCTTCATAAGACAGCGGACCATTCCGGAGTCATTCTCACGGCAGAAAAAATGAATGCGCATAACACGTTTGACGATCCTGATCACGTCAAACCGGAATCCTTCAGCCGATATACGCTTAATAAAAACAAACTGAAAGTAAAGCTGCCGCCAATGTCGGTTGTTTTACTCACACTGCGTGCTGATTCTTAAACGCGCGAGCGCCGGAGTTCCATGCCGGCGCTCTTTTTCATGTTTCAAAACAGCCCCGGGAGGGCATGGTAAAGGTAAATGACAGTGAAGAGGAGATGTTATCCTATGCTTCGTACCATTCTAATGATCATCGGGGCTATTGTGGTGATCGGGGCCATAATCAGATTCGTGTTTTAATCATGTAGATATATCCCATTCAATCCAGATAAAAATGAGTAAACCGATTGTGATCAGGAAAAAATAATTTGTAAGCATTAAAATAGCGTGAACGAATGGGAGATGCTATACTAAAAATCATCATTTCACAATTGGAGGAATTCAATAATGGCTATCGTAAAAGCAACTGATCAATCTTTCTCAGCTGAAACAAGCGAAGGCGTCGTACTGGCTGACTTCTGGGCTCCTTGGTGCGGACCTTGTAAAATGATTGCACCTGTTCTTGAAGAACTAGATCAAGAAATGGGAGACAAACTGAAAATCGTAAAAATCGATGTGGACGAAAACCAAGAAACAGCCGGAAAATACGGCGTGATGAGCATCCCGACACTTCTTGTGTTAAAAGACGGAGAAGTAGTTGAAACTTCTGTCGGCTTCAAACCGAAAGAAGCGCTTGAAGAGCTTATAAACAAACATCTTTAATGTTCGGCTGCTTATGCCAGAGCGATTCCGATTGAGGGATCGCTTTTTTTATTCGCCAATCGTGAAATATAGAGAAAAACAAACGTTCGTGTTAAACTGGAAACAAAGGATTAAACATAAGGAAGGGTACCATATGAACAAACAACTGAAAGAAAAACTCGCCCTCCTTCCCGATCAGCCCGGGTGTTATCTCATGAAGGACCGGCAGCAGACTGTGATCTACGTAGGAAAAGCAAAAGTGCTGAAAAACAGAGTGCGCTCCTACTTCACCGGTTCTCACGATGCGAAAACACAAAGGCTTGTGACGGAAATCGAGGATTTTGAATATATCGTGACGTCCTCCAATCTTGAAGCGCTTATTTTAGAAATGAACCTAATCAAAAAGCATGATCCGAAATATAACGTCATGCTCAAAGACGACAAAACCTATCCTTTCATAAAACTCACCCATGAACGCCACCCAAGGCTGATCGTCACCCGCAATGTCAAAAAAGACAAAGGGCGCTATTTCGGGCCGTACCCGAATGTACAGGCCGCAAGGGAAACAAAAAAATTGCTCGACCGTCTGTATCCTCTCAGAAAATGCTCCAAGCTGCCGGACAGGGTGTGCCTTTACTATCATCTCGGCCAATGTCTCGCTCCGTGTGTAAAGGACATTTCCGAAGAGACGAACAGAGAGCTGGTTGAGAGCATAACCCGTTTCTTAAAGGGCGGCTATAATGAGGTCAAAAAAGAGCTTGAAGAGAAAATGCATGATGCTGCAGAGAATCTTGAATTCGAACGGGCAAAAGAGCTTCGTGACCAAATCGCCCATATTGAATCAACGATGGAAAAACAAAAAATGACGATGAACGATCTAGTCGACCGTGACGTATTCGCCTACGCGTATGATAAGGGCTGGATGTGCGTACAGGTCTTTTTCATCCGCCAAGGAAAGCTTATCGAACGAGATGTCAGCATGTTTCCTCTCTATCAGGAAGCAGATGAGGAGTTCCTTACGTTTATCGGGCAGTTCTATTCAAAAAACAACCACTTCCTTCCTAAGGAAATTTTAGTGCCGGACAGCGTAGATCAATCCATGATTGAGCAGCTGCTGGAAACAAACGTCCACCAGCCGAAGAAAGGCCCGAAAAAAGAACTGCTCATGCTGGCCCATAAAAACGCGAAAATCGCGCTGAAAGAAAAATTCTCCTTGATCGAGCGGGATGAGGAACGTTCCATCGGGGCTGTGCAGAAACTCGGTGAAGCAATGAAAATTTATACGCCTCACAGAATTGAAGCGTTTGATAACTCAAACATACAGGGGACAAATCCGGTTTCCGCAATGATCGTGTTTATTGACGGCAAACCGAACAAAAAGGAATACCGTAAATATAAAATCAAAACCGTTACAGGGCCTGATGATTACGGCTCAATGAGAGAAGTCGTAAGAAGACGCTATACGAGAGTGCTTCGTGAGAACCTGCCGCTGCCTGATCTGATCATCATTGACGGAGGAAAAGGGCAGATCAACGCCGCAAGAGATGTCATTGAAAATGAACTCGGCTTGGATATTCCGATCGCCGGTTTAGCGAAAGACGAAAAACACAGAACCTCAGACTTACTAATCGGGGATCCGCTGGAGGCGGTGTATCTGGAACGAAACAGCCAGGAATTTTACCTTTTGCAGCGCATTCAGGACGAGGTGCACCGTTTTGCGATCAGCTTTCACAGGCAAATCCGCGGAAAAAGCGCGTTTCAATCCGTATTGGACGACATCCCGGGTATCGGAGAGAAAAGAAAGAAAATGCTGCTAAAGCATTTCGGTTCCGTTAAAAAAATGAAGGAAGCAAGCCTTGAGGACATTCAAAAAGCGGGTGTTCCTGCAGCAGCGGCTCAGCTGCTTTACGACAAATTGCAAAAATAATGTTGTCCTTTTAAAAAAGATCTGATAAAATGTGAACTAATTTCATAGTTAGATCGTGTTATATGGTGAAGATAGAGGTGCGAACTTCAAGAGTAAGCCTTTGGAGAAAGATGGATTCTGTGAAAAAGGCTGAAAGGGGAGCGTCGCCGAAGCAAATAAAACCCCATCGGTATTATTTGCTGGCCGTGCATTGAATAAATGTAAGGCTGTCAAGAAATCATTTTCTTGGAGGGCTATCTCGTTGTTCATAATCATTCATGATGATTAATTGATAAGCAATGAGAGCATTTCCTCTCATTGCTTTTTTTATTGTGGACAAAGCGCTCTTTCTCCTCACCCGCACGAACCAAAATGTAAAGGGTGGTAATACATGGGTCTTATCGTACAAAAATTCGGAGGGACTTCCGTCGGCTCAGTCGAAAAAATTCAAAATGCGGCAAACCGCGCAATTGCAGAAAAACAGAAGGGCCATCAAGTCGTTGTCGTCGTTTCGGCTATGGGGAAATCAACTGACGAATTGGTCAGCCTTGCAAAAGCAATTTCTGGCGAGCCGAGCAAACGCGAAATGGATATGCTGCTGGCGACGGGCGAGCAGGTCACCATTTCACTGCTTTCAATGGCGCTGCAGGAAAAAGGCTATGACGCTGTGTCCTATACTGGCTGGCAGGCGGGAATCCGCACGGAAGCCGTTCACGGAAACGCCAGAATTACAGATATCGACACTTCGGCTTTAACAGGCCGGCTTGAAGAAGGAAAAATTGTCATTGTCGCAGGATTCCAAGGCATGACAGAGGACTCTGAAATCACGACACTGGGCCGGGGCGGTTCAGACACAACAGCAGTTGCTTTGGCTGCCGCGTTAAAAGCGGATAAATGTGACATATACACGGACGTGCCCGGAGTGTTTACAACCGATCCGCGCTTTGTGAAATCAGCGAGAAAACTTGCCGGCATTTCATACGATGAAATGCTTGAGCTTGCCAATTTAGGCGCCGGCGTTCTTCATCCGAGAGCCGTTGAATTCGCGAAGAATTACGAAGTGCCGTTAGAAGTGCGTTCAAGTACAGAAACAGAAGCGGGAACATTAATTGAGGAGGAATCATCCATGGAGCAAAATCTAATTGTCAGAGGCATTGCGTTCGAAGATCAAATCACAAGAGTAACCATTTACGGGCTGACTGGCGGCCTGACAACTTTGTCTACCATTTTTACAACACTTGCCAAAAGAAACATTAACGTTGATATCATTATTCAAACGCAGGCCGGCGACAATCAGACCGGAATTTCCTTCTCTGTCAAAACAGAAGACGCAGACCAAACCGTTGCGGTGCTTGAAGAGTATAAAGGCGCGCTTGAATTCGAGAAAATCGAGACAGAAAGCAAATTGGCTAAGGTGTCCATTGTCGGATCCGGCATGGTATCAAACCCTGGTGTAGCGGCTGAAATGTTTGCTGTACTTGCGGAAAAGAACATTTTAATCAAAATGGTCAGCACATCTGAAATCAAAGTGTCAACAGTTGTAAGCGAAAATGACATGGTGAAAGCGGTCGAAGCGCTGCACGATGCATTTGAGCTTTCAAAACACCCTTCAGCTGTATAATGACAATGAAAAAGGCGGGACATGGAGTCGCCGCCTTTTTGATTACACTGGGTCTTTCATATCCCATTTCACAGTCAGAACCACTTTATCTGCTCTTTTTTTCACTTGTTCATATGATTCGGCAATCTGGTCATTCATCAATTGAATTTGTTCAGCGATAAAACCAGCTTCCAGCTGAAAGCAAGGTTCTTTCTGATGTTTCAGCCGGTTGGAAATGATCGGCCCTTCAAGTTCAAATTCAAGCTCTTGTTTTTTAGCGCTTACGTTGGTGAGGGTTCCCCAGCCCGCTTCTTCAAAGAAGGCCGGAAATTCCTCCCATGATTCAAGAGGAAACTTACGGGCGAGATGTTTCCCTGCCCAATACATCATGGAAGAGTAATCTTGGCCAAGCATATCTGGGAGAACGATCTCTCGTATTAGTTCGTAGGCATAAGCGTTCATTTCAATTTCTTTTAGGTTGTCAATAGATGCTTCAAATTTAGACTTCATATCTGTCTCCCCTCTCTCCTTCGTATATTATAGCCCAAACAGGGGTGAGGATTACAGAATGATCCTGTAATTCTTATGAAAAATTAAGAAGAAATATATATTGATAAAATAAAATTTTTGAATCAACTATTCAATTCGGAAAATTATAATTTATGTACGCGTTTTCTTGACGCCCTTTTGAGGGAGGAGTAAAATGAAATTGTCAATAAATCTTAATAAAGTGCTTACAATTGAAAGAAGTGGGGGAAGAGATTTAGCACATTTCGCACTTATCAAACAGGGGGTAAAGTAATGTCTGGGAACAGAGAGTTTTATTTTCGAAGATTGCATTCCTTGCTTGGCGTCATACCGGTCGGCATCTTTCTCATTCAGCATTTAGTCGTCAACCAGTTTGCCGCAAGGGGCGCCGAAGCATTCAATAGTGCTGCTCATTTTATGGATAGTCTGCCTTTCAGGTATGCCTTGGAAATTTTTATTATCTTCTTACCATTAATTTATCATGCAGTTTATGGTGTGTACATAGCGTTTACTGCGAAAAATAACGCAGGCCAATACAGCTATATGAGAAACTGGCTCTTTGTCCTGCAGCGTGTAACCGGTATCATCACCCTCATTTTTGTCAGCTGGCACGTGTGGCAAACGCGCATTGCCGCACAAATGGGCGCTGAGGTCAATTTCGACATGATGGCGAATATTTTGAGCTCTCCGGCTATGCTTGGGTTTTACATTGTCGGTGTTTTATCAACAATTTTCCACTTTTCGAACGGTTTATGGTCTTTCGCTGTTACATGGGGCATCACGGTAACGCCTCGTTCTCAAAGAATTTCGACGTACGTTACGCTGATTATTTTTGTTGCACTGTCTTACGTAGGCTTAAAAGCGATTTTTGCATTTGTTTAAGAGTACTAGATTACTAGAGGGAGAGGGGCTATCATGAGTCAATCAAGCATTATCGTAGTCGGTGGGGGTCTTGCCGGCCTCATGGCGACAATTAAAGCAGCGGAATCAGGAATGGCGGTTAAGCTGTTTTCCATCGTTCCTGTCAAACGTTCTCATTCGGTTTGTGCGCAAGGCGGCATAAACGGAGCGGTCAATACGAAAGGGGAAGGTGACTCTCCATGGGAACATTTTGATGACACTGTATATGGGGGAGACTTTCTTGCGAACCAGCCGCCGGTCAAAGCGATGTGTGAAGCGGCGCCTTCGATCATCCACTTATTAGACCGGATGGGCGTCATGTTTAACCGGACGCCTGAAGGGCTGCTTGATTTCCGCCGATTCGGGGGTACACAGCACCACAGAACAGCTTATGCGGGTGCGACGACGGGACAGCAGCTGCTTTACGCACTGGACGAGCAAGTGCGCAGATACGAAGTTGCCGGTCTGGTCACAAAATACGAAGGCTGGGAATTCCTTGGCGCAGTATTAGATGATGACAGAACCTGCCGCGGAATTGTTGCGCAAAACCTGACAAACATGCAAATTGAATCCTTCCGTTCTGACGCTGTCATTATGGCGACAGGCGGACCGGGTATCATTTTTGGAAAATCGACTAACTCCATGATTAATACAGGATCTGCTGCGTCCATCGTTTATCAGCAGGGAGCGTATTATGCAAACGGAGAATTCATTCAAATCCACCCGACAGCCATACCGGGCGATGACAAACTAAGGCTGATGAGTGAATCAGCGCGCGGTGAAGGCGGACGCGTGTGGACATATAAAGACGGTAAACCGTGGTATTTCCTGGAGGAAAAGTATCCGGTTTACGGAAACCTGGTGCCGCGTGATATTGCGACACGCGAAATATTCGATGTGTGTGTGAATCAAAAGCTCGGCATTAACGGCGAAAACATGGTGTATCTCGATCTGTCTCATAAAGATCCGAAAGAGCTTGATATTAAGCTTGGCGGCATCATTGAGATTTATGAGAAATTCATGGGAGACGACCCGCGGAAGCTTCCGATGAAAATCTTCCCGGCGGTCCATTACTCTATGGGCGGTTTATGGGTGGATTACGATCAAATGACAAACATCCCGGGACTGTTTGCAGCCGGGGAATGTGATTACTCTATGCACGGCGGCAACCGCTTGGGAGCAAACTCCCTGCTTTCCGCGATTTACGGAGGAATGGTGGCCGGACCGAATGCGGTGAAATATGTAAACGGCTTAGAATCTTCAGCAGAAGACATGTCTTCTTCTTTATTCGATGCGCATGTTAAAAAAGAAGAAGAAAAATGGGCTGAGATTATGGGCATGGACGGAACCGAAAATGCTTATGTTCTTCACAGAGAGCTCGGTGAGTGGATGACGGCGAACGTCACGGTTGTCCGTCATAATGACAAGCTGTTGAAAACGGATGACAAAATTCAGGAATTAATGGAGCGGTTTAAAAAGATTAACATCAATGATACGACAAAATGGAGCAACCAGGGGGCAATGTTCACACGCCAGTTCTCGAACATGCTTCAGCTTGCAAGGGTGATTACCCTTGGCGCATACAACCGAAATGAAAGCCGGGGCGCCCATTATAAACCGGATTATCCTGAACGTAATGATGATGAATGGCTCAAAACAACAATGGCTAAACACGTAAGCCCGTATGAAGCGCCGGAATTTGAGTATCAGGATGTCGATGTATCACTGATAACGCCTCGGAAACGGGATTACTCGAAGAAGAAGGTGGCGAAATAATCATGAGTGAACAAAAAACCATACGATTTATTATCACACGTCAAGATACAGCTGACAGCACGCCTTACGATGAAGAATTTGAGGTTCCATACCGCCCGAACCTGAACGTCATTTCCGCTCTGATGGAAATTCGCCGGAATCCGGTTAACGCGAAAGGCGAAAAGACAACCCCAGTCACATGGGATATGAACTGTCTTGAAGAAGTATGCGGCGCATGTTCAATGGTCATAAACGGAAAGCCCCGCCAGTCTTGTACGGCACTTATTGACCAGCTTGAGCAGCCGATTCGCTTAAAACCAATGAAAACATTCCCGGTGGTGCGTGATTTGCAGGTTGACCGGAGCAGAATGTTTAATTCGTTGAAAAAGGTAAAAGCGTGGATACCGATTGACGGTACGTACGATTTAGGACCGGGACCGAGAATGCCGGAAAAACGCCGTCAATGGGCATATGAATTATCGAAATGCATGACGTGCGGCGTCTGCCTTGAAGCCTGCCCGAATGTGAACAGCAAATCGAAATTCATGGGGCCGGCACCGATGTCTCAAGTCCGCTTGTTTAACGCACATCCGACTGGCGCTATGAACAAATCTGACCGATTAGAAGCCCTGATGGATGAGGGCGGCCTTGCAGATTGCGGCAACTCGCAAAACTGCGTTCAAGCCTGCCCGAAAGGCATCCCGCTCACCACTTCGATTGCAGCTTTAAACAGAGATACAAACTTACAAGCGTTCCGCAATTTCTTCGGAAGCGATAGAGTATAAGAAGAAAAAACCTCTTCCGCATGGAAGAGGTTTTTTTAACCAATAAGGAGATGAATAAACGATGAAGCTTCCCGCTTATATTGATATGCCGTTTCAAGAATGGAAAACATCCTTTTCTTTTTTTAATGACGTATCCGTACGATTTTCCGAGACGGACATGTTTGGGCATATGAATAATGTAACCCCTTTCGTATACTTTGAAGAAGCGCGGATTTCTTATTTTAAAAAACTCAATATGATGAATGAAAACAGACAGACCATGACAGTCGTGGCAAGCCAGCAATGCGATTATCTTCGCCAAGTCATGCCTTATGAAGAGTTGCGCATCTATGTGAAAACAAGCGCTGTCGGCAGTTCATCCCTTACCTTGCATTATCTCGGAGAGAACCGCAATGGCGAGCCCTGCTTCACGGGGGCAGTTGTGATGGTTCAAGTTTCAAAGGAGAGCGGCAAGGCTGTCAGCTGGACGGATGAGGAGAAAGAAACGCTTCTCCATACACCATAAACTAATTCTTTTGTAAACGTCACCTCCTGTGCCCTTCTTACATAAGATATCTTGACTATATCAAAACCCATTCGTTTCTGATTCGCTCTCACCTTAGCAAGGAGGGTTACAATACTTGAAGGAGAAAGAATTTCAATCGAAGCCGCTGCTAACGAAAAGAGAAAGAGAAGTGTTCGAATTGCTCGTTCAAGATAAGACAACAAAGGAGATTGCAAGCGAGCTATTTATCAGTGAGAAAACCGTTCGAAACCATATTTCAAATGCCATGCAGAAATTGGGTGTGAAAGGGCGTTCGCAAGCCGTTGTTGAGCTTCTTAGAATGGGTGAGCTAGAGCTTTAATCCTTGCCGGTATTCCTTCTTTTCAGGAAGGAGCCGGTTATTGCTGTTTGTATTGTTCGAAACCATATTTGGAATGCTGTGCAAAACTTGGATGGCAAGGCATAAACTATTTGATGCTGTTTGTCTAAAGTCCTCTATTTCTCTTCGGCGAGTCTTGCATTTTCTTCAAAAAAGAAGGAAAATAGACACGGAACGCTTTGTGCGTAAGAGATCCTTGAGTGAGGGATGGACAAATGACATCAAAACCTTTGGAGCATGTTGCGGATATTGAAAAGTCACTCCGCCACATTGCCGCGATCATTAAGCAAAAAGGACGAGAAATCCTTAACCAATATGCGATTACGCCGCCGCAATTTGTCGGCCTGCAATGGCTTTATGAACTAGGAGATATGACAATCGGCGAACTATCGGGCAAAATGTATCTGGCGTGCAGCACAACAACGGACTTAATCGACCGCATGCAGAAAAATGAGCTTGTCGAGCGGGTCAAGGACCCGGCGGACAGACGTGTTGTCCGGATACACCTGCTGCCTGAAGGAGAACGGATTATACAAGAGGTCATTACCAAAAGGCAGGAATATCTGCGTGATATGTTCGAAACGTTTACAGATGAAGAAATAGCCATCTTCGAAAAATCATTGATGAAACTGCAGCATGAAATGAAGAGAAAATGAGGCGATTTTGTTGGAACAACCAATAGGAGTCATTGATTCCGGGGTTGGCGGTTTAACCGTTGCAAAGGAAATCATGAGACAGCTACCAAAAGAAAATATTATCTACGTCGGGGATACAAAACGGTGTCCATACGGGCCGCGCCCTGAAGAAGAAGTTCTTCAATACACGTGGGAGCTGACGAATTATTTACTCGAAAACCACCACATCAAAATGCTCGTGATCGCCTGCAACACAGCAACAGCGATTGCACTGGAAGACATCCGCCGCAGCGTCGGCATCCCTGTGGTCGGAGTGATCCAGCCGGGTGCGAGAGCAGCGATAAAAGTGACGGAGAATCAACATATCGGTGTTATCGGCACAGAGAATACGATTAAGAGCAATGCGTACGAAGAAGCGCTTTTGGCATTAAATCCTGACCTGAAGGTTGAGAACCTTGCCTGTCCGCTGCTTGTGCCTTTTGTGGAAAGCGGGAAGTTTCTCGACAAAACAGCAGATGAGATTGTCAAAACATCGCTGTCTCCGTTAAAAGACACATCGATTGATTCGCTGATTTTAGGCTGCACCCACTACCCTATTTTAAAAGAATCGATTCAGCGATATATGGGAGAGAACGTAAACATTATTTCGTCCGGCGATGAAACAGCCCGGGAAGTCAGCACGATTCTCTCATATAAAGGGCTGCTGAACCAGTCTCCGATTGCCCCGGATCATCAGTTCCTGACAACAGGAGCGCGTGATCAGTTTGGGAAAATCGCAGATGATTGGTTTGGCCATGAGGTGGGCCATGTAGAATGCATCTCACTGCAAGAACCGATTAGAAGATAGTTTTCCCCCGCAACGGCATGTTGCGGGTTTTTTCTGTTTTGCCGGAATTCTTCGGTCTATTTCCTAAATAGGCTCGTATACATAATAGTACAAACAGCCTTAGGAGGGAAAAGTATGCTGAAAAAAGGACCTGCAGTCATTGGTGCCACTTGTCTCACCTCTGCCTTGCTATTATCCGGATGCGGTTTGTTTCAATCTGATAAGGCAGCCGAGGAAATTGATCCGCCTCAAGACGTTACATACGTGAACGATGAAGCGGGGGCCGATTCAAATACAACAGCTGCGGAAAAAACAGAAAGTGAAAAAAGCGATACCGCCGAAGCGGATCAAGACTCATCTACAGTCATGAGGGAGCTTTATCTCATTGATAAAAACGGGTATGTCGTTGCGCAAACGCTGCCCCTTCCGAAAAGTGAGGGCACAGCCAAGCAGGCGCTTGAATACCTCGTTCAGGGCGGACCTGTGTCAGAGATTCTTCCGAATGGCTTCAGGGCCGTATTGCCGGCTGACACAACCGTTAACGTAGACATCAAAAAAGATGGGACGGCAATAGCTGATTTCTCTAATGAATTTAAAAATTATAAGAAGGAAGACGAACAGAAGATTGTTCAATCTGTGACATGGACGCTTACGCAATTCAGTTCGATAGATAAAGTGAAGCTGAGAATAAATGGCCATGAACTGAAGGAGATGCCTGTAGGCGGCACACCGATCTCAGATGATTTAAGCCGCAAAGACGGAATTAACATGGAAACATCAGGCGTGAATGATCTCACAGCCACACATCCGCTCACTGTCTATTATTTGGCGGAAAACGATGACAGTGAGTACTATGTGCCGGTGACAAAACGAATTGACAATTCGGAAACAGATGATATTTCAGCAGCGATCAATGAATTGGCTAAAGGCCCAAGCAAGGTGAGCGGGCTGTTAACAGATTTCAGTGGAGATGTAAAGCTGGTCAGCAAACCGAAAATAAAAGACGGGCGCGTGACGTTAGACTTCAATCAATCTATATTCGGGAGCGCTGATGAAAAGACGAAAATGATTTCTTCAGAAGTGCTGAACAGCATTGTATTGACATTAACGGAGCAGCCGGATGTAAAAAGTGTCTCTGTTAAAGTAAATGGGAAGTCAGAGCTAGTAAATGAAAAAGGCGAAAAGCTCACAGAACCGGTCTCCAGACCTTCTCAAGTGAATACAGGTAGTTTTTAAATCGGGATTTTTGATATACTAGAAAGAAAGAGGTTAGCGTTCCGGCTGCCTCTTTCTTTATTCAATTTCCGGGACAAAAATGGTTTATGTACATACAATCGGAGGTAAAACATGAGACATGACGGAAGACAACATGATGAGCTGCGCCCAATCACATTCGATTTGGATTTTATCAGCCATCCGGAAGGTTCTGTTCTAATAACAGCGGGAAATACAAAAGTAATCTGCAACGCGTCTGTTGAGGACCGCGTGCCGCCGTTTTTGCGGGGCGGAGGAAAAGGCTGGATTACAGCTGAATACAGTATGCTGCCGCGGGCGACAAACCAAAGAACAATCAGAGAATCTTCTAAGGGAAAAATTTCCGGCAGAACAATGGAAATTCAGCGCCTGATCGGCCGCGCGCTTCGGGCAGTTGTAGATTTAGAAAAGCTCGGTGAACGGACGATCTGGATTGACTGTGATGTCATTCAGGCTGATGGCGGAACAAGAACCGCCTCCATTACAGGTGCATTTCTTGCGATGGCGATAGCGATAGGCAAGCTCGTGAAAGCGGGAACGATCAAGACAAATCCGATCACTGACTTTCTTGCTGCGATCTCTGTCGGAATTGATAAGGAACAGGGAATTTTGTTAGATTTAAATTATGAAGAAGATTCATCCGCTGAAGTTGACATGAATGTCATTATGACTGGCAGCGGTCGCTTTGTGGAGCTGCAGGGTACCGGGGAAGAGGCGACTTTTTCAAGGGAGGATTTGAACGGTCTTCTCGGTCTTGCGGAAAAAGGCATTCAGGAACTGATTGACAAGCAAAAAGAAGTGCTCGGTGATTCTCTGCCAGAACTGAAATAAGTACAGAAAGGCTTGATCATCATGAAAGAAGCAATTATTGCGACACATAATCCGGGAAAAGTGAAGGAATTTAAAGAAATCCTTGAGCCGAAAGGCTACGATGTCAAATCGTTAGCTGAAATTGGATTCACAGAAGAAATTGAGGAAACAGGCCATACGTTTGAAGAAAATGCGATTCTCAAAGCAGAAGCTGTTGCCAAAGCAGTGAACAAAATGGTCATTGCGGACGACTCCGGTCTGTCCATCGATAATCTTGGAGGAAAACCAGGCGTTTATTCCGCCCGCTATGCAGGGGAACAGAAAGACGACCAGGCAAATATCGATAAAGTGCTCAGCGAGCTGAAAGGGATCGAAAAAGAACAGCGCACGGCCCGTTTCCGATGCGCGCTGGCCGTAAGTATCCCGGGAGAGGAAACAAAAACTGTCGAAGGCCATGTTGAAGGGTATATTGCTGAAGAACCGAGAGGAGAATACGGCTTTGGCTATGACCCGATCTTTATTGTGAAAGATAAAGATAAGACAATGGCCGAACTGACAAGTGATGAAAAAAATAAAATCAGCCATAGGGCTGACGCGCTTAAAAAGCTGTCTAAGCTTTTGGAGGCATAAGGAGGAGCTTGTACATGAACGTGCTGATTATCAGTGACAGCCATGGGTTTGAAGAAGAACTCCAAACCATCGCGAAACGGCATGAAGCAGAAGTTGATCTCATGATTCATTGCGGAGACTCTGAGCTTGAAACAGAGCATCCCGCACTGGAGCCTTATGCGGTTGTAAAAGGCAATTGCGATTTTACCGGCGATTTTAAGAACGAGCTTCTTCTGACTGCCGGTTCAAAAAAAATACTGGTCACGCACGGCCACCTTCACGGCATAAAACAGACCTTGTTAAACGTATACTATCGTGCAGAGGAGCTCGGAGCGGATATTATCTGTTTCGGGCATTCGCACATCGCGGGAAGCGAAGTGCTGCGCGGAAAACTGATGATTAATCCAGGCAGCATCCGGCTTCCGAGGGTGCGCAGGACAGAAAGCTATGCTATACTGACATTAGAAAATGCTGCTGCGACAGTGCGTTTTTACGATCAAGCAGGCCATGAAATTGAGGATCTGCAAAACAAAGTCACACTATGAAAATGTCATGAGGAAGAAAAATTTCTTCCTCATGAAAAAAATTCTAAAAAACCGTTGACTTATTGTTGCATCCCATATATAATAAATCTTGTCGCTGATAGTTAAAGCGAAAACGAAAAAACAAAACATGTCCCAGTAGCTCAGCTGGATAGAGCAACGGCCTTCTAAGCCGTCGGTCGGGAGTTCGAATCTCTCCTGGGACGTACCGAAAGAAAAACCTCAAATCCTTTAAGGATTTGAGGTTTTTTGTTGTTGATTTATGGTGATTTACTTGTTATTTAACGGATCATCATCCAAGCCATCAACTTTTCCCTCTTTATTCAGGCGAGGCTCTTCTTTTTTCACGGTTTCAGAAATGTGCTCATTTTCTTCAACAGTGCGTTTACCGACAACCACTTCATCAGTGACAACCGGTTTTTTAGTGACTTCCAGTTTTTCCTCAACGATTGGCACTCTGATTTCTTCCGAATCGTTGACAGGAGCAGCGTCCGCTCTGTTTTCATCGACTGGGCGGCGTTCGACATAAATTTCATCGTGTCTCACGGGGATATCCATATCTCTTTGTTCTGTTTTCACTTCTTTTCCTATCTCCACTTCACCGGTTTGGACGTCTTCCTTATCGACTTTCAATTGTTCTTCCCGCAGCGGCATTGTTTTTTCTTCTTTCGTTGTATAATCCGCCGTTTCAGTTGTGCTTGCAAAACCGCCTGAAAGGGCACTGCCGTTATCAATAGGAGCATTTACATCTGCATCTGTCTCAACAGCCACAAGGAGTTTTCCATCATCCAGATCCTCTTGATACTTGTCTATTTCGCCAGTGGTGATATCCAAATCAGATAATGCCTTGCTGTGTGCAGCAGTATCATCCATTGTAAAGTAATCTTTCAGTTTATCGAAAAAAGATTCAGATTCGCTATCATGCGCATCGATGGCCTGATTGACTTCAGTTCCTGTACGTGATTCAAGATAATCTGTATCTCGACGGCTTGTCACAACAGAAATGTCGTCAGAATCATAGCCCTTTGTCAGTAAGCCTTCAATTGCTGCGATGGTTTCCTGTGGAGTTTCGTATACACCAACTATACTTTTCATATCAATCTCCTCCTATATTCATTTTGAATTTTATCGTTCATGTCGTCTTTAATTCCCGATGCTCTTTAAAATAAACAAGATTAAAAACACTGGGTGTGTTTTATACAGGCAAATTAGGTGTGTAAAGATAAAAAAGGATAGACAAGGCAGAACTTCTTCTGCACTTATCTATCCTAATAAAAACGTCTCACAATATCTTCGTCATAAACACACTGTTCGGATCTTCAACATAGTCTGCAAACGGTTCGCAATACTGGAAACCGAAGCCTTCATACAATTTTCTTGCGGGCTCAAATGAAGCCATTGAACCCGTTTCCAAGCTTAATCGCTCATACCCGCGCTCTTTTGCCTCCTCTATGATGTGCTGGAGAATCTGTTTGGCAACGCCTTTTCTTAAATGGGATAAAGACGTTCGCATTGATTTGATTTCTCCATGTCTTCTGTCCAGTTCTTTAAGCGCTCCGCAGCCGGCTAGTTCATCATGATCCCATGCGCTCCAAAATGTGATTTCAGCCCCTCTCAGCTTTTCTAAGCCTAGGGCATGGGTGCTTTCGGGCGGGGACATGAGTGTCATGCTATGTACATGCTCAGCCACAAGTGAGATCACCTGATGTCCAGTTAAATCATCTATTTTTATATACAATTCGAATCCTCCTCAAAAACTTACAGGTTTCATAGTTCAATTCATCTTAATCATATTCCATCCTGTTTCCAAATATAAAGACAGAAAATCTGACTATATTTGTGAAAGGTGTTTTAAAGTAAAAAAAGGGGGCCGAATTAGATGTTCGGCCCTTGTGGTTTTCTTTAATATCTAAAGCCCCCGTGTACGCCTGGTGCCCCGCTGAATCCTCCGGCGTGTGTAGCCGGAATACTGAAACCGCCGCCATGGCCGCTGAAGCCTGCACCTGAAAATTGCTGTCCGTAAAATCCTGAAGCATATGGATAGGAGGAGTACATAGCAGAGGGAGTGCTTAACGGGCTGTATGCCTGGCTGTACGGCTGTCCGTACCCGCCATAGCCTCCAAACGGCTGATAGCTTTGCTGGTAAAAGGAAGGAGATGCCGGATAATACGGCTGCGGTAAGCTGGGAAAGCCAGCGGGGAATGCTTGCATGTCAGCTAATGATTTATTCATCGAATCACCTTTTCTTTGCAAGATATGATCAATGTATGAGGATTGAATGATTAAGTGCCTATCCGAATGGATATGGTGTGCGAGATGATCTGTCAGACTGCGATCTAAATGTCAATCAAATTATGTCATAAAATATGACATGTTTATATCAAATTGAAAAATTCTGTTGTAATGTTAATAGATTAATAAAAAAATTATAAAAACTTTTAACATTTGCAATTCCTTGTGTACCAATAATGAAAGCGTATACAATATAGTTTGATTAATCTAAATTGTCTAATAATTTTAAAAAATGCTGTTGACACTGCGTCCAAAGCGGCGTAATATGAGTTCAACAAAAGATAAACGCAAGCTTCACAAACACACTGATCGCAATTCGATCCTTAAAAAAATCCGAACGAAAGTTATTCTTGAACAGCTGAAAAACTGTTCCGGAATACTGAATATGAAAAGCGCAGATGAGGATAAGTAGCCTTGATAAAGTTTTCCACAGAGAGCCGGGTTAAGCTGAGAACCGGTGAGGCTTTACAAGGTGAACTCGCCTCAGAGTGCCAGTCTGAAATCATAGTAGGACTTGGCCGGGTGAACTTGATTCACTCGTTATTAAAGCGGATAGAAATATCCATGAGACGGCCGATTATCAGGCCGTAAACAAGGGTGGTACCGCGGAAAGAAGAGCCTTTTCGCCCCTTTTAGCTATCGCATTTACTGCGCGGCTGATTGTGGGTGGAAGGGCTTTTTTTATTGAATAATCAGCTATCAAGCTAATAAAAAAGATGATCTTTAGAGGATGAAAATCCAAAAGGAGGAACTAAAATGGGGACTAATGTACAGGTGGATTCTGCATCTGCCAAATGTACACAGACGATGAGCGGAGCATTAATGCTGATTGAATCATTAAAAAAAGAGAAAGTAGAAATGATTTTCGGTTATCCGGGCGGGGCTGTGCTTCCGATTTACGATAAACTCTACAATTCAGGGATGGTGCATATCCTTCCCCGTCACGAACAAGGTGCGATTCATGCAGCGGAAGGATACGCAAGAGTGTCTGGAAAACCGGGTGTCGTCATTGCCACGTCAGGACCTGGAGCGACAAACCTTGTGACAGGCCTTGCCGATGCCATGATTGATTCATTGCCGCTAGTTGTCTTTACAGGGCAGGTAGCAACCTCCGTTATCGGAAGCGATGCATTTCAGGAAGCGGACATTTTAGGAATTACGATGCCGGTGACAAAACACAGCTACCAGGTTCGTCAGCCGGAAGATCTGCCGCGCATCATTAAAGAAGCGTTCCATATTGCAACAACTGGAAGACCCGGACCTGTATTAATTGATATTCCGAAAGATGTAGCAACAATTGAAGGGAAATTCAGCTACGATCATGAGATGAATCTCCCGGGATACCAGCCGACAACAGAGCCGAATTATTTGCAGATCCGCAAGCTTGTGGAAGCTGTAAGCAGCGCAAAGAAACCGGTGATCCTGGCGGGTGCGGGCGTCCTGCACGGAAAAGCGTCAGAAGAATTAAAAAATTATGTTGAGCAGCAGCAAATCCCTGTGGCACACACCCTTTTGGGGCTCGGAGGTTTCCCGGCTGACCATCCGCTTTTCCTGGGGATGGCGGGAATGCACGGCACTTATACAGCCAATATGGCTCTTCATGATTGTGATCTCTTAATCAGTATCGGAGCCCGTTTTGATGACCGTGTCACAGGAAATCTGAAGCACTTTGCAAGAAACGCAAAGGTTGCTCACATCGATATTGATCCGGCTGAAATCGGAAAAATCATGAAAACACAGATTCCTGTAGTCGGAGACAGCAAGATCGTCCTGCAGGAGCTGATCAAACAAGACGGCAAACAAAGCGATTCAGGCGAATGGAAAACGCAGCTCGCCGCTTGGAAAGAAGAGTACCCGCTCTGGTATGTAGATAATGAAGAAGAAGGCTTTAAACCTCAGAAATTGATTGAATATATTCATCAATTTACAAAAGGCGAGGCCGTTGTCGCAACGGATGTCGGCCAGCATCAAATGTGGTCAGCGCAATTCTATCCGTTCCAAAAAGCAGATAAATGGGTCACATCAGGCGGACTTGGAACGATGGGCTTCGGCCTTCCGGCAGCGATTGGCGCACAGCTGGCAGATAAAGATGCCACTGTAGTCGCGGTTCTCGGAGACGGCGGTTTTCAAATGACGCTTCAAGAACTCGATGTCATTCGCGAATTGAATCTTCCGGTCAAAGTCGTGATTTTAAATAACGCTTGTCTCGGAATGGTCAGACAGTGGCAGGAAATTTTCTATGAAGAACGTTATTCAGAATCTAAATTCGCTTCTCAGCCTGATTTTGTCAAATTGTCAGAAGCATACGGCATTAAAGGCATGAGAATTTCCTCAGAAGCGGAAGCAAAAGAAAAACTGGAAGAGGCATTAACATCAAAAGAACCGGTTGTCATTGACGTGCGGGTTGCCAGCGAAGAAAAAGTATTCCCGATGGTGGCTCCGGGGAAAGGGCTGCATGAAATGGTGGGGGTGAAACCTTGAAAAGAATTATCACATTAACTGTGGTGAACCGTTCCGGCGTGTTGAACCGGATCACCGGTCTATTCACAAAAAGACATTACAACATTGAAAGCATTACAGTCGGACACACAGAAACAACCGGCGTTTCCAGAATCACCTTTGTCGTTCACGTTGAAGGAGAAAATGATGTTGAACAGCTGACAAAACAGCTCAACAAACAGATTGATGTGCTGAAAGTCACGGACATCACGAATCAATCGATTGTCCAAAGGGAGCTGGCCTTAATCAAGGTCGTTTCCGCACCGTCAACGAGATCAGAGATTAATGGAATCATAGAACCGTTCAGAGCCTCTGTCGTTGATGTCAGCAGAGACAGCATTGTTGTTCAGGTGACAGGCGAATCTAACAAAATTGAAGCGCTTATTGAATTGTTAAAACCTTATGGCATTAAAGAAATCGCGAGAACAGGTACAACGGCTTTTGCGCGGGGAACCCAGCAAAAGGCGTCATCCAATAAAACAATATCTATTGTATAAAACATAACAAGGGAGAGATTGAAATGGTAAAAGTATATTATAACGGTGATATCAAAGAGAACGTATTGGCTGGAAAAACAGTAGCGGTTATCGGGTACGGTTCGCAAGGTCACGCACATGCCTTGAACCTTAAAGAAAGCGGAGTTGACGTGATCGTCGGTGTTAGACAAGGAAGATCTTTCACTCAGGCACAAGAAGACGGACATAAAGTATTTTCAGTAAAAGAAGCGGCAGCGCAAGCCGAAATCATCATGGTTCTGCTTCCGGATGAACAGCAGCAAAAAGTTTACGAAGCTGAAATTAAAGATGAATTGACTGCTGGAAAATCATTAGTATTCGCTCACGGATTTAACGTTCATTTCCATCAAATTGTTCCTCCGGCGGATGTCGATGTATTCTTGGTAGCGCCTAAAGGCCCGGGACACTTAGTTAGAAGAACATACGAGCAAGGAGCTGGCGTACCGGCATTGTTCGCGATCTATCAAGATGTGACTGGTGAAGCGAGAGACAAAGCCCTTGCATATGCAAAAGGAATCGGCGGCGCAAGAGCGGGCGTTTTGGAAACGACATTTAAAGAAGAAACAGAAACAGATTTGTTCGGTGAGCAAGCAGTTCTTTGCGGAGGATTAAGCGCCCTTGTCAAAGCTGGATTTGAAACATTAACTGAAGCGGGTTATCAGCCTGAACTTGCATACTTCGAGTGTCTTCACGAGCTGAAATTAATCGTAGACCTTATGTACGAAGAAGGACTAGCGGGCATGAGATATTCAATCTCTGACACAGCACAGTGGGGAGATTTCGTATCAGGCCCTCGCGTTGTAGACGCTAAAGTAAAAGAATCTATGAAAGAAGTATTAAAAGATATTCAAAACGGCACATTCGCAAAAGAGTGGATCGTCGAAAACCAAGTAAACCGTCCTCGTTTCAACGCCATCAATGCGAGCGAAAACGAACATCAAATCGAAGTGGTGGGAAGAAAGCTTCGTGAAATGATGCCGTTTGTGAAACAAGGCAAGAAGAAGGAAGCGGTGGTCTCCGTTGCGCAAAATTAATTTTTTCGATACGACGCTTCGTGATGGTGAACAGTCCCCTGGCGTGAACTTAAATACACAGGAGAAACTTGCCATAGCAAAGCAGCTCGAAAGACTCGGGGCAGATATCATTGAAGCGGGGTTTCCCGCTTCGTCCCGAGGTGACTTTTTAGCTGTTCAGGAAATCGCAAGAACCATTAAAAATAGCTCAGTGACCGGTCTAGCCCGTTGTGTAAAAGGTGATATTGATGCTGCTTGGGAAGCGTTAAAGGACGGTGCTCAACCGAGAATTCACGTATTTATCGCCACATCGGACATTCATTTGAAACACAAGCTGAAAATGACTCGTGAGCAAGTGATTGAGAGAGCGGTTGAAATGGTGAAATACGCAAAAGAGCGTTTTCCGGTTGTGCAATGGTCAGCTGAAGATGCCTGCCGCACTGAACTGCCGTTTTTAGCGGAAATCGTCGAGAAAGTCATCGACGCAGGCGCCAGTGTTATTAATCTTCCGGACACGGTCGGCTACCTGGCCCCGGCGGAATACGGAAATATTTTTAAATATATGAAGGAAAACGTTTCGAACATTCAGCAAGCAAAGCTGTCGGCCCACTGTCATGATGATTTAGGAATGGCGGTCGCAAACTCTCTTGCTGCGATTGAAAATGGCGCTGATCAAATTGAATGTGCTGTGAACGGAATCGGTGAAAGAGCCGGAAACGCGGCATTAGAGGAAATTGCCGTTGCCCTTCATATTAGAAAAGATTTCTACCAAGTCGAAACAGGCATTACATTGAACGAGATTAAGCGAACAAGCGATTTAGTAAGCAAGCTGACAGGCATGGCTGTTCCGCGCAACAAAGCGATTGTGGGCGATAATGCATTTGCTCATGAATCAGGCATCCATCAGGACGGCTTCTTAAAAGAAAAATCGACTTATGAAATTATTTCACCGGAGCTTGTCGGTGTAACAGCAGATGCGCTTGTCCTGGGTAAACATTCCGGACGCCACGCATTTAAAGACCGGCTGACTGCTTTAGGATTCCAATTTGATAATGAAGAGATTAATAAATTCTTTACGATGTTCAAAGAATTGACTGAGAAGAAAAAAGAAATCACTGATGAGGATCTTGTTTCTCTTATTTTAGAAGAAAAAGTAACAGACCGCAAGATTGGGTATGAATTTCTTTCCCTGCAAGTGCATTACGGAACAAGTCAGGTTCCTACGGCTACACTTTCTTTGAAAAATCAAGAAAACGCAGAGCTTATTCAGGAAGCGGCAACTGGAGCCGGAAGCGTGGAAGCGATCTACAATACGCTTGAGCGCTGCATCGATAAAGACGTGGAGCTCTTGGACTACCGCATTCAGTCCAACAGAAAAGGCGAGGACGCATTTGCCCAGGTGTATGTCAGAGTTTTGGTGAACGGAAAAGAATCAGCAGGGCGGGGCATAGCGCAAGACGTATTAGAAGCTTCAGCGAAAGCCTATTTGAACGCAGTCAACCGTCAATTGGTTTTCCAATCAAATATGAGCGGACTTAAAAACCATACAGCTGTCGGATCATAATAGAAAGGAGAACGGTTAACTTGAAGAAACGTATTGCTCTATTGCCCGGAGACGGGATCGGCCCTGAAGTATTAGAATCAGCGACAGACGTCCTGAAAAGTGTTGCCGAACGCTTTAACCATGAATTTGATTTTGAATATGGCTTGATTGGAGGGGCGGCGATTGACAAACATAACAACCCCCTCCCAGAGGAAACCGTTGCCGCTTGTAAAAATGCGGACGCTATATTGCTTGGCGCTGTCGGCGGACCGAAATGGGATCAAAATCCTTCCGAGCTGAGACCGGAAAAAGGGCTGCTCAGCATCAGAAAACAGCTTGATCTGTTTGCGAATTTGCGGCCTGTGAAGGTGTTTGAAAGCCTTTCTGACGCTTCACCTTTGAAAAAAGAATATATAGACAACGTTGATTTCGTTATCGTTCGTGAGCTGACAGGCGGCTTGTATTTCGGCCAGCCGAGTAAACGCTATGTAAACACTGAAGGTGAGCAGGAAGCTGTAGACACACTGTTTTATAAGCGGACGGAAATTGAACGCGTAATCAGAGAGGGCTTTAAAATGGCGGCAGCCAGAAACGGCAAAGTGACCTCTGTTGACAAAGCGAACGTTCTTGAATCAAGCAGACTGTGGCGTGAAGTGGCTGAGGACGTTGCAAAAGAGTTTCCTGATGTGAAGCTGGAGCACATGCTTGTGGATAACGCAGCCATGCAGCTGATTTATGCACCGAATCAATTTGATGTCGTGGTGACTGAAAACATGTTCGGTGATATTTTAAGCGATGAAGCATCCATGCTGACAGGGTCACTCGGAATGCTTCCGTCAGCCAGCCTATCAAGCTCAGGCCTCCATCTGTTTGAGCCTGTTCATGGCTCCGCGCCTGACATAGCCGGTAAAGGGATGGCAAATCCGTTCGCGGCCATATTGTCAGCGGCAATGCTTTTGAGAACATCTTTCGGGCTTGAAGAGGAAGCGAAAGCTGTAGAAGATGCGGTTAACAAAGTCTTGATTTCTGGAAAAAGAACAAGAGACTTGGCACGTGGCGAAGAGTTCAGCAGCACTCAGGCCATTACAGAGGAAGTTAAGGCAGCAATAATGAGTGAAAATATAATTTCTAATGTGTGACAGCTTACGTTAAAGCGGTCTTAGTTCATAGGTAGAGGGAGGAAATAAAAGATGATGCCTCGAACAATCATCGAAAAGATTTGGGATCAGCATATTGTAAAACATGGTGAGGGAAAACCCGATCTTCTCTATATAGATTTGCATCTTATCCATGAGGTGACGTCTCCTCAGGCATTTGAGGGATTAAGACAAAAGGGAAGGAAGGTCAGAAGACCGCAAAACACATTTGCGACAATGGACCATAACATCCCGACCGTCAATCGTTTTGAGATAAAGGATGAAGTGGCGAAACGTCAAGTGACGGCGCTTGAACGGAATTGCGAAGAATTTGGCGTGCGCCTTGCCGATCTTCACAGTGTGGATCAAGGGATTGTCCACGTCGTCGGCCCTGAACTGGGTTTGACTCTTCCAGGGAAAACGATTGTATGCGGCGACAGCCATACATCAACCCATGGCGCGTTCGGCGCCCTTGCGTTCGGAATCGGGACGAGTGAAGTTGAACATGTCCTATCCACACAGACACTTTGGCAGCAACGTCCGAAAACACTTGAAGTGCGCGTAGACGGAACGCTTCAAAAAGGGGTAACGGCAAAGGATGTCATTCTTGCTGTCATCGGCAAATACGGAGTGAAATTCGGCACTGGCTACGTCATTGAATACACTGGGGAAGTATTCAGAAATATGACGATGGATGAACGGATGACTGTTTGCAATATGTCAATAGAGGCAGGGGCAAGAGCTGGTTTGATTGCACCTGACGAGGTGACATTTGAATATTGCAAAAACCGCAAGTACACGCCAAAAGAAGAAGAATTTGATAAGGCCGTAGAGGAATGGAAGGCGTTGCGTACAGATCCGGGCGCTGTTTATGATAAATCTATCGTTCTTGACGGCAACGACATTTCTCCTATGGTGACATGGGGCATCAACCCGGGAATGGTTCTTCCTGTCGATTCTGAAGTTCCAGCGCCGGAAAGCTTTTCCGCAGAAGATGACAAAAAAGAAGCCATTCGCGCTTATGAATATATGGGGCTGACCCCTCATCAAAAAATTGAAGACATTAAAGTGGAGCACGTATTTATCGGTTCCTGCACAAATTCTCGCATGACTGACCTTCGCCAGGCTGCCGATATGATCAAAGGGAAGAAGGTGGCAGACAGTGTAAGAGCCATCGTCGTTCCCGGATCTCAAAGCGTGAAGCTTCAGGCGGAAAAAGAAGGACTTGACCAGATTTTTCTGGAAGCTGGATTTGAATGGAGAGAGTCAGGCTGCAGCATGTGTTTGAGCATGAATAATGACGTTGTTCCTGAGGGAGAGCGCTGTGCGTCAACCTCTAACCGCAACTTCGAGGGCAGACAAGGAAAAGGTGCAAGAACACATCTCGTCAGCCCGGCAATGGCTGCAATGGCAGCCATTCACGGACACTTCATTGATGTCCGAAAGTTTTATCAGGAAAAAACAGTTGTGTAAGGAGTGCGCGAGATGGAACCTTTGAAAACACATACGGGGAAAGCGGCCGTATTAAATCGAATCAATGTTGACACAGACCAGATTATCCCTAAACAATTTTTGAAAAGGATTGAAAGAACAGGCTACGGGCGTTTTGCATTCTTTGACTGGAGATATGATGCGAACGGTGAACCGAACCCTGAATTCGAATTGAACCAGCCTGCTTATCAAGGCGCTTCCATTTTAATAGCAGGAGAAAACTTCGGCTGCGGGTCATCACGTGAGCACGCTCCGTGGGCGCTTGATGATTATGGGATTAAAATTATCATTGCGCCGTCCTTTGCTGATATTTTCCACCAGAACTGCTTTAAAAACGGTATGCTGCCGATCCGCATGCCATATGACAATTGGAAAAAGCTTGTCAGCCAGTATGAAAATCAGGCATTGCAAATGACTGTAGACCTTGAAAACCAGCTGATTCATGACAGTGAAGGTAATCACATTTCATTCGAAGTTGATCCGCATTGGAAAGAGATGCTGATCAACGGCTATGATGAAATTTCATTAACCCTTTTACTTGAAGATGAAATCAAGCAATTTGAATCACAAAGAAGCTCATGGCTTCAAGCCTAAAAAAGCGGCCGGCATTTGTCCGGAGGCTTTTTTGCCTTGTGAAACCTTTCATTTCTTGTGTTTGTTCACAGGTGTTGATACACTTGAACAAAATAAATGCCTGAAAGGAATATAGGTATGACGCATGACAAGAAGAACGCAAAAATTATTCCTTTTCCTCATTTGAAAGACCGTCTTGTGGAAAAAGGGATGTCATCACTAAAGGAAAAAAAGTATCAAGAAGCGCTGGAAATGTTTTCAGAAGCTATGAAATATGATGATACTGAATCTGATCTTCACTTAGGGATGGCTATCTGCTTTTTAGAGCTGGGCGAATTGGAAGAGGCAAAAAGCGTGTGCGAGAAGATGCTCAAAGAAGGCTATGGCCATTATTTTACCGTTTTGCAGGTGTACATGACCATCTTAATTCAGCTCAAAAAATACGAAGAAGTCAAAAGCACCATTGAAGCCGTTTTGGAAGAAAATCAACTGCCTGCTGAAAGTGCCGAACAATTTTATAAGCTGCTTGATTTCAGCCGGAAAATGACTGATCCGGAACGTGAGGACGAGGCATGGGCCGAGGAATATGAGGATACGATTGATACTGAGAAAGTGCTGGCAAGCCCAGAGGAGCAAATGAATTTGATTCATTCCTTAAAAGACCGCAACGTAGCGAAGTATACAGGTCTGCTCAAAACCATCCTTCAAGACCCCTCGGCTCACCCGATTATCAAAACGATGATTGTTATGCTTCTGGCGGAGCACGAGTACAGCAAACCTGTGCACATTACTAAATTTGGCGAGTCTTTGACAATAGAACCGTCTGAGATTGTCCCGCCTGACGCAGCTCCGATTTTGCACCGTGTTCTCCGGGTGCTGGATGAGACGCTTGGAAATGAAAATCCGACCCTATATGCGGCAGTAGAAGAACTGTGGAGAAGACATTTGTACGTTTTATATCCGTTCCAGCCGAAATTGCTGTCTGCAGATCTTTGGGCGGCCGCCTTGCATAAAGTCGGCTACGAGATGCACGGGATCGAAATTGAAAGAGAAGAACTTCACATGATGTATGAGTTTATCGACAAAGAACTCGATGAAGCGTGCACAATGATAAAAGATATTGAAGAAATTTCTTATTTGTAAATCGCGCCATATAGTTGAAAGCGCTATGTGTTATGTTATAATATAATGGTTGTATTTGTGTATAACGGGTTATAAGAAATACGGTTGGACAGGCTTTGCAGTTCATTATTAACATCTATACATAATGATTCTGATCTTTGGCAGCTTTGTTTTTGTTGGACGAAGCCGAATGATTGCTTTAGAATGGAAGACCGACACAACCTGAATAGATTTTTGGAGGGAAACACATGTCTGTAAAATGGGAAAAACAAGAAGGCAACGAAGGCGTTTTAACGGTTGAAGTTGATGCTGAAACGTTTAAAACAGCACTTGATGATGCATTTAAAAAAGTAGTAAAACAAGTTTCAATTCCTGGATTCCGTAAAGGTAAAATTCCTCGCGGATTATTCGAACAGCGCTTTGGCGTAGAAGCTCTTTACCAAGATGCTTTGGATATTCTTCTTCCTGTAGAATACCCTAAAGCGGTTGAAGAAGCTGGAATCGAGCCTGTAGACCGTCCTGAAATCGATGTTGAAAAAATCGAAAAAGGCGAAAGCTTAATCTTCACTGCGAAAGTAACAGTAAAACCTGAAGTGAAACTTGGCGACTACAAAGGCTTAGGCATTGAAAAAGACGACACTGCTGTAACTGACGAAGATGTTCAAAACGAACTAAAAGCGCTTCAAGAGCGTCAAGCTGAGCTTGTTGTAAAAGAAGAAGGCGCTGTTGAAGAAGGAAACACAGTTGTTCTTGATTTCGAAGGATTCGTTGACGGCGAAGCATTCGAAGGCGGAAAAGCTGAAAACTACTCTCTAGAAGTAGGTTCTGGTTCATTCATCCCTGGCTTCGAAGATCAATTAGTTGGCCTTGAAGCAGGTGCTGAGAAGGATGTTGAAGTGACATTCCCTGAAGAGTACCACGCTGAAGATCTTGCAGGCAAACCAGCTGTGTTCAAAGTGAAAATTCACGAAATCAAAGCGAAAGAGCTTCCTGAGCTTGACGATGAATTCGCTAAAGATATCGATGAAGAAGTGGAAACACTCGCTGAATTAACTGAGAAAACTAAGAAACGTTTAGAAGAAGCGAAAGAAAACGAAGCTGACGCTAAATTGCGTGAAGAGCTTGTTCTGAAAGCTTCTGAAAATGCTGAAATCGATGTACCGCAAGCAATGGTTGACACTGAGCTTGACCGCATGCTGAAAGAATTCGAACAGCGTCTGCAAATGCAAGGCATGAACCTTGAGCTTTACACTCAATTCTCAGGCCAAGATGAAGCTGCGTTAAAAGAGCAAATGAAAGAAGATGCTCAAAAACGCGTAAAATCTAACCTGACTCTTGAGGCGATTGCGAAAGCGGAAAACCTTGAAGTTTCAGATGAGGAAGTTGATGCTGAGCTTACTAAAATGGCTGAAGCATACAACATGCCTGTTGAAAATATTAAACAAGCCATCGGTTCTACTGACGCGATGAAAGAAGATTTAAAAGTTCGCAAAGCAATTGATTTTCTTGTAGAAAACCGTTAATATGGTGCATAATAATAGTAATAAAAAAACAGGGCGCGAATCATTCGTGCCTTGTTTTGTACAATTATGATTTATCTCTTTTTCTTGGGGCAAGATAGTTAATGCAGGGCAGTTTTGTGTCATACATATAGAATGTGCAAGTCAGAAACACATTGTTACCGTCTTTTTGGAAAGTATGGTAAAATGCAATACATACTCGTTCGTTTCAAGAATCATTTTCTTTTGCTCTGCCGGTAAAAGAAAAAGTGAGACAAGATTAAGGGGTGAAAGAATGTTTAAATTTAACGAGGAAAAAGGACAATTAAAATGCTCGTTCTGTGGAAAAACACAAGATCAGGTTCGTAAGCTTGTAGCTGGACCTGGTGTATATATATGTGACGAATGTATCGAACTCTGCACTGAAATTGTAGAGGAAGAGCTCGGAACAGAAGAAGAAGTAGAATTTAAAGACGTACCGAAGCCTCAGGAAATTCGCGAAATTCTGAATGAATATGTCATCGGCCAGGATCAAGCGAAGAAATCACTCGCTGTTGCTGTGTATAACCACTATAAGCGCATTAACTCCAACAGCAAAGTTGATGATGTTGAACTTTCAAAAAGTAATATTTCATTAATCGGTCCTACAGGAAGCGGTAAAACCCTTCTGGCGCAAACATTGGCTCGCATTTTAAATGTGCCGTTTGCGATTGCGGACGCTACGTCTTTGACTGAAGCTGGATACGTGGGTGAAGATGTAGAGAATATTCTCTTGAAGCTCATCCAAGCTGCTGATTATGATGTGGAAAAAGCCGAAAAAGGCATTATCTATATTGATGAAATCGATAAAGTGGCCAGAAAATCAGAAAACCCGTCTATTACACGTGACGTGTCAGGTGAAGGTGTACAGCAGGCATTGCTTAAAATTCTTGAGGGTACAGTGGCAAGCGTGCCGCCTCAAGGAGGACGTAAGCATCCTCATCAAGAGTTCATTCAAATTGACACAACAAATATTTTATTCATTTGCGGCGGTGCTTTCGATGGTATCGAACAAATCATCAAACGCCGTTTAGGCCAAAAAGTAATTGGTTTTGGCTCCGACAATAAAGCCGCTGATCTTGAGAAAGAAGACCTTCTTTCAAAAGTGCTTCCTGAAGACTTGCTCCGCTTCGGGTTAATTCCTGAATTTATCGGACGTCTTCCGGTTATTGCAAGCCTTGAAAAACTTGACGAGGAAGCGTTGGTTGCGATCTTAACAAAACCGAAAAACGCTCTTGTTAAGCAATTCAAGAAAATGCTTGAACTTGACAACGTTGAGCTTGAGTTTGAAGAAGAAGCGCTTTCTGAAATTGCTAAAAAAGCAATTGAACGCAAGACAGGAGCGCGCGGACTCCGTTCTATCATTGAAGGCATCATGCTTGATGTGATGTTTGAGCTGCCTTCCCGAGATGACATTGAAAAATGTGTGATTACCGGGGCAACTGTGACACACGGAGAGCCTCCTCGCCTCTTATTAAAAGACGGCACTGAGGTAAGCCAAGATAAAACATCTGCATAAAGATAAGCACAAACCTCCTGAGTGGTGACATTCAGGAGGTTTTTTGTTATGCAAACTCTTTTAGAAAAACGTTTATTACCGTCTTCTGTGGGAGATACTAGCAATCAGAGGAATGAATTGGATACATAAATTGTTTTTCAGGAGGGACCATCATGAGTTGGACAGGGATCGCGTTATTTATTCAGCTGTTTTTTGGGATTATCATTGGTTTGTATTTTTGGAATTTGCTTAAAAATCAAAGGACACAAAAGGTCACGATAGATAAGGAATCAAAGAAGGAAATGGAGCAGCTTCGGAAAATGCGCGCTATCAGCTTGTCCGAGCCGTTATCTGAAAAAGTCCGCCCCAAAAGCTTTCAAGATATCGTCGGACAGGAAGACGGCATTAAAGCATTAAAGGCCGCTTTGTGCGGGCCGAATCCTCAGCATGTCATTGTCTATGGACCTCCGGGCGTCGGGAAAACAGCTGCTGCACGGCTTGTGTTAGAGGAAGCGAAAAAGCATAAACAATCACCGTTTAAAGAGCAGGCTGTTTTTGTGGAACTTGATGCGACAACAGCTCGTTTTGATGAAAGAGGAATTGCCGATCCGCTTATCGGCTCTGTCCATGACCCGATATACCAAGGGGCCGGAGCAATGGGACAGGCCGGGATTCCGCAGCCGAAGCAGGGAGCCGTCACCCATGCCCATGGCGGTGTGCTGTTTATTGATGAAATAGGGGAGCTGCATCCGATTCAAATGAATAAAATGCTGAAGGTGCTTGAGGACAGAAAAGTCTTTTTAGACAGTGCGTATTACAGCGAGGAAAATACACAAATCCCAAATCATATTCACGATATTTTTCAAAATGGACTGCCGGCTGATTTTCGCCTCATTGGCGCGACGACAAGAATGCCGAACGAAATTCCGCCAGCCATCCGTTCCCGCTGTTTAGAGGTGTTTTTCCGTGAGCTTGAAAAGGATGAGCTGAAAACCGTTGCCAAAACAGCAGCGGACAAAATTGAAAAAAACATTTCTGATGAAGGGCTGGATCTATTGACCAGTTATACACGGAACGGGCGCGAGTCTGTTAATATGATTCAAATCGCCGCGGGGATGGCGGTAACAGAGAATCGGAAAGACATTACGATAGAGGATATTGAATGGGTCATTCATTCCAGCCAGCTTACTCCGAAGCACGAGCAGAAAATCGGTGCGGAACCGCAAGTCGGCATTGTAAATGGGCTTGCAGTATATGGACCTAACAGCGGATCGCTTCTGGAAATCGAAGTGAGTGTAACCCCTGCTCAGGATAAAGGCTCCATAAATATTACAGGAATAGCTGAAGAAGAAAGCATCGGCAGCCAATCAAAATCAATCCGGCGAAAAAGCATGGCGAAGGGTTCGGTTGAAAACGTGTTAACGGTGCTCCGGACAATGGGAATGAAGCCGTCTGATTATGATATTCACATCAATTTCCCAGGAGGAATTCCAATTGACGGACCATCGGCAGGCATCGCAATGGCAGCGGGAATTTTCTCGGCGATTCACAAAATCCCTATTGACAATACCGTTGCCATGACGGGCGAAATCAGCCTGAACGGTCTTGTCAAACCCATCGGAGGCGTCATTCCGAAAATTAAAGCAGCCAAGCAGTCCGGTGCGAAAAAAGTGATTATTCCATACGAAAATCAGCAATCGATCTTAAAGCAGATCGACGGAATCACGATTGTTGCAGTGAAGACGTTCCAGGAAGTGCTTGATGAAATTTTAGTGAATCCGCCAACGGAACAAAAACCGTTTCATATTGAAATCAATAAAGAATCCGTTTAAACCCTATTTTTATAATAGGGTTTTTTTCATGAAGGACATCTTTTCCTTTTTCATATCAGAAAGAAAGGGTATACTACGAGGAGACTGTTTTATAGAAAATGGAACCATGCCGTTTATTGTACAAGGATGAAAAAGTTGTATTATAATGGTTCATACTAAAGTCACGGAGGTGTCAGTCACATGGCAGAAGAATTAAAACGCAGCATCCCGCTCCTCCCTTTAAGAGGTTTATTAGTGTACCCGACGATGGTTTTGCATTTAGATGTAGGACGTGACAAGTCGGTTCAGGCCCTTGAACAGGCAATGATGCATGATCATATGATATTTTTAGCCACTCAGCAGGATATTTCGATAGACGAACCTGGTGAAGACGAGATTTTTACTGTCGGCACCTATACAAAAATTAAGCAAATGCTGAAGCTTCCGAACGGTACGATTCGTGTGTTGGTTGAGGGTCTCAAGCGTGCCCAAATCGTAAAATACAACGAGCATGAGGATTACACGTCGGTCGACATTCAACTCATTCATGAAGATGATTCAAAAGATACAGAAGACGAAGCATTGATGCGGACTTTGCTAGACCACTTTGATCAGTACATAAAAATTTCTAAAAAGATCTCGGCCGAAACATACGCCGCGGTTACTGATATCGAAGAGCCAGGGAGAATGGCAGACATCGTTGCTTCTCACCTGCCCCTTAAACTGAAGGATAAGCAGGATATTTTAGAAACAGCGGATGTCAAAGACAGGCTGAACAAGGTCATTGATTTTATCAATAATGAAAAAGAAGTGCTTGAGATTGAGAAAAAAATCGGCCAGCGCGTTAAACGTTCGATGGAGCGTACGCAGAAGGAATACTACCTTCGTGAACAGATGAAGGCGATCCAAAAAGAGCTTGGCGATAAAGAAGGCAAAACAGGTGAAGTTCAGACGCTGACGGAAAAAATCGAAGAAGCAGGCATGCCTGAACATGTGAAGGAAACCGCGCTTAAGGAATTGAACAGATACGAAAAAATTCCGTCAAGTTCTGCGGAAAGCTCTGTGATCCGCAACTATATTGACTGGCTGATCGCACTCCCATGGACGGATGAGACAGATGATAAGCTTGATTTGAAAGAGGCAGGACGTCTATTGGACGAAGAGCATCACGGACTTGAAAAAGTGAAAGAGCGTATCTTAGAGTATTTAGCGGTGCAAAAGCTGACTAAATCCTTGAAAGGCCCGATTCTTTGCTTGGCAGGACCTCCAGGTGTCGGGAAAACGTCTTTAGCCAAATCAATTGCAAAGAGCTTGGGGCGGAAATTCGTCAGAATCTCACTCGGCGGAGTGCGTGACGAATCAGAGATCCGCGGACACAGACGGACCTATGTCGGAGCGATGCCTGGACGCATTATTCAAGGCATGAAAAAAGCCGGCAAGCTGAATCCGGTCTTCTTATTGGACGAAATTGACAAAATGTCATCTGACTTTAGAGGCGACCCGTCATCTGCTATGCTTGAAGTGCTTGATCCAGAGCAAAACAGCACTTTCAGTGATCACTATATTGAAGAAACCTTTGATTTATCAAAAGTGCTGTTTATCGCAACGGCAAACAATTTGGCCACGATTCCGGGTCCGCTCAGAGACAGAATGGAAATTATTAATATTGCGGGTTACACAGAAGTAGAAAAACTCGAAATCGTGAAAGACCACCTGCTTCCGAGGCAAATCACGGAACACGGGCTGAAGAAAAGCAACCTGCAGCTCCGTGATCAGGCGATTCTTGATATTATCCGCTACTATACGAGAGAAGCGGGTGTGAGAAGTCTTGAACGCCAGCTTGCCGCGATTTGCCGTAAGGCCGCAAAAGCCATTGTCGCTGAAGAGCGAAAACGGATTACGGTCACTGAGAAGAACCTTCAAGACTTTATCGGAAAACGCATTTTCAGATACGGACAAGCTGAAACAGAAGATCAGGTTGGTGTAGTGACAGGGCTTGCCTATACAACCGTCGGCGGAGATACGCTGTCGATTGAAGTATCACTTTCTCCGGGGAAAGGGAAATTGATCCTGACAGGAAAGCTCGGAGATGTAATGAGAGAGTCGGCTCAGGCCGCATTCAGCTATGTGCGTTCAAAAACAGAAGAACTTGGCATTGAACCTGACTTTCATGAGAAGTATGATATTCATATACATGTACCTGAGGGTGCGGTGCCTAAAGATGGTCCGTCAGCCGGCATTACGATGGCGACAGCGCTTGTTTCTGCTTTAACAGGACGTGCGGTTTCGCGTGAAGTCGGCATGACTGGGGAAATCACGCTTCGCGGACGCGTGCTGCCAATCGGCGGATTGAAGGAAAAAGCGCTGGGTGCGCATAGAGCGGGATTAACGACCATTATTGCGCCTAAAGAGAATGAAAAAGATATAGAGGATATTCCAGAAAGCGTCAGAGAGGGGCTGACATTTATATTGGCGTCCCACTTAGACGAAGTTTTGGAACATGCCTTAGTAGGAGAGAAAAAATGAAAGTCACAAAGTCAGAAATCGTGATCAGTGCAGTTAAGCCGGAACAGTACCCTGAGGGCGGGCTTCCGGAAATTGCGCTGGCCGGAAGATCGAACGTGGGAAAATCGTCTTTTATCAATTCATTAATCAATCGCAAAAATCTTGCGAGAACATCATCAAAACCGGGAAAAACACAGACGCTCAATTTCTACATTATCAACGATGAGCTGCATTTTGTTGATGTACCGGGTTATGGTTTTGCCAAAGTGTCAAAGTCTGAGCGTGAAGCTTGGGGCAGAATGATTGAAACCTACATCACGACACGCGAGGAATTGAAAGCAGTGGTGCAAATCGTTGATTTGCGGCATGCGCCGTCTAATGATGATGTGCAGATGTATGAATTCTTAAAGTATTACGGCATTCCTGTTATTATAATCGCTACAAAAGCGGATAAGATCCCGAAAGGAAAATGGGACAAACACGCGAAGGTTGTCCGACAGACATTAAATATTGATCCGGAAGACGAGCTGATTCTCTTCTCCTCTGAAACGAAGAAGGGGAAAGATGAAGCTTGGGGAGCGATCAAAAAAATGATAAACCGGTAGAGAATACTCTCTGCCGGTTTTAAATTGTTGAAAAATCCTAAAATGATTTCAGTTTTAGGATTTTGTCATCTTTTTTCAGCGCGATTGAAAACCTTTGAAGTCTAGGAAAGGCGAGCATTGGAGCGGAGCGAATGTTCTAATTCGTGAGCACCAACGCGCAGGCTTGACAACGAATGCGAGGGTTTGTCAACACGCTGAACCGGTAGAGAATACTCTCTGCCGGTTTTATTTATCGTATAGATTTTTTTCGTTTTATCAATAATAACAATAAACTGGTTCCAATAAAGACAAACGGCCAATACTCTTTTAGAAGCGCTGTTGGAATATGTGCAGACTCAAGCCACGCCATAATTTGTTTGAAAAAGTACAAAAACAGGGAAAAACAAATCATCGACACAGCTTCATATACATATTCTTTTTTCTGAACGGTTGAAACCAAGAGTGAGAAACCGATCATAAAGAGGAGCATTTCAAAATCATCCGGCCACCATTCCCATTTCGGCTTTGCAAAAAAGTGCAAGCCGATGCCAAAAAGAAGCAAGCCGATAAAAAAATGGGGTGTAACGGCTTCTTTTTTTCCTTGATAGACAAAGGCTGCGCCTAACAGCATGAAGAGAACAGGCCATTGATCCTGCCCCGAAAACAGTTCGGCTTGGCCGCTTTCAAGCCATGCGTATACCGAAGCGGCAAGCAGCAGACAAGGGAATAAAATTGATTTTTGTTTCATGCATATCACCTTCTTGTTTTTTAGAGCTGATGTGTAGTAAATTTCTGCTGTTTTTGGTATTGTCAATAGGAATGCTTCTTTTCAATGAAGCTTTTTCTAATATAGCATAAGAATTTTAAAATCTGTTCACATTTTGTGAAAGAATCTATGTTATAATTATTATAAATAATGAATTCTATGTTAGAATGATTATAAATAAAGATTGGGTGCTGGGGGTGTAATTAAAGCGATGCATATACTTGTTGTGGGAGTAGATTATAAGTCCGCCCCTATTGAGATACGTGAAAAAGTAAGCTTTCAGCCGAATGAGCTGGCTGAAGCGATGGTGAAGCTGAAAGAAGAGAAAAGCATTCTTGAAAACATCATCGTCTCAACCTGCAACCGTACCGAAATTTATGCGGTAGTCGACCAGCTTCATACCGGCCGTTATTATATAAAGAAGTTTTTAGCTGATTGGTTTCAATTAAGCAAAGAAGAGTTGTCGCCGTTTTTAACTTTTTACGAAAGCGACGCGGCTGTTGAGCATTTATTCCGTGTAGCCTGCGGGCTTGATTCTATGGTGATTGGCGAAACGCAGATTCTCGGCCAGGTGCGTGACAGCTTTAAAACAGCTCAGCAAGAAAAAACGATCGGGACTATTTTTAATGAGTTGTTTAAGCAGGCCGTTACAGTAGGCAAACGGACACACGCCGAAACAGACATTGGCTCAAATGCAGTGTCAGTAAGCTATGCTGCGGTTGAACTTGCTAAAAAAATCTTCGGAAACCTTTCAAGCAAGCACATTTTGATTCTCGGAGCGGGAAAAATGGGCGAGCTTGCAGCGGAAAACCTGCACGGACAGGGAATTGGCAAGGTCACAGTCATTAACCGAACATACTTGAAAGCGAAGGAGCTTGCAGACCGTTTCTCCGGTGAAGCGAGAAGCTTGAATCAGCTTGAAAGCGCGCTTGCGGAGGCTGATATTTTAATCAGTTCAACCGGTGCAAGTGATTTTGTCGTGTCTAAAGGGATGATGGAAAAAGCGAATAAGCTTCGCAAGGGACGTCCGCTATTTATGGTGGACATTGCCGTGCCTCGAGATCTTGATCCTGCGCTGAATGATATTGAAGGTGTTTTTCTTTATGACATCGACGATTTGGAAGGCATTGTAGAAGCGAACATGAAAGAGCGCAGAGAAACCGCTGAAAAAGTTGAATTGTTAATTGAAGAGACCATTGTGGAGTTTAAACAATGGCTGAATACACTTGGTGTTGTGCCGGTGATTTCCGCATTGCGAGAAAAGGCGCTTGCCATCCAGTCAGAAACGATGGAAAGCATTGAGCGGAAGCTGCCTCACTTGAGCACAAGAGAGAAAAAACTATTGAACAAACACACTAAAAGCATTATTAATCAAATGCTGCGCGATCCGATATTAAAGGTGAAAGAGCTTGCGGCAGATGCTGATTCTGAAGAAAAGCTGGCCTTGTTTATGCAGATTTTTGATATTGAAGAAGCTGCGGGCCGTCAAATGATAAAAACTGTTGAAAGCAGCCAAAAGGTCCATTCTTTTAAGAAGGCTGAATCAAAAGCGGGCTTTGCCCCACTTGTAAGTGAGTGAAAGCTGAATGATTGATACTGCAATGGCAAGACTTAATGAGGGGACAATCGTCATTTACGCATTAAGTGTACTCTTTTATTTTATAGATTTTCTTCAACACAACCGGAAGGCTGGAAAAATGGCCTTCTGGTTGCTTTCTATTGTCTGGACCCTGCAAACCGTGTATTTGGCCTATTTTATGTGGGTGACGGGGCGGTTTCCGGTATTAAATGTGACGGAGGCCCTTTATTTTTACGCCTGGGTGCTTGTCACGCTGTCACTTGTACTGACAAAGCTTTTACGAGTTGACTTTATCGTGTTTTTTACAAATGTAATAGGATTTTCTATGATTGCCATTCACACATTTTCACCGACAGAGCAGCAGTCAGCCGCTTTTTCAGGGCAGCTTGTATCTGAACTTTTGGTGATTCATATCACAATGGCGATTCTTTCATACGGCGCTTTTTCCCTTTCTTTCGTTTTTTCTGTGCTGTATATGTTTCAATATCATCTGCTGAAAAAGAAAAAGTGGGGAAAATGGCTGTTGAGAATAGAAGATTTGTCTAAGCTTGATTATATGGCCTATGTTCTGAATGTCATCGGGGTCCCGATGCTGCTGCTGAGCTTGATTCTCGGCGTCATTTGGGCGTATGTCTCACTAGAAACGCTGTATTGGTTCGACGCCAAAGTGCTTGGTTCGTTTGTCGTCCTGCTGCTGTACAGCTATTATCTTTATATCAGGCTGATTAAAGAGCTGCAAGGAAAGGTCGCTGCACTGTGGAATACGGCTTGTTTTCTCGTGCTGATGATCAATTATTTCCTGCTTGGAAGCCTGTCGCAATTCCATTGGTTCAGTTAAATGATGTCCCAAGCAGATTCGGGAGGAAAGAAAACGATGAGAACAATAAAAGTAGGTTCCAGACGGAGCAAACTCGCTATGACTCAAACAAAATGGGTCATTCAAAAACTGAAGGAAATCAATCCTTCGTTTGCCTTTGAAATCAAAGAAATCGTGACAAAGGGTGATCGGATCGTCGATGTTACGCTCTCAAAAGTGGGCGGAAAAGGGCTGTTTGTCAAAGAGATTGAACAAGCGCTATTAAACGAAGACATTGATATGGCGGTGCACAGCATGAAGGATATGCCTGCTGTTTTGCCTGAAGGTCTTGTGATCGGCTGTATTCCTGAACGGGAAGACCCTCGTGATGCCCTTATTTCAAAGGATCGCGTAAAGCTTTCAGAAATGAAGGAAGGCGCTGTCATCGGCACAAGCAGTTTAAGAAGAAGCGCCCAGCTTTTGATTGAGCGTCCTGACATTACAATTAAATGGATCAGGGGTAATATAGATACGAGACTTCAAAAGCTGGAAACTGAGGATTATGACGCGATTATTTTAGCAGCTGCCGGCCTTTCCAGAATGGGCTGGAAGCAGGACGTTGTAACCGAATTCCTTGAGCCTGAGCGCTGTTTGCCTGCTGTGGGCCAGGGAGCACTGGCAATTGAGTGCCGAGAATCGGATGAAGAGCTATTGGCGTTATTTTCTCAGTTTACAGATGAATATACAAAACGGACCGTGTTGGCGGAACGTGCTTATTTAAACGCGATGGAGGGCGGCTGCCAGGTTCCGATCGCAGGCTACTCAGTGTTAAACGGGCAGGATGAAATTGAATTGACAGGGCTTGTCGCTTCCCCTGACGGCAAAATCATTTTTAAAGAAACTGTCACCGGAAACGATCCGGAGGAAGTTGGAAAGCGCTGTGCCGCTCTTATGGCTGATAAAGGAGCCAAAGAATTAATTGATCGTGTAAAACGGGAGCTTGTTGAGGATGGAAAATGATTTTCCGCTGAAAGGAAAAACAGTGCTTGTCACCCGGAATAAGGCGCAGGCAAAATCGTTTCAGCAAAAAGTGGAGGCACTTGGCGGAAAAGCGGTTTTGACCTCTTTGATTACGTTTCGCCGCGCTTTGCCGAATGGTGCTGCTAAACAGGTGAAAGAGGACCTTGCCGCGCCTGGCTGGCTTGTTTTTACAAGTGTGAACGGAGCAGACTTCTTTTTTTCTTATCTAAAGGAAAATCAGCTTATTCTTCCTGCGCATAAAAAAATTGCGGCTGTCGGTGAAAAAACCGCCCGCCGCTTGAAAACGCATAGTGTATCGGTTGATGTGATGCCTAAGGATTATATCGCTGAACAATTGGCGGAGGCCCTTAAACAGCATGCTGAACCGGCGGAACGGATTACAGTGGTTAAAGGCAATTTGTCACGGGATGTAATGAAACAAGAACTTGTCCCGCTTGGTTTTGAAGTGAAGGAATGGGTTGTCTACGAAACGATTCCGGATGAAGAAGGCATCGAGGCACTGAAAGAGGCTGCGGGCCAATATTCATTTGACTATGTGACCTTTACGAGCTCATCAACCGTACATACGTTTATGCATGTCTTGGGAGAAGAATTGAAAAAGTGGCAGGCGAACAGGTCAGCCTGTATCAGCATCGGACCTTTAACAAGAGACGCCCTGCTGTCGTACGGCATTACATCGCATACGCCTGATACATTTACAATAGATGGCATGCTTGAGTTAATGTGCAGCATGTCAAGAGAGGATGAGAGAATATGAGTCAATCATTTAACAGACACCGCCGCCTGCGGTCATCAAAAGCAATGAGAGAGATGGTGAAGGAAACACGTTTGCATCCATCTGATTTTATTTATCCGATTTTTGTCGTTGAAGGGCTTGAAGGAAAAAAAGCTGTTCCGTCAATGCCTGATGTTTACCATGTATCGTTAGATCTATTGAAGGATGAAGTGGAAGAGCTGGTCAAACTGGGCATTCAATCAGTCATCGTGTTCGGAATCCCGGAAGAAAAAGATGATTGCGGAACCCAAGCGTACCATGATCACGGCATCGTTCAAAAAGCCATCACGGAAATTAAAAAACACTTCCCTGAGATGGTTGTTGTCGCTGATACGTGCTTATGCGAATATACAGACCACGGCCATTGCGGACTAGTCAAAGACGGGATCATTCTCAATGATGAATCGCTGGAGCTTTTGGCGCAAACAGCTGTCAGCCAAGCGAAGGCAGGTGCGGATATCATTGCGCCTTCTAACATGATGGACGGATTCGTTACGGCCATCAGAGAAGCCCTTGATAAAGAAGGGTTTATCAATATCCCGATCATGTCTTACGCTGTGAAATATTCAAGTGAGTTTTACGGTCCTTTCCGTGATGCAGCAAACAGCACGCCGCAATTCGGAGACCGCAAAACATATCAGATGGACCCTGCCAACCGTATGGAAGCACTCCGTGAAGCACAATCAGATGTCGAGGAAGGCGCGGACTTTTTGATTGTCAAACCTTCACTTTCATATATGGATATCATGCGTGACGTAAAAAATGAGTTTACTTTGCCGCTCGTCGCTTATAATGTAAGCGGAGAGTATTCAATGGTGAAGGCTGCAGCGCAGAACGGCTGGATTAAAGAAAAAGAAATCGTGTTAGAGATTTTGACAAGCATGAAGCGCGCAGGTGCCGACCTGATTATTACGTATCATGCCAAAGACGCAGCGAAATGGCTTGCGGAGTAATTTTATTCAGTTGACAGGAGTTGAGGCAGATGAGAAGCTATCAAAAATCAAAAGCGGCTTTTAAAGAAGCGCAAAAACTCATGCCGGGCGGTGTGAACAGTCCCGTTCGCGCCTTTAAATCAGTAGACATGGACCCGATTTTTATGGAGCGCGGAAAAGGCTCAAAAATCTTTGATATTGACGGAAATGAATATATTGACTACGTCTTGTCATGGGGGCCTTTAATTTTAGGGCATACAAATGACCGCGTCGTAGAGAGCCTCAAAAAAGTGGCTGAATACGGGACAAGCTTCGGTGCTCCGACTGAAGTGGAAAATGAACTGGCAAAGCTCGTTATTGATCGTGTGCCATCTGTAGAAATTGTGCGAATGGTCAGCTCCGGAACAGAGGCTACAATGAGTGCCCTCCGTTTGGCAAGAGGTTACACGGGCCGCAACAAGATTTTAAAATTTGAGGGCTGCTACCACGGACACGGAGATTCCCTTTTGATTAAAGCAGGTTCAGGAGTGGCCACTCTCGGTCTGCCTGACAGCCCGGGTGTGCCTGAAGGCATTGCGAAAAACACCATTACCGTTCCGTATAATGATTTAGAAAGTGTAAAGCTTGCTTTTCAGCAATTTGGTGAAGACATTGCGGGTGTGATTGTAGAGCCGGTTGCCGGAAATATGGGAGTTGTTCCGCCGCAAGAAGGCTTCCTGCAAGGTCTGCGTGATATCACTGAGCAATACGGTTCACTGCTTATTTTTGATGAAGTAATGACAGGCTTCCGGGTCGATTATAACTGTGCTCAAGGCTATTTTGGCGTAACGCCTGATCTCACTTGTTTAGGAAAAGTGATCGGGGGCGGACTTCCTGTGGGCGCTTATGGCGGCAAGGCTGAAATCATGGAGCAGATCGCTCCGAGCGGTCCGATCTATCAGGCAGGCACATTGTCAGGCAACCCGCTTGCGATGACAGCTGGCTTAGAAACATTGAAGCAGCTGACACCTGAATCCTACAAGAATTTCATCAAAAAAGGCGACAGACTGGAAGAAGGCATTTCAAAAGCGGCCGAGGCTCACGGCATTCCGCATACCTTTAACCGCGCAGGTTCAATGATCGGTTTCTTCTTTACAAACGAACCTGTCATCAATTATGAAACAGCCAAATCATCCGATTTGAAGCTGTTTGCTAACTACTATAAAGGGATGGCGAATGAAGGTGTATTCCTTCCGCCGTCACAATTCGAAGGCCTTTTCCTTTCGACGGCTCATACTGATGAAGATATTGAAAAAACAATCCAGGCAGCTGAGAAAGTATTCGCTGAGATCAGCCGCGGATAAGAGTGAAAAACCGGTATCAAGGACATCCTTGTACCGGTTTTTTCTGTGCTCTCCCACTCATATTTTCCCCAGTTCATACATACACCTTTAGTGACATCTAATTTTAAGGATTAGATGAAAGGAGGATATGAACTTGCCGCAAAATCATCGATTGCAATTTTCTGTAGAAGAATCGATCTGTTTCCAAAAAGGACAGGAAGTTTCTGAACTGCTTTCTATTTCATTAGATCCTGATATTAGGGTTCAGGAAGTAAATGATTATGTATCAATCAGAGGATCGCTTGAACTTACAGGTGAGTACAACATAGATCAAAACAAACATACTGAAGAGTTTTATTCCGATAAGCGGTTTGTTGAAGAAGTCAGAAAGAGAGAGGATGGAAGCGCGGAACTGACTCACTGTTTTCCTGTGGATATTACCATTCCGAAAAATAAGGTGAGCCATTTACAGGATGTCTTCGTCTTTATTGACGCTTTTGACTATCAATTAACCGATTCGAGGATTTTAACGATTCAGGCTGATTTAGCGATCGAAGGGCTTTTAGACGATACGGCAGTTAAAGAGCCGGAGATCCCTCTATATGAGGCTCCTGCGGCATTCAGAGAGGATGAACCTCCAGAGCCGCCGATACAAAGTGCAGTAGAAACGGATGCACCTCCGGCAGCGGAAGTTCTGAAGGATGAACCGCCGGCTGAACCGCCAGAACTTTTTGTTTCGAAAGCGGGCCTCCGTGAAGAGCTGGAAACAGAAAAAGCAGAATCTGAGCCGCCGGAATTCGTTGCTTCAGAACTAGAGGCGCGAGAAGATGCCGAGCCGCCAGAGCTTGTGGCGCAGGAAGTATATCGTGAGGAATCGGAAACGAAAGAAACAGAGCCAGAAGCTTCAGAAATAGAGATTCAAGAGATTGGGAAGAAAGAAAAAGAAACGCCAGAGCCGGAAGCCGCAATAGCAGATGTTCGTGAAGAAGCGGACTCCCCAGCGGAGCCAGAGCTTTGTGAAGATTCTCGAGCAGAAGAATCGCCTGCTTTGGAAGATGAGCTACATGGAGAGACTGTGAGTTCTGAGAAAGAAGCAGAAAAAGCGGCCGCTCCTATTCTTGAACATGCGTCGCGCCAAGAGGGTCAATTGGAACACGCAGAGCCTGCACTCCGTCAAGAAGAGGAAGAAGCAGAGCAGCCGGAATACGCAGAGTTCGCGCATCATCAAGAAGAGGTAGAGGCGGCTCAATTGGAACACGCAGAGCCTGCACTTCGTCAAGAAGAGAAAGAAGCAGAGCAGCCGGAATACGCAGAGTCCGCGCTCCGTCAAGAAGAGGTAGAAGCGGCTCAATTGGAACCCGCTGAGTCTGCACTCCGTCAAGAAGCAGAAGAAGCTCCGGAGACCGTTTCTGAGACCGTTCTCTCCATAAAAGAAGGCAGAGAGAAAAAAACAGGGTCTGCTGCATATTCGGAGAATGAAGAAGCAACTTTCCATTTTCATTTCAGCCAAAAAGCAAGCTCGGAGGAGGCATCTCAAGAAGAGCCTGTACCGGCATACCGCGCCTTCCTGCCTGAACAAGAAGAGGAGGATTCTTTTTATTCAGCGCCTAAGCTGCTGGAAGAGGAAGAACAAGAGGAAGAAAGCTTTGAAATTGAAGTGAGAAAAATAGCACCGGCTGAAGAGTCCGAGGAAGAAACACCTCTTCAATCCTTCCAGTTGCCTGATACCTCTGAGACTGAAAGGAAGGAAGCGGATGCTGTTCCTAAGGTTGCTCCTGCTGCTGAAGCAAAGGAACCTCAATCAAAGGAAAGTGATAATTCTCTTTATTTAACAAAACTCTTTACGAGAGAAGAGGATGAGTTTTCGAGAATGAAAATATGCATTGTTCAGCAGGAAGATACGATCGAACGTTTATGCGAACGGTATGAAATCACATCCCAGCAGCTGATCAGAATGAATGCTTTAGCCTTGGATGATGAGTTAAAAGCAGGCCAGATCCTCTATATTCCCCAATATAACAATAGCCATGCGTAAGCTGTAAGCGATCGGAAAATGTGGTGAATGGAATGGAAGATACCCAATCGGTTCTTCAGGAATACGGACTGACTGCTCAATTTATTGAGCCTGTCAGTCCTCTTGTGTGGAAAGTGTATACAGACTACGGCGTATTTGCCCTGAAAAAATTGAAATCGCTTCGCGGCAAACAGTTTACTGATCATATGGTGGCGATTGAGGAAAAAGGTTTTCGTTCATTTGTTCCCGTTTACAGAACAAATAGCGGCGAGTTCTTCTCAGCAGGCATACAATCCGGAGATTCCTATTATTTAATGCCTTGGCTCCAATTTGACCAGGAGGAAGAACGGGATCAGAAACATGCTTATTTATTTAGAGAAACAGCCCGTCTTCACGAGAGAACCGCGCAGGATATGAAAGTCAGCCGTGAGGAAATTGAACGTTATTACGGACAAACGAAAAAAAAGTGGGAACATGATAAAATGTTCTATGAACAGTTTGTGGATAGAGCGGAGAAGGAATGGTACCTCTCCCCATTTGAACTACAGGCTGTAACCTATTTTTCAGAAACTTTTTCGGCGGTGAACTTTGCGCTGGAGCGGCTGGATGACTGGTATGCTTCGGCAAAAGAGGAGGGCGTCTCAAGGGTTGTGATGAACCACGGCAGCCTGTCCATACATCATTTTCTGTATAATGATGCCGGAACCGGGTATTTCACAAACTTCGAAAGAGCGTCTGTCGGCCCGCCGCAGAACGACTTGCTCGGCTTTTATACAAAAATGTTCAGAGGCTTTCCGAAAGCTTGTCCGGAATGCGTTGAATGGTTTTATGCGTACACGAAATCATTCCCTTTGCGTGAAGCGGAAGTCAGTCTTTTTCTCAGCTATATGGCATATCCGGCAGCCATGTACAAGGTGCTGAACCGTTATCAAACCGGGAAAAGACAGCATGAAAAAGATGAATGTACGCAGCTGTTAAAGGCTTACTGGCAAATGAAAAATATAGAGCCGTTTGTGATGAAAATTCATCAGGTTGAGCAAGAGAAAAAATTCCAGGCTGAAAACGAGTCCACGTCTTAAGGGCGCGGACTTGTTTGTTTATATCCAATCTAAATGAAGGGCGCAAGCTAAAAAGATTAGGATGGCGAGCAGCAAAACATCAAAGGTTGTAGGAAAGAAAATGGTTCTGATTCCTTGAAAAATCGTAATGGGAATAATGACTTGTGCGGATACAAGCCGAATTTGCCTGACCCAAGGCGGCAGCGAATAAGAGCTGAAACGTTTCTTCACGGTGCATCCTCCTCTGCGCATTTACAAGCATCATATGTAAACTTGTGCGATAGGTGCCTGCCCATCTGTATAGAAAGCGGTGTTTTTGGAAAAGATGATTGACGAATCAAAAACACTTTTACTATAATAAAGAACATAAATAAAGTCTATAATGAGCTGATAAATACACCTGCTTAGAACGGGAAGAGTACAAAAAAGGCGCATGCAGAGAGAGAAGCCGTTTGCTGAAAGGCTTCTTATGTTGTCTGATTGGAAGGTCGCCCGGGAGCATAATTTCTTGAAAAATAGTAGAGAAATTCGGGAAACACCCGTTATCCGTTATAAGTGCATGAGCTGATAGTGCTCATGAAAAAAGGTGGTACCGCGAAAGAGCTTTTCGTCCTTTTACAGGGATGAAGAGCTCTTTTTTCGTTCTCAGCCATTTTTAAACATGTTGGAGGGTTATGATGGAAACGAATGAACAAACAATGCCGACGAAATACGATCCGGCAGCGGTTGAAAAAGACCGATATGATTTTTGGCTAAAAGGCAAGTTTTTTGAAGCTGGCAGTGACCAGACAAAAGAGCCGTACTCTGTCGTTATTCCGCCGCCAAACGTAACAGGAAGACTTCACCTTGGCCACGCTTGGGACACGACGCTGCAAGACATTGTAACAAGAATGAAACGCATGCAGGGCTATGACGTGCTGTGGCTTCCGGGTATGGACCACGCCGGCATCGCGACACAGGCTAAAGTGGAAGCGAAACTTCGTGAAGAAGGCAAATCCCGCTACGATTTAGGCCGCGAGAAATTCCTCGAAGAAACGTGGAGTTGGAAGGAAGAGTATGCTGACTTTATTCGCAGCCAGTGGGCGAAATTAGGGCTTGGCCTTGATTATTCCCGTGAGCGTTTTACGCTGGATGAAGGCTTAAGCAAAGCGGTTCGCGAAGTATTCGTTAAGCTTTATAAAAAAGGCTTAATCTACAGAGGCGAATATATTATTAACTGGGACCCTGCGACAAAAACAGCTTTATCCGACATTGAGGTGATCTACAAGGATGTTCAGGGCGCGTTCTATCATATGAGCTATCCGCTTGCTGACGGCTCAGGCTCAATTGAAATCGCGACGACACGTCCTGAAACGATGCTTGGTGATACAGCTGTTGCTGTTCATCCTGAAGATGAGCGCTATAAGCATCTTATCGGAAAAACGGTAATCCTGCCGATTACAAATCGTGAAATTCCGATTGTCGGTGACGACTACGTTGATATGGAATTTGGTTCAGGTGCGGTGAAAATTACGCCAGCTCATGATCCGAATGACTTCGAGCTTGGCAACCGCCACAATTTAGAACGCATTCTTGTCATGAATGAAGACGGAACGATGAATGAAAATGCCCTGCAATATCAAGGTATGGATCGTTTTGAATGCCGCAAAAAGCTGGTGAAAGATTTACAGGAGGCGGGAGTTCTCTTCAAAATTGAGGATCATATGCACTCTGTCGGCCACAGTGAACGAAGCGGGGCTGTTGTGGAGCCTTATCTTTCTACACAATGGTTTGTGCGCATGCAGCCGCTTGCTGATGCAGCGATTGAGCTGCAAAAGAAAGAAGAAAAAGTCAACTTTGTGCCTGACCGTTTTGAAAAAACGTATTTACACTGGATGGAAAACATCCGCGACTGGTGTATTTCCCGTCAGTTATGGTGGGGCCACCGCATACCAGCCTGGTATCATAAAGAAACAGGCGAGTTATATGTCGGGCTTGAAGCGCCTGAGGACATTGAAAATTGGGAACAGGATACAGATGTACTGGATACATGGTTCAGTTCCGCGCTCTGGCCTTTCTCCACTATGGGCTGGCCTGATGTAACGGCTGAAGACTTTAAACGTTATTATCCGACAGACGTACTCGTAACAGGATACGACATCATTTTCTTCTGGGTGTCACGCATGATTTTCCAAGGCATTGAATTTACAGGCGAGCGTCCGTTCAAAGATGTGTTAATCCATGGCTTAATCCGTGACGAGCAAGGCCGGAAAATGAGTAAATCTCTTGGCAACGGTGTCGATCCGATGGATGTCATTGACAAGTACGGAGCCGATTCTCTGCGTTATTTCCTGGCGACTGGAAGCTCTCCTGGCCAAGATCTGCGCTTCAGCTACGAAAAAGTGGAATCGACTTGGAATTTTGCCAATAAAATTTGGAATGCCTCTCGTTTCGCATTAATGAACATGGACGGCATGTCATATGATGAGCTTGATCTGTCAGGCGAAAAATCAGTAGCTGACAAGTGGATTTTAACGCGATTAAATGAAACGATCGAGCACGTGACCCAGCTTGCTGATCGATATGAATTCGGTGAAGTCGGACGCCATTTATATAACTTTATTTGGGACGATTTCTGTGATTGGTATATTGAAATGGCGAAGCTTCCGCTTTACGGAGAAGACGAAGCGGCTAAGAAAACAACCCGTTCGATCCTTGCTTACGTACTAGATCAAACGATGCGTCTGCTTCATCCGTTTATGCCATTCTTAACGGAAGAGATTTGGCAGCACCTTCCTCACCAAGGGGAATCGATTACAGTAAGTCAATGGCCTGTTGCAGTACCGGAGCATACGGATACTGAAGCGGCAGCTGACATGAAGCTTCTTGTTGAGCTGATCCGTTCTGTGCGTAATATCCGCAGTGAAGTCAATACGCCAATGAGCAAGCAGGTTGAACTGTATATTAAAACAAGCACAGACGAAATCGCGGCCCGCCTCGAAGCGAACCGTTCATATGTTGAACGCTTTACGAATCCGAGCGTGCTTAAAATCGGCACGGATATCGAGGCTGTTGATAAGGCGATGACGGCCGTTGTCTCAGGAGCAGAGGTTATTCTTCCGCTTGAAGGCTTAATTAATATCGATGAAGAAATTGCCCGTTTGCAAAAAGAATTCGATAAGCTGACGAAAGAAGTCGAGCGCGTCCAAAAGAAACTTGGAAATGAAGGATTTATGAAAAAAGCGCCTGCACACGTAATCGATGAAGAACGTGAAAAAGAAAAAGATTATGTGGCAAAGCGTGACGCTGTTCAAAAACGAATGGCTGAGCTGAAGGGCTAATGAAAAGCCGGGGCGGTTTCTATAGAAACCGCCTTGTCTTATAAAAGAGGGGATTATCATTGTTTACTGCATATGAAGAAGCGCGCAGCTGGATTCATGGGCGGCTGAAATTCGGGGTCAAGCCCGGGCTCGGCCGAATGGAGCAGCTGATGGCGCGGTTAGGGCATCCGGAAAAGAAAATCCGCGCGTTCCACGTCGCAGGAACAAACGGTAAAGGGTCAACTGTCGCTTTTATCCGTTCTATGCTACAAGAAGCCGGATATACGGTTGGAACGTTCACATCGCCTTATATCATTACGTTTAATGAACGGATCAGTGTAAACGGAACGCCCATTTCAGATGAGGAATGGACGGCACTCGTCAATCAGATTAAACCGCACGTTAAAGCGCTTGATCAAACAGAATACGGACAGCCGACAGAATTTGAAATTATGACGGCTTGTGCATTTTTATATTTTGCAGAGTTTCATAAGGTCGATTTTGTTATTTTTGAAACAGGTTTGGGCGGCAGATTCGACTCTACCAATGTGGTTGAACCGCTTTTAACTGTGATTACAAGCATCGGACACGACCACATGAACATCTTAGGAAACACCATTGAAGAAATTGCAGGAGAAAAGGCCGGAATTATTAAAGAGGGTATTCCAATCGTGACAGCTGTTACCCAGCCGGAAGCCTTACAGGTCATCCGCCATGAAGCTGAACGGCATGCTGCGCCGTTCCAGTCATTACATGATACATGTATTATTTTCAATGAAGAGGCTCTTCCTGCCGGAGAACGGTTTTCATTCAAAACGGGCGAGAAGTGCTATGAGGATATTCGAACTTCTCTGATCGGCACACATCAAAGACAAAATGCGGCTTTGTCCATTTTGGCCGCTGAGTGGCTCAATAGGGAGAATATTGCCCATATCAGTGATGAAGCATTAAGAAGCGGACTGGTAAAGGCTGCTTGGCCGGGACGGTTAGAGCTTGTTCAGGAACATCCGCCGGTATTTTTAGACGGTGCGCATAACGAAGAAGGCGTTGAAAAGCTGGCGGAAACGATGAAACAGCGTTTCCCTGACTCCCGCATTTCTGTTGTGTTTAGCGCGTTAAAGGACAAACCGTATCAAAACATGATTAAGAGACTGGAAACCATCGCGCATTCAATTCATTTTGCATCCTTTGATTTCCCGCGTGCCTCTCTTGCGAAAGATCTGTATGAGGCAAGTGAAATCAGCAATAAGAGCTGGAGTGAAGATCCAGACGATGTGCTCGAATTCATAGAAAGCAAAAAGAGCTCAAATGGAATTGTGCTGATTACCGGTTCGCTTTATTTTATTTCTGAAATCCGCAAAAGATTGAAATAAAGGCGTCCAGCCCCGGCAGTATCTAAAATGAGATTCTGCCGGGGTTTTTTATGTGTAAAATTGTATTTTCCCGATTAGGGTTCAGGCCGCTCACTCTGCTACAATCCATACCAGAATCTACAGTGAGTAAAGGTGTGTTGTCTATGCTTATCATTCTTTTTATCTTCGGGCTGATCCTTGGTTCATTTTATTATACGGCGGGTTGCCGCATCCCCTTACATATATCCATTATCACGCCCCGTTCGGCTTGCTCGTTTTGCCGGCAAGCATTAACCCCTGCAGAATTAATTCCCATCCTGTCATTCCTTTTCCAAAAAGGCAAATGTAAAAGCTGCGGGCAGAGGATTTCTTTTATGTATCCCGCGGCAGAGCTTGTGACAGCGTGTTTATTTGCCGCCGCGGGAATACGCTTTGGCTCATCTCCAGAACTGTTTCCCGCTGTCGTTTTTATCTCTCTTCTCATTATTGTTGCAGTAACAGATATTCATTTTATGCTGATTCCAAATCGAATATTGATTTTCTTTCTTCCCTTTTTGGCGGCTGCGAGATTGATTTCTCCTCTTGATTCTTGGTATGCCGGCTTGTTAGGTGCGGCCGCTGGATTTCTTTTCCTGTCCCTCATTGCCGCAATCACCCGTGGAGGAATAGGGGGAGGTGATATTAAATTATTTGCGGTGATTGGTTTTGTGCTTGGGGTGAAGATGCTGGCAGCTGCCTTTTTCTTTTCCGTTTTGATAGGCGCATTGTATGGAGCGGCAGCCGTCCTGACTGGAAGACTCGCTAAAAGGGAACCGCTTCCCTTTGCCCCCGCAATTGGGGCAGGGAGCATGTTAGCCTATTTTTACGGTGACTCTATCATTTCTTTTTATATCAAAATGGCATTGGGCTGACTGCTGAAAAATTTGACGAACGTTTTTTGGACAAGACGACAAAAGTCTTGTTCTTTTTTTTTTCGCCTGTGCTAAAGTGTGTAGCATGAAAAGCCGACAAGAACGGTCAAGGGAGGAAGCGGAATTGAAAAAAAGGAAGATTAAAAAAAACAGTAAAGCCGCAGAAAGAGCCCTCAAGGTGACGATTAATGGAAAAGAGGAGACGGTTTACGAACAAGAGACATCTGAAACTGAGACGGATAAAAGCATGACATTTTCAAATTGGGAGGAAAAGAGAAAGGCTGAACAGGAGGTTGCGGCATCCCGCGAACATCCCGATGAAGATGAATTTAACTGGGATTCAGAAGAAGACAAGGTGTTTAAAGAGGATCCAAAAGTCGTTCCGCCTTATCAAAAGAAAAAAACAAAGCTTTATGCAAAAGGAAAGCCCGGGGCGGCCAAACCGGTAAAAAGAGTGGCGGCGACGATTGCCTTTGCGGCTGTCATAGGCACCGGATTAGGTTTATTCGCATTGAACATCTCTGGCAATAAAGAAGCGTCGGCACCCGCCTCCTTAAATGATTCACTAGGCAGCCAAACGGCAAAAGCAGGAGATACATCTGCTGATAAACAAAGCTCTGGCGCAGAAAAACAGGCGGCGCAAACTGAAGGTACATATAAAACATACGCTGTACAAGCCGGGAAATTCTCAAATGAAAAGGGTGCCGAAACGTTAACAGAACAATTGACCGAAAAAGGTTATTCCGCCGTGTCACTGTCAAAGGATGACGGGTATACGTATGTCATCGCAGGCTTAGCCAGTGATAAGGATGTCTCGCAGCAGTTAGGACAGCTTTTAATTGACAGCGACTTTGAAGCCTGGGGAGGCAAGGAGCTTTCTTTATCAATAGAATCAGATATGACAGATTCTTTCAAGGAAACAGCGGAGCTTGCATCAAAAGCGATTCTGGGCAAAGACATTACAAAAGCGAGTGTAGAGAAAATAGAAAAGTCACTCGATGAAACAAAAGCGTCAGAAAAAGGAGAGAAAAAAGCGATTTTGCAGGCGTTAAAGGCATTAGAGGATCCAAGCGCTGAAGCCGGATGGAAGGCTCAGCAGGAGCTGTTAGCCGTCATTAAATAAGAGAAAGTGACTGAGCCTTTGTCTTTTAGTGACAGGCTTTTTTTATTTTGTCATGAAAAAGTTATTTTTCTGAAATTGTGACAAGCCTCGTGATTTGGTAGGATAAACGAGTATCTTTTTTTCTTAAGCAAACCCTGAAAGGATGACGAACATGACAAAGCCGCTAATACTTGCATCACAATCTCCGCGCAGGAAAGAACTCCTCGATCTTCTCCAGCTGCCCTACTCCATTATTGTCAGTGAAGTAGATGAAAAATTAAATCGAAACTTTTCACCTGAAGAAAACGTCCAATGGTTGGCAAAACAAAAAGCTAAGGCTGTAGCTGATCTCCATCCGCATGCGATCGTGATCGGCGCTGATACAATGGTCTGCCTGGACGGCGAATGCCTCGGCAAACCGAAGGATCAAGAAGAAGCTGCATCTATGCTGCGGAGGCTGTCAGACCGAAGCCATTCAGTAATAACTGCGGTCAGCATACAAGCCGAACATCACAGCGAGACTTTTTATGATAAGACGGAAGTTGCGTTTTGGCCCCTCAGTGAAGAAGAGATTTGGACTTATATTGAAACAAAAGAGCCGATGGATAAAGCAGGTGCATATGGCATCCAAGGAAGAGGCGCGCTTTTTGTAAAGAAAATAGACGGAGATTATTATTCAGTCATGGGCCTCCCTATATCAAAAACGATGAGAGCTCTTCGCCATTTTGATATAAAGGCATGACGGTTTTATAAACGGGAAGGGAAAGAAAAGGAGTGCTTGATCATACACGATCTGCCATTAAAACTCAAAGATTTCCCAGCGAAAGAAAAGCCAAGAGAACGGCTCCTGAAAGTCGGAGCCGAGAACTTAGCGAATCATGAACTTTTGGCTATATTATTGCGGACAGGCACGAAACACGAATCTGTGATGGACCTGTCAAACCGGCTTCTGCGCTCTTTTGACGGACTGCGGCTGCTGAAAGAAGCATCAGTTGAAGAGCTTTCGAGCATCCCGGGAATCGGTATAGTAAAAGCGGTCCAAATACTGGCGGCAGTTGAGCTTGGAAGCCGTATTCATAAATTAGCCAACGAAGAACATTTCGTCATTCGCTCCCCGGAAGACGGCGCAAATCTTGTCATGGAGGATATGCGCTTTTTAACCCAGGAGCATTTTGTCTGTTTATACTTAAATACAAAAAACCAAGTCATCCATAAGCGCACCGTATTTATCGGAAGCCTGAATTCATCTATTGTCCACCCGCGGGAGGTGTTTAAAGAAGCGTTTAAACGATCTGCCGCGTCCTTTATCTGTGTTCATAATCATCCTTCTGGAGATCCGACGCCGAGCAGGGAAGATATTGAAGTGACGAGACGGCTGTTTGAATGCGGAAACCTGATTGGCATTGAGCTGCTTGACCATTTGGTGATCGGGGACAAAAAATTTGTGAGTTTAAAGGAAAAAGGATATTTGTAACACTTTTTTTTTCGCCGAATTAAGCTATAATAGAGTTTATGAGTTTTTCCCTTTAGGGTATTTTTGCTTTAAGAAAGGAAGATACATACATATGTTTGGAATTGGTACAAGAGACCTTGGTATAGATCTTGGAACTGCGAATACGCTTGTTTTTGTAAAAGGAAAAGGAATTGTTGTGAGAGAGCCGTCAGTTGTCGCTTTGCAAACGGATACGAAGTCGATTGTTGCTGTCGGAAATGATGCGAAAAATATGATCGGACGGACACCGGGTAACGTGGTAGCTCTTCGCCCGATGAAAGACGGCGTTATCGCTGATTATGAAACAACGGCCACGATGATGAAATATTACATCAATCAGGCCATTAAAAATAAAGGCATGTTTGCCAGAAAACCATATGTGATGGTTTGTGTCCCATCAGGCATTACGGCTGTTGAGGAACGCGCTGTTATCGACGCGACAAGACAGGCTGGAGCGCGTGACGCGTACCCGATTGAAGAGCCGTTTGCCGCTGCAATCGGAGCCAATCTGCCAGTTTGGGAACCGACTGGAAGCATGGTTGTTGATATCGGTGGCGGTACGACAGAAGTTGCGATCATTTCCCTCGGAGGCATTGTAACGTCTCAATCAATCCGCGTAGCCGGTGATGAGATGGATGATGCAATTATCAACTACATCAGAAAAACGTACAATCTGATGATCGGTGACCGTACGGCTGAAGCGATTAAAATGGAGATTGGATCTGCAGAAGCTCCTGAAGAATCCGATAAAATGGAAATCCGCGGACGCGATTTACTGACAGGTCTGCCGAAAACAATCGAAATTACAGGAAAAGAAATTTCTAATGCTCTGCGCGACACTGTATCTACAATTGTCGAAGCAGTGAAGAGCACACTTGAAAAAACACCGCCTGAGCTTGCAGCAGATATCATGGACAGAGGCATTGTGTTAACCGGCGGCGGAGCGCTTCTTCGCAATTTGGATAAAGTCATCAGCGAAGAAACGAAAATGCCGGTCCTTATCGCCGAAGACCCGCTTGATTGCGTAGCGATCGGAACAGGGAAAGCACTGGAGCACATCCATCTTTTCAAAGGAAAAACTAGATAATCGGGAGTTCAATAGAAGAGGTGTAACACGATGCCGAATAAACGGTTAATGCTATTACTTCTGTGTATTATCATATTGGTGGCTATGATTGGATTTTCGCTGAAGGGCGGCCGCAATACCACCTGGCCTGAGAAAGTGATCGGCGATACGACGGGAGTATTTCAAAATATTTTTCATACGCCTGCCGAATTTTTTGCAGGGATATTTGACAACATTAATGATTTGAAAAACACATACAAAGAAAACGAGCGTCTAAGAGAGAAACTGGACGGACAGACACAATATGAAGCCAAGCTTCAAGAACTTGAAGAAGAAAACAAATCCTTGCGTGACGAGCTTGGCCATGTCAAATCGATTAAAGACTACAAGCCGATTTTAGCGACGGTCATTGCCAGAAGCCCTGATCATTGGGCGAAACAGGTCACGATTAATAAAGGGTCTCAGCAAAATGTAGCGAAGGATATGGCTGTTACAAACGAAAAAGGCGCATTAATCGGCAAGATCAAAAGTTCCGGACTTAACAATTTTACGTCTACGGTCCAGCTTTTAAGCGATACTGACCGCAATAACAGAGTCGCGACGAAAATTTCTGGAAAAAAAGGCAGCAAAGGCTACGGTCTGATCGAAGGATATGACAAAGACAAAAAACGCCTTAAGATGACCATTATTGAGCGCAAAGATAAACAGGACGTGAAAAAAGGCGATCTTATTGAAACTTCAGGCACAGGCGGCGTTTTCCCAGAGGGGCTGACAATCGGTGAAGTGACTGATATCGAGTCCGACTCCTATGGATTAACGAAAGTTGCTTATGTAAAACCTGCGGCTGATCTTACCGATTTAAATAATGTGATCGTTGTTAACCGTGATGTGCCGACTGTCGATACAGAGGAGGAAGGATCGTGAAACGTTTCCTTCTCCCTTTCGTTATGATGCTTGTTTTTTCTGCGGAAAGCATTTTTACAGATCTGGTGCATTTTCCGTTCGTTACAGATGATCAGGTGCTCGCCCCGCGTTTTCTGATGCTTGTGCTGATATTTATGTCAGCTTTTATCAACCAAAAACACGCGATGATTTACGGATTTATTTTTGGCTTTCTATATGACATGAACTATACAAGTCTATTAGGCGTTTATATGTTTGGCTTTGCCGGATTATGCTATTTGGCTTCAAAAGCGTTTAAAGTGCTGCATACAAACGCTTTTGTAGTGATATTAATAGCGGTTCTCGCTGTCTGCCTGCTAGAATTTTACGTATTCGGCATTCAGTCGTTGATTCATAAAGACATCATGACGTTTAACGGATTTGTGCTTGACCGGTTTATACCGACAATTTTATTAAATATTGCAGCCGCTCTTATTCTTGTTCTTCCATTTAGAATATTTTTTATGAGTCTAAAGAAAGAATTGAGAGATGAGTAAAAAAGGATTTTATCTTTTTTTGACGAAATGAGTATGTTGTTGAGGTGAATATTGTGAAGACCAAAAAGCAGCAATATGTAACAATAAAAGGAACAAAGAATGGATTAACATTGCATCTGGATGATGCGTGTTCTTTTGATGAGCTTCTCGATGGTCTTCAGAATATGCTGTCAATTGAACAATATACGGATGGAAAAGGCCAGAAAATCAGCGTCCATATTAAACTGGGAAATCGCTTTTTATATAAGGAGCAAGAGGAACAGCTGACCGAATTGATTGCGTCAAAGAAAGATTTGTTTGTTCATTCTATTGACAGCGAAGTCATTACTAAAAAAGAAGCACAGCGTATGAAAGAGGAAGCTGAAATTATTTCTGTTTCAAAAATTGTCCGATCAGGCCAAGTGCTGGAAGTGAAAGGCGACTTGCTCCTGATCGGTGACGTGAATCCCGGCGGAACAATCAGGGCCGGAGGGAACATTTTTGTTCTTGGTTCACTGAAAGGAATCGCGCACGCCGGATTTAACGGAAATAATCAAGCGGTCATCGCCGCCTCTGAGATGCTGCCGACACAATTAAGAATCAACCATGTGTTAAATCGCTCCCCAGACCACATTCAAAAAGGGAACGAAATGGAATGTGCTTATTTAGATACAGACGGAAATATGGTCATTGAACGCCTTCAACATTTGGCTCATTTAAGACCTGATCTAACAAGGCTTGAGGGAGGAATGTGAATTGGGTGAGGCTATCGTAATAACTTCGGGAAAAGGCGGAGTAGGTAAAACGACAACATCTGCGAACCTCGGTACCGCCTTAGCCATTTTAGGGAAGCGTGTCTGCTTATTAGATACTGATATAGGACTGCGCAACCTTGATGTTGTAATGGGTCTTGAAAATAGAATTATTTACGATCTTGTCGACGTTGTAGAGGGAAGATGCAAAATGCATCAGGCGCTCGTAAAAGACAAACGTTTCGATGATCTGCTCTATTTAATGCCCGCTGCTCAAACGAGCGATAAGACAGCTGTTGTTCCTGAACAAATTAAAAATATGGTCCAAGAGCTCAAACAGGAATTTGACTATGTCATCATAGACTGTCCTGCCGGAATTGAGCAAGGATATAAAAATGCTGTTTCCGGTGCTGATAAAGCGATTGTGGTCACAACGCCTGAAATCTCAGCTGTTCGTGATGCTGACCGTATTATAGGGCTGCTGGAGCAAGAGGAAAATATCGAACCGCCGCGGCTCGTTGTAAACAGAATCAGAAACCATCTGATGAAAAACGGTGACACAATGGATATCGACGAAATTGTACAGCATTTGTCGATCGATTTGCTCGGAATCGTGGCTGATGATGATGAAGTCATTAAAGCTTCCAACCACGGCGAACCGATTGCAATGGACTCGAAAAACCGCGCTTCTATTGCATATCGCAATATTGCCCGCCGCATCTTAGGTGAATCTGTTCCTTTGCAGGTGCTTGAAGAGCAAAACAAAGGGATGATGGCTAAGATTAAATCATTTTTCGGAGTAAGATCTTAAGTTGATAGAATCAAAGAGAAGAATCTGACAAAGCAAATGCTGTGTCAGGTTTTTTTGTTTTTGTCTGCTCTGAGTAAAACGAATATTTGCCATGGACAAGACATATGATGTACAAACTCAACGAATGCAAAGGATGATGGCGATGAGTCACAGAGCAGATGAAATCAGAAAACGATTAGAGAAAAGAAGAAAACAGCTTTCCGGCTCGAAACGTTTCTCTACTCAGACAGTTTCTGAAAAGCAGAAACCCCCGTCCTGGGTGATGGTTACTGATCAGGAAAAACATGGAACGCTGCCGGTCTATGAAGATAACATGTCAACATTCAACGGAAAACACCCTTTGGTTAAAACAGATTCAATTATCCTGAAATGTCTTCTGTCGGCCTGTCTCGTTCTCGTTTCCGCCATAGCCTATAAAACAAACATTGGGCCCGTCAGCCAGGTGAAACCCGCCGTTGCCAAAACCTTCGAAACTGAATTTCAATTTGCCACAGCAAGCCATTGGTTCGAAACGAAATTTGGCAATCCGCTCGCGTTTCTGGCTCCTGAACATAAAAATAACGAACAGCAGGTCGAAGTGGGCAAAGACTTGGTCGCGCCCGCATCCGGGAAAGTGCAGCAGGATTTTCAGGACAACGGAGAAGGGATTAAAGTCCAAACAAGCAGCGATGCAATTGACAGCATAAAGGAAGGCTATGTAGTTGAGGTCAGCAAAGACAGCCAGACGGGTCTGACAGTTAAGGTGCAGCATGCTGATAATACCTATAGTATTTATGGCGAACTCAAAGATGTGGATGTTGCTTTATATGATTTTGTAGATAAAGGCAAAAAGCTCGGTTCGATTAAACTTGATGATCATAATAAAGGGGTCTATTATTTTGCCATGAAAGACGGCGATAAATTTATTGATCCGATCCAGGTGATTTCATTTGAATAAATGGCTCGACCTTATCTTAAAGATTCATGTGCATCCTTTTCTTTGGATTATCGCGGCGCTGGGGCTGCTCACAGGCCATATGAAAGCATTATTATGTCTGCTCTTGATTGTACTGATCCATGAGCTGGGGCATGCTGCTCTGGCCGTGTTTTTTTCTTGGAGAATCAAGCGTGTTTTTTTGCTGCCTTTTGGCGGAACGGTTGAAGTGGAAGAGCACGGGAATCGGCCGTTAAAGGAAGAGTTTGCGGTCATTATCGCCGGTCCTCTTCAGCACATCTGGCTTCAGTTCGCTGCCTGGATGCTTGCAGATTTCTCAGTGATTCATCAGCATACATTTGAACTCTTCACCTTTTATAATCTTACTATTTTATTTGTGAATCTGCTGCCGATCTGGCCGCTTGATGGCGGAAAACTGTTATTTTTGCTGTTTTCCAAGCAGCTGCCTTTTCAAAGGGCCCACCGTCTCAATTTAAAAACGTCGCTCTGCTGCTGCCTGCTGCTTGGGTGCTGGGTTTTATTTGTGATTCCTCTGCAAATCAGCGCATGGGTTTTGTTTGTCTTTCTGGCTGTTTCGTTGTTTGAGGAATACAGGCAAAGGCACTATATCCATGTGAGATTTCTCCTCGAAAGGTATTACGGAAAAAACCGTGAGCTTGAAAAACTGCTGCCGCTGACAGTAAAAGCAGAGGACAAAGTCTATCATGTGATGGCCGAGTTCAAACGCGGCTGCAAACATCCAATTATTATAGAGAAATCAGGCCAGAAGCTCAGCCAGCTAGATGAGAATGAAGTGCTGCACGCTTACTTTGCCGATAAGCGGACGAATTCCTCCATGGAGGAACTGCTGTTGCCTTACTAAAATCGATTGACAAACGTCTTGTATTTTGGTATATTTTTTAATGTTATGGATGTAGCACCATTGCTACAACCGCTCAGTACAGGTGTTAAGAGCTTTTACAGCCCCCTGGTATCTGGCGAGTCTTAGTCTAATAGGAGGTGCAGAGAATGTACGCAATCATTAAAACAGGCGGTAAACAAATTAAAGTTGAAGAAGGCCAAACTGTTTACATCGAAAAACTTGCTGCTGAAGCAGGTGAAACAGTTACTTTTGAAGACGTTTTGTTTGTTGGCGGAGACAACGTGAAAGTCGGCAACCCTACAGTTGAAGGCGCAACAGTAACGGCTAAAGTTGAAAAACAAGGCCGCGCGAAAAAAATCACTGTTTTCAGATACAAAGCAAAGAAAAACGTTCATAAAAAACAAGGTCATCGTCAGCCTTACACTAAATTGACGATCGAAAAAATCAACGCGTAAGCATGATTCAGGCAACAATCAGAAGGTCTCATGATAAAGGCATATTGTCTTTTGAAATGACGGGCCATGCGAATTTTGCTGAACATGGACAAGATCTTGTTTGTGCCGGAGTGACAGCCGTTGTGTTTGGAGCCGTTAACGCGGTCATTGTGCTCGCGGGCTTCGAGCCGCTTCTAGATATAGGAGAGGACGGGGGATATTTTTATTTTGAATTCCCTGAATCTCTTGATCCGGAGGCGCGCCAAAAAGCTCAGCTGCTGATTGAAGGCATGATTGTTTCGCTGGAGACAATCGAACGGGATTACAAAGATAACTTGCGTGTGACCACAAACATAATATAGGAGGTGAGCTACATGCTTAGATTAGATCTTCAGTTTTTCGCTTCTAAAAAAGGAGTAGGTTCTACAAAGAACGGACGTGACTCTGAGGCTAAACGTTTAGGTGCTAAACGTGCTGACGGTCAATTCGTAACAGGCGGTTCTATCCTTTACCGTCAACGCGGAACAAAAATTTACCCAGGTGAAAACGTGGGCCGCGGCGGAGATGACACTCTATTTGCGAAAATCGACGGAACTGTTAAATTCGAACGTTTCGGCCGTGACCGCAAAAAAGTGAGCGTATATCCTGTAGCTCAATAATGATTCAAAAAACTCCGGTCGATGATGACTGGAGTTTTTTTGCAATATGCGGAGTAAACACCAAGAATGAAATGCAGAGTATGTGCGAGCAGACCCCGCCAAGAATGAGAATAAACATCTCAAACCCACTGGATATGTTCCCCAAGCAGTAATACATAAAATGTTCTGCCTGGCTGCAAATCAACCATGCCAGAAAAAAGGAACATGATATTTCTGGGAAAAACAATTGTTTTTCTAACAAAGCCTTCTCTGTTATAATTCATAATACACACTTATACAGACTCCTAAATAAGAAATTAAATGATTGGGAGTGCGAAAATGAAGGATGTTTCAAAAAATCAAGAAGAAAATATAAGCGACACGGCATTACCAAACGAACTGATTCATCTGCTTGGCCATTCCCGGCATGATTGGATGAATAAGCTGCAGCTGATTAAAGGAAACTTAAGCTTGCAGAAGTATGACCGCGTCTTTGAAATGATTGAAGAAATGGTAATAGACGCAAAGCACGAATCAAAGCTCTCAAACCTGAAAACACCGCATTTGGCGTTTGATTTTCTTACGTTTAATTGGAAAACCCATTATATGACGCTTGAGTATGAAGTTCTCGGAGACATTAAGGATTTGTCGGATTATGATCAAAAATTGACGAAACTGATGAGAAAGCTGTTTTATTTGTTTGATCAAGCAGTCAGCAGAGAGAGCGAAAATCATTTAACGGTATCGCTTCAAACGGATCATCCTGACAGACAGCTGATTCTGTACCTTGATTTTCACGGCGCCTTTGCCGATCCATCTGCTTTTGATAATATTCGGCAAAATGGTTATGAGGACGTAGATATCATGCGTTTTGAAATCACAAGCCACGAATGTCTGATTGAAATTGGGTTGGACTAGCGGAGTTTTTAACGGTTTAGAACGGAGGACATTATGTTTGTAGATCAGGTCAAAGTATATGTAAAAGGCGGCGACGGCGGCAACGGGATGGTTGCGTTTCGCCGTGAAAAATATGTGCCGAAAGGCGGCCCTGCCGGCGGTGACGGAGGAAAGGGAGGAGACGTCGTATTTGAAGTGGATGAAGGTCTCCGCACCCTGATGGATTTTAGATATAAAAAACACTTTAAAGCGATTCGCGGCGAGCACGGTATGTCCAAAAACCAGCACGGGCGAAATGCCGATGATATGGTTATTAAAGTTCCGCCGGGCACCGTTGTGACAGACGATGATACAAAGCAGGTTATCGCTGATTTAACAGAGCACGGACAGCAGGCTGTTATTGCAAGAGGCGGAAGAGGCGGAAGAGGGAATTCCCGCTTTGCTACACCGGCTAATCCTGCGCCTCAGCTTTCAGAAAACGGTGAGCCGGGAAAAGAACGCTACGTTGTTCTTGAATTAAAAGTGCTTGCGGATGTCGGGCTTGTCGGATTCCCGAGTGTGGGAAAATCGACTTTGCTGTCTGTTGTCTCATCTGCAAAACCGAAAATTGCGGACTATCACTTTACAACGCTTGTCCCGAATCTCGGGATGGTTGAAACGGATGACGGTCGCAGCTTTGTCATGGCCGATTTGCCAGGGCTGATTGAAGGCGCACACCAAGGCGTCGGACTGGGCCACCAGTTTTTGCGCCATATTGAACGGACGAGGGTTATTGTTCATGTCATTGACATGTCGGGCTTAGAGGGCCGTGATCCATATGAGGATTATCTTACGATTAACCAGGAGCTGAGCGAGTACAATCTGCGTCTCACTGAGCGTCCGCAAATTATCGTTGCAAATAAAATGGACATGCCGGAGGCTGCGGAAAATCTTGAAGCCTTTAAAGAAAAGCTGACGGATGATTATCCGGTATTCCCGATCAGTGCGGTGACAAGAGAAGGTCTTCGTGAGCTTCTGTTTGAAGTCGCCAATCAGCTGGAAAACACGCCGGAATTCCCGCTTTATGACGAGGAAGAGCTTACACAAAACCGTGTCATGTACACGATGGAAAATGAAGAAGTGCCATTTAACATTACACGCGATCCTGACGGTGTGTTTGTGCTTTCAGGAGACAGTCTTGAGCGGTTATTCAAGATGACTGATTTCTCACGTGATGAATCGGTTAAACGGTTTGCAAGACAGATGCGTGGAATGGGTGTTGATGAAGCGCTCAGAGAACGCGGAGCCAAGGATGGAGATATTATCAGGCTTCTGGAATTCGAATTTGAATTTATAGATTAATGATGGCTGAGAGGAGAGCCTGGATGACAGGCTCTCTATTTTAAAGGGGGGATGCAAATGAAAGAGGAGACATTTTATCTTGTCCGTGAAGATGTATTGCCCGATGCGATGAGAAAAACATTGGAAGTCAAAAAGCTGCTTGATCGAAAAAAAGCAGATTCAGTGGCAGATGCCGTTCAAAAAGTGGATTTAAGCAGAAGTGCGTTTTATAAATACAGAGATGCTGTTTTTCCGTTCTACACTATGGTTAAAGAACAAATTATCACACTTTTCTTTCATTTGGAGGATAGGTCAGGTGCGTTATCTCAGCTCCTGCAGGCGGTAGCTGATTCTGGAAGCAACGTTCTTTCCATTCACCAGACCATTCCGCTCCAAGGCAGAGCAAATGTCACACTGTCTATCAGCACGTCTGCAATGGAAGAGGATATTCATACGTTAATGAATAAACTCAGGAAGTTTGATTTTGTAGAAAAGGTTGAAATATTAGGTTCAGGTGCATAAGGGAGAGAATATCGTCATGAAAGTCGGTTATTTAGGTCCAGCAGCTACATTTACACACCTAGCAGTCAGTTCTTGTTTTCAAAACGGCGCCGAGCATGTTGCTTACCGTACCATACCAGAGTGTATAGATGCGGCAGTTGCAGGCGAAGTTGATTTCGCTTTTGTTCCTTTAGAGAATGCGTTAGAAGGATCAGTAAACTTAACGATAGACTATTTAATACATGAACAGCCCTTGCCAATCGTGGGTGAAATGACATTGCCGATTCATCAGCACTTGCTCGTACATCCTTCAAGAGAGAATGCATGGAAAGAGCTTGAAAAAATTTACTCGCACTCACACGCGATTGCGCAATGCCATAAATTTCTCCATCGTCATTTTCCTAACGTTCCATATGAATACGCTAATTCAACCGGGGCGGCAGCAAAATTTGTCAGTGACCATCCCGAGCTGAATATTGGGGTCATTGCCAATGACATGGCAGCTTCTACATACGAATTAAAAATCGTGAAACGAGATATACAGGATTACAGGGACAATCATACGAGATTTGTTATCCTGTCTCCTGATGAAAACATATCATTTGAAGTGAATTCAAAATTGAGTTCAAGGCCCAAAACAACCCTAATGGTCATGCTGCCGCAGGATGATCAATCAGGGGCGCTGCACAGAGTGCTGTCTGCTTTTTCTTGGAGAAATTTAAACTTGTCAAAAATCGAGTCACGTCCGACTAAAACCGGATTAGGCCATTATTTCTTTATTATTGATATTGAGAAAGCGTTTGATGAGGTATTGATTCCAGGCGCCATGCAGGAGCTTGAAGCACTCGGCTGCAAAGTGAAGCTTCTTGGTGCATATCAGTCCTACCAATTATAAAAAAGCCCATTAGAGGGCTTTTTTTAGTCTTTAATTAAAATACCGGCTGCCTCGAGTGCTTGGCAAGCCTGATCGATGCGGTGTTCATCAGGTGCTGTCAGTGTATGAAGATGCACGCCGTCAGTCAGCTGTGATAAATAGGCGGCGTTTGTTGAAGTGATTTTTTTAATGAAATGGCTCACTTCCTTCCGAGTGCCTACTTGAATCGCTGCAGTTAAATCTCCGTATACGGGATGTTCAATTTTTACGTCTTTTACTGTAACACCTTCGTCTACGATGAGCTGCAGTTCCTCTTCTGTCCGTTCAGGACCGTGCAGACAAGCTATGATTCTTTCTGCTTGCTGGTGCTGCTGAGCGGCTGCATCCATGTATACATATCCTTGGCTTGTGGCGATAATCGGTTCATTTTTCGCTTTCAAGAGCGATATATCCTGAACAATTACCTGTCTTGAAACGTTCGCTTTTTTTGCGAGTTCTCCTCCTGTCAGCGGTGATGTGGATTCCTTCAGCCACAGAAGAAGCTGGTCACGCCTGTTGGCGCCCATGAGCTTTAATTCTTCGGTCAATATCAAGTTCTCCTTTCTTTTGTTCCCAAAGCGCTGTAAACGTATGTAATAACTTATCCAGCTGTTCCTCCGTTGTATGCCTTCCAAAAGAGATGCGGATAAATTGCAGGGCTTCTTGGTCTGTTTTTCTTAATGCTTTCATCGCTGCAGACGGACCGTGATAACCGGCAGAACAAGCGCTGCCCGTTGATATGCAAATATTGCTCCGATTACATTCTAACATAACATATTGTCCTTCAAATGCGTGAAAAAAACACCCGATAATATGCGGCAGACATTCTGTTTGTGCAGTGTCTGCCGCAAGGGTTACAGGGAGAGATCGATTGCTGATTTGGTCTAAAAAGTATGTTCTTAATGTCTTATTGCGGGATATTTGTTTATCCATTTCGCTTATGATCAGCTCTGCAGCGGCAATGAAGGCACCGATTCCGGGGACATTTACGGTGCCGGGTTTAAATCCATGTTCGTGAGCAGTGAGAGGATAAACGGGTTTCCAAGGGACACCCGGCCGAATATAGACCGCGCCCACTCCTTTAGGACCATGGACTTTATGGCTTGACACTGACAATGCATCCATCCCCAGTTCTTCTGTATTGATCGGGATTTTTCCAAACGTTTGGACAGCGTCGCAATGAAGAAGAATATCCCTGTTATGCAGGTATAAAGACAGCCGTTGAATGGGCTGAATGACCCCGGTTTCGGAATTGGCATGCTGAATAGATACCAGGCCTGTTTCCGGCCGGATATGAGCAGCTAATATTTCCTCGGTAATAACCCCGTATTCATCTGGTTGAATGATTGTTACATCAAATCCATGCTGTTCCAGAAAAGCAGCACAGTTATGAATAGACTGATGCTCCATGGCAGTCGTAATAAAATGTCTTTTTGTTTTCGGCAGGCCATTTAGCAACGATTGAATAGCCAGAAGATTGGATTCAGTGCCGCCGCTTGTAAAATAGATGCCGTTTGCTTCTCCGCCAATCAGTTCGGCGATTTTTCCACGGCAGTACTCCAGTATGTGCTTTGCTTTTCCTCCCGCATCATGCAGGCTGCTGGCATTACCGTACATATCTATACTGAGCTTCTGATATACGTTAAGGGCTTCCTCGCAAATAGGCGTTGTCGCTGCATAATCTAAATAAATCATCCGTTCTTCCTCCATCCGTTCTCCATAAAAAACTCTTGAGTTTATTTTATCCTTGTGTAAATATAGGTGTCAAGACAGGTGTAAACAACAGGAGGGTGGCATATGTCTAAAAAGACGATTGCAGTCATCGGTTCAGGGGCGGCGGCACTTTCCTTAGCGTCCGCTTTTCCTCCCTCATACGAAGTGACTGTCATTACAAAGAAAAGCGCCAAAAACAGCAATTCAGTCTATGCGCAAGGCGGGATTGCTGCGGCTTATGCAAAAGGTGACTCGATTGAAGCTCATCTGGAGGATACGTTATATGCCGGCTGCGGACATAACGATCTAACCATTGCAGCAGACGTTTTACAAGATGGGAAAAACATGATTCAAAACCTATTAGAGAGTGAATTTCCATTTGACCGCAATGAACAAGGCGATGTTTGTCTTGGCAGAGAAGGAGCTCACTCATACAGCCGCATTTTTCATGCAGGGGGAGACGCAACAGGCAGACTGCTTGTAGATTATTTACTGAAGCAGATCGACAGCAAAATCGAGTTAATCGAGCATGAGACAGCAGCGGATTTGCTGATAGAGAATGGGCGCTGTATCGGCGTCATGACAAAAGACAGCCAGGGACAGATCAAAGCAAGATATGCGGATGAAGTTGTGCTGGCGGCTGGCGGATGCGGGAGCCTGTTTCTTCACCATACGAATGATCCATCTGTTACAGGTGACGGCCTTTCTCTTGCTTACCGTGCCGGAGCGGAAGTAACGGATTTAGAGTTTACCCAGTTTCATCCGACATTGCTTGTGAAAAATGATGTTTCCTACGGGCTTGTTTCAGAAGCTGTCAGAGGAGAAGGCGGATATTTAGCAGACGAAAACGGCCGCCGGGTTATGGCTGGACGGCATCCATTAGGTGACCTGGCTCCAAGAGACATCGTTTCACGGGTTATTCATGAAGAAATGGCAAAAGGAAACCGCGTTTACATCGACTGCACAGCAATTTCTGATTTCGAAGGGCGTTTCCCAACCATCACAGCTATTTGTGAAAAAGCAGGGGTTGATATCCAAACCGGAAAAATCCCTGTGGCACCGGGAATGCACTTCTTGATGGGGGGTGTCTCAGTTAATCGCTGGGGGGAAACAACAGTGCCGGGGCTTTATGCGATTGGCGAGACCGCATGTACCGGTTTACATGGAGCCAACCGGCTTGCGAGCAATTCCTTATTGGAGGCGCTGGTGTTTGGAAAAAGAGCAGCAGAGCATATCATGCAAAAGCCGGTTTATAACAGACAATTTCAATCAGAACAAGAAACCAGCATAATCTATAAGGTGCCGAATACAGAGATGAATGAATTGCAAAGCAGAATGACAAGTCAAATGTCTATCTTGCGAGAAAAAAGCAGTCTGATTGAGCTGAGCATCTGGCTTCATACGCTGCCTTTTCAAAAAGTGAATGTGAAGGATATCACAATCCCGCAGCTGGAACTCTCTCATTTATGGCAAACTGCAAAGCTGATGACATTTTCTTCGCTTTTGCGGGAGGAAAGCAGGGGGGCGCACTTTCGTACCGATTTTCCCCAAGCTGATATGGGTTGGCAAGGAAGACAAATTGTCCATACAAAAAAGGGAACGAAGATTATAAAAAACGAGAGGATTTGGAAAAATGAATCATTTACAGCTGAAAAAATTGCTGAATCACTTTTTTCTTGAGGATATAGGGATGGGGGATTTAACATCGCAGGCCATCTTTAGAGAACAGAGCTGTGGAGCGGAGATTGTTGCAAAGTCAGACGGCATTTTTGCCGGAGCCGCGGTGATAAAAGAAGGCTTTACTTTATTAGACGAAAATGTTCAAACCATTTTACATAAATCAGATGGGGACATTTTGCGAAAAGGTGAAGTGATTGCCGTATTACGAGGTCCCGCAGCTGCACTTCTTTCAGGAGAGCGGGTCGTATTAAATCTCATTCAGAGAATGTCAGGAATTGCGACAATGACAAGGGAAGCTGTTGGGCGGCTTGATGATGACCAGATTAAAATCTGTGACACGAGAAAAACAACACCGGGGCTTAGAATGCTGGAAAAATACGCTGTCAGAGCGGGTGGCGGGTACAATCATCGATTCGGCTTGTATGATGGGATCATGATTAAAGATAATCATATTGCAGCATGCGGCTCTATTTTAGAGGCGTGCAAAAAAGCGCGTCAGGCCGCGGGGCATATGGTAAATATCGAGGTGGAAATTGAAACGGAGGAACAGCTGCGGGAAGCAATTGAAGCAGGCGCAGATGTTATTATGTTTGACAACTGCCGGCCTGATACGGTCCGCCATTTTGCAACTCTTACACCGAACCATATAAAAACTGAAGCTTCGGGCGGAATTACGTTAGAATCTTTGCCTGCTTTTAAAGGGACTAGTGTGAATTATATTTCATTAGGATTTCTGACTCATTCCGTCAAAAGCTTAGATATCAGCATGGATGTTGCATTATCAAATGAATCTGCGGAGGAATGCCGTTATGTCAATTCTTGATGTGATAAAACAATCGAATGATATGATGCCTGATGGTTATAAAGGAATGTCAAGAAAGGACATGGAAACGCGTGTTGCGGCCATTAAGAAAAAGTATGGCCCCCGGCTTTTTATACCGGGCCATCATTATCAAAAAGACGAAGTGATACAATTTGCTGACCAAACAGGCGATTCCCTGCAGCTGGCCCAAATTGCGGAGAAAAATAAAGAAGCGGAGTATATCGTATTTTGCGGCGTGCACTTTATGGCAGAGACCGCTGATATGCTGACAGGCGAGCAGCAAACAGTTATCCTGCCTGATATGAGAGCAGGCTGTTCCATGGCTGACATGGCGGATATGCAGCAGACCAATAGGGCGTGGGAGAAACTTCAGCATATATTCGGAGATACGATCATACCTTTAACTTATGTGAACTCCACTGCGGAGATCAAAGCTTTCGTCGGTAAGCATGGCGGAGCGACTGTTACTTCTTCGAATGCGAAAAAAGTGCTTGAATGGGCGTTTACACAGAAAAAACGAATTTTATTTTTGCCTGATCAGCATTTAGGAAGGAATACCGCTTATGACTTGGGCATCGCGCTTGAGGATATGGCTGTGTGGGACCCGATAAAAGATGAATTAATGGCTGAATCCGAGCATAAGAATGTGAAAGTGATTTTGTGGAAGGGGCATTGCTCTGTCCACGAAAAATTCACCGCGAACAATATCCGTGATGTGAGAGAGCGTGATCCTGACATTCGAATCATTGTGCATCCGGAGTGTTCACACGAAGTCGTGACGCTGAGTGACGACAGCGGATCAACAAAATATATTATCGATACAATCAACCAGGCTCCGGCGGGAAGCAAGTGGGCAATCGGAACAGAAATGAATCTTGTTCAGCGGATCATTCACGAGCATCCTGATAAACAAATCGAATCACTCAATCCTGATATGTGCCCGTGTCTGACAATGAATCGAATTGATTTGCCGCATTTGCTGTGGTCTCTGGAACAAATAGAAAAAGGAGAACCTTCAGGCGTGATCAAGGTGCCAAAAGTCATTCAGCAAGATGCCCTCCTTGCCCTGAATCGGATGCTTTCGATCACGTAAATCAGAAATATTTCCCCTCCTGAACTCATAACTTCGTTTGTTCAGGCATATGTTGTGAAGAAACATATTGTAATCACAGCTGAACTGTTCACGTTTTGCATAGGAGGGGAAAACGTTGAAAATCCATATCGTTCAAAAAGGCGATTCGCTCTTGAAAATAGCTGAAAAGTACGGAGTTGATATTGAGGAAGTGAAGAAGCTTAATACACAGCTCAGCAATCCAGACTTAATCATGCCTGGAATGAAAATAAAAGTGCCGTCTGAAGGTGTTCCGGTCAGAAAAGAGCCAAAAGCGGGCAAAAGTCCGGCGGCCGGAAGTGTGAAGCAAGAACATCCATTTGCGAAAGAGAAGCCTAAATCCGTTGTCGATGTAGAAGACACAAAGCCGAAAGAAAAGATGTCTGTGCCGTATGTCCCGCCGATGCCTAATTTGCAGGAAAATGTGTATCCTGAAGCTGATGTGAACGATTATTATGATATGAAACAGCTTTTCCAGCCTTGGTCGCCTCCTAAACCGGAGGAGCCGAAAAAACATCATGACGGAAATATGGATCATATGTATCACATGCAAGATCAATTTCCACAACAGGAGGCTATGAGTAATATGGAAAATGCAAATTACCCAAATATGCCTAATATGCCAAAGGCGCCAGAGGTAGGCGGTATAGAAGAAGAAAATGTTCATCACACAGTTCCGAATATGCCGGCTGTTCAGCCCTATTATCACTATCCGGCACACTTCATGCCGTGTCCGGTTCCTGTTTCACCAATTCTTCCAGGATCAGGATTATGCTATCCGTACTTTCCGGCACATGCTTACCCAATGTATCAGCCTTATGGATACCAGCCAGGTTTTGTATCGCCTCAGTATGATCCGGGTGAATATGAAAACCAGCATCACGGACATTACGGTTCTTACGGAGCGCCTCAATACGCATCTCCGGCTTATGGATCTCCTTATGGACAAATGCCGTATGGCCCTCATTATGGCTCTCCTCAAGTGATGGGAGCATACCAGCCGGCGGCCCCAGGATTCATGCCGTACAAAGATCATGACGATTGCGGCTGTGACGATGATCATCATCAGCCATATTACTCCGCACCTGGCTATTCCGGATTAGGAGCTTATGGAACCCCTAATATGCCTTACGGCGGAGCGAATCCAAATCCAAATCCATATGCGGCCGGAGTATCTATGCCAATGGCGAATCAGCCTTCTGTAAACCAAATGTTTGGCCGCCCGGAAGAAGAAAATGAGTGATTGTTCGGAACGATGTAAATCGTTCCTTTTTTTATTCCGGAGCGGTTCACTGCCAAATGGAGAGAACTGACACGCTTAACATCCCCCTCGGACGCACATGATAAAAACGAGCAAACATGCTCAAATTCGTCCACGGGGGGTTTTTCCATTGGGTAAAAAAATGACGATTGCAAGCTTGATTCTAATGACAGCCGGCTTAACAGCATGCGGAGCAAACGATAATGCTCAGAATGATACACGAAATAACGGCAATACCCGTCCAATCGGATATTATACAAATGAAAATGACGCTGACAGACAGGGAGAAGGAATGATCGACAATGACGGTCCTGTTACTGAATTAATGGAGGACCAGAACGGCGATAACCGAAACACCACGAATGTGAATAACCGTGATCGCATGACTGCTGACGATCGCGTTCCATTGGCAACTGACGGAACATATAACAACACGAATAACAGAAACATGAATCGGAACGTCACGTACAACGGATATGACAACCAGGAAAACCGGAGACTGGCAGCGAAAATTGCCAACCGTGTGAAACAAGTGAAAAACGTCAATGACGCACAAGTGATGGTAACGGATGACCGAGTAGTTATCGCAGTCAGAAGCCACAAAGACTTCACCAAGTCCGACAGGGATAATGTCACAAATGCGGCACGCAACTATGCAAATGGCCGTGACGTCCAAGTGTCTACAGATAAAGGGCTGTTCACAAGACTTCGTAAAATGAACACCCGCTAACGTTAAATGGCTGCCGGAAGTGATATTCGGCAGCCTTTTTCTTTGCATCAGCGTACAATACCCATTAGAGTGTACATAGAAAATATAAAAGAAGGTGAAAATATGGCAGGCCATTCCAAGTGGAAAAACATACAAAAAAGAAAAAATGCACAGGATGCAAAGCGCGGAAAAATATTTATGAAGCTTGCGAAGGAGATCTATGTGGCAGCGAAAGAAGGCGGAGCTGATCCAGAAGCAAATTCAGCATTGCGTCTTGTCATCGAACAAGCAAAAGGCGCCAATATGCCGAATGAAAATATTGACCGAGCCATTCAAAAAGCCGCGGGGAGCCAAGACGGAAGCGGCTATGAGGAAATCACCTATGAAGGCTACGGTCCATCAGGGATTGCCGTGATGGTTGAATGTGTAACAGATAACAAAAACCGAACGGCATCAAATGTACGGACGGCATTTAATAAAAATGGCGGTAGTCTGGGAGAAAGCGGATGTGTAGGCTTTTTATTTGAGCGGAAGGGATTCATTGCAATCGACCGTACAGAACGGCAAATAGTAGAAGATGAGCTTATGCTTGATGTGCTGGAAGCAGGGGGAGAAGAGCTGCAGACAGAAGAAGAGCAATATGAGGTACTAACAGAGCCCGAGCGTTTCGAAGAGGTCAAAACAGCTCTCGAATCGAAGTATATAATCTCTTCGGCGGAGGTGACCATGCTTCCAAAAACCTATGCAGATGCTGATGATCAAACTGTTGAGAAGCTGGAAAAATTGATCAGTATCCTTGAAGATGACGATGATGTTCAAGAAGTGTATACCAATTACCGCTCATAAAAAAACCGGCGCGATGCCATATCGAGCCGGTTTTTTGTGGGTTAAGAAACACGTTCATTTTCCCGGGGATATTCTTTCTCCCAGAAATCAGCGTTTTTGATGCCAAGCGATTTCGGATCAAAGACCGGGTCTAAGCCCTGCTTCTTTTGGCGCTCGTAATCCTTTAAGGCAAGAAGCGCCGGTTTTGCAAGCAGCACAATGGCAATGACGTTTAGCCATACCATAATGCCAAGTCCCGCATCGCCTAATGCCCAAGCAAGTGAAGCGGTTTTCACAGTTCCATAGAACGTCGCGGCTAAAATAATCAGTTTTAAGCCAAACATTGCCCATTTGCTTTCTCTTCCCCGGGTCAAATAGGCGATATTTGTCTCTGCGATGTAGTAATATGCCATAATTGTTGTAAATGCGAAGAAGAATAAAGCGATGGCAACAAAGCCCGCGCCTAATCCGGGAAGAACATTGTCAATGGCCGCTTGAGTGAAGCCGGGGCCTGCCTCTACGCCTTTAAGGTGATGAACGATAAAGGAACCATCTGCAGCCTGGGTATTGTACATGCCGGTAAACAAGATCATGAAAGCTGTAGCGGAACATACAAATAGGGTGTCGATATAAACGGAAAATGCCTGAACCAGCCCCTGCTTGACCGGATGGGAAACTTCCGCAGCGGCGGCCGGATGCGGGCCTGTTCCCTGGCCTGCTTCGTTTGAGTAAATGCCCCGTTTGACTCCCCAAGAAATCGCCATGCCGATCAGGCCGCCAAAAGCGGAATCTAATGCAAAAGCGCTTTTGAAAATCAATGAAATGACAGCAGGCAATTCAGATATATTCATGACGATAATGATCAAAGAAAGCAGGATATAGCCAATGGCCATAAACGGAACAATCATTTGCGCGGCACTGGCAATTCGTTTGACGCCGCCAAAAATGATAAATCCTAATAATAAAACGAGAATGCAGCCTGTGATGGCAGGAGAAATGCCAAATGCATTTTGGACGCCAGCTGCTATAGAGTTGGACTGTACGCCCGGCATCAGAAGGGCCATTGCAATAAGAGCAGCAGCGGCAAATAAGACGGCAAACCACTTAATGCCTAAGCCTTTTTCTATATAGTAAGCAGGGCCGCCCCGATATTGGCCGCCTTGTTTCACTTTGTAAATTTGGGCAAGAGTTGATTCAACAAATGCGCTCGCCGCCCCGATAAAGGCAATCGTCCACATCCAGAACACCGCGCCGGGGCCGCCGAATGCAATTGCTGTCGCCACACCCGCGATGTTTCCTGTCCCCACTCGCCCGGACAACGCAATGGATAATGCTTGAAAAGAAGAAACGCCGGCTTCAGAGCTTTTTCCTTTGAACATCAGAACAATCATTTCTTTCAAATGTCTGACTTGTAAAAAACGGGTCTTAATAGAAAAGATTAATCCTATACCCAATAAAATATAAATGACGGGCGTGCTCCATAAGACCGCGTTTAAACGAGTAACAAAATCTGCCATTAAGCTTCCTCCTCACTTCATTTCGCATACATGTATAAAAAGGATTTTGGGCTAATCGAACTATTTCTACAATTGATTTGTCACATTATATGACCGGTAATTATCAATAAGAAGAGGAAGGGAAAAAAGAAAAAACACCGCGTATTGATTACGCAGCGTTTTTCTACAGGGGCAAACTGATGGCAATTGTAATAAAATTCTATAGCAACAGATAACCAAGGTCTGTCAATCTGTATATAAGAGGAAAATCAATCAGCAATTGTTGGAAACGTATTTCATTTGTCCCGTCCAACTCATTCGTGCTTCATCACCTCACTGACGCCTGCGGCGGTTCTTCACGGATCCAATGATCATCCTTTCTCCAATCATACGTTTCATCAGTATCAAGATGTAAAGTCTGATTGCCGATTTTCACTGTATTGTGATTGATCCATTTAACGGTCGGGCTGCTGTCCGGATAGTTCCAGTAGATTGTTTTCTTGACAAGTGTTTTTTCGTTCACAAGTTCGCCTCTGGCCGCATCTGAACTCAAGGTATTCCGGGATACATAAGTGTTTAACGTATAGTTTCCATCCGGCGATTCAACCGATTGGACGAGATTGCCTTTCGGGACGTTTTTTAGTGAAAATAACATCCAATAGACGGCGCCTCCGAAGAATATCAGAAGCGCCAACATCATAAGCGGGATTTTGCTGCGTGTATTGATGTGACTCTCTCCCTTTTTTTCTCTCATATATATATCGGGTTCATACTATCTTTACATTTCCTTAAAATTCCCTCAATAAAGCGATGATATGATGAAAGAAAACAAATAAAGGGCAAAGGGGAGACAGGAATGGAGAAAATATATTGTCATTCCAGCGAAAAGGGCTCTGAAGCGGTCTACTTAACTGTGAGAGGCTATCGAATCAAGCTGTCGCCTGAACAAATGAAACTGATTTCTACAGTCAGAAAGTAAAAATACATGGAAGAAGGCAGCCGCTTCAAGCGGCTGCCTTTTCGATTTAAGAATATTTTCTTTTCCGCTGAGCGAAATGTTTTTGGAACCAGTCTTTTTTATATAAAAATGCGATAATCTCCAGCCAAAAACCCGGAATCTTTTTGGGGAATATCGGTTTTTTGTAGAGTGCATGATACGCTGTTTTTAAATCATTCCACTGCGTGCACGTTTTTGTCTGTTCAAATCTCGCAACATCAATCACCCGCACTGCTCCGGTTTCTGTCAGAATCAGATTCCGCAAATGAATGTCCGACGGGTTCAGGCCGGCCGCACGGGCGTCAGAAAGTGCTTCTTCAACCTGCTGAATCATATCATCATTGATCGCAATGCCTTTCTTCAGACAATTATAAAAGGTTTCACCTTTAATATATTCCATGAGAATAAATGAATCACCAGTTTCATAAATGTCAGGGTAGAATGCGGACCCGGCTAATTTTTCATAGATCGCTGCTTCTTTGATGGCTGTCGCTTGATACTCTGGAAAAAATACTTTCAGCGCCATTTTTCGATCACCTTCTGTAAGGGCGAACACATAGGCGCTCCTTCCTTTGCCGATTAGTGTTAATTCCTCGGATTTTTCTTTGACTTTATCAAATCTGCTGTTCTTGCGGTATATGACTGAATGGGCCAGTTCCTCTGCTTTTGTCAGCATTTCATTCACCTTCTTTGCTCTATTTTATGCAGTTGTTTATAGGAAAATCATAAACTGTTCAGGAAAAAGAGCCTAATTCTAGTGTATCTGGTCTTGAAGAAGAAGGCTACCTATAAGCATTAATTGTGATAAAAGAGACATAGAACGATCATTTCCATTCTTGAAAAGCGCTTACAAATGGGATAGTATTAATTTTAAATAAAGCGCTTTCGTAAATGTTCAAGGAGGAACAAGCCATGACAAAACAGATTGTGACAGGGATTATCGGTGCTGGGCGCATCGGCAAACTTCATGTTCAAAATATACGCCGGATTCCTCACCTGAAAATAAAAGCGGTCTCTGATATTCAGGCAAGCCGTATAAAAAGCTGGGCCGACAGTCATCAGGTTGAATACATAACCTCTGATTATCGTGATTTATTACATGATCCGGATATTGACGCTGTTTTTATTTGCACACCTACAGCCGTACATGCGCAAATGATCCGAGAAGCAGCCGAGGCGAAAAAGCATATTTTTTGTGAGAAGCCCGTCAGTTTCTCTCTGGAAGAAACAAAAGATGCGCTTGCGGCCGTCCGGAAACACGGGATTGCGCTTCAAGTCGGATTTAACCGCCGTTTTGATCCTCATTTTAAGAAAATCAAAACGATTGTTGAAAAAGGTGAAATCGGTACGCCTCATTTATTAAAAATCACGTCACGGGACCCAGAACCCCCGAATATAGATTATGTCCGTACTTCAGGCGGCTTGTTTATGGATATGTCGATCCATGATTTTGACATGGCCAGATATATTATGGGAAGCGAAGTGACGGAAGTGTATGCAAAAGGGACGGCTTTGGTGAATCCTTCATTTGCGGAGCTGGGAGATATTGATACGGCTGTCATTACATTGACTTTTGAAAACGGTGCCATGGCTGTCATTGACAACAGCCGCCAAGCTGTGTACGGATATGACCAGCGGGTCGAGGTCTTCGGGACGAAAGGCTCGGCAGCGGCGGACAACAGCAGGCCGACGACAGTCGAAGTGTCAACCGCTGATTTTGTTCTGAAAGATAAACCGCATTTCTTTTTCCTTGAACGCTATAAGGATGCGTATGAGGAGGAGATCCTTCGGTTTGCGGAAGCGATCGACACAAACCGGGAAACTGCCTGCACGGGCAATGACGGTTTTCAGGCGGAACGGATCGCCAGAGCGGCACAGCAGTCGCTTGCTTTTGGCATGCCTGTCAGTATTGAGCACACTGAAAAAATCGCTTTTTAATCAAACAGGATTACAATTCAGCAAGCTTGGGTATAGAACCTCCGTTGATACTTTAGAAAAAAAGTAGGCGGTGGAGAAAATGAATACAGCACATGCTAAAGGAAATGTTTTGAACAAAATCGGAATTCCTTCTCACATGGTTTGGGGTTACATTGGCGTTGTCATCTTTATGGTTGGAGACGGACTTGAACAAGGCTGGCTGTCTCCTTTTCTCGTTGATCACGGTCTCAGCATGCAGCAATCCGCATCATTATTTACCGTATACGGCATTGCTGTCACCATCTCGGCTTGGCTTTCGGGCACATTTGTCCAAACTTGGGGGCCGAGAAAAACGATGACTGTGGGCTTACTTGCATTTATCCTCGGTTCGGCCGCTTTTATCGGCTGGGCGATTCCTCATATGTATTATCCGGCTCTCTTGGGCAGCTATGCACTTAGAGGCTTGGGATATCCGCTGTTTGCATACTCGTTTCTCGTGTGGGTGTCATACAGCACCTCTCATCACATTCTCGGAAAAGCAGTCGGCTGGTTTTGGTTTATGTTTACGTGCGGCCTTAACGTACTCGGTCCGTTTTATTCCAGCTATGCGGTTCAGGCCTTTGGAGAAATCACTACGCTTTGGAGCGCTTTGCTATTTGTGGCGGCAGGTGGATTCCTCGCTCTATTTTTTAACAAAGATAAATTTACACCGGTACAAAAACAAGATCAGCCGAAATGGAAAGAGCTGTCCAAGGCATTTACAATTATGTTTGAAAACCCTAAAGTCGGCATCGGCGGAGTGGTCAAGACGATAAATGCCATAGGGCAATTCGGGTTTGCCATCTTTCTCCCGACTTATTTAGCTCGTTACGGATATTCTGTTTCAGAATGGCTGCAAATATGGGGGACGCTCTTTTTTGTTAATATCGTGTTTAATATCATTTTCGGCGCAGTCGGAGATAAACTTGGCTGGCGCAATACCGTGATGTGGTTTGGCGGTGTAGGGTGCGGCATTTTTACGCTGGCGCTTTATTATACGCCTCAATTGATCGGGCATCAGTATTGGGTGCTGATGATTATCGCCTGCTGCTACGGCGCGGCATTGGCCGGTTACGTGCCATTAAGCGCGCTTTTGCCGACACTTGCCCCTGATAATAAAGGCGCTGCCATGTCAGTATTAAATCTGGGATCTGGTTTATGTGCGTTTATCGCGCCGGGCATCGTCAGTCTTTTCATTGGGCCGCTCGGTGCAGGCGGTGTGATTTGGATTTTTGCGTCATTGTATTTTTTGAGTGCTTTTCTGACACAATTTTTGACGATTTCAGAGCAAAGCTCCGACGTGTATACGGAGGAACGGTTTGTCAGGGAAAATGTGCAAACAAATTTCGAGAAAACGGTTAAGCAGTAGCCTCTTTGGTCAAACTAGTCATAAACGTGTGCAAAGAGGTGTAGAGGGTGAAACGATTCAGCACGGCGTATCTTTTGCTGGGCATTCTTTGCTCAGCCGCAGCATGTCTAATAGGTGCTCCGCCCCGAGCACTTGGGGCGGAAGTGGAGCACTATGAACCGCTGCAGGTGCATGTGCAGCTTGAAAAAGTGTATTTGGACGGCGATGTCAGCATTGAGCATAAGGATGAAAAAGTGATTTCTATGGATGATTTTTGGACAGCTTATGCCGGCTGGACGCTTGTCGAACAAAAAAAGGGATATGTGCTCTTCCGGAAGCAAATGGACGATATTTCTCCGCTCAGTAAGGTGAACGGGTATATCGGTGTCTCGGATAATGGGGTGATTTCCACTTTTCATGGTCGGCCTGAATCAGCTTCCGAACCGATTCAGTCTTTTTTCCAAATTGATTTAGAAAGGCTGGAAAGCCATATGCAAAAAAATCTCCTGAAAGGCATTCCGTTTCGGACAAAAGCGGAGTTTGAAGATGTCATAGAACATATGAAGACATACAGCGGGTAACGTCCGCTGGTTGAAGACATGTATTCATGTCTTTTTTTTCGTGGAAGAATGAGAGAGAAGCGAACGTATGTTAACTTTTCTATAAGACTTTGGCTGTTTTTATGGTACAATGAAGAACAGTCAAAGAGGTGAATTTGCGTGATCGAATTTGTTAAAGGGACGATTGATTATGTATCTCCCCAATATATTGTGATAGAGAACGGCGGCATCGGCTATCAGATTTTCACGCCGAATCCGTTTATATATAAGGAGAGAAGCCAAGAAACGATTTTTACGTACCATCATATCAGAGAGGATGCTTTTTCGCTCTACGGTTTTTCAACAAGAGAGGAGAAGGCGCTCTTTACAAAGCTGTTAAACGTGACCGGAATCGGTCCAAAAGGCGCACTCGCCATTTTGGGCTCAGGGGATCCGGGAGCGGTTATCCAAGCGATTGAAAATGAGGATGAAGCCTTTTTGGTCAAGTTTCCTGGTGTAGGAAAGAAAACCGCTCGCCAGATTATTCTTGATCTAAAAGGAAAGCTTGCTGATGTTGTGCCTGAAATGATTGAAAATCTGTTTAATCATGAAGAAAGGCTTGAAAAGCAAACAGCGGAAACGGCACTCGAAGAAGCGCTTGAGGCCCTCAGGGTTCTCGGATACGCTGAAAAAGAAATCAAAAAGGTGCTTCCTCACTTAAAAGAAGAAATTGGGCTGACAACAGACCAGTATGTGAAAAAAGCATTACAAAAACTATTGAAGTAAGGTGATGTTCATGGATGAACGGCTCGTCTCTAGTGAAGCAGACAACCATGAATCAGTGATAGAGCAAAGCCTGAGGCCGCAAAATCTTGCGCAGTATATCGGGCAGCATAAGGTGAAAGAAAATTTGCGCGTGTTTATAGATGCGGCAAAAATGAGACAGGAGACGCTGGATCATGTTCTTCTGTACGGGCCACCCGGACTCGGGAAAACGACCCTTGCTTCCATCGTTGCCAATGAAATGGGAGTGGAATTGCGGACGACATCAGGGCCTGCGATTGAAAGGCCTGGTGATTTGGCTGCTATATTAACGGCGCTTGAACCGGGAGATGTATTATTTATTGATGAAATACATAGGCTGCACAGATCGATTGAAGAGGTGCTTTATCCTGCGATGGAAGACTTTTGCCTGGATATTGTGATCGGCAAAGGCCCTTCTGCCCGTTCAGTGCGGCTTGACCTGCCGCCGTTTACGCTGGTGGGAGCTACGACGAGGGTAGGGCTATTGACGGCTCCTTTAAGAGACAGATTCGGCGTCATGTCTCGCCTTGAGTACTATACGCAAGAAGAACTGGCGGATATTGTCACTAGAACAGCTGATGTATTCGAGGTTGAGATTGATGAGCCGTCTGCTCTCGAAATCGCGAGGAGATCGAGAGGGACGCCTCGCGTAGCGAACCGCCTGCTGAGAAGGGTTCGTGATTTCGCCCAGGTGCTGGGTGACAGCCGGATTACGGAAGAGATTTCTCAGGACGCGCTGGAGCGGCTTCAGGTTGACCGTCTCGGTTTAGATCATATTGATCACAAGCTGTTGATGGGCATGATCGAAAAATTTAACGGCGGCCCGGTTGGTCTTGATACCATTTCTGCCACGATCGGCGAAGAACCGCATACGATTGAAGACGTGTACGAACCCTATCTTTTGCAAATCGGATTTATCCAAAGAACGCCGCGGGGAAGGATTGTGACACCGGCCGTTTATCATCATTTCCAAATGGAGGCTCCCCGATATGACTGAATTCCCTAAGATCATTATGATTCTTGGTGCTGTTTTGCTTATCATCGGAGCAGTTTTGCATTTTGTCGGCAAGCTGCCGGGAGATATTTTTGTGAAAAAAGGAAATGTCACGTTTTTTTTCCCGGTTGTCACTTGTATTATCATAAGTGTGGTATTATCAATTTTGCTTAATCTTTTCGGCAGAATGAAATAACAAAAGACTAGAATAAAGGTGAAGTTATCATGAAAGTCGATTTATTTGATTTTGAACTACCGGAACGTTTAATTGCACAAGTACCGTTGGAGCAGCGAGATGCTTCAAGACTGATGGTGCTTGATAAACATACAGGAGAGCTGACTGACAGCTCGTTTAAACACATTATCAGCTTTTTTAACGAAGGAGATTGTCTTGTGCTGAACAATACCCGTGTGCTGCCTGCACGGTTATTCGGGACAAAAGAGGATACCGGTGCGAAAGTGGAGCTTCTTTTGCTGAAACAAGAAACCGGCGATAAATGGGAAACGCTTGCCAAACCGGCGAAACGGGTAAAAAAAGGAACCGTTGTCACATTTGGAGACGGAAGATTGAAGGCAGTTTGCACGGAAGAGCTTGAGCACGGCGGCAGAAAAATGGAATTTCAATATGACGGTATTTTCTACGAGGTGCTGGAATCCCTTGGAGAGATGCCGCTTCCGCCATATATCAAAGAACAGCTTGATGACAAAGAGCGCTACCAGACCGTGTATTCAAAAGAAATCGGCTCTGCCGCTGCGCCTACAGCAGGCCTTCACTTCACGGAAGAAATCTTACAGCAGCTGAAAGATAAAGGCGTGCAAATTGAGTTCATCACACTGCATGTGGGCCTTGGAACATTTCGCCCTGTGAGTGCCGATGAAGTGGAAGAGCATAATATGCATGCAGAGTTTTATCAAATGTCGGAAGAAACAGCCGTGGCTTTAAACAAAGTTAGAGAAAATGGCGGCAGGATCATTTCTGTCGGCACGACCTCGACACGCACGCTTGAAACGATTGCCGGGGAACATGACGGGCAATTTAAAGCATCAAGCGGCTGGACATCTATTTTTATTTATCCGGGCTATGAATTTAAAGCCATTGACGGAATGATTACAAACTTCCATTTGCCGAAATCGTCATTGATTATGCTGGTCAGCGCGCTTGCTGGAAGAGAAAACATTCTGCGTGCCTATAATCATGCGGTGGAAGAGGAGTACCGTTTCTTCAGCTTCGGAGACGCGATGCTGATTATCTAATCTGAGAACAGGAGGCCTCATTAAAAGTGGCTGAACAACCAATACGCTATGAATTTATAAAAGAATGCAAACAAACAGGAGCGCGGCTGGGCAAAGTGCATACGCCTCACGGCTCCTTTGAAACGCCGGTTTTTATGCCGGTCGGCACACTGGCGACAGTCAAAACAATGGCGCCTGAAGAGCTGAAAGCAATGGATGCTGGCATCATTTTAAGCAATACCTATCATCTATGGCTGCGTCCGGGTCACGATATTGTCAAAGAAGCGGGCGGGCTTCATAAGTTTATGAACTGGGACCGCGCAATTTTAACAGATTCAGGCGGTTTTCAGGTCTTTTCTTTAAGCAAGTTTCGTAATATAGAGGAAGAGGGTGTCCATTTCCGCAATCACCTAAATGGAGACAAGCTCTTTTTATCGCCGGAAAAAGCGATGGAGATCCAAAACGCACTCGGCTCTGATATTATGATGGCGTTTGACGAATGCCCGCCGTATCCGGCAGAGTACGATTACATGAAGCGGTCAGTTGAACGGACAAGCCGCTGGGCGGAACGCTGCCTGAATGCCCACAGCCGCCAGGATGAGCAAGGGCTGTTTGGCATTGTGCAAGGCGGAGAATATGAAGATTTGCGCACGCAAAGCGCGAAGGACTTGATTTCCCTTGATTTTCCGGGATATGCTATAGGCGGATTATCTGTCGGTGAACCGAAGGATGTCATGAACCGTGTGCTAGAGTTTACAACACCGCTTTTGCCGAAGGATAAACCAAGATATCTGATGGGAGTCGGTTCTCCGGACGCGCTGATCGACGGAGCGATCCGCGGGGTCGACATGTTTGACTGTGTGCTGCCTACCCGGATTGCGAGAAACGGCACAGTGTTTACTGCTGAAGGCCGTCTCAATATGAAAAATGCGAAATTCGAAAGAGATTTCCGTCCGATTGATGAAGAGTGTGATTGCTATACATGCAAAAACTACACCCGCGCGTATATCAGACACTTGATCCGCTGCAATGAAACATTTGGCCTTCGATTAACAACTTACCATAACCTTCATTTTCTGTTACACTTAATGGAGCAGGTAAGACAGGCTATTCGCGAGGATCGTCTGGGTGATTTCAGAGAAGAGTTCTTTGAGCGTTACGGCTACAACAAGCCAAATGCGAAAAGCTTCTAAATAAATAAAAACAGGCTTACAGAAAGGGGTGAAAATCATGACTGGCACTTTAGGTACATTGGTTCCTATTATTTTAATGTTTGCGGTCCTTTACTTCTTGCTGATTCGACCTCAGCAAAAGCAGCAAAAGGCTGTACGCCAAATGCAGGAGGAACTGAAAAAAGGCGATTCAGTAGTGACAATCGGGGGATTGCACGGCACTGTTGACTCTATCGACGAAAGCAAAGTCGTCATTAAGACTGGTGATAACACACGTCTTACATTCGACCGCCGCGCGATCAGGGAAGTTTCTGCTGCTGAATAACAGCAGAGGCTGTACATAGCAAGCGAAAAAGAGCGGGCAAACCCGCTCTTTTTTATGTGGAAGACCTGTTTCCTCTCGTGTTCACGCCGAAAATCCCGCCAAGCATGCACACCCCTAAAAATCCAAGATGGAAGAGCAGCTGCTCCGCTGTAAAGGTCTTTCCGAATCCTAAATACTGAAACAATAAGATAATCAGAGAAAAGCTTAAGGCGGTCAATGCCCCGATCATCCAGCCTCTTTCCTTCCCTTTTCCGCCTGAAATAAACCCGCCGATAAATAAAGAAAGAAATGAGATGGCGGTGATCAGCCAGTTAAATGATGACTCTTCAAGCGAGGTGGCCGTCAGTAACAGTGAAACAGCTAAACTCGTTAGGAGCATGGCTGAGAAAATGGCGATTAAGCCGTATAGAATGCCTTTTCCAACTTGTTTCGTTTCCTCCATGAATGTCTCCTCTCTGCCTGTAGTGAAAGGCTTTTGTTCTTTTTGAACAAAGCCGTCAGACATGCTGATGGCTCGTCTTTGTAAAAATGTATTCCCTTATCCCATGAATTAGACGTAAAAGCTTTATGAAATACAAACGGTTTTTCTTACATAAATTGTTCGTTTTGTTGCATCCTATGATGAGTTGGAGGTGCATGATGGAAGAGCTTCTCACTATTGCGTTTCGCACAATTGTATTGTATTTTGTCATACTGGTCATTTTTCGTTTTATGGGCAAACGGGAGATCGGGGAGCTTAGCATTTTAGACCTCGTTGTCTTTATCATGATGGCTGAAATTGCCGTTTTGGCCATAGAAAACGTAGAGGATCATCTATTTCACACCATTTTGCCAATGCTCGTATTAATGATTATCCAAGTGACATTCGCATATTTATCTTTAAAAAACCGAAAAGTCCGCCAGCTTCTGGACGGTAAGCCGACTATTATTATTAAATATGGAAAAATTGACGAACACGCCATGAAATCACAGCGTTATAATTTTGATGATTTAATGGTTCAGCTCAGAGAAAATAATATCGACAGAGTAGCTGACGTATCATTTGCCATTTTAGAGCCGTCAGGCAAATTGACTGTTGTAAAGAAAGAAAACAGCGGAGAGCATCGGCAGCTCGAAATGCCGCTTATTATAGACGGCTCCATTCAAACCGAAAACCTGTCCAGAATCGGCAAAGACAAACAGTGGCTGTATGAAAAGCTACGAAAACACGGATATTCCAATCCTTCAGGCATTTCCTTTTGCTCGTTTACTGACGGAGAGTTATTTATTGATGAAAAAGATGGGCACCGAACGTGACCTTTATCGAACGATCAGACGTCCGATAATAGGAATGCGCCGAAGCTCATCTTTTTTAATTAAACGGAAAACGAGCAGGAGAATGATATAGATGAAAGCACTCATCGCAATCCATCCGGCGACATTCACAGCCTCGGACGATCCAAAGCTTACATATTGTTTGATGGCGGAACTGATGAATCCAGAAATCACAATAACAGCGAAACTGAGTGCGTACTCCTTGATTTTGATGCTGATCGGCAGCACCTTGCTTACAGTTGCCGCGTGCAAAAGCGTCACGAGCACCATGCCTGTCACAATGGCTAATGCCGCGCCCATAATGCCGAGAGACGGCCTAGTGGCAAGGACGAAAATAAGGCCTGTTTTGACAAGCGCTCCGATTAAGCTGTTCATCATCGCCGCTCCTGCTAAATTAAGCGCCTGCAGCACAGCTTGAAGAGGGCCTTGGAAATAATAAAGCAGAAAAAACGGGGCCATCACTTTTATAAATACAGCTGCGCCTGAGGAACCGTACATCACTCTCATCAGCTCATCGGCAAATACAAATAATATGACAACTGAGATGCCTCCGCTGAGCAGGCAAAGACGCATAGCCTGTTCCAAACGGTATTCCACCACCTGCAGTTTTTTCTGCTCCATTCCTTCACTGATCGCAGGAACTAGCGCGGTAGACAAAGAATATGTAATAAAGCTGGGCAGAGTCAGCAGGGTCATGGCAAACCCGGTCAGCTCCCCATATTGCTTTGTTGCGGCAACTGTCGCCACACCTGCGATGGCAAGGCTTTGGGCGACGACAATCGGCTCGAAAAACCAAGAGAGGTTGCCGATAAAGCGGCTTCCGGTTGTTGGAAGGGACACGCTCATTAATTGGGTAAAGGTTTGTTTTCCGTTTTTAATGGACTGGAAAAAATGCTTTCTGATCTTAATTGTCTTTTTGTATTTAAAGCAGATGAATAAATAAAGAAGTGATGCCAGTTCCCCTGCGACTGAGGATAGCATTGCACCTGCTGCGGCATATTCAATTCCGTAAGGGAGAAAAATCGTTGTACAGACAGCGACGAGTGAAATGCGGATCACCTGTTCAAGTACTTGAGACACAGCAAGCGGGTTCATATTCTGTTTTCCTTGAAAATATCCCCTCAGCACACTCGATATGGCGATAATCGGCACAACCGGCGTAATGGCCAGGAGCGGATACAAGGTTCTTTTATCTGTCAGCATTGTTTCAGCCATAACCGGGGCGAAAAACAGAAACAGCGGAGTAAAGATCAGGCTGAGCACTCCAGTGATGGTCAGAGACATAACTAAAATATTTTTCGTTTTTTGATGATCTCCGCGCGCGCTGGCTTCAGCCACAAGCTTACTGATCGCGACCGGCAGACCGAATTGAGTTAATGTAGTGGCCAAGAAGAAGGTGGGTGCCGCCATCATGTAAAGCCCGACTCCTTCTTCACCGATAAACCGGGCGATAACCACCCGGTTGACAAACCCGAGCATTCTAGTAACCATTCCTGCTGCGATAAGGATAAGAGTGCCCTTTAAAAACGTCTGTTTCGCCATTTTTACCCCCTGCCTTCTCAAACTACCTGTAATCATATACAATAAAGATATGCGCATATATCGTCCAAGCATGACAAGTCTTCTTGAAAAACAATAAAAAAGGAGCGTGGAATCGTGGAGAAGCATCCCGCGGATCTATATAAAGACCACGTCAGGCCGTTTCTTTACAGCAAACTGGAAGAGTTTAAGATTCTCGGGTATGATGATGTTGAACTCGAAAGTTTGTGGTCATACTTAACAGATAAGAAGTGGAAAAAGAAAACGGAACTGCACATTTATGAAATGACAAGCGATATTTTATCAGTGAAAATTGGCGAATTTATGAACTATGCAACCGTTGAGTCATTCAAAACGTCTAATTGGCTGGGCAGTGAAGAAGGACAGGAAGCATTGGAAGAACTGCTGAGATAGCAGATCGATTCGCACAGGTTTAAGGGAGGATATACATAATGAAAAAAGGACGCTTGATTGCGTTTTTCCTTTTCGTATTATTGATCGGCACGGGCTTGGGCTACTTTACGAAGCCTGCCGCGAACAATATTACGTTAGGATTGGATTTGCAAGGCGGATTTGAGGTGCTGTATGATGTACAGCCCGTAAAAAAAGGTGACAAAATCACAAAAGACGTTCTGGTCAGCACAGTAGAGGCACTGAACCGACGGGCCAATGTCCTCGGTGTCAGCGAACCGAATATCCAAATTGAAGGAAATAACCGGATTCGCGTTCAGCTCGCTGGGGTGAAAAACCAAAACAGAGCGCGTGAAATCTTGGCGACTGAAGCCCAGCTTTCTTTCAGAGATACAAACGACAAAGAATTGCTGAATGGCTCTGATCTCGTCGAAAACGGGGCCAAACAAACGTATGACGCCAAAACAAATGAACCGATTGTCAGTATTAAATTAAAAGATGCTGATAAATTCGGTGAAGTGACCAAAAAGGTCATGAAGATGGCGCCAAACAACCAGCTTGTCATTTGGCTGGATTACGAAAAAGGAGACTCCTTTAAAAAAGAAGTTCAAAAAGAGCATCCTAAATATGTATCCGCTCCGAACGTTAGTCAGGAATTAAACACAAAAGACGTTACAATTGAAGGACAATTTACCGTTCAAAAAGCGAAAGATTTAGCCAGCATTTTAAACGCCGGCGCGCTTCCTGTGAAACTGACTGAAAAATATTCAACATCGGTAGGGGCACAATTCGGCCAGCAGGCGCTCCATGATACGGTGTTTGCCGGTATTGTCGGTATCGCAATTATTTTCTTATTTATGCTTTTCTATTACCGCCTGCCGGGATTTATTGCGGTGATTACGTTATCAGTTTATATCTACATTACACTTCAGGTCTTTGACTGGATGAATGCCGTACTCACGCTTCCGGGAATTGCCGCGCTCATTTTAGGTGTCGGGATGGCTGTTGATGCCAACATCATCACCTATGAGCGGATTAAAGAAGAGCTGAAGCTAGGCAAGTCAGTCCGCTCTGCCTTCCGTTCAGGAAACAGACGGTCATTTGCGACGATTTTTGACGCGAATATTACAACGATTATTGCGGCTGTTGTGCTCTTTATTTTCGGGACAAGCTCTGTTAAAGGGTTTGCGACAATGCTGATTCTGTCGATTTTGACAAGCTTTATCACTGCCGTTTTCTTATCAAGATTTCTACTTGCTCTCCTTGTGGAAAGCAGATGGCTTGATCGGAAAAAAGGCTGGTTCGGCGTCAATAAGAAGCATATTATGAATATTCAGGACACGGACGAAAATACAGAGCCGCATACGCCGTTCCAAAAATGGGATTTCACGAGCAAACGCAAATATTTCTTTATTTTCTCCAGTGCGGTTACGATTGCCGGGATTATTATCCTGCTGGTGTTCAAACTGAATCTGGGCATTGACTTTGCGAGCGGCGCGCGGATTGAAGTGCAAAGCGACCATAAGCTGACGACAGAGCAGGTGGAGAAGGACTTTCAATCTCTGGGCATGGACCCTGACACCGTTGTTCTGTCAGGTGAAAAAAGCAATGCCGGAGTTGCCCGTTTTGTTGGGGTGCCGGATAAAGACACCATTGCAAAAGTAAAAACGTACTTCAAAGACAAATACGGAACAGAGCCGAATGTCAGCACAGTTTCACCGACAGTCGGTAAAGAGCTGGCGAGAAATGCGCTGTACGCGGTTGCGATCGCTTCTATCGGCATCATCATTTACGTTTCGATCCGATTCGAATACAAAATGGCGATTGCCGCAATCGCTTCGCTGCTCTATGACGCTTTCTTTATCATCACATTTTTCAGCATTACAAGGCTGGAGGTAGATGTTACGTTCATCGCCGCCGTCCTGACGATTATCGGGTATTCCATTAACGATACAATCGTTACATTTGACAGGGTTCGGGAGCATATGAAAAAGCGTAAGCCAAAAACATTTGCCGACCTGAATCACATTGTAAACCTAAGCCTGCAGCAAACCTTTACACGATCTATTAACACTGTATTAACTGTTGTGATTGTTGTTGTGACATTGCTGATCTTTGGAGCATCTTCGATTACAAACTTCTCAATTGCTCTATTGGTCGGGCTGCTAACAGGCGTTTATTCTTCTCTCTACATTGCAGCGCAAATTTGGCTTGCATGGAAAGGGAAAGAACTGAAAAAAGACTCGGTGCAATAAAAAATATCAGGCTGTCCTTTAAGGGCAGCCTGTTTTTTGAAGTTTCATTGAACTTAAAATAGACATTTGCTATAATGACATACGCTTACATTTAAACATATAAATGGTGTTAAGAGTGTTGTGATTGTTTTTCAGATATGTAGGAGGGTCTAGATATGAGGGTTCGCGAATCAGAGCTGCCGGGCATAGGGCAAAAAGTTGAAATGATTACTAGAAACCACGATAAAATTTCAATAATCATTCATCATGACGGACGCAGAGAGCTATACTATTTCGACGAAAACGATCATGAAGAATGTGTGGCCTCCGTGCAGTTTGATGACGCTGAAGCTAGGCAAATTTCTGCAATTCTCGGAGGAATGGCATATAAACCGAAAGCATTAGAAAGCGTCGAGGCAGTCCTTGGTGATTTGATCATAGAATGGTTTAAAGCAGAGACTGGAGCGCCTGCCGTTCATCATACAATTGGTGATTTGGATGCAGGGCAGGAATACCATGTGACTGTCATTGCGATCATTAAGAAGAATCAAGAAAAACAATTGCATCCGAGATCTGATACAGTCATTGATGAGGGCGATACCCTTGTGATTTCCGGTGAGAGAGACGGACTGAAGAGGCTGATTCTGGAAAAATTAACCGCAAACAATGGCTTGACTTAGTGTCAAGCCATGTTTAAAACCAGTCTTGATAGGGAAAGTTACCTCAGGTAAGTAAAGTTTGGGGGAAAGAAAATGAATAAACAATGGACCATTATTTTCGCACTTATTTTTACCTTAATTGTCGCTATTTTTGCAGTCATTAATGTAAGATCGGTAGAAGTTGATTACCTGTTTGGCAGATCGGAATGGCCGCTCATTCTTGTCATTTTAGGCTCAGTTTTAATGGGAGCGCTGATAGTGTTTTCAGTTGGGATTTTTCAGGTGATGAAATTAAAGCGGGAAATAAAAGCCCTGCGGAAAGAAAACAAAACTGCAATACATAAACAAGAAGATACTCAGCTTGCTGATTTGAACGACACACAGGATGCATCAGCCAGACTTGAGAAAAAAGACTAGTTTTCGAATAATATTTGAAACCCCTCAGCCTGCTCTAGTATAATAGGGTGGTTGAGGGGTGAATTTATGTTAGCGTCAAAAATGCGATGGGAAATCCAGCGACCAGATCAGGATAAGGTCAAATCACTCACAGAACAATTGCATATAACACCTCTTGTTGCGTCCCTGCTTGTAAAAAGAGGCTTTGATACGGCAGAAAGCGCAAAGCTGTTTTTACATACAAAGGATGCCGATTTTTATGACCCTTTTGAAATGAAGGGCATGAGAGAAGCGGCAGAGCGAATAAAACAGGCGATTTCACAACAAGAACAGATTATGATATATGGCGATTATGACGCCGATGGAGTTACCAGTACGTCAGTGATGCTGCACACGCTGCAAAAGCTGTCGGCTCAAGTTGATTTTTATATACCTGACCGCTTTAAAGAAGGATATGGCCCTAATGAACAGGCGTTTCGTTCAATTAAAGAACGAGGTTTCTCTCTGATTATTACGGTTGATACAGGAATTGCCGCTGTGCATGAAGCGAATGTGGCAAAGGAACTCGGACTTGATGTCATCATTACCGATCACCATGAGCCGGGACCGGAGCTTCCGGATGTCCACGCGATCGTCCACCCGAAGCAGCCGGGCTGCACCTACCCGTTTAAAGAACTGGCCGGGGTCGGCGTCGCGTTTAAGCTTGCCCATGCTTTACTGGGCGAACTCCCGGATGAACTGCTTGACCTGGCGGCAATCGGCACCATTGCCGATCTTGTCCCGTTGCATGACGAAAACAGATTAATCGCAACACTGGGACTTGAAAGGCTTCGGCGGACGAATCGGCTGGGCTTAAAAGAGCTGATCAAGCTGTCAGGCGGAGATATCGGAGAAGCGAACGAAGAAACAGTCGGGTTCCAGTTGGCACCAAGGCTGAATGCCGTCGGAAGAATTGAACAGGCTGATCCTGCTGTTCATTTGCTCATGTCAGAGGATTTGTTTGAAGCGGAAGAGCTTGCCGCTGAAATTGACCAGCTGAACAAAGAGCGCCAAAAGATGGTCAGCAAAATGACGGATGAAGCGATTGATATGGTTGAACAGCAAGGTCTCGATCAAACTGCAATCGTCGTGGCCAAAGCCGGATGGAATCCAGGAGTCGTCGGGATTGTGGCTTCAAAGCTTGTGGACCGTTTCTACCGCCCGGCCATTGTGCTTGGCATTGATGAAGAAAAAGGGATCGCTAAAGGCTCGGCCAGAAGCATCAGGGGCTTTAATTTATTCGAAAGCCTTTCTGAATGCAGAGATATTCTTCCTCATTTCGGCGGCCATCCAATGGCGGCGGGAATGACGCTAAATGCCGAAGATGTGCCGGATTTGCGAAACAGGCTGAATGAAATAGCGGACAACACGCTTACGGAAGAGGATTTTATTCCTGTACAGGAAATCGATCTCGTCTGCGGCGTCGAGGACATTACGGTTGAGAGCATCACAGAGATGAATCTGCTGTCTCCATTTGGCATGCTGAACCCGAAACCGCACGTTCTCGTAGAAAATGCTGTGCTGGAAGATGTCCGCAAGATCGGAGCTAATAAAAATCATGTCAAAATGACGGTCAGAAACGAGTCTTCTCAGCTTGATTGCGTGGGGTTTCATAAAGGCGAGCTTGAAGAAAGCATCGTCCCGGGTTCAAGAATATCAATTGTCGGTGAGATGTCAATCAACGAATGGAACAATAGAAAAAAACCGCAGCTAATGATTAAGGATGCCGCTGTTTCTGAATGGCAGCTGTTTGATTTAAGGGGAAAACGGATGTGGGAAAACACAGTTTCCGCTCTACCAGCTGCTAAACGGGCCATTGTCTCTTTCAAAGAAGACTCAACAACAGTTCTTCAGGCTGAAGAACTTCGCCGTGAAGTGCACGTCATCAGCTCTGAAGAACAAGCGAAGGCGTTAGACCTTAATGGCGCATATATTGTATTGCTGGATCCGCCGCCTTCGTTGGACATGCTCGCACGTTTGCTGGAAGGCAAGGCGCCTGAGCGGATATATTTCATTTTTCTCAATCAAGAGGATCACTTTTTATCAACATTTCCCGCAAGAGACCACTTCAAATGGTATTATGCGTTCTTGCTGAAAAGAGGCACTTTTGACGTAAAAAAACACGGTTCAGAGCTTGCAAGACATAAAGGCTGGTCCGTGGAAACAATCAATTTCATGACAAAGGTGTTTTTTGATCTAGGTTTTGTTAAAATAGAGAATGGTGTGCTGTCTGTGGTTAGCGGAGTAAAGAAACGCGACTTAACAGACTCACAAACATATCAAGCGAAACAGCAGCTGATGGAACTGGATCAAAAGCTGAATTATTCTTCTGCTGAAGAGCTGAAGGAATGGCTGAATAAGCTGATGAAACAAGATTCAGAGGCTTATGAAAGTACGAGGAGGACATAAAACAGATGGATTTAAAACAATACGTAACAATTGTACCGGATTACCCGAAAGAGGGCGTGCAATTTAAAGATATTACGACATTGATGGATAAAGGCGACGTATACCGCTATGCCACAGACCAAATTGTTGAATATGCGAAAGAAAAGCAAATTGATTTGGTCGTCGGCCCTGAAGCACGCGGCTTTATTATCGGCTGTCCCGTTGCTTACGCGCTTGGCGTAGGTTTTGCGCCGGTCCGCAAAGAAGGCAAGCTGCCTCGTGAAGTGATCAAAGTGGACTACGGCTTGGAATACGGAAAAGACGTATTAACGATCCACAAAGATGCGATCAGACCGGGTCAGCGTGTGCTTATTACAGATGACCTGCTTGCGACAGGCGGCACAATTGAAGCCACAATCAAACTTGTTGAAGAGCTTGGCGGCGTTGTTGCTGGTATCGCTTTCTTAATTGAGCTTTCTTACCTTGACGGCAGAGAAAAGCTTGAAGATTATGACATACTAACATTGATGAAATACTAAGGATAATCGCATAACGAAAAAGCACTCCGTGTCAGGGTGCTTTTTTCCTATTGTTTTGCATTTATTTTATATAATATTTGGCTATTTGAACTTCTGCTCTTTACATCTTTCGTTTTTTTCTTGATAATAAACTACAATACAGTTTACATTCTAAAAAAGGTGATTCCATGGCGAACGAACAAGTATTGACTGCCGAGCAAGTTATTGACAAAGCGCGCAGCTATCTATCTGATGAGCATATCGCATTTGTCGAAAAAGCATATCTGTACGCTGAAGATGCTCATCGCGAGCAATACCGCAAATCGGGCGAGCCATATATAATACATCCGATTCAGGTTGCGGGAATTCTCGTTGATCTTGAAATGGACCCTTCCACCATCGCGGGCGGATTTCTGCACGATGTCGTGGAAGATACAGATGTGACGCTCGATGACCTGAAAGAAGCATTTTCCGAAGAAGTGGCAATGCTTGTGGATGGCGTAACGAAGCTCGGCAAAATTAAATATAAATCTCAAGAGGAACAGCAGGCGGAAAATCATCGCAAAATGTTTGTCGCTATGGCTCAAGATATCCGGGTCATACTGATCAAGCTGGCGGATCGTCTTCACAATATGCGGACGCTGAAACATCTGCCTCAGGAAAAACAGCGGAGAATTTCCAATGAAACGCTGGAGATTTTTGCTCCTTTGGCGCATCGTCTCGGGATTTCAAAAATTAAGTGGGAATTGGAAGATACGGCGCTCCGTTATTTGAATCCTCAGCAATATTACAGAATTGTCAACCTCATGAAGAAGAAGCGCGCAGAACGTGAGCTTTATGTCGATGAGGTTGTCAATGAAGTGAAGAAACGTGTCGAAGAAGTGAACATCAAGGCTGACTTCTCGGGACGTCCCAAACATATTTACAGCATTTATCGCAAAATGGTGCTGCAAAATAAGCAATTCAACGAAATTTATGATTTGCTGGCTGTCCGCATTCTTGTAAATAGCATAAAGGACTGCTACGCGGTGCTCGGCATCATTCACACATGCTGGAAACCGATGCCCGGCAGATTCAAAGATTATATCGCAATGCCGAAGCCGAATATGTATCAATCGCTTCATACAACGGTTATCGGGCCTAAAGGCGATCCGCTGGAAGTGCAGATCCGCACCTTTGAAATGCATGAAATTGCGGAATATGGGGTTGCGGCTCACTGGGCTTATAAAGAAGGAAAAGCGTCCAGTGAAGGCGCAACCTTTGAGAAAAAGCTTTCTTGGTTCCGGGAAATTTTAGAATTCCAAAATGAATCAACAGATGCAGAAGAATTTATGGAGTCGCTCAAAATCGATTTGTTTTCTGACATGGTGTATGTCTTTACGCCGAAAGGAGATGTTATCGAGCTTCCGTCCGGCTCTGTTCCGATTGATTTTTCTTACCGGATTCACTCTGAAATCGGCAATAAAACAATCGGTGCCAAAGTGAACGGAAAAATGGTGACGCTGGACCATAAGCTTCGGACAGGCGATATCGTTGAAATTCTCACTTCTAAGCATTCCTACGGTCCGAGCCAGGATTGGGTGAAGCTTGCCCAAACATCTCAGGCGAAGCATAAGATCCGTCAATTCTTTAAGAAACAGCGTCGCGAAGAAAACGTCGAAAAAGGCCGTGAGCTTGTCGAAAAAGAAATTAAAAATCTTGATTTTGAAGTGAAGGATGTCTTAACGCCGGAGAATATTCAGAAGGTTGCTGACAAGTTTAATTTTTCAAACGAAGAGGATATGTACGCAGCGGTCGGCTACAACGGCATTACAGCCTTGCAAGTGGCAAACCGCCTGACGGAAAAAGAGAGAAAGCAGCGCGATCAGGAAGAACAAGAAAAGATCGTTCAGGAAGTCACTGCGGAATCTAAGCCATATCCGCAGGGCAGAAAACGAGAAGCTGGCGTTCGCGTCAAAGGCATCGACAATCTTCTTGTCCGTTTGTCAAAATGCTGCAATCCTGTACCGGGTGACGATATTGTCGGGTTTATTACAAAAGGCAGAGGGGTTTCTGTCCATCGCGAAGACTGTCCGAATGTCAAAACAAACGAAGCACAGGAGCGGCTGATCCCGGTAGAGTGGGAACACGAGTCACAGGTTCAAAAGCGCAAGGAATACAATGTTGAGATAGAGATTCTTGGTTATGACCGCCGCGGATTGCTGAACGAGGTGCTTCAGGCAGTGAATGAAACGAAAACAAATATTTCATCTGTCTCTGGCAAATCGGACCGCAATAAAGTGGCAACCATTCATATGGCGATTTTTATTCAGAACATCAATCACTTGCACAAAGTCGTCGAGCGTATTAAACAGATAAGAGATATCTATTCTGTGCGCCGCGTCATGAACTAAAGGGGTTAAAAGATGAGATTAGTTGTTCAGCGAGTAACAGAAGCGAGCGTGACAGTGGATGAAGAGGTCGTCGGCCAAATTGGACAAGGCATCATGGTGCTGGTCGGCATTACTCACGAGGATACAGAAGAGGATGCAGCTTATTTAGCCGATAAAGTCGTCAATCTTCGTATTTTCGATGACAGTGAAGGAAAAATGAATCTGTCTCTTTTAGATATAGGAGGAGAGATTTTATCTGTCTCACAATTTACGCTTTACGGAGATACGAAAAAAGGACGCCGTCCGAACTACATGAACGCCGCCAAACCTGATAAAGCTTTAGGCCTATATGAAAGATGGAACGATCTGCTTCGTGAAAAAGGAATCAAAGTGGAGACCGGAACGTTTGGAGCGATGATGGATGTTCAGCTTACTAACTCCGGACCGGTCACACTCATTATGGATTCAAAATAAAAAAGCTGCCAAAAGGCAGCTTCAGCTTGTAGAGAAAACGATGTTTTTCTCCACAAGCTTTTTTGTTTTATGCTGTTTCTTTAGATTTTCATCAGGTTTCAGATGCAGAAAAAGCGCTCCCACATGCCTAGCCTTGCTTGGCTAGGTATGTGGCAATCTTCTTCATGTTCTGGCATGCGGCTGTGAGAAGAACTTGTTCACTCACATTTCGTTTCCCCCTCAACCTGCAATAGCGAAGCCCGTGCAGCTGTTTTGAATCTGCAAAGCTTCGCTCTATTTTTTCTTTTCTTTTTTTGTAGAGGTTTTTTCCTGAAACAGACAAGCGATTTTGTCTGACCTTTTCTTTATGATCTTCCCATACATGCCGAGTAATCACTTTCTGCCGATTCTTTGATTTTGTACAGTTCCCAAGCAGCCGGCATGAGGAACATATTTCAGGATTTGATTTATATGACCGGTAGCCTTTTCGGTCAGTTGTTGAGTATGTAAGTGTTTGCTGGTTCGGGCAAATGTAACTGTCTTTCTCACTGTCATAATGAAACTTCCATTTTGGAAACAAGCCTCTGGTAGGGTGATATCGTCTATGGGCAATAACGCCAAAAATATGGCGGTCAGCTAATCCTTTACAGATGGGAGTCGTTAAATAACCAGAATCAAGGGCGACGGCTTCTACTTGAAAACCAAATCGTGCGATTTGGTGATCCAATCGGTCAAGATAGGGCACAGAATCATGGACATTTCCGGGTGTGACATAGGCATCGGTGATAATGTTGTATTTCATATCTGTTGTGCGGTGATCTAAATAGAAAAAACCTTCTGGTTTGTTTTCGCGATACAGATAGCCACTTTCCGGATCGGTTGTACTGTGGCGGATCTCTTTTTCAGCTTTCACCTCCTCTTTGGCTGTTAATGGCTTTTTTCCGTGTTCCTCCCGATCCTCTTGTATGGCTTCATTTAAATCCTTGATATAGTTTTGTGTATCCTGCGCTATTGTTTTTCTTGTGTATTTATGCTTGTTGGCATTGGCTTTCAGATGAGTGGAATCAGTGAATAGGACACGTCCGCCCACCATGTCATGATTGATGGCCTGAAGAACGATCTCATCAAAAATGTCTTGGAAGATGGTTGTATCTTTAAAGCGTGTGCGTCTGTTCCAGCTGATGGTCGAGTGGTGCGGAACTGGGTCATTGATATTCAGTCCCAAAAACCATCTGTACGCCATATTGTAGTAAATTTCTTTTTCGAGCTGCCTTTCTGAACGGATACCGTAGAGGTAGCCGATAAACATCATTTTGAATAAAATTAGTGGATCAAGTGAGGGGCGGCCTTTGTTTTCGCTGTAGTAAGGCTTAACCTTTTCAATGATAAAAGAGAAGTCTATGTATTTATCAATTTTTCGAAGCAGATGATCCTCTTCGACCAGTTGGTCAAGCAGAACAAATTCGGCTGTGTTTTGAGAAGAATTTCTTGTGTGGAACATAAGAAAGACACCGTCCTTTTTAGTCTTTCTTTTATTTTATTACAGGAGAATGGATATTTTAAGGAAAAATAAAGGCTGTCGAGATTTTCTCGACAGCCTGAAGCTGCCAAAAGGCAGCTTTTTTATTATTGGAAATACTTCTCTAATCCGCTTTCGATTCCGTCTGTTACTTTTTCCTGATATGAATTGCTATGTACAATGGCTTCTTCCTGCGGGTGGCTTACATATCCCAGCTCATAGAGCATAGCGGGCTGTCTGTTTTCACGGAGCACATAATAATCTCCGAATAACACGCCGCGGTCAGGAATAGAAGAACGCTTTACCACTTCAGAGTGGACGTCAGATGCCAGTTCCTGATCTTTGGCAGGACTGTAGTAATAAGCAGTGCTGCCTCTCGTGGAAGTATCCGCATAGCTGTCATAGTGAATGCTGATAAATGCGTCGGCGTTGCGATAGTGAGACGTAGAGACCCGTGACTGTAAGCTGACAAAGGTATCATCTTGGCGTGTCACATACACATCCGCTCCAGCCGATCTGAGTTTGCCGGCGAGCAATTTTGCTGTTTTGATTGTCAGTTTTTTCTCAAATTTACCCGAATAGCCAATCGTTCCGCTGTCTTTTCCTCCGTGTCCCGGGTCAACAATAATCGTTTTATTGTTCAGAGAACCGTTTCCGGACGGGGAATCAGAGACAGGGGGTTCACCTGCTTCTTCTGCGCTTTTAGACGTTTGGACCACCCAATTGGCCACATAACCAGTCTGTCCGTTATCGAGCTTTATTTCATACCAGTTTCCCTTCGAACCTGTTATGGTGTACGAATCGCCTTTGGCAGCACGTTCAACAATTGAAGCTGATGTTGACGCATCACTTCTTACATTCGTTCCACCGTATACGATATAGGCTTTTTTAGCGGAGGATGAACTGCCGCCATTTGCCGAATCTTCAGCTGGATCAGAACTAGTTAAAAGGTAATGGCTTGCGACCCAGCCTTTCAGCCCGTTCACCTCGATGTGAGCCCAGCCATTTTTCTCGTTGAGAACCGTCAGTTTCGTTCCGCGATCCAGTTTCGTTATAACCGCTGCGTCATGTGAGGCGGAGGCTCTTACATTAAGTGAAGAAACACCGACTGTGCCCGTTGAAGCACTGGAAGATTCGGTTTGATCACTCTCATCTGGCGCTGAACTGCTGCTGCTTGATGTGACATATTCAGATGACACCCATCCGGTGGCATTTTGATAGGATATCTTGATCCAGCCGGAATTTTTCTCAAGGACAGACGCCTGACTGCCTTGCGGGAATTTGCCGATGACTTCGTATGAAGTGCCCGGTCCGGTTCTCATCCGCAGATCGGGGTCTGTTGATGTAACAGTATCACTGCTTTTTGAAGAGCTTGTACCGGCCTGGTCTTTCTTTGTAATAAGCCAGGAGACCACCCATCCTTTTTCTCCGGAACCCAGCTGTATCTGCACCCAGTCTCCGTCTTCCTTTAAAATCGGGTAGCGCTCGCCCTTATTCACTTCCGCTGTAATGCCGTAGCTAAGCCCCGGGCCGCTTCTGACATTCATTTCATCTGTTGCGATGACAGCTACTCCCTGAGCGGCTGTAACGGCAGAAAAAGGCGGGAAAAGCGCCCCGGCGAAAATAATACATACAATAAGAACAAAGTATTTCTTGCTCATTGTGTCCTCCTTTCAGATGATCATTAAAAAGGCATTCTTGCTTAATATCGTAAAGTCCTTTCTGATTTTTAAATAAAAATAAAATGATTTGTTTATACTAGGCGTAAATACAATCAAAAAGGTGTGCAAATCATGAAATATCATCCAAAAATGGGACGCGCATTTCACGATGGTGAAGCAAATCTGCATTACAGCGATCACGCAGATCCCGATACGACCGGTTATCTTACTGAAACAGCATCTGAATTTGGTCTGATGTCCAAAGAAGCAGCGATGAGGAAAAACAACCGGAATAAAGCTTGACAGAGAACCCCAATCCCATTATTATAATAGAAATTGAGTACATAGCAAGTGATGAAAGATTTGAACCAATAATGGAGAAGAGTAGGTCAGATTGCATGGCTAGAGAGGAACCGCCCCAGGCTGAAAGCGGATCCCATTGCGTCTTTCTCGAAACAACACTCCGGAGGTTTCCTGCTGAACGCGTTAATCCCGTCATTAGGCAGTGAACGTGAACCTGCGTTAAAGGATCGAGCGGGAATATGAACATATTCCAACTAGGGTGGCACCACGGGTATAACTCTCGTCCCTACTATACATGTATAGTAGGGACGAGAGTTTTTTTCATTTTCATCATGAACGATCATTGTATATTTTATAAGGAATACATGAGGAGGTCTACATATGGGATATAACATTCCAAGAGGAACACAGGATATTCTGCCTGGAGAATCAGATCGCTGGCAGTTTGTTGAACAAATTATGAGAGACACTTGCCGCACTTATCAATATAAAGAAATCCGCACACCGATTTTTGAGCATACAGAACTGTTTGCCAGAGGCGTCGGAGAGTCGACGGATATCGTACAAAAAGAAATGTATACCTTCCAAGACCGCAAAGGCAGAAGCCTGACACTTCGTCCGGAGGGAACAGCCGCGGCAGTTCGCGCTTTTAATGAAAACAAGCTATTCGCAAATCCTGTTCAGCCGACAAAGCTTTATTATGTCGGGCCGATGTTCCGTTACGAACGTCCGCAGACGGGCCGCTTCCGCCAGTTTTATCAATTTGGAATTGAAGCGATTGGCTCGAAAGACCCTGCAATCGATGCAGAAGTAATGGCGCTTGCGATGAGTATTTATCAAAAAGCAGGTTTAGAAAACGTTAAGCTTGTCATAAACAGTCTCGGCGATCAAGAAAGCCGCAAAAGCTACAGAGAAGCGCTCGTGAAACATTTTGAGCCTCGCATCGAAGAGTTTTGTTCAGACTGCCAGTCACGGCTGCACACGAACCCGCTCAGAATCTTGGACTGCAAAAAAGACCGTGATCATGAGCTGATGAAATCGGCACCTTCGATTCTGACATATTTAAATGAAGAATCAGCCGCTTATTTTGAGAAAGTAAAGCAATACTTAAACGATCTTGGCATTTCGTATGAAATTGATCCTAACCTTGTGAGAGGCCTGGATTATTACAACCACACCGCATTTGAAATCATGAGCAATGCGGAGGGCTTTGGTGCGATTACGACACTTGCCGGAGGCGGACGCTACGACGGACTTGTCGAACAAATCGGCGGGCCTGAAGCGCCGGGCATCGGATTTGCGATGAGCATTGAACGCCTGCTTGCCGCAATTGATGCTGAAAAAAGAGAGCTGCCTGTTGATCAGGGAATCGATTGCTACATCGTCACACTCGGCGAAAAAGCCAAGGATTATTCTGTCTCATTGGTGTACAAACTGAGAGAAGCAGGCATTTCAAGCGAAATTGATTATGAAAATAAGAAAATGAAAGGCCAGTTTAAAACAGCCGACCGTCTGAATGCGAGATTTATTGCGATTTTGGGTGAAGATGAGCTTGCACAAAATAAAATCAATGTAAAGGATGCACAGACGGGCGAACAAATTGAAGTGGCACTTGATGAATTTATACATGTAATGAAGGCAAACCAAAAGGGATAAGGAGTGGAACACATTGTTTGGAAGAACATATTATTGCGGCGAAATAACTGAAAAAGCAATCGGTGAATCTGTAACGCTGAAAGGCTGGGTCCAAAAAAGACGGGACCTCGGCGGATTGATTTTTATTGACTTGCGTGACCGTACGGGAATTGTTCAAGTCGTTTTTAACCCTGATGTGTCAAAAGAAGCGCTTGCTATTGCGGAAGGCATCAGAAATGAATACGTGCTTGATATTCAAGGAAAAGTGGTGGCGCGTGAAGAGGGAACAGTTAATCCGAATTTGAAAACAGGCGCAATCGAAATTCACGCTGATGGAGTGAACGTATTAAATGCTGCAAAGACACCTCCATTTGCGATTTCTGATCAAGCAGATGACGTATCAGAGGACGTCCGTTTAAAACACCGTTACTTAGATTTGCGCAGACCGGCTATGTTCCAAACGATGCAGCTGCGCCATAACGTGACGAAAGCTGTTCGCAGCTTTTTAGATGAAAACGGATTTCTTGATATTGAAACGCCGATTTTAACAGGAAGCACGCCTGAAGGCGCACGTGACTACTTGGTGCCGAGCCGTGTGCACGAAGGAGAATTTTATGCGCTGCCTCAGTCTCCGCAGCTATTTAAACAGCTTCTGATGGTATCCGGCATTGAACGCTATTATCAGATTGCCCGCTGTTTCCGCGATGAAGACTTGCGTGCGGACCGCCAGCCTGAGTTTACACAAATCGATATTGAAATGTCCTTTATGAGCCAGGAGGACATTATGTCATTGGCTGAGGATATGATGGCAAACATTATGCGTGAAACAAAAGGTGTGGAACTCAAGCTCCCTCTTCCTCGAATGACATATGACGAGGCGATGAACAGTTATGGTTCTGATAAACCGGATACGCGTTTTGGCATGCTTTTGACAGATGTCTCTGACATTGTGAAGGACACCGAATTTAAAGTATTCTCATCAGCTGTGGCAAACGGCGGCGTAGTAAAAGCCATCAATGTAAAAGGCGGAGCCGGTGATTACTCCAGAAAAGACATCGACGCTCTTGGCGCTTTTGCTGCAAACTACGGAGCAAAAGGCCTTGCCTGGGTGAAAGTTGAGGCAGACGGAGTGAAAGGCCCAATCGCCAAATTCTTTGATGAAGAAAAGCAATCGAAGCTGATTGAGGCACTTGATGCTGCTGAAGGTGATTTGCTATTGTTCGGAGCAGATAAATTCGAAGTTGTAGCCGCATCACTCGGCGCCCTGCGCTTAAAGCTTGGAAAAGAACGCGGACTGATTAACGAAAACCTGTTCAATTTCTTATGGGTCATCGACTGGCCGCTCTTAGAACATGATCCGGAGGAAGGTCGTTTTTACGCAGCCCACCATCCGTTCACAATGCCTGTCCGTGAAGATCTTGAACTGATTGAAACAGCGCCTGAAGACATGAAAGCACAAGCCTATGACCTCGTCTTAAACGGCTATGAGCTTGGCGGCGGCTCAATCCGTATTTTCGAAAAGGACATTCAGGAAAAGATGTTTGAGCTTCTTGGCTTCTCAAAAGAAGAAGCGGCTGAACAGTTCGGATTCCTGCTGGAAGCATTTGAATACGGCGCTCCTCCGCACGGCGGAATCGCGCTCGGCTTAGACCGTCTCGTTATGCTTCTCGCAGGACGTACCAACCTAAGAGACACGATCGCATTCCCGAAAACGGCAAGCGCAAGCTGCCTGATGACAGAAGCGCCAGGCGAAGTAAGCGACGCTCAGCTTGAGGAGCTTCATCTTTCTATCAAGAAAAAAGTTAAGAACTGATTGGGCAGTTCGATTCTTGAAAATCAAAATCGTCTGTGATATGATTTTGACAAGTTAAATAAAGTCCTGATGTGTTAGTTGTACACCTAGTTTTGACCGAACATTTTTTTGATTTGGGAGCCCGCATTTTTAAATGGCGTACATGCCTCTTTTCATTCGGTAAAGAGGACTTACAAGATTTAAAAGAGGGCACCCACCTGCTGAGAGCGGGTTCAAAACAAAGGAAAGCTGCAACGGCACTATTGGGACTTTATTTTTTGTGCGCAGAAAAAACGGCTGCTTATGGACCAGCCATTTTATAAATGAAACCAGAATACGATGTGGAGTGAGGTTCTTGTTACACCAGTTTTCACGCAATGAATTAGCTATCGGAAAAGAAGGCCTTGAAACGCTGAAAAACAGCACGGTTGCTGTGCTTGGAGTCGGCGGAGTCGGATCGTTCGCGGCGGAAGCCCTCGCGCGGTCAGGCGTCGGACGCATTCTGCTTGTCGACAAAGATGATGTGGACATTACAAATGTAAACCGTCAGCTTCACGCGCTTCTTTCAACGGTCGGACAGCCGAAAGTGGATTTAATGAAAGCGCGGATCGCAGACATTAACCCGGAGTGTGAAGTGATCGCGTTAAAAATGTTCTATACGGAAGAAACGTATGAGCAGTTTTTTGAATATAATCTTGACTATGTCATTGACGCGTCAGACACGATTCATTATAAAATCCATTTAATGAAAGAATGTCTGCAACGGAATATTCCGCTCATTTCCAGCATGGGTGCCGCGAACAAAACGGATCCGACACGCTTCCAAATCGCTGATATTTCAAAAACGCATACTGATCCAATTGCGAAGGTCGTCCGTACGAGATTACGCAAAGAGGGCATCAAAAAAGGCGTTCAAGTGATTTTCTCCGACGAGAGCCCGATTGTCATTCGGGAAGAAGTCAGAAAAGAAGTGGGAAATGACGAAGCGAAAATCCGCAAAGCAAAAATGCCGCCATCCTCTAATGCTTTTGTGCCGTCAGTCGCAGGTTTGATTATGGGCGGACATGTTGTCATGGATCTTTTGAAAGACATTGAAATCAAACGCGTAAAGGATAAATAACGCATAAAAAACAGCCTTGATGATCAAGGCTGTTTTTGTTTTATTTTCTTTTCATTAATTTGTCGTACACTTGCTTTAAGGCGGATTCGAACTTGCCTGTCTGTTTCGGCTTGTAATATTGCTTATTCTTTAAAGGATCAGGGAGATATTGCTGTTCGACCCATCCATTGTCGTAATTGTGCGGGTATTTATAGTCGATCCCTCTTCCTAATTCCTGAGCTCCCTTATAATGCGCGTCTTTTAAGTGCTTCGGAACATCTCCGATTTTTCCGGCTCTGATATCTGCCAGCGCCTCATCGATTGCCAGAATGGCTGAGTTTGATTTCGGCGAGAGACAGAGTTCAATGACTGCGTTGGCCAGCGGGATTCGCGCTTCCGGAAATCCGACTCGCTCAGCGGTCTGGATAGCGTGCAGCACTCTCGGACCGGCTTGCGGGCTTGCTAAGCCAATATCTTCATAGGCGATGACGAGCAGTCGTCTTGCGATGCTTTCCAGATCGCCAGCTTCAATCAATCTCGCCAAATAGTGAAGAGCGGCGTTGGCATCAGAGCCGCGGATCGATTTTTGAAAAGCGGACAATACATCATAATGCGCGTCACCATCTTTATCGTGAGAAAAGCTCTTTTTCTGCAAACATTCTTCCGCGGTTTCTAAAGTAATGTGAATCTCGCCGTCGGCTGACTCCTTCGTTGACAAGACGGCCAGCTCAAGCGCGTTTAAAGCGGAGCGGACATCTCCTCCGCAGCCGCGGGCAAAATGCTCCATCGCCTGATCATCAATGGATACAGAATATGTGCCAAGGCCGCGGTGCTCGTCATGAAGCGCACGTTCCAAAGCCTGTTTAATCAGTTCTGGTGTTAACGGCTCAAGCTCAAAGATCTGTGTCCGGCTTCTGATTGCCGGATTAATGGCATGATACGGGTTAGCCGTGGTTGCTCCGATCAAAATGATCATCCCATTTTCTAAATAGGGTAATAGAAAATCTTGTTTCCCTTTATCCAGCCTGTGAACTTCATCCAGAATCAAAATCACCTGGCCTGACATTTTAGCTTCCTGGGCGACGATTTCCATATCTTTTTTATTGTTAATAACAGCATTCAGCTTTCGAAAAGCGATACTTGTCGAACCGGCGATTGCTGTTGCGATTGATGTTTTTCCAATTCCGGGCGGCCCGTACAAAATCATGGATGACAAATGTTTTGCCTGAACCATTCTGCCGATAATTTTATCTTCAGCCACCAGATGCTGCTGGCCGATAATATCCTCTATTTTTGTCGGACGCATCCGATATGCCAATGGCTTCATCATCATCTCTCCTTACTTAATTACAGGGTAACGGAAAACCGGACATTAGAAAAGAGGGAAGCCCCGTTTCCGCCTGCCTCAATGAAAATTCGCTAAAGGTATGTTATAATAACAGTTGGTCTATTAGATAATAAACGGACGAATCATATAGAAATTACCATTATAAACGTGGAAAATCATGAAATAACAGAGGTGTTCATGTTGAAAATATCAACTAAGGGAAGATACGGGCTCACCATTATGATCGAGCTTGCAAAAAAGCATGGCGAAGGCCCGACTTCATTAAAAAGCATCGCACAGACGAATAATTTGTCCGAGCATTATTTGGAGCAGCTGGTATCGCCGCTCAGAAATGCCGGATTAGTGAAAAGCATCAGAGGCGCATACGGCGGATATGTATTAGGCAGCGAGCCGGATGCCATTACGGCGGGAGATATTATCCGTGTACTTGAGGGGCCGATCAGTCCAGTTGAAGTGCTGGAAGATGAGGAGCCTGCCAAGCGCGAGCTCTGGATTCGCATACGGGATGCTGTGAAAGAGGTTTTAGACAGTACAACATTAGAGGATCTTGCCAGCTACACAGACGGAGAGCAAGAAGCTTATATGTTCTATATTTAGATCAGAGGTGTAAACACAATGGAACGGATTTATTTAGATCATGCCGCAACTTCCCCGATGGATGAGCGCGTGCTGGAAAAAATGATACCGCATTTTTCCGGCAATTTCGGCAACCCATCCAGTATTCATTCATTTGGAAGAGAATCGCGAAAATGGGTGGACGAAGCAAGAGCGCAGATCGCAGCTGAAATCGGAGCGGCAGAGCAGGAGATCATTTTTACAAGCGGGGGCACGGAAGCCGATAACTTGGCTATCATGGGAACCGCGCTTGCAAGAAAAGATCTGGGCAGACATATCATCACGACAAAAATTGAACATCATGCTGTGCTTCACACATGTGAAAAACTTGAGGAAGACGGATTTGAAGTAACATATCTGGACGTTGATCAAAATGGAAGAGTCAGTGCAAAACAGGTGAAAGAAGCACTGCGTGATGATACAATCCTTGTGACAGTGATGTATGGAAATAATGAAGTCGGAACGGTACAGCCGATTGATGAAATCGGTGAGTTGCTGAAGGAACATCAGGCTTATTTTCATACCGATGCTGTTCAGGCATTCGGGCTGCTGCCAATTGATGTGAAAAACAGCCATATTGACCTTCTGTCTGTTTCTGGGCACAAGCTCAACGGGCCAAAAGGGACAGGCTTTTTATATGCAAGTAAAGATGCAAAGCTTTCTCCGCTCTTATTCGGAGGAGAGCAAGAAAGAAAACGCCGTGCCGGAACAGAAAATGTTCCGGGCATTGTCGGGCTGAGAGAAGCGATCAAGCTGTCAAGTGAGGAACGGGACGAAAAAAACGAAAAGTATCAATCGTTTAAAACAATCATTGCCGACACGCTTGAAAATGCCGGTGTTGCATACGAGATCAACGGGGACAAAGAAAATAGTCTGCCGCATGTGCTGAATCTTTATTTCCCCGGTGTATCAGTGGAATCGCTGCTGGTGAATCTGGATATGGCGGGAGTCGCTGTCTCAAGCGGATCAGCGTGCACGGCCGGCTCAGTCCTGCCCTCGCATGTTTTGACTGCCATGTTTGGAGACAAGAGTGACCGGCTGACATCCTCAATTCGGATCAGTTTCGGCCTCGGCAATACGGCTGAGCAAGTGAAAACTGCTGCCAAACATGTGGCCGACGTTGTAAAACGGCTGACACAATAAGGCGGCTTAGCTATTGGAGTGAATGAAATGGAAAAACGGCCGGAGGATACAAGAGTCGTCGTCGGCATGTCCGGCGGAGTAGACTCATCTGTGGCAGCCCTGCTGTTAAAAGAACAGGGCTATGATGTAATCGGAATTTTTATGAAAAACTGGGATGATACGGACGAAAACGGTTTTTGCACGGCGACAGAGGATTATGAAGATGTAATCCGCGTCTGCAACCAAATCGGAATTCCGTACTATGCCGTTAATTTTGAAAAGCAATACTATGAGAAGGTATTTCAATACTTCCTTGATGAATATAAAGCAGGCAGAACACCAAACCCGGATGTGCTGTGCAACAAAGAAATTAAATTCAAGGCGTTTTTGGAGCATGCCCTGTCACTTGGCGCCGACTATTTAGCGACTGGCCACTATGCAAGGGTAGACAGAAGCGGCGGCAAAGTCAAAATGCTGCGCGGCATTGATGAAAACAAGGATCAAACGTATTTCTTGAATCAGCTGACAGAAGACACGCTAAGCAAAGTCATGTTCCCTATCGGCGAGCTTGAAAAAAGCCGTGTGCGTGAGATTGCCAAAGAGGCAGATCTTGCAACGGCAACGAAAAAAGACAGTACGGGTATCTGTTTTATCGGGGAACGCAACTTCAAAACGTTTCTCAGTCAATATCTCCCTGCACAGCCGGGCGATATGATGACGATGGACGGCGAAGTAAAAGGACGCCACGACGGGTTGATGTACTACACGATCGGACAGCGTCACGGCCTTGGCATCGGCGGAAGCGGCGAGCCGTGGTTTGCGGTTGGTAAAGATCTTGAAAAGAACATCCTCTACGTGGATCAAGGGTTCCACAACCCGCTTCTTTATTCCGACAAAATTACAGCTACGAATATCAGCTGGGTTCGTTCGGATATCATGAAGGGCGAAGAGATTACCTGCACGGCTAAATTCCGTTACCGCCAAGAAGATCATAAAGTAACGGTGCGCATGACGGGTGAAGGCGAAGCGGAAGTCATCTTTGATGAACAAGTCCGCGCTGTAACGCCGGGACAAGCCGTTGTTTTCTATGACGGCGAAGAATGCCTTGGCGGCGGAACGATTGATGATGTGTACAAAGACGGAACAAAATTGTGGTACGTATAAAAGATGAAAAACCTCAACACTGAGTTGGGGTTTTTTAATGAAAGGAAGATGGTTGGTGGATTATAATCAACTCGGTATAGAGGCGATGCAGGAAGGCGATTACGAGAAAGCGGCAGAGGCATTTACAAAAGCGATTGAAGAAAATAAAGAAGATGCGATTCCGTATATCAACTTTGCTAACCTGCTTTCATCGGTAAACGAGCTGGAACGTGCGCTTGCGTTTTATGATAAAGCGCTTGAATTAGACAATAGCGCAGCCACTGCATATTATGGAGCAGGAAATGTCTATGTTGTAAAAGAAATGTACAAAGAAGCGAAAGACATGTTTGAAAAAGCGCTTCGTGCCGGAATGGAAAACGGCGACCTGTTTTACATGCTCGGAACGGTACTAGTCAAACTTGAACAGCCCAAGCTTGCACTGCCTTATTTACAAAGAGCGGTCGAACTGAATGAAAATGACACGGAAGCGCGCTTTCAATTCGGGATGTGCTTAGCGAACGAGGGCATGCTGGACGAAGCGCTCAGCCAATTCGCAGCTGTAACAGAGCAAGATCCTGGGCATGCTGATGCATTTTACAACGCCGGTGTGGCTTATGCTTATAAAGAAAATCGAGAAAAAGCGCTGGAAATGCTGGACAAGGCGATCGATATCCAGCCAGATCATATGCTTGCGCTTCATGCTAAAAAACTGATCGACCCATCATAACAGGCACAGGAGGAGGGACAGCTCGTGCAGCAGCATCCGGATCAGCTTAACATGGAGGAAGAGCCCTATTTAAAAGGGACAGTCAACACAGTCATCTATCATAATGACACCAATTTATATACGGTTCTGAAAGTGAAAGTCACAGAGACCTCCGAGGCCATTGAAGATAAAGCCGTATCCGTGACGGGCTACTTCCCTGCGCTTCAAGAAGAAGAGACTTACACGTTTTACGGCAAGATCGTAACCCATCCGAAGTTCGGGCTCCAATTTCAAGCGGAGCATTTCAAAAAAGAGATACCGACGACTAAGGAAGGCATCATTCATTATTTATCGAGTGATTTATTTGAGGGAATCGGCAAAAAAACAGCCGAAGAAATTGTCAAAAAGCTGGGCGACAGCGCGATTAATAAAATATTGGCTGACGCTTCAGTGCTTTATGATGTTCCGAAGCTGTCAAAAAAGAAAGCAGATACGTTAGCCGGCGCCTTGCAGCGGCATCAGGGACTTGAGCAAATCATGATTTCCCTGAATCAGTTTGGCTTCGGCCCCCAGCTGTCTATGAAAATCTACCAAGCCTATGAATCCGAAACGCTTGAAAAGATTCAGGAAAACCCTTATCAGCTCGTAAAAGATGTAGAAGGCATCGGGTTTGGGAAAGCGGATGAGCTTGGGAGCAGAATGGGGCTTTCGGGCAATCATCCTGAGCGGATAAAAGCCGCCATTTTGTACACGCTTGAAACGACTTGTCTGTCAGAAGGGCATACGTACATAGAAACGGAAAAGCTGATTATCGACACCCAATCACTGTTAAACCAGTCAGCAAGGGAAGGGCAGCGCATCACGGAAATGGATGCCGCTAACGCGATTATTGCCCTTGGAGAAAATAAAGACATTGTCATAGAAGACGGCCGCTGTTATTTTCCATCGCTGTTTTACGCAGAACAAAACGTTGCAAAGCGTGTGAAACATATCGCAAGCCAAACCGAATATGATGACCAGTTTCCTGAATCAGAATTTCTGCTCGCTTTAGGAGAACTGGAAGAACGGATGAATGTTCAGTATGCCCCGAGCCAGAAGGAAGCGATTCAAAAAGCCCTTTCCTCGCCGATGCTTCTTTTAACGGGAGGCCCGGGAACAGGGAAAACGACGGTAATCAGAGGAATTGTCGAACTATACGGAGAGCTTCACGGCGTGTCACTAGACCCGTCAGCTTATAAAAAGGATGAAGCGTTTCCGGTTGTATTGGCCGCACCGACAGGAAGAGCGGCAAAACGGATGAGTGAATCAACGGGCCTTCCGGCAGTCACGATTCACAGGCTGCTCGGCTGGAACGGCGCTGAGGGCTTTACCCATACAGAGGATCAGCCGATCGAAGGGAAGCTGTTAATTATCGATGAAGCCAGTATGCTTGATATATGGCTGGCGAACCATTTGTTTAAAGCGATCCCTGATCATATTCAAATTATCATAGTCGGAGACGAAGATCAGCTGCCTTCTGTCGGCCCGGGCCAAGTGCTGAGAGACCTTTTGGCATCACAGGTGATTCCGACTGTAAGATTGACAGACATCTACCGCCAGGCGGAGGGGTCATCAATCGTCGAGCTAGCCCACCAGATGAAAAATGGCTTGCTGCCAAACAATTTGACTGCCCCGACGAAGGACCGTTCCTTTATTCGCTGCGGAGGCTCGCAAATTAAAGAGGTAGTTGAGAAGGTTGTCGCCAACGCATTGAAAAAAGGCTATACGGCAAAGGACATTCAGGTTCTCGCCCCGATGTACAGAGGCAAAGCCGGCATCAATGAACTGAATGTGATGCTGCAGGACATTTTAAATCCTCCTAAAGAAAAACCTAGGGAAATCAAGTTCGGGGACGTTGTCTACAGAACCGGAGATAAAATTTTGCAGCTCGTCAATCAGCCGGAAAACAATGTGTTCAACGGAGATATTGGCGAAATTACATCGATATTTTATGCAAAGGAAAATACCGAAAAAGAAGACATGGCCGTCGTATCTTTTGACGGCAATGAAATGACGTTTACGAAAAAAGATTTTAACCAGTTTACCCATGCGTATTGCTGCTCTATTCATAAGTCGCAGGGAAGTGAATTTCCGATTGTGGTTTTGCCTGTTGTGAAAGGCTACTATAGAATGCTCAGAAGAAACCTCCTTTATACCGCGATTACGAGAGCAAAGAAATTTCTCATTTTATGCGGAGAAGAGGAGGCGCTGGAGTGGGGCGTAAAAAATAATGACGCGACTGTCAGACAGACTTCCTTGAGAAACAGGCTTTCCGTACAGATTGAGGAAATGGATGCCGAGCTTGAGGCGTTGCAAAAAGAGCTCCCGTTCAGCGTACACGACGCCAATATAGGAATGGAAGGCATAACGCCATTCGATTTTATGAAAGAAGAACAGCTGTAAAAAACTCCCGTGTTAGCGGGAGTTTTTTCATCGTATGAGTCAAAGGCGCAAAGCAAAACCTAAGCCTGTTCAACAAAAGGTGGTTGATCACACTTTGAGAACATGCCATGAGGTAGAAGGATTCCCAGTATACTCAGAACGAACTTCTTGTTATCTCGGGACAATTTCTGATATTTGTTTTTCTCTGAAGGGAAATTGCCTTGGGTTTATTCTTGCACAAAAACGCTTTTTGCATCATCATCATGCCCTATTACAGGCGTGTGATATCTCTTGCATTCTTGATGACCGCATATTGGCCTCGGTCAGTTCAGACCAGCTTTTGCCTCTTCCGAAATCGTGCTTCACATACGAGCAAATGAGAATGAAGCTTGTGAAATCGCATGAGGGGGATATATTGGGGATGCTGGAAGATGTATACTTTTGTTTGGACAGGGGCATAATCGTAGCATATGAACTCTCGGACGGTTTCTTTTCTGACCTGGCGGGAAGCAAGCGCCAGATCCAAAAAGCGGATTCGCTTGTCGAGGTGCGGAAAGACGAGATCGTTTTGAACGGATAGAGGTGTGAGATATGCTTATATGCCCGAACTGCAAAAGTAAGGATATCGGGAAAATCGGCGTGAACCAATATTATTGCTGGGGCTGTTTTATTGAGCTGACAGTGGCGAAAGGGAAGATTGCAACTCATCAGGTGGAAGAAGACGGAACGTTAAGCAGCTTGGATGATTTGTTTTCTGAGGATGAACGCAGCATCAATTTTTAATCATGAAGGGAGATGCGCAGGATGAATCGGACGATGACTTCTCTTTTGGCATTGGGAGCCGGAGCTCTCGTGTACCGAATGGCGACTCAATCCGACATGCTGAATAATCGCAGCATGAAGCGGATGAGAAGACGAATAACAAAAATGTTTTAATGCGAAAAAGGATACTCTTCGAAGAGTATCCTTTTTGTTATGTGGAGAGAGAATAATTCGCACCATTCCTCAAAAGATATAGAAGAGGTGAGAGCAGATGCTTCAAAAACCGGTGCAGCTTTTGTTGTGGGTGGCCATTTGTTTGCTGGTCCTGTTGACAGTTTACGTCTTTTTTATGCTTGATATGTTATGGTCGCCTTTTTGGCTCGTTTTAAAAACGATCTTTATTCCCTTGATCATATCCATTTTTATTTCTTATTTATTGATTCCGGTCACAGAGTGGCTGCACCGCAAAGGATTGCCTAGGACTTTAAGCATCTTGGTGATTTATGTGCTTTTCTTTGGCGGAATTGGCTGGGCGCTGTATAAAGGGGTGCCTGTTTTAATTGTGCAGCTGACGGATTTGTCTGAAAATATACCAATGTTTGCCGAAACGTATAACGGACTCCTTCTTCATGTGCACAACCATACAGATGACTGGCCTGACGGCATGCATCACCGTATAGATAAAATGATCCGCCAGACGGAGGCGTTTTTCGCGGGGACGATCGAGGGAGCAATTAGCGGTATCCGCAACGTGCTTGATTATTTCTTAATTGCGGCAACCATCCCTTTTCTCGTGTTTTATATGGTAAAGGATATTGAGTTGATGAAAAAGACGGTATGGTACTTGACTCCGAAGTCATGGAGACAGCGGGGCAGCGCCTTTTTGCGGGATGTGGATGATTCCCTTGGCGATTACATCCGCGGCCAGCTTCTGGTCTGCTTGATTCTCGGTGTGATAGCAGGCATTACGTTCTGGATATTCGGGCTTCCATATCCGCTGATTTTAGGGCTTATTTCTGGTATAACGAATGTCATACCGTATTTTGGTCCTTTTATAGGAGCTGTTCCTGCGCTGTTAATTGCCATGACGATCTCAGTAAAAGCGATCCTTGTTGTCGTGATTACAGTGTTTGTTTTGCAGTTTATGGAAGGGAATATCCTCAGTCCGCTCATTGTCGGCAGAAGCCTTAAAATGCATCCGGTCGTCATCATGCTTGCACTCCTTGCCGGGGGAGAGCTTGCGGGAATCGTCGGAATGATTCTGGCTGTTCCTGCGGCGGCTGTTTTAAAAGTGATGATGATCCATTTTTTGCGGATGAGGACGGAGCATTGACATTGGCGTGCAGCTTGTCTATAATTTCTCGTAGAATACATACGAATCTCGAGTGACGGATCTGAGTACGCCGAAGCCCTGTTAAAGAGAGAAGTTCCGTAAGCTGAAAGGAACTTTATCAGAAGATCGGAGGAAGCTAATCCTGAGTGCAGTTAATCACTGCCGCACATCCTGCGTTACAGGGTAAAAGGTGACGGGCGAATGATAATGCCCGTAATCAGGGTGGTACCGCGAGACAGCTCTCGTCCCTGTGTAAACGTGTGGTTTGCATAGGGGGAGGGCTTTTTTGCTGTCACTGAAGAGAATTTCGATTTTTATAGAGGAGGAAATACAATGAAACACTTAACTTCTGCGGAAGTGCGTCAAATGTTTTTGGATTTCTTTAAAGAAAAAGGACACGCGGTAGAGCCAAGCGCGTCATTAGTGCCTCATGAGGATCCTTCATTGCTTTGGATCAACAGCGGTGTTGCGACGCTGAAAAAATATTTTGACGGCCGTGTCGTTCCGGAAAATCCAAGAATCGTAAATGCTCAAAAAGCGATCAGAACAAACGATATAGAAAATGTAGGTAAAACTGCGCGCCATCATACATTCTTTGAAATGCTCGGAAACTTTTCCATTGGAGATTATTTCAAAGAAGAAGCCATTACATGGGCTTGGGAATTTTTAACGAGTGACAAGTGGATCGGCTTCGACAAAGAGCTTCTTTCTGTTACGGTTCACCCTGAAGATGAGGAAGCGTATGAATTCTGGGCGAAAAAAATCGGTGTTCCTGAAGAAAGAATTATCCGTCTGGAAGGAAACTTCTGGGACATCGGCGAGGGCCCGAGTGGTCCGAATACGGAGATTTTCTACGACCGCGGAGAAGCATACGGTAATGATCCAGAAGATCCGGAGCTTTACCCAGGCGGAGAAAACGACCGTTACCTGGAAGTATGGAACCTTGTGTTCTCTGAGTTCAACCATAATCCTGACGGCACATACACGCCGCTTCCGAAGAAAAACATTGATACGGGCATGGGACTTGAGAGAATGGTATCTGTCATCCAAAATGTTCCGACAAACTTTGATACCGATTTGTTTGTGCCAATTATCAAAGCTACAGAATCTATTTCTGGTGAAACATACGGCAAAGACAATGTGAAAGACACGGCGTTTAAAGTGATTGCCGACCATATTAGAACGGTTGCCTTTGCTGTCAGTGACGGAGCGCTTCCGTCAAACGAAGGCCGCGGCTATGTATTAAGACGCTTATTGCGTCGGGCCGTGCGTTATGCCAAAACGATTAACATCCACCATCCGTTCATGTACGATTTAGTGCCGGTTGTCGCTGAAATCATGGCTGATTTCTATCCTGAAGTGAAAGAAAAAGCGGATTTCATCGCAAAAGTGATTAAAACCGAGGAAGAGCGCTTCCACGAAACACTTAATGAAGGCCTTGCTATCCTGTCAGAAATGATTAAAAAAGAAAAAGACAAGGGCAGCAGCGTGATTTCAGGTGCTGACGTGTTTAAGCTGTACGATACGTATGGATTCCCGGTTGAGCTGACTGAAGAATACGCGGAAGACGAGAACATGACGGTTGACCATAAAGGCTTTGAAGAAGAAATGAACCAGCAGCGTGAACGGGCAAGAAACGCACGCCAGGATGTCGGCAGCATGCAGGTGCAGGGCGGCGCATTGCGCGACGTGACCGATGAAAGCACATTTGTCGGCTACTCTCAAACCAAGGCTGATGCCAAAGTCATTGTGCTTCTTCAGGACGGCCAATTAATCGAAGAGGCTCATGAGGGGGAAACGGTTCAAATCATTCTTGATGAAACACCGTTCTATGCAGAAAGCGGCGGCCAAATCGGCGACACAGGCTATCTCCGCAGCGAACAGGCAGTGGTAAGAATTAAAGATGTGCAAAAAGCGCCGAACGGCCAGCATGTCCATGAAGGTGTTGTGGAGAGCGGCACTGTTCAAAAAGGCTTGCATGTAACTGCTGAAGTTGAAGAGCATATGAGAAGCGGCGTTATTAAAAACCACACGGCAACGCATTTATTGCACCAGGCGCTAAAAGACGTTCTTGGAACACATGTCAATCAGGCAGGATCTCTTGTGACTGAAAACCGTCTTCGTTTTGACTTCTCGCACTTTGGCCAAGTGACAAAAGAAGAGCTTGAACAAATTGAAAGAATCGTAAACGAAAAGATTTGGGCGAGCATCCCGGTCAGCATTGATTTGAAGCCGATCGCCGAAGCAAAAGAAATGGGCGCTATGGCTCTGTTTGGCGAAAAATACGGCGATATTGTCCGGGTCGTTCAAGTCGGGGATTACAGTTTAGAGCTGTGCGGCGGCTGCCATGTCAGAAACACAGCTGAGATCGGCCTGTTTAAAATCGTTTCTGAATCTGGAATCGGAGCGGGGACAAGACGGATTGAAGCTGTAACAGGGCAAGGCGCTTACGTTGAAATGAACAGCCAGATTTCAGTATTGAAGCAGGCTGCTGACGAGCTGAAAACAAATATCAAAGAAGTGCCGAAACGAGTTGCGGCTCTGCAGGCTGAACTGAAGGAAGCACAAAGAGAGAATGAATCTCTTCTTGCGAAACTCGGCAACGTGGAAGCAGGAGCGATCCTGTCAAAAGTAAAAGAAATTGACGGTGTGAGTGTGCTTGCGGAAAAAGTAAATGCGAAAGACATGAACCATCTCCGCACAATGGTGGATGAACTTAAAGCAAAGCTTGGCTCTGCGGTGATCGTACTTGGTGCGGTTCAAAACGATAAAGTCAATATCTCTGCCGGAGTAACAAAGGATCTCATTGAGAAAGGCCTGCATGCCGGCAAGCTGGTTAAACAAGCTGCGGAAGTATGCGGCGGAGGCGGCGGAGGCCGTCCGGACATGGCTCAGGCAGGCGGCAAACAGCCGGAAAAATTAGATGAAGCTTTGGCTTCTGTAGAAGATTGGGTGAAATCCGTTTTATAATTTGCCCATGTAGTGTAGAATGATGGTAAGATTAGGACCCCAGGCTGAACTTTGCCTGCGAATTTGGGAAAGAGGTGCAAAACGGTGAGCTCGTTTGATAAAACGATGAAATTTAATTTCTCCGATGATTCTGCTGAGACTAACGTAAATGAGGTGCTGATTACTGTGTATGACGCGCTTCAGGAAAAGGGCTACAATCCAATCAATCAGATTGTCGGATACTTGCTGTCAGGTGATCCCGCTTATATTCCTAGGCATCGTGACGCTCGCAATTTAATTCGCAAACTTGAAAGAGACGAATTAATCGAGGAATTGGTGAAGTCTTATTTAGAACAGCATAAAGAGGCGTAAATAAAGAATGAGAATATTAGGACTCGATTTAGGAACCAAAACACTCGGTGTTGCTCTGAGCGATGAAATGGGATGGACTGCTCAAGGCATTGAGACCATAAAGATAAATGAAGCGGAAGGCGATTATGGTTTAACCCGTTTATCTGAACTGATAAAGGACTATACTATAGATAAAATCGTCCTCGGCTTTCCTAAGAACATGAACGGAACAGTCGGCCCAAGAGGCGAAGCCAGCCAAATATTTGCTAAAGTGCTTGAAACAACGTACAATGTTCCTGTTGTGCTGTGGGACGAGCGTCTTACCACAATGGCGGCTGAAAAAATGCTGATTGCAGCTGATGTCAGCAGGCAAAAACGAAAAAAAGTCATTGATAAAATGGCGGCTGTTATGATTTTGCAAGGATATCTTGACAGCTTAAATTAAAGCCAGAGGTGAAGAAAATGGAACACGGCGAAAAAAATATTACAATTGTTGATGAACAAGGAAATGAACAGCTTTGTGAAGTGCTGTTTACATTTGAAAACGAAGAGTTTGGCAAGTCTTATGTGTTGTACTACCCAATCGAAACAAAAGATGACGAAGAAGTAGAAATTCTTGCTTCCAGCTTCACGCCAAACGAAGACGGTGAAAACGGTGAGCTATTCCCGATCGAAACTGACGAGGAATGGGACATGATCGAAGAAACACTAAACACGTTCTTAGCGGACGAGGACGAAGAATAAAACAACCGCACCAAAGCCGGAGCCATATTGCTCCGGCTTTTTTTCTGCTGTATGAAGGCCCCTTTCACCCTTTTTTTGTAATAAATTGCCGAAATACAATGAATCATGTAGTATAAGAGCTGATGGGAGGAGACCTAATGTATATCAATCAGCAAAAAAAATCATTTTTTAATAAAAAAACAATCGTACTGTCTTCCATTATTGTGCTGCTTCTCATCATTGGCGGGGCATTTTTATATGGGAAATCATTGCTTGAACCTGTAGAAAAAGACAATAAAAAGACAGTAAACATTAACATTCCGAGCGGCTCGTCTGTTTCGGCCATCGCATCGATATTAAAGAAAAACGATGTCATAAAAAGCGAGAAGGCATTTCAGTATTATGTGAAATATAAAGGTGCCTCCGGGTTTCAGGCGGGATTCTACCATCTGAATAAAGGGATGGATTTAGATGCCATTATTCATAAGCTGACAAGCGGGGCTACAAGCTACGCCTTTCAAATTACGGTGACTGAGGGAGCACAGCTGACACAAATCGCGGCCGCTATTGCTGATGAAACGAAATACTCTAAAAAACAAGTTTTAGCGAAGCTTGACGATGAAACATTTATCAATCAGCTGAAGAAAGAATTCCCGGACACTGTGACAAATGATGTTTTCAATAAAAACATTAAGCATCCGCTGGAAGGGTACCTATTCCCGGCTACATACCCTTTTAACGATCCGGACATGTCACTTGAAGACATGATCAAGGCAATGATCGAACAGACAAATTCTTATGTGGAAACATACAAATCAGAAATGAAGAAAAAGAAACTTTCTGTGCATAAGCTGCTGACGATGGCCTCTTTGATTGAAGAAGAAGCGACTGAAAAAGCCGACCGCCATAAAATTGCCAGCGTCTTTTATAACCGTCTGAAGAAGAAAATGCCGCTTCAAACAGATCCAACCGTGCTGTACGCGGCAGGCAAACATAAAGATCGCGTTCTCTATAAGGATCTGGAACTCGATTCACCGTACAATACGTATAAAAACACGGGACTGACGCCAGGGCCGATTGCGAATGCCGGCATGTCCTCATGGGAAGCGGCGCTGCATCCGGATCAAACGGACTATCTGTACTTCTTGGCCAAATCAAATGGTGAGGTCGTATTTACAAAAACGCTAAAAGAGCATAATAAAGCAAAAGAAAAATATATTTCCTCAAAAAGCGAGAAATAAAAGGAGAGCAAAAAGCTCTCCTTTTATTCGCTTTCCGCAAGGTTTTATGATAAAATATATCGGGTTGTTTACCGATGTATCATGATGTATACAGAGAGTGTCCTGTGTAAAAGACTGGGGCACTCCTTTTTAGAACGGGAGGCTGTTTGTTGTGACTGACCGGTATGAACAAATAAATGACTATATAGAAGCATTATTGAAGCCTCGGCCGGAAAACGTGAAGAAGCTTGAAGCATATGCAGAAGAACATCATGTCCCGATCATGGAAAAAGCGGGCATGGAAGTGCTGCTTCAAATTTTGGCTGTGAAACAGCCGAAAAAAATACTGGAAATCGGAACGGCCATTGGTTATTCCGCCATTCGAATGGCGCTGCAGCTGCCATCTGCTGAAATATATACAATTGAACGCAATGAGAAACGGCATGAAGAAGCGGTAAACAATATCAAGGAATTTCAGCTTGATGATCGGATTCATGTTTTTTACGGAGACGCGCTTGAATTAGCCGACGCCGTACATGTAACCGCGCCTTACGATGTCATTTTTATTGACGCTGCAAAAGGTCAGTATCAAAACTTTTTTCATTTATATGAACCGATGCTTTCACCGGACGGGGTGATTTTAACGGACAACGTACTATTTAAAGGTCTGGTGGCAGAGGATTACAGCAAAATAGAACCGAAAAGAAGACGCAGGCTTGTAACAAAAATTGATGAATATAATCATTGGCTGATGAATCATCCGGATTATCAAACTGCGATTATTCCTGTCGGGGACGGACTTGCGATTAGTAAAAAGAAGAGGTGAACGTCATGAAAAAACCAGAGCTCTTAGTGACGCCGACGAGTGTGGCGGACATTTTGCCGCTGATACAAGCGGGAGCAACTGCGTTTTTAGTTGGGGAACAGAGATACGGCTTGAGATTAGCCGGGGAATTTTCTCGTGAAGATATAACAAAAGCCGTAGAGATTGCTCACAAAGAAGGGGCAAAAGTATACGTTGCTGTTAATGCGATTTTCCATAACGATAAAGTAGGCGAGCTTGGCGAATATCTGGCTTTCTTAGCGAAAACCGGTGTTGATGCGGCGGTATTCGGCGATCCTGCTGTGCTTATGGCTGCCCGTGAATCTGCGCCTGGCCTGAAGCTTCATTGGAGCACAGAAACGACAGGCACCAACTACTATACATGCAACTACTGGGGTCGCAAAGGCGCGGCGCGTTCTGTGCTTGCCAGAGAGTTAAACATGGACAGCATTGTTGAGACAAAAGAAAACGCTGAAGTCGAAATTGAAATCCAGGTGCATGGAATGACGTGCATGTTCCAATCGAAGCGTTCTTTGATTGGAAACTACTTTGAATATCAGGGCAAAGTCATGGATATTGAAGGAAAGAAAAAAGAATCAGGCATGTTCCTGCATGATAAAGAACGTGATAATAAATATCCGATTTTCGAAGACGAAAACGGCACGCACATCATGAGCCCGAACGATGTGTGCATCATTGATGAGCTCGAAGAATTAATAGATGCCGGCGTTGATTCTTTCAAAATTGACGGTGTCCTGAAATCGTCTGAATACCTAATGGAAGTCACCAAAATGTACAGAGAAGCAATTGATCTTTGTGTGGAAAACCGTGACGAGTACGAAGCGAAAAAAGAAGACTGGATCGAACGCATTGAAAGCATCCAGCCAGTTAACAGAAAAATTGATACCGGATTCTTCTTCAAAGAAACGGTTTATTAATCAAAAGGAGGTTAAGCTATGACTGCCGTAAATGATAAGATATCCACAATCGTCAATGGTAAGCGTGTGATTACGAAAAAGCCGGAGCTTCTCGCGCCTGCGGGTAATCTTGAAAAGCTCAAAATTGCTGTTCATTACGGAGCGGACGCGGTCTTTATCGGAGGACAGGAATACGGGCTGCGCTCGAATGCCGATAACTTTACGATCGAAGAAATTGCAGAAGGCGTTGAATTCGCAAAACAATATGGCGCCAAGATCTACGTGACGACGAATATTTTTGCCCATAATGAAAACATGGACGGGCTTGAAGATTATTTAAAAGCGCTTGGAGACGCCAACGTTGCCGGCATCATTGTGGCAGATCCGCTTATTATCGAAACATGCCGCAGAGTGGCGCCGAATGTTGAGGTTCACTTGAGCACGCAGCAGTCTCTTTCAAACTGGAAGGCTGTCCAGTTCTGGAAGGAAGAAGGTCTTGACCGCGTCGTGCTGGCACGTGAAACAAGCGCTCTTGAAATCAGAGAAATGAAAGAAAAGGTAGATATCGAAATCGAATCGTTTATTCACGGTGCGATGTGTATCGCGTATTCAGGCCGCTGCGTGCTGAGCAATCACATGACAGCGCGGGATTCCAACCGCGGAGGCTGCTGCCAGTCATGCCGCTGGGATTATGATCTCTATCAAACAGATGGTGCCAACGCCGTTGCTTTGTATGGTGAAGAAGATGCGCCATTTGCGATGAGCCCGAAAGATTTGAAGCTGATTGAATCCATTCCGAAAATGATCGAAATGGGAATCGACAGTTTAAAAATTGAAGGACGCATGAAATCAATTCACTATGTAGCAACGGTTGTCAGCGTATACCGTAAAGTAATCGACGCTTATTGCGCTGATCCGGATCACTTTGTGATTCAAAAAGAATGGCTTGAAGAGCTTGATAAGTGCGCCAACCGAGACACTGCGACAGCTTTCTTTGAAGGAACGCCAGGCTATGAAGAGCAAATGTTCGGCGAGCACGCCAAAAAAACGACGTTTGATTTTGTCGGCTTAGTGCTGAATTATGATGAAGACACACAAATGGTCACGCTTCAGCAGCGCAATTTCTTCAAAAAAGGCGACGAAGTGGAATTTTTCGGTCCTGAAATCGAAAACTTTACACACACGATTGAAACCATTTGGGACGAAGACGGAAATGAGCTAGATGCTGCCCGCCATCCCCTGCAAATTGTCAAATTCAAACTAGACAAAAAGATTTATCCGAGCAACATGATGAGAAAGGGGAAGTAACAACCCATGGGTAAGAGTCCAGTAGTCATTGGAATCGCAGGAGGTTCCGGTTCAGGAAAAACGAGTGTCACACGGTCCATTTATGAACAATTTAAAGGACATTCGATTTTAATGATCCAGCAAGACCTTTATTATAAAGACCAAAGCCATCTTCCATTTGAAGAAAGGCTGAACACAAACTATGATCATCCGCTTGCGTTTGATAATGACTATTTAATCGAGCATATTCAGGATCTGTTGAATTACCGCCCGATCGAAAAGCCGATTTACGATTATAAGCTTCACACACGTTCAGAAGAAACGGTTCACGTAGAGCCAAAGGATGTTATTATCCTTGAAGGCATTCTTGTCCTTGAAGACAAAAGGCTCCGTGATCTGATGGATATCAAGCTTTACGTTGATACAGACGCTGACTTGCGCATCATCAGACGGATTATGAGAGATATTAATGAGCGCGGCCGCTCTATTGATTCTGTTATTGAACAATATGTGTCAGTTGTCCGCCCGATGCATAACCAATTTGTCGAGCCGACGAAACGATACGCTGATATTATTATCCCGGAAGGCGGACAGAATCACGTCGCAATTGATCTAATGGTCACAAAAATCCAAACCATTCTTGAACAAAACGCGATTTTGTAATACCATAGCATAGACATAAATAACTCTGACCATATTATGTATAGGCAGGAAGGGAATGTGTGAATTCCCTTCTTTCCCTGTTTATAAACGCGAAATATTTGCAGAACGACAAGATTCAGTTTAAGATAAACAGTACCTATATGGGAGAGAAGAACGAGGACTGCCCTGTGTTCTCATTCTTGTATTTTTTAGTTTATGCTCTCATACATAATCGAAGATGTTGAGGGACAACCAGAAGGAGTGAAGGGACATGGCACAAGAGAAAGTTTTTCCTATGACTGCAGAAGGAAAACAAAAACTTGAACAAGAATTAGAATATTTGAAAACGGTTAAACGAAAAGAAGTAGTAGAGCGCATCAAAATTGCGAGAAGTTTCGGAGACCTTTCCGAGAACTCTGAATACGATTCAGCAAAAGAAGAGCAGGCATTCGTAGAGGGCCGTGTGACGACTCTTGAAAATATGATCCGCAATGCGAAAATCATTGAAGATGACGGCGGCTCTAACGTTGTCGGGTTAGGTAAAACGGTCACTTTCGTCGAACTGCCTGACGGTGATGAAGAATCCTATACAATTGTTGGAAGCGCTGAAGCTGATCCGTTTGAAGGAAAAATCTCAAACGACTCTCCAATCGCCAAAAGCCTGCTGGGCAAAAAAGTAGATGATGAAGTTACTGTTCAAACACCAGGCGGAGAAATGCTCGTGAAAATTGTGAAAATTTCATAATATCCGTTTAGCAAAGAAACACCTCGTCCACAATGTGGGGGAGGTGTTTTTTTATGAAGATATCGAAACGAATGAAGCTGGCAGTCATTGCTTTTTTGATCGTGTTTTTTCTGCTTCTTTTGCGGCTGGCGGAAATCCAGCTGTTTTTCACAGAATCATTTTCTAAAAAGAAAATCAATCTGATCCAGGAAAGTGTGAAACAGCGGACAGAGGAGGTGCTCATTTCTGACGGAAGAGGCTCCTTTTTAGATCGAAATGGGCAGGCGCTGACAGGCAAAAGTGAGCCTGCGGTTGTTTTGTTCCCTTTTCTGCTGACACAGGATTGGCCGATCAAAAAGGTTGCGGACATCGTCGGCATGTCTGAAGATGAACTGCACCAGACACTCGCAAAGGCAAAAAAACCAGTCATTTTGCAGCAAAAGAAAATCAAAACACTTTCGAAACAATCCATCACAAAAATCAATTCTTTGAAATATCCCGGCATTTACGGCGTATATATGGAGAATGAAGACAAGCCCAGCCTTGCTTCACATACGATCGGGAGCACGAATCAAGACCCGGCGCTTCTCCGCAAGAAATATCCTGATCAGGAGAACCTTCCGATTACAACAGAAATCGGAACAACCGGTTTAGAACGGACCTTCGATGAATTTTTGCTTCCGGAACAGGACACAAAGCTTTTATATCATGTGGACGGAAAAGGAAACCCTTTGTTTGGCATGGACGTCAAATATACAGCTGAAGCCAATACATTTTATCCGCTCCAGGTCAAAACAACGATCGACCAAAGCATGCAAAAAGCGATGGAGGAGGTATTGGATGAACAGGGGCTGAAAAAAGGAGGAGCCGTGCTGCTGGATATCGAAAATAGCAGTGTTTTGGGAATTGTGAGCAAACCTGATACCGATATCTCACGGCAAAACACGCTTCAAAATTATATGCTGACGCCAATCTATCCCGGTTCTGTTTTTAAAACAGTCATTGCCGCAGCTGCTATCGAAAATGATACGGTAAAGCCGAGCCAAACCTTCAATTGCAATTTAAACCTGTACGGCGAACCGGGTGACGACAAAGGAACTTTATCCTTTGATGAAAGTTTTGCCCAAAGCTGCAATTACACATTTACGAGTCTTGCAGAACAATTAATGAAAAAAGACGGCTCGGTTATTGAAAATATGTCAGAAAAGCTGGCACTCACAGATCGGGCAGGCTGGGAAGGAAAATTGTATCACGAAACGGATTTCCGCCAGTTGTATAACGAAAAAAGCGGCGTGATTTGGGGGGATGAAAAAGACAAATCAGTCAAAAAAGCCATTGCGCAAACAGCGATCGGGCAGAAAAATGTAAAGGTAACGCCGCTCGAGGTGGCCAATATGATGGCGACAATCGCCCGCGGCGGAGAAAAGCGGCAGGTGAAAATCGCAGAACAAATTGAATATAAAAACGGCACTACGCTCGTTACGTTTAAAGACCAGAAGCTTAAAGGAGAAACGATAGACAAATATACGGCACAGCAGCTCCAAAAAATGCTGCGGCGAGTGGTGGAATCTCCTTCTGGAACGGGCAGAAGGTTTCAGGATCTTCCGTATACTGTAGCAGGGAAGTCGGGCACAGCCCAGACAGGAAAGTTTTCAAAAGAGAAAGAAACGCTCTATGAAAAATGGTTTGCCGGATATTTTCCCGCGGATAAGCCGAAATACGCTCTTGTCGTTTTACACATGGATACACCGGGGGATAAGGCTCTGACAAATTCGGTGTTTTATGATATTGTTAAAAAAGTACACGAAATTGAAATCAATCAGAAATAGAACAACTTCTCAGCACATGGTAAAATATATGCTGAGCCAAGAGGGATAAAGGAGTGCAGAATTATTGAGCAATAATCAATCTCGTTATGAAAACCGTGATAAGCGCAGGAAAGCTAATTTAGTGCTTAACATTTTAATCGCAATCGTATCCATACTAATTGTCGTAGTAGCAGCTAATCTTTTCATTAACAGTCCTTCTAGCAAAGATGTCAGCAAGGATTCTGAAACGGCGCAAAAACAGGAATCTCCGGCTTCAGGAAAGACGGAAAAGAAATCGGATGAGGATATAAAAGACAGCAAGAAAGATACATCTGACAGCGAAAAGGATTCTGAGAAGTCTTCAGACTCAGACGCCAAAAAAGATGATTCTTCTAAAAGTGATGATTCTGATTCAGACTCAGGCTCAGATTCAGATGACCCGCTTAAAGACGCAAAAGTTACAGAAGGCGGCTCATCAAGCGACGTAGAAAAAACGTATGAAAATTCTGATTGGAAAGCAGTCGGAACTGAGCAGACGGGCGAGCATGCCGCCACTTATGATTCAAGCTCACAAGACTGGGCTGAGATGCTGAAAGCCATGTCATATGCAACCGGTGTTTCAAAAGAGAACATGACGGTGCTCTGGCTCGGAAATAACGGCAGCCCTCAGGATGCCAAAGGCAAGATTTTAGACAAGACGACCGGAGATAAATATCAAGTCACGATTACATGGGTTGATGAAAAAGGCTGGAAGCCGACAAAAGTAGAAAAACTAAAATAAACAAAAGCAGCCGGATGAGAACCGGCTGCTTTTGTTTTAGGCTTCAGCTGCGAAATGAACCACTGCGCTGTACAATATTCTTCCGTCTGCCACAGCAGTTTGATGTGAAACAGATTTCACCCGGAGCATGATAGCTTTATTGTTTTCAATTTGTGTATTGATTTTCTTTTCAAGCTCCTGCAATGAACCCGCTTCGAAAAATTCCACTTTGTCTTTTATGAGATCTAATTGAAAATTCATGTCTCGACCCTCCAGCTTTCACAAGTCATATGAAGTATAAGCTTTTTTGCGGCAGACGCGCAATATAGATGGCATAAAATACACAAAGTGTTTTAGTACCTGCTTTCCGGAAGATGTGGTATGATAGGAACTGTTCCATCATTAATTCATAGTATACTTATAGGAATTATAAAATATGGAGTGTGACAAATATGGGACGTGAATTTATCCCTCTTTTTGAAGATTGGGCAGCAACTTATGATCAAACAGTACAAGGTTTTGATATTCAGTATAAAGAAGCATTCAGAGGCTACGATGATATCCTTGATGCCATCGTCAGCAGGTCTGGAACGCATGTATTAGAATTTGGCCCGGGGACGGGGAATTTGACAGCCAAGCTGCTTGATGCGGACAAATCTGTATTTGGTATCGAACCATCTCCCGCCATGCGAAAATTGGCTTCTGGCAAGCTTTCAGGCAGGGCGGAATTCGTTGACGGAGACTTCCTGACATTTCCCGAGCCGCCATTTCATGCTGACACAATTGTCAGTTCATATGCTTTTCATCATTTGACCGACGAAGAAAAGCGGGCTGCAATAAAGCAATATGGCAAATACCTTCACTTGCATGATAAAATAGTGTTTGCCGATACCGTCTTTGAAGATGAGCAAGCGTATCAACAGGCTATTGATAAAGCCCGTTCTCAAGGCTTCTACCAGCTTGCAAATGATTTAGAGACAGAGCATTATCCCACATTGGATGCGCTGAAAGAGATGTTTACAGCTGAAGGTTTTGCAGTTCAATTCACTCAGCAAAACGACTTCGTGTGGATAATGGAGGCGATCAAACGGTAAAGTGAAGGGAATGTGAATAGATGAAACTAGCAGTCATCGGAGCAATGGAAGAGGAAGTTACCATCCTAAGAAGCAAACTTGAAAATGCAAAAACAGAAACAATCGCACACTGTGAATTTACAACAGGTGAATATGAAGGAACCGAAGTGATTCTTTTAAAATCTGGAATTGGAAAAGTAAATGCTGCCATCAGCACAACGCTTTTGCTTGACCGATATAAGCCTGATTATGTGATTAACACAGGCTCAGCGGGCGGATTTCATCATACACTGAATGTAGGAGATGTCGTCATTTCAACTGACGTTCGCCATCATGATGTAGATGTAACGGCCTTTGACTATGAATACGGCCAGGTTCCGGGTCTTCCGGCTGCTTATGCGGCAGACGAAAAGCTGATCAGCATCACTGAAGAAGCGATTTCTGAACTCGACGGTATTCAGGTTGCAAAAGGAACGATTGCAACAGGTGATTCTTTTATGAACGATCCGAAGCGGGTTGAAGAAGTGCGTGCGAGATTTTCTGATCTGTACGCGGTTGAAATGGAGGCTGCGGCAGTGGCTCAGGTGTGTCATCAATTTAAAACGCCGTTTGTCGTCATCAGAGCGTTATCTGACATCGCAGGAAAAGAATCACATGTATCATTTGACAAATTTTTAGAGCAGGCCGCTGTCAATTCAACAGAGCTTGTGTTAAAAGTGATCAAACGAATTCATTAAACGGGGGAGAGTTCTCCTCCGTTTTCCCTAAAAACAACCTCTATCAAGGAGGAGGACATATATGACTGTTATTACGGACATTACCGAGCTGATTGGGAATACGCCGCTTCTCCGCCTGAAGAACTTTGATGTTCCAGAAGGGGTCGCAGTGTACGCCAAGCTTGAAATGATGAATCCAGGCGGAAGCATCAAAGACAGACTGGGAGATATGCTGATCCGTGACGCTTTGGAATCAGGCAAAGTAAAGCCCGGCGGAGTGATTATAGAAGCTACGGCAGGAAATACAGGAATTGGCCTTGCGCTGAGTGCCAGAAAATATGGGTTACAAGCGATTTTCTGTGTACCTGAACATTTCAGCACAGAGAAACAGCAAATTATGCAAGCGCTTGGAGCATCGATCATCCATACACCGCGTCAAGACGGAATGCAGGGAGCCATTCAAAAAGCCATTCAGCTGGAGACTGAAATTGAAAATTCTTATTGCGTTTTGCAATTTAAAAACCGAGTAAATCCATCAACTTACTATAAAACGCTTGGACCTGAAATTTGGGAAGCGCTAGACGGCAATATTCATACGTTTGTCGCAGGGGCAGGGTCAGGGGGTACATTCGCAGGAACAGCTTCCTTCTTAAAAGAAAAAAACCCAGCAGTTAAAACGGTGATTGTCGAACCGGAGGGCTCCATTTTAAACGGAGGAGAGCCTCACGCTCATAAAACAGAAGGCATCGGCATGGAGTTTATCCCTGATTATATGAATAAGAGCCATTTTGATGAGATCTACACCGTAACAGATGAGAATGCGTTTAGACTTGTGAAAGAAGCGGCAGAAAAAGAAGGCCTGCTGATCGGAAGCTCTTCAGGTGCAGCGCTTTATGCATCATTGGAGGAAGCGAAAAAAGCATCCGCAGGAACAAACATTGTCATGGTATTTCCTGACAGCAGTGATCGATATATCAGCAAACAAATTTACGAAGGAGGCATCTAATATGAAGAAAAAAACTTTGATGATTCACGGCGGAATCACAGGTGATGAGAAAACAGGCGCAGTGTCCGTGCCTATTTATCAAGTGAGTACGTACAAGCAGCCAAAAGCAGGGCAGCATACCGGCTATGAGTATTCAAGAACGGCCAATCCGACAAGGGCCGCTCTCGAAGCGCTTGTGACAGAGCTGGAAGGCGGGGAAGCAGGCTATGCGTTCAGTTCAGGAATGGCTGCCATTACAGCGGTTATGATGCTGTTTAACAGCGGAGATCATGTCGTGTTGACCGATGATGTGTATGGCGGAACATACCGTGTGATGACAAAGGTGCTTAATCGTCTTGGCATTGAATCAACATTTGTCGATACTAGCAGCAGAGAAGAAGTTGAAAAAGCGATTCTCCCTAACACAAAAGCTATTTATATTGAAACACCGACAAACCCGCTGCTCAAAATCACCGACTTGGCGCTCATGGCTGACATCGCAAAAAAAGAGGATATTCTGCTTATTGTAGACAATACCTTTAACACTCCTTATTTTCAGCAGCCGCTTGCTTTAGGGGCTGACATCGTGCTTCACAGTGCGACAAAATATCTTGGCGGGCACAGTGACGTTGTCGGCGGTTTAGTTGTGACAGCTTCGAAAGAGCTTGGAGAAGAGCTTCATTTTGTGCAAAACTCCACAGGCGGTGTGCTTGGCCCTCAAGATTCCTGGCTGTTAATGAGAGGAATCAAAACATTGGGACTCAGAATGGAAGCGATCGATCAAAATGCGCGGAAAATCGCAAGTTTTCTTGAGAATCACCCTGGTGTCCAAACGTTATATTATCCTGGTTCTTCACGTCATCCCGGGCATGAGCTTGCAAAAACGCAAGGGTCTGGGTTCGGCGGCATGATCTCCTTTGATATCGGCAGTGAAGAGCGAGTTGATGCGTTTTTAGGAAGCCTGAAACTGTTTACCATTGCTGAAAGCCTAGGCGCGGTAGAAAGCTTAATTTCTGTTCCGGCGAGAATGACGCATGCCTCTATTCCGAGAGACCGCCGGCTTGAACTCGGCATTACGGACGGGCTGATCAGAATTTCTATAGGAATTGAAGACGCGGAGGATTTGCTGAAAGATATTGAGCAAGCGCTTGAAAATATATAACAAATGGATAGAATTACTTTCTCTGTAAGCTGCCGGATTATATTATAATAGTCGTATACTATGAATCTGGCAGGTGATTCTTTTGAATAAAAATAGAATGAAATCTTTAAAAGAAGACTACAAGCATTTCGCTTTTACATTGCTTGCAGTCAGCACTTTTTTATATATAGGCGCAGTTCTTCCCGACCAAGGCTTAACGTTAGGACAGAAATCGACGATGTTTTTAGCGGATTGCGTATTTTTAGCCGGTGCTTTCTTTTGCGCTGATCGTTCATTAATTTACAAGAAGCGTTTGGAAGAAGCTGACGAATAAAAAAAAACTATCATCAATAGATGGTGGTATGGTATACCACGGCGAAACTGATCGTCTTGGCTTATCAAAAAACAACAGACAATGAAGAAGCAAAAGATAAAGAAATGAAGTTAGAGGAGTAAACCGTGTGTTTGCTCCTCTTTTTTCTGTTAATAAAAGGATTGCTATGGATAGCGTCAAGTGATGCTAAATATTCGCACATAAAGGAATGATCAGAGGATTATTGGAAATTTTATATTAAAATTATTTTGACATTTGAATATAAATGCCTTACATTAGTATATGAATACATGATCATATATATAGTTATGTATCATGTTAGAATGCTTATTAACAGATAAGAAATAATAAATGCATATGTATCAAGAAGCTTTAGGTAAGGAGGAGATTTTTATGGGGCACAATCATACTGAAGGATCCAATAAAAAGGTTTTATTGATCTCTTTTATCATCATTACAGGTTATATGATTATAGAAGCTATAGGTGGATTTTTAACAAATAGTCTGGCGCTATTATCAGATGCAGGCCATATGCTAAGTGATTCAATCTCATTAATGGTTGCCCTGATTGCTTTTACATTAGCTGAAAAAAAGGCAAGTCACAATAAGACATTCGGTTATAGACGATTTGAGATTCTTGCCGCCGTGATAAACGGTGTTGCATTAATTTTTATTTCCGTTTATATCATTTATGAAGCAATTGAACGTTTCTCTCATCCATCAGAAGTAGCAACGACTGGCATGCTTACGATTAGTATTATCGGGTTAGTCGTGAATATATTAGTCGCATGGATTATGTTGAGAGGCGGAGATACAGAGAATAATCTGAACATAAGAGGAGCTTTTTTACATGTGATAAGTGATATGCTCGGCTCTGCAGGTGCCATTCTAGCTGCCATACTTATCATCTTCTTTGGGTGGGGCTGGGCAGATCCATTAGCTAGTGTCATTGTGGCTATTCTTGTTCTTAGAAGCGGTTACCATGTGACTAAAGATTCCATTCACGTATTAATGGAAGGAACTCCAGAACATATCGATGTCACTGACATCATTCATACAATTGAAGAGACAGAAGGAATTCAAAGCATTCATGATTTACACATTTGGTCTATTACAAGTGGATTAAACGCTCTTTCTTGCCACGCTGTTGTTGACGATCAACTGACCATTTCAGAAAGTGAAAGTATTTTGCGCAAAATTGAACATGATCTTGAGCATAAAGGCATTACGCATGTAACCATTCAAATGGAAACAGCAGCTCATAATCACGACAATGCGATCCTTTGTCAGGCCAAAATTGAAAAGCGGCATAACCACCATCATCATTAAAATTTTTATCTGATGAGGTTCAGTTTTAGTCTATCTCTCGTATGAATAAAATTAGTGGGAGGCTTAATATGTATGACACGATAGTAATTGGAGCTGGTCAAGCAGGAATCTCAATAGGATATTATCTTAAGCAGACCGACCAAAAGTTTATCATTTTGGATAAAAGTCAGGGGGTTGGGGAGAGCTGGAAAGAACGGTATGACTCATTGGTTTTATTTACTTCTCGAATGTATAGCTCTTTGCCTGGGATGCATCTTGAAGGAGAAAAAAACGGATTTCCTTCAAAAGATGAAATTGTAGCTTATCTAAAGAAATATGTTGAAAGATTTGATATTCCAATCCAATTACAGACAGATGTAATAAGTGTTCTAAAATCAAAGAATTATTTCTTAATAAAAACAAATCAGGGAGAATATCAATCAAAGAATCTTATCATTGCTACAGGTCCTTTTCATACCCCTAATATTCCATCAATATCAAAAGATTTAGCTGATAATATTCATCAACTACACTCGTCACAATATAAGAATTCAAAACAATTGGTACATGGAAATGTACTAGTAGTTGGTGGGGGGAATAGTGGTGCGCAGATAGCTGTTGAATTATCCAAAGAAAGAGTTACATATTTAGCCTGTAGTAATAAACTTGTTTATTTGCCTTTATTGATCGGAAAAAGAAGCATCTTTTGGTGGTTTGATAAGTTAGGAGTTTTACATGCAAGTCATACATCGATAGTAGGCAAATTCATTCAAAAGAAAGCTGATCCAATATTTGGGTATGAACTAAAACACGCAATAAAACAGAGGGAGATTATGTTAAAAACAAGAGTCGTAGCTGGTAAGCAAAATGAAATCTTTTTTAAAGATTCATCTGCATTAGAAGTAAACAATATTATTTGGGCTACTGGTTTTAGGAATCCCCTTAATTGGATAAATATAAAAGGTGTTTTGGATGAAGAAGGCCGAATCACACATCATAGAGGTGTTTCACCTGTAGAGGGATTGTACTTTATAGGTTTGCCTTGGCAGCATAGGCGAGGTTCAGCGCTCCTTCAAGGTGTAGGAAATGATGCTGAATACATTGTAAAACAAATGAACGATAAATAAACTGATTAAAAATGTTATAAATCCTTGATTAGCAGATCATGTTTTTTGTGAAGCCAATCACTTTCTTTTAGAAAAACGTTTAAAAGAAAAATAATCTATGGAATCTTTTTATTAAACCTTCATTACAATGAAGGCCTTTTTAATGATATTGGCTATAGCAGTGTTAACAAGTGTTCTGACCTTTTCAACTTTTGATGCGGGAAGTAACCTTGAATGGATAAAGATGGCTGGGACAGAAATAAAAAAATCCTTCTAACGTTCATCTTTGAACGGAAGAAGGATTTTTAAATGCTCACCAATAAAGTACGCCAAAACAGGAGGGGAAACATAAAAACAAGAAAATTAAAAAAACACCTTTAAAACCAACATAATGAACGATTTGAATCGTTACACAATCATCAACGATGGCTGTTTCTTGTTATTTCTCTTGCAGTTCTTTTCCCATGCCTTTTAAAAACTGAAGGCCGAAGCCGACGGCCCTGTTGATATCAGGATCATTCATTGCTTTTAAAAGGTCGAAAATCCCGACTTTCTTGTCTTCTTTTAAAAAGCTTTGCGCCTGTTCAGTTCCAGCCATCACGCTTTCTAAAAGCTTTCCTGTAAACTCAGGATCTGCTTTTGTCAATGCGCCTCCAGCGGCCATCATTGTGTTGATGAGGTTGGTGACGGGCTCACGCGAAACCTGGCCGAGTGCAATTTTAGCGATGTCTTCCTTCGCTCTCAGCATACTTGTTGCCGCGTCAAAAATTCCAAGATCATTAAGTTCATTCATGATCGTCATCGTTTTAGAGACGGCATCCTCATTTTCCGCCAGCAGCTCTTTCAGTTCTTCTATTTTTTCAAGCTTAATCTGCTCGGCAGTTTTTGTTTCTTTTTTGATTGTCGTAATCGGAGTGGCCATTCGTTTTCCTCCTTTCGTTTAATCAGTCAGATGGACATAGCCTGGACGGTTCCATTTTCTTTCTGCTTCGACCCCGTTTTGCGGGTGCCGTTTTTTGTTGCGCGGATTTGTTTTCGGAAGCGGCGCTGTTTCACAGCCTCCAAGTACCTCCATGCGAACCTTTGTCTGTTTATAAGCAGGCGTGTTCGTCCGTTTATCAGCTGCAGGCCCCGTCAGGAAGTTTATCGCTGACTCCTTGTCTGTTGAGTTCATTGGCAGATAGAGCTCATTTTTCCGTACCCGGTCTGTGATCAGCGCGTTTAATTTGACTGCTCCGAACGGAGAAACGAGCCGGACAAGTGAACCGTCACAAACACCTCGCTCCTGTGCAAGCTCAGGCGAGATTTCAACGAATACATTCGGCACTTTTGCTTGGATGCCTTTCGATTTATTTGTCATGTTTCCTTCGTGGAAATGCTCCAGCATCCGGCCGTTATTGATATGAAGGTCATATTCTTCTGGAAATGCCGCTGGCTCAGTCCAATCAGAAAGGGCAAAGCGGGCTTTTTTGTCAGGGAAATTAAATCCGTCTTCATACAGAAGCGGTGTGCTTTCACCTGTAAAGCTGCCCCATAGGAAGCTGTTCCAGTCTTCAAGCACCTCATAGCTTGCTTTGCCAAACAGAGGTGAAAGGCTCGCCATTTCTGAGAAAATGTCACTTGGATGGCTGTAATTCCAGTTTGCTCCTAAGCGGTTTGCCACCTCTTGAATAATCCACCAGTCCGGTTTTGCGTCACCAAGTGTCGGAAGCGCCTGATACAATCGCTGCACGCGGCGTTCTGTATTGGTAAATGTCCCGTCTTTTTCAAGTGAAGGAGTGGCAGGCAAGACGACATCGGCATATTGAGCTGTTCTTGACAGGAAGATGTCCTGAACCACAAAGAAATCAAGGCTTGATAAAATATCATGCACATGGTTCGCGTTTGAATCGACAAGCGCCATATCTTCACCGACAAGGTACATCGCCTTCATTTTTCCTTCTTCAATGGAATGAAGCATTTGAATATTATCTAAACCAGGTTTTCCTTCAATTTCGACACCGTAAGCTTCTTCAAATTTAGCGCGGGCTTTGTCATCAGTAATATGCTGATACCCCGGCAGCCAGCCAGGCAGTGTTCCCATATCGCAAGCGCCTTGTACGTTATTGTGTCCGCGCAAAGGATACGCGCCGGCACCAGGACGGCGATAGTTGCCCGTGGCGAGAAGCAGGTTTGAAATTGCTGCTGACGTATCAGAGCCGCCTGTATTTTGTGTGACACCCATTCCCCAAAGGACACAAGTGCCATCAGCGTCACGAATCATTTCCGCCATTTCAATCATGTTTTCTTTGGAAAGGCCTGTGACGCGTTCCGCATAATCAAGCGTATAGGTTTTTAGCGTTTCTTTATAATCTTCAAAGTAATTCACGTTCTCATCAATAAATGCCTGATCATGCCAGCCTTGGTCAATCATATATTTCGTAACGGCCATCAGCCAAACTTGGTCTGTGCCTTGTTTAGGGCTGATGAACAGATCAGACCGCTCAGCCATCTCATTTTTACGCAGGTCGGCAACAATCAGTTTTTGTCCATGAAGCTTGTGCGCTCGTTTGACACGTGTTGCAAGCACCGGATGTCCTTCCGCCGGATTGGCGCCGACAATGATGACGAGACCGGCTTTGGCAATATCTTTAATCGTGCCGGCATCACCGCCCATGCCGACAGTGCGGAACAATCCGTCTGTGGCAGGAGACTGGCAGTAGCGTGAGCAGTTATCGACGTTGTTTGTTTCAAATACCTGACGCGCTAATTTTTGAATGACATAGTTTTCTTCATTCGTGATTTTAGAAGAAGAAATAAACCCGACAGATCCGTTGCCGTACTGCTCCTTAATGGATCCTAATCTGCTTGCGACAAGATCCAGGGCCTCTTCCCAAGAAGATTCAACAAAAGCCCCGTTTTTACGGATTAAAGGCTTTGTGATCCGCTCTTCAGAATTGACGAAATCCCAGCCGAATTTCCCTTTGACACATGTAGAAATCGCGTTAACCGGAGCGTCAGAAACAGGCTGGATTTTTAAAATATCCCGTCCTTTTGTCCATACTTCAAAAGAACATCCGACACCGCAGAACGTACATACGGTTTTGGTTTTTTTCGTTCTCGTTTCTCGCATTGCCGCTTCGACTTCAGAAATGGCAAAAATGCTGCCATACCCCGGTTCAACGTTTTTCACGAGGTCAATCATCGGCTCCATGACATCCTCTTTAATGCCTGTCATAAAGCCAGCCTGCCCGAGCATTGATTTTTCCATCAGCGCATTACATGGGCATACTGTGACACACTGGCCGCAGCTGACACAAGAAGACTCATTGATCGGAACTCCTTCATCCCAAATGACGCGCGGGCGTTCGCGTTCCCAGTCAATTGAAAGTGTTTCATTTACCTGAAGGTTTTGACACACCTCAACACACTGGCCGCAGGCAATACATTGGTTTGGATCATAGCGGTAAAAAGGGTGAGACATATCAACCGCGCAAGACGGATCTTCTTTTGGCGTGTATGGGTATTTTTGATGCTCGATCCCCATCATTTCCGCTGTATTATGCAGCGTACAGTTCCCATTGTTGTTATCGCAAACCGTACAATACAGCAAATGATTTTCAAGAAGGCGGTCCATCGCTTCGGTTTGTGCTTCTTTCACCCGATTTCCCGAAAGATCAATTGACATTCCACTTTCTGCGACAGTAGAGCATGAACGAACCAGCTTGCCGTTCGCCTCTACAATGCAAGTATCACAAGTTTGAATCGGATCAACCTCTGGAACGTGGCAAATCTGCGGGTATTCAATCCCATTTTCATTTAAAATGTCTAAAATTGTGGCCCCTGCTCGTGCTTGAATTTCTGTTCCGTCTACACGGACACTGATCGACTTAACGTCCATCATATTCATATTCCCCTCCATCTTTCTTCCAAGAAGTCAAAAAAGCCATGTATAGATACACCTGTCTTTCATTCTAAGAAGGTGTAAACACACATGGCGGAATAGTTCACTAGCAAGTCTTACTAACAGACCAATCCTTGATTTTTATAAAACGATAGACTCATAACAAGGTCCTATTATAAATCCATCAACACTGCTTTTATTATAAAGTGATATTTATTATAATACAATATAGCAGGAAAATTTTAACCAAGTGAAATGTCCTGAGGGGAACCGGGAAAAGCCTTATGAGGCAATATCGGAAGGGGTAATCAGCATGTCTAAAAAAATTCATGAGTTCAATGATATTATTCGAAAACTTCGCAAAGAATTGTTCGGAAAAGGGCCTGAAAGGATTCATACTGTATTTGTAGAAAACATGGCCGTCTCCACGCTGTACGGAAATCTGAGCGCAAGCGAGCAATTTATCGCCCGCACACCTGAAGGAAGAGAAATGGTGCATGCGGCCCGGACAAGCCTGATCCAAGATCTTTATTCCAAACAAACGCCGGAAGGAATGGAGGAGCTGATCGGAGCTAAGCTTGTCCATTTGTTTTCTGATATCAAAATCGAGGAAAATATCGCTGTATCTGTGTTTGTCTTTGACCAAAAAATAGATGATCAAAAAGAAGTTCTGCAAAGCTAGCATATTTGTCGTTGACACAAATTTGTCACATTTGGTATGATGATGCTACAGTTATAGAAGGCTTAAAGCAATGGAATGTATGCACGAACTGTATATATTCTCTTTTAAATATCTTACATTCTGCTTGATATTGTTGTATGGGTATGCATACAAGTTAGGCAGCATTCAAACGCCTGGTTTTACACAGGTTATTTGAGTGCTGCCTTTTTTATTGCCTTTCTGTCATAACTGAAGAAAAGAAGAAGTAATGGAGGCGTTTTATTATGGCTTTTCGGAAACCGGATGAAATAGCGGATGCAGCAATTGAAGCAGGAGTGAAAAAAATAAAGCTCCCGATGCCGTCTCTGCTTGTGCTGGGGTTTTTAGGAGGCGCATTTATCGCACTTGGGTACTTGCTCGATATCAGGGTCATCGGCGATCTTCCGAAAGAATGGGGAAGCTTGTCCAGCTTGATTGGGGCTGCAGTATTTCCCGTCGGTCTGATCCTTGTGGTTCTCGCTGGCGCCGAACTGATCACAGGGAATATGATGTCAGTTGCGATGGCTTTATTTTCGAGAAAAATATCAGTAAAAGAATTAGCGGTTAACTGGGGAATCGTCACGATTATGAACTTAATCGGCGCATTATTTGTTGCTTACTTTTTCGGGCATTTGGTTGGATTGACTGAAACAGGTCCTTATTTAGAAAAAACAATTGCCGTTGCGCAAGGAAAGCTTGATATGAGTTTCGGAAAGGTTCTCATTTCCGGCATCGGCTGTAACTGGCTTGTATGTCTTGCGGTGTGGCTTTCTTTCGGCGCCCAAGACGGAGCAGGAAAAATCCTTGGCATTTGGTTCCCGATTATGGCTTTTGTAGCAATCGGATTTCAGCACGTTGTCGCCAACATGTTTGTGATTCCCGCTGCTATTTTTGCAGGCTCGTTTACATGGGGGCAGTTTATCGGGAACATCATTCCGGCTTTTATCGGCAATGTCATCGGCGGAGCGCTATTTGTCGGTCTCATTTATTTTATCGCATATCATAAGAAAGACCGCTCCAGAAAAGAAATGAAGCAGGTGTCATGACCAAAGGGCAGATCTATTCGATGATTCACACAATTTCCGTCCATTTTTAGAAAAAGATGTTTACAAAATGGAATTTGGTGGATATACTTACAAAGTAAGAAAAAAGCAAAGGAGGCTGAACAAAATGACAATGAGACAACGACGTCAACCTGTACGTGATACACAAGTAAAAGTTCATGGTTCATTCAGCCTGTGGAAGAGTTCGTGTCCTTCCTTAACCGATGCTTATCGCACGCATTAAATTCGGATTATTCGGACATACGCAACTCCCCGCAGGCAGTAGAGGCATTGGTGTCTTCTTTTGTCTGCGGTTTTTATTTGCCCGCGGCAGAAGGGATGATGCCGCGGGTTATTTCGCTTGAAGCGGACTTTGAAAGGGGGTGAGCGATATGACGATTAACCTATTCTTTTTAACATTAACGATTAACAAACGGTTTAAAAACCCAGAAGAATTCGAACGAGAACAGCAGATTGAGCGGATTTATGATGAAATGAAAGAGTCTCAGCTAAAGCATCTTTATTTAACAAACTGGCGCTAAAAGCAATAAGAGAAACTGAAGGGGGAGATGGCATATGCTTAGAATGGAATTATTGATGCATTATACGATGGAGAAGGACCAGGTTTAGCGAAACAGCTGTCAAGAAAATGCCGGCCTGCATATGATAAATCAACGATACGGTAAGGCAGGTGATGGCATGATGAACGATTATCAAAAAAGGCTGCCGTCGATAGGCCATGGGTATGCGTCCATGCCGCATTCCTTCAAACATGGTTATGGAAATCCATTCCGTCAGCAGAGGCTGATGGCCATGCAGCAGCAAAGGCTGTATGTATTCCCTTATCATTGGCATTAGAAAGAGGGGCAGAAAACATTTTGTTTTCTGCTTTTTTTGTGGGAAAAATGAAAAAGTTCAGTTCTATTGAAACATTTTTAAACACATTGCCGTCTAGTTGATACCTTCATTCACTTTTTAGCAATGAAGGGAATGTTTATTTTTCGAATATAATAAATAAACATAGGAAACCAAAAGCAGGTGTTTAAAATGCTAGAAAATAGACTCTATAAACGATCGAATCTTTTGAAATTATTTTCTCGGAAATATAAGCAAACCAAAACAATTGAGCATATGATGATTGACTCTATAGACATACAAGAAAATGACAGAATTTTAGAAATTGGAATCGGAAATGGCACTGTCTTTAAGAATATAACCGAGAAACTGGAAAAAGGCAGCTTAAAAAGCATTGATCCTTCAAAGCGAAAGGTAAGGCAGATATCACGCGCGAATCGAAAGAACATGGGGAAAGGAGAGATTTTTCATGGCTATCCTGAGAATATTCCCTTTGCTGACCGTGCATTTAATAAAGTGTTTTCCTTACATACGGTTCAGAGCTGCACTGATATAAAGCTTGCATTAAGAGAAATTTACCGGGTGCTTCAAATTGACGGCCGGTTTTACATTCATATTGACACAAATACAGGTGGAAAAGAGAAAATGTATATGCAATTGCTGAAAGACCAGCATTTCAGGGATCTTTCTGTCATTAGGCGTGATTCTTGTCTTTGCATTGTGGCTGTTAAATAAAATCATTTCTCGGGAAATATATCCAGACCCTTCATTTCGGGAATTGGGTATATTTTCTTAATTTTTTATTTTTTGCATATACTTTATATTAAAAAAAGTTTTTTTCATATAAACTGATAGCATAAGAAAGGGTAAAGAGGTGATATGAGACAGATTGGATATACATTATGAACAATAGGAATGAATATTCATTCCGCGAAAACGAATCGGAGGTTGCAACATTACATGTTATCCGCATCCAGCAGTAAATACGACATGATTATGAAAGCGTCGGTCTCCCTATTTACGGAAAGGGGATTTGATGCTACCACTATCCCTATGATAGCTGAACGAGCTCATGTTGGGACAGGAACGATCTACCGTTATTTTGACAGCAAAGAAACACTCGTCAACGTGTTGTTTCAAGAAAGCATCCAGAGCTTTACGGAAAAGCTGAAGCGAGATTTTTCGGAATTGCCTGTCAGAGAAGGCTTTCACCACGTATTTTGCTGTCTCGTTCAATTTACGAATGAGAGCGACTATGCGCTTTTTTTTCTTGAAACGAAGAAAGACGCTCATTACTTAAACGACACAAGCAGAAAAATGATAGAAAACCTGACTCATATGCTTGATGACTATTTTAACAAGGGAAAGGCGGAAGGCGTGATTCGCAGCCTGCCCTCGAATGTGTTAATTGCGATTGTGTTAGGAGCGTTTCTCAAGATATATCAGCTCGTTCAAACGGGCGATATACAGATGGACATGAATTTAATGACCGAAGTGGAACAATGCTGCTGGGACGCCATTAAGCTTCATTGAGTTACTTCACAAAATTAGGAAAGGAAGATGTTGATGAAACAGGCAAGCGCAATACCAAAGCCAAAAACATACGGACCTTTGAAAAATCTTCCCCATCTTGAAAAAGAGCAGCTTTCTCAATCTTTGTGGCGGATCGCTGATGAATTAGGGCCGATTTTCCGTTTTGATTTTCCAGGGGTGTCCAGTGTATTTGTATCCGGCCACAATCTTGTGGCTGAGGTGTGTGATGAAAGCCGCTTTGACAAAAACCTTGGCAAAGGCCTGCTAAAGGTGCGCGAGTTTGGCGGAGACGGCTTATTTACAAGCTGGACCCACGAACCGAACTGGCAAAAAGCCCACCGCATTTTGCTGCCGAGCTTCAGTCAAAAAGCGATGAAAGGCTATCATTCTATGATGCTGGATATTGCAACCCAGCTGATTCAAAAATGGAGCCGGCTTAATCCTAATGAAGAAATTGATGTAGCGGACGACATGACCCGCCTGACGCTTGATACGATCGGGCTATGCGGGTTTAACTATCGATTCAACAGTTTTTACCGTGATTCACAGCATCCGTTTATCACAAGCATGCTCCGTGCCTTAAAAGAGGCGATGAATCAATCGAAAAGATTGGGCCTGCAAGATAAGATGATGGTGAAAACGAAGCTGCAGTTCCAAAAGGATATAGAAGCCATGAACGCCCTTGTCGATAGAATGATAGCGGAGCGAAAAGCGAATCCGGATGAAAACATTAAGGATCTTTTATCACTCATGCTTTATGCCAAAGATCCAGTAACGGGTGAAACGCTGGATGATGAAAACATCAGATATCAAATCATCACGTTTTTAATTGCAGGGCATGAGACAACAAGCGGTTTGCTTTCATTTGCGATCTACTGTCTGCTTACACATCCGGAAAAACTGAAAAAAGCTCAAGAGGAAGCGGATCGCGTGTTAACGGATGAAACGCCGGAATATAAACAAATCCAGCAGCTGAAATATATTCGGATGGTTTTGAATGAAACAATCAGGCTGTATCCAACAGCACCGGCCTTTTCTCTCTACGCTAAGGAAGATACTGTTCTAGGCGGGGAATATCCGATCAGCAAAGGACAGCCTGTCACCGTTTTGATTCCGAAGCTGCACCGTGATCAAAACGCATGGGGTGAGGATGCGGAAGATTTTCGTCCGGAACGGTTTGAAGACCCTTCGCGTATTCCTCACCATGCGTATAAGCCGTTTGGAAACGGGCAGCGCGCTTGTATCGGCATGCAGTTTGCCCTCCAAGAAGCGACGATGGTTCTCGGTCTTGTATTAAAGCATTTTGATTTGATGAACCATACTGGATACGAACTGAAAATCAAAGAAGCATTAACGATCAAGCCGGATGAATTTAAAATTACTGTGAAACCGCGGAAAACAGCAGCATTCAATGTACAGAGAAAAGAACAGGCTGATATCAAAACAGAAATAAAGCCAAGAGAAACAAAACCTAAACACGGCACACCTTTACTCGTTCTTTACGGTTCAAACCTCGGGACAGCGGAAGGAATAGCCGGTGAACTGGCTGCTTACGGCCGCCAGATGGGCTTCACAGCTACAACAGCCCCGCTTGATGATTATATTGACAAGCTTCCTGAACAAGGCGCAGTCGTCATCGTTACGGCTTCTTATAATGGGGCGCCGCCTGATAATGCAGCCGGCTTTGTAGAGTGGCTGGATGAGCTTGAGGAAGACCGTTTGAAAGGAGTTTCCTATGCGGTATTCGGCTGCGGAAACCGGAGCTGGGCCAGCACGTATCAGCGTATTCCCCGTCTCATAGATGACATGATGAAAGCAAAGGGGGCATCCCGCTTAACAACGCTTGGGGAAGGCGATGCCGCCGATGACTTTGAAAGCCATCGCGAATCGTGGGAAAACCGCTTTTGGAAGGAAACGATGGAGGCATTTGATATAAACGAAGTATCTCAGAAAGAAGACAGGCCTTCATTATCTATTACTTTTCTCAGCGAAGCGACGGAAACGCCGCTTGCCAAAGCCTATGGCGCGTTTGAAGGGAATGTTTTAGAAAACCGGGAGCTCCAGGCGGCTGACAGTCCGCGTTCCACCCGCCATATTGAATTGCAGCTTCCTGACGGCAAAACATATATAGAAGGCGATCATATCGGCATACTGCCAAAAAACAGCCAGAAGCTTGTTCAGCGAGTCCTCAGCCGATTCGATTTGCAGGCCACTCATGTGATAAAAATGAGCGGAAGCCCTCATATGGCTCATCTTCCGATGGATCGGCCGATCAAAGTGGAGGATTTGTTGGCGTCTTATGTGGAGCTGCAAGAACCGGCTTCAAGGCTTCAGCTTCGGGAGCTGGCTTCTTATACAGTCTGTCCGCCTCATAAAAAAGAGCTGGAGCAGCTCGTGTCTGATGATGGCATTTACAAAGAGCAGGTACTGGCAAAACGTCTCACCATGCTTGATCTTTTAGAGGATTACCCTGCCTGCGAAATGCCGTTTGAGCGGTTTTTAGAGCTATTGCCATCACTAAAACCAAGATATTATTCCATTTCAAGCTCCCCGAAAGTCCATGCCAATATCGTGAGCATGACGGTCGGAGTTGTCAAAGCCGCAGCTTGGAGCGGACGCGGCGAATATCTGGGAGTCGCTTCTAATTATTTGGCGGGGCTAAGTACAGATGATGCCGCAGCCTGCTTCATCCGTACGCCGCAATCCGGATTCCAGATGCCGGATGACCCTCAAACGCCTATCATTATGGTCGGGCCGGGTACAGGTATTGCGCCATTCAGGGGTTTTATTCAGGCAAGATCTGTTTTGAAGAAGGAAGGAAACACGCTTGGTGAAGCTCTTTTATACTTCGGGTGCCGGCGCCCCGATCATGATGATCTTTACAGAGAAGAGCTGGATCAAGCGGAACGGAATGGCTTGGTTACAATCCGCCGATGCTACTCACGCATCGAAAACAAAGCAAAAGAATATGTTCAGCACTTGCTCAAACAAGATACGCACAAATTAATATCGCTCATTGAAAAAGGGGCTCACATTTACGTCTGCGGTGATGGCTCGCAAATGGCTCCTGATGTGGAAAATACTTTGCGACTGGCATATGAAGCTGAAAAAGGAGCAAGTCAGGAAGAATCAACTGAATGGCTGCGGAAGCTGCAAGACCAAAAACGTTATGTGAAAGACGTTTGGACAGGAATGTAAAAAATAAAATCCCGCCAATCAGATTGGCGGGATTGCTTTGCATGTGAGAAAACCGGCACGATAATGAAATCTACTGAAAAGGATGTTATAGGGAGTATCGCGCCGGCCTTATTGTTAATATCGACATATAGGGACAAAAGTTTAGGTTTTTCACCTTATTTCTAAAAATTAATAGTCTAAAAGTCTTGTTTTTGTCATTTTGAACAGCAGTTTTTTGTATTTTGTCTCGCCTATTCCTTAAGATCAGCCATCTGTTGAAGATTGATGTTTAAATTGGCGTTCCACATATTTTCGGTAATGAAAGTCATGAATCAGCCGGATCGTGGGCCTGATTAACAGCAGCAAGCTTCCAATCGCAAACAGCCATATCCCTGCTGACTTGAACTGGTCATAAAAAAAGAAAAAGCTCCCAACAAGAAACAAGGCACCAATGATAAAGTCATTTACTGTATAAAGAATCTTATATCGTTTTTTGAAAAATTGCTCGTATCGTTTCAGTTCTTTTTTGATATCATTTTCTTCTTTAGGTGCCATTATTCTCCCTCCATTCAATCATTCATTACCCTAATAGAATTTCTAGATAAACTTACAGTAAAAAAGGAAATCTCCGGTTACCAAATTCAATTGCTTCATACTTAACAGCTGACCCAAAAGGATGCTGGACATTTCATCATGATTCTGCTTGAAAATATAATAGAAGCATTTTTCACAAAAAAGGGTTTTATAAAAGGAAACAGGCTTTGAATGACCTCACAGCGGCGGGCTAGACTGGCCAATCGGTAAAGAAAATGGTGCGTAACAAAAAAAGCTTGCCAAAAAATGGGCAAGCTTTTTGTTGAAGATTGATTCCAGATATACAATTTGCCTTATTCCAGATAATGTTTTTTGAAATCGGAATGGATAGAAAATTTGCGGCGCAACTGGATGAGATTTTCCCCAAAGCTTCCTTCTAAAAGCTCTCTATGCTTTTTCAGGATTTCCATGAGGTACAGATCATGAATGATGACTTCAGTAATAGGCATGACTAAACCTACATGCATCGTCCATGCAGCGCGGCTGTCGTTGCCAAGAGAAACGATACCTGCTACAACTTCTGAATCATCTCCGCTATAGACAAGCCACCGCCCGTCATACTCTTCTGTAATTTCACTGCTCATATCATGAAGGTAAACAGTAGCAAAATCAGATGTGATGTCTCCATATGCGATAATGGTGACAATTACACCTTGCTTTGCAGCCTGTCTAAGCTCTGATTCTATTTCTTCAAAATCCTCTTTCCATATTTCTAAGAGGATTCTTTTTTTGGCGGATAAGATACAAGCCTTCACCTTTTCGAGAATTTCACTGCGCCCGGTGATATTCCAGATATTTTCCCGGTCATTTGCGGTCTGTTCGAATTTTTCAAAGTATTTCTCAGCCTGATCAAAATGCTCTTCCGCTTTAAGCCGACGGTTTTTTATCAGTTCTTTTGCGGGGACAGGGACATACTGAGGCGTATTGCCATGACTTACAAAAACATCTCCTCTTAGGACAAGGCTTTCCAATACTTCATAAATTTTAGAGCGGGGCACTCCGGATTTTTTGGCGACGGCATAGCCCGTTAAAGGCGATTCTTGCAATAAAGCCAAATAAGCTTTCGATTCATATTCGGTAAAATTAAGGTTTTTTAAAATGTCCAACATGTTTTCCTTCATACATCCTCCAATATAAAAAGCAGTTTCTGCCTTTGTAATCGCTATTTTAACAAACCATATTGATTTATTCCAAACGCATTGATACAATTTTATGAGTAGTTACTTTTGTAGTCACTATATAGTGTGGGGATTTTTTAAAGGGGGAGAAGAAATGCACAGCTTACTCGCATACATACCGATCGCTGCCATGATGGTCATTATTCCGGGTGCAGATACGATGCTTGTTATGAAAAATACCCTTAGATATGGCGCGAAGGCTGGCCGTTATAATATTCTCGGCTTGGCAACAGGACTTTCCTTTTGGACGGTAATTGCCATTTTAGGTTTATCAGTGGTTATTGCAAAATCGGTGTTTCTTTTCACAACGATCAAATATTTGGGAGCCGCATATTTGATTTATTTAGGAATCAAAAGTTTTTTTGCCAAAAGCATGTTTTCTATAGATGACATGCAATCCCAAGCAGCAACCACGGCACCTTCTCCGAAACGTTATTATAAAACTTCCTTTATGCAAGGATCACTTAGTAACATTCTCAATCCTAAAACGGTTTTGGTTTATGTTACAATCATGCCCCAATTTATCAATCTGAACGGAAATATAAACCAGCAGCTCATTATTTTAGCTTCCATCTTAACTTTATTAGCGGTGTTGTGGTTCCTCTTTCTCGTTTATATGATTGATTTCGCGAAAAAGTGGATGAAAAATTCGAAGTTCCAGAATGCTTTTCAAAAAGTAACCGGAATCATATTAGTTGGTTTTGGCATCAAAACGGGTTTGAGCTAACACTCGCAACACGGCAGTATTATTTGATTCAGTGTCTGGCGCACATAAAAAGACAAGGGAGTGTGTATCCCTTGTCTTTTTGTTATTTCATCTTATGTCCTTTGAAAGTGTTTACCTTATACATAATAATCAATAAAATAAACCAGACCGGAGTGACAAACAAAGCAACACGTGTATCATTCGCCAGTGCCAATACGACAAGAATGAAGGCGAGAAATGCGAGTGTTAAGTAGTTGGATAATGGATAAAAAGGCATTTTAAATTTGATTTCCTTCGCTGCTTGCGGTCTTGTTTTTCGATATTTCAAATGGCAAATCACGGTAATGCCCCAAATAAAGATGAAGCATATAGTTGAGACACTAGTAATCAGTGTAAAGACTTGCTCCGGCATTATATAATTCAGGCTAACGCCAATCAGAATGGCGATGGCTGAAAAGAACAGCGCATTGCTTGGCACTTTAGATGAAGTCAATTTGTTTAGCAATCCAGGTGCGTGATGATCCTTTGCGAGAGAATAGACCATGCGGCTTGTGCTGAATAAAGCGCTGTTGGCTGCTGATGCCGCTGATGTTAATACAACAAAATTGATCATGCTGGCAGCGGCAACGATGCCTATAGCAGAGAACACTTGAACAAATGGGCTTTCATTTGGATTCAAAACATTCCAAGGATAGATGCACATAATGACAAAAAGTGCGCCGACATAAAAAAGTAAAATCCGGGCAGGGATTTGATTGATGGCTTTAGGAATCACTTTTTGGGGATTTTCTGTTTCACCTGCTGTCAGTCCAACAAGTTCAATTCCCACAAAAGCGAAGACCACCATTTGAAATGAAAGGATAAATCCATGCGATCCATTTGGAAACATGCCGCCGTGGCTCCAAAGATTTGTGAGGCTGGCTGAGCCGGAAGCTGCAGAAAAACCTTTCGCAATCAAGATAATACCAGTTACGATAAGAGCCAGTATGGCAATGACTTTGATCAATGCAAACCAGAATTCCAATTCTCCGAAAAGTTTAACGGTGGCAAGATTCATGATCAGCAGGATGATAAGCACAAGAAGACCCGGAAGCCATTGAGGCACATCGGGAAGCCAATATTGCGTATAAATTCCGACCGCCGTTAAATCAGCCATCGCGAGAGAAATCCAGCAGAACCAATAGGTCCAGCCAGTGATAAACGCTGCCATGTTGCCTAAATAGTCCCTTACAAAATCAACAAAAGAGTGATATCCCGTATTTGATAAGAGCAGTTCTCCGAGCGAACGCATAATGAAAAAGCAAAAGACTCCAGTGATCAAGTAAGCAAATAAAATGGATGGTCCCGCAAAGTGGATGGATTTTCCTGAACCTAAGAATAGGCCTGTTCCGATTGCACCTCCAATCGCCATTAATTGTATATGCCTGTTTTTAAGGCCTCTAGACAATTTTTGCTGTTGTCCAAAATTGTCTTTAGTAGAATTGCCTGTCAATTTACTTTTCCTCCAAGAATTAAAGTTTTTATCGAATATTATAACATTTAAAAGAATAGATTGTTTAAATTTTAAATATAAAAAGTATTTTTAAGTTTATCGCTACTCGCACCCTATTTTTATTTCCAGTTCTATTGAACCTAGACGGCCAAACGGTTGTTATCATGAGTGGGAGGGAGAATGTGATCGGGACGATATGATGGATGATGAGTTTGCTCACGCTTATAAAGAGTATAGGGCTTTTCTAAAAGATAACGATTTGTATGATCATACGCCCGCTTTGATTGAGATCAGCAGGGGGGATCAAATCGATCATATCGGAGATTTTTCAATCTTGGGCAAGATGGCCGCAAGAAATCATCGTTTTTATATTTACAGATTCATTGACTTCCAGATGTTTTGGTAAAGATGAAGAAGTGTTACATCATAATGGAAATAAAAAAATCGACCAGATGCTGCATCCTGATTTTTTATAATGAGTCACTGTGGCGGACACATAGAGTGCCGCCATTTCTTTGTTTTTAATTGATGCTATGTCGAACGGGAACACATTTTAGGAAAATTGTCCTGATCTATAAGATTCATTTTTTGTCATTCATGATTTTGCCATCATTACATTCCTTAAGAATGATAAACTGTTTACTGATTATTACTTTGGAAGGGGACCAGCCCTAAGAACTGAGAATCTAAAATACTAATATGGGATGTAAATGATTCGATGCGATAAATATAAAAGCATAAATGGTGACGTTGTCAATCTGCTATAGAGACCTTTTTGGAAGTGTATCAATGGATAAAACCAAGGCTGTCTGCCGTGAAATTTCGGAATATTCTTGTTAAGGGCTTATCTAATAAGGACAAAGGATGATAGACGTGAAAAGAATAGATAAAATATACCATCAGCTCGTGCATAATTTTCATGACGCCAGCTTAGATCATCTTTTAAAAGTACAGGGAAATTCAGCAAAGGAAATTGCTGAGCAACTGAAAATGGAGCGGTCCAATGTCAGTTTTGAATTGAATAATCTTGTCCGGTCCAAAAGGGTCATAAAAATTAAAACGTTTCCTGTACGATATATCCCAGTCGAAATAGCGGAAAGATTATGCAGCAGGAAATGGGATACAGAGATGATGGAAGTGAAAGACCTGGAGCTGTTTTCGGGGAATTCAAAACCGAATCATCAATCTATTTCCACGAATCCTCTAGAGCTTATGATTGGAGCAAAAGGCAGTTTGAAGAAAGCGATTTCCCAGGCAAAAGCAGCTGTTTTTTATCCGCCGAATGGTCTGCATATGCTCCTTTTAGGGCCGACGGGTTCGGGTAAATCCCTTTTTGCGAACCGGATTTATCAATACGCCATTTACTCTGACATTTTGAAGGCGGGTGCACCGTTTATTACATTTAACTGCGCAGATTACTACAACAATCCTCAGCTATTGCTTTCTCAATTATTTGGACACAAAAAAGGTTCATTTACAGGTGCCGCAGAGGATAAGGCTGGTTTAGTCGAACAGGCCAATGGGGGCATTCTATTTATGGATGAAATCCACCGCCTTCCTCCAGAGGGGCAAGAAATGCTGTTTTATTTTATTGACAGCGGTTCTTATAACCGGCTTGGAGAATCTGAACATAAGCGCACATCGAACGTATTGTTTCTTTGCGCCACTACAGAAAATCCAAACTCTGCACTATTAAAAACATTTTTGCGAAGAATTCCGATGACGATTCATATTCCTTCGCTTGAAGAGCGATCGCTTAAAGAAAGACTGGATCTGACGACATTTTTATTAGGGAAAGAAGCAGAACGGATTAAGAAAAACCTGAGTGTGCATATAGATGTCTATAATGCGCTTATTCATTCTGCAAAATTTGGGAATGTGGGACAGCTGAAATCAAATGTCCAGTTAGTTTGCGCACACGGGTTTTTACATAACCTCGACCGAGATGAGGTTATTGAATTGACTGTTCGGGATCTGCCGGATGAAATCAAGCAAGAATGGATGTCCAGCAGCAAAAACATGCAAAGAAGCAAAGCCATATCTGAATATGTCAATATTACAACGATCATTTCTCCGATTGTAGAAGATGAAACGACAAAAATTGACGAAGACCTTTCATTTAACTTGTATCATTTGATCGAGGAAAAAGTGAAAACCCTCAAAAAAGAAGGATTAGCCAAAAAGGATATTAATCAATACATCTTGACTGATATCCATTTGCATGTCAGAAGTTTTTTTCATCACCGGGCGTTTCAAAAGGACAGCCTGCTGACATTCGTTGAAGACGACGTGATTCAAATGACAAAACAGTTAAAAGAAATAGCTGAACATGAGCTGGATTGCACATTTGACCGTAAATTTATTTATTTCTTGAGTATGCATATTGACGCGTTTTTAAAGCGCGGAAAGCAAATTGATGTTTTAAATACACAGGAGACTGACGAAATTCGTGATACTCATGTGAAAGAATATCGGGTGGCGATGATTTTTAAAGATAAAATTCAGGAACATTTTAAAGTAGCCATCCCGGAAATAGAAGTCATCTACTTAACGATGCTGATTCATTCCATCAAATCGTTAAAAGAGAACAAAAGAGTCGGTATTATCGTGGCTGCGCATGGAAACAGCACAGCGAGTTCAATGGTTGAGGTCGCGACAGAGCTGTTAGGGAGCACTCCAATTGCGGCAGTCGATATGCCGCTTACGGTTTCACCTTCAGAAATCACAGAATGCTTAGCTGAAAAAATGAAGCAGGTTCATGAAGGTGAAGGTGTTTTAATGCTTGTAGACATGGGATCACTTGCGATGCTGGAAAGCAAACTGGAGGAAAAGACAGGCATTGCCATCAAAACAATCAGCAATGTTACGACATCAATGGTGCTGGATGCTGTCAGAAAGGTGAACTATTTGAATTTAAATTTGCATGCGATTTATCAATCGGTCACGAAGGATTTTATCGAGTTATGGGAGCGGCAGCCAGCGGCATCCGGCAAAAAGAAGGCATTGGTCTCCATCTGCACGACAGGCGGCGGAACGGCCAAAAAGCTGGAAGACATCTTGACAACGATTGTAAACAAGGCTTCCGACACCCCGATTCACATATTAACCGTTTCATCCATTAAATTGGCAAACAGCATAAAAGAAATCGAAAAAGAGTATGAGATCCTTGCGACAGTCGGAACGAAAAATCCTAAAATCAATGCGCCGCATGTATCATTAGAAGTGTTAATTGAAGGGGAGGGGGAAAGGGTGATTCAACAGGCGATTACAAAGGGCAGCATTCCGTTGAGCAATGGATTAAACGAAGCAAATATCATTGTCAGGGAGCTTTGCGAGGACAGCTTGAAGAAGTACCTTGTCTTCTTGAACCCCCACCATTTGATCGAAATGTTATTAGAATGGCTGCAAACCGTTCAAGATGAGCTGGGAGTCATTTTCAATAATGCGGTTTTGATCAAAGTCATTATGCATACGGCGTTCGCCTTTGAAAGAGTGATTAAGCAGAATCCGATTGCTTTCTCAGAGGAAGAAGAAATCAATGATCAGCTGAATGAAATGGTGAATGTGACAGAGAGGACATTAGCCCCATATGAAGAAAAGCTTGGACTTCGAATAAGTGATGATGAAAAATTATTTATAGCCGCCATATTCGCTGAAGAAGTGCATGGCCAGCTGTTTTAAAACCTGTTTTTTCAAGTGAACCTGTATTAAATGGAACACCATTTTAATACAGGTTTATTTTTTTTGTTTCAAGTGTTTCAACAATAGACTGTCATTGCCTGAAATATAAATGAAAACGCTTAACACAACTATGTTGGCACGATCCTTGCATTATATATGGATGTACAAAACAAAGAAAGGAGCAATGGATATGATTTCAGTTATTATCAGTGGTCATGGAGATTTTCCCATAGCATTAAAAGAATCTTCAGGGATGATATTCGGTGAAGAAAATAACCTCATTGCAGTGCCGTTTTTGAAAGGGGAAGGCATTCAAACGCTGCAAGAAAAATATCATCAGGCGCTCAAGGACATTCCGGAAGAAAATGAAGTGCTATTTTTAGTTGATATTTTTGGAGGGACCCCATATAACGCGGCCGCTTCCTTCATTGCTGAGGGTGAAAGAATGGATATGGCAGCCGGCGTCAACCTGCCGATTCTGCTGGAGGTCTTAAGCCTGAGAGAACACGTGACGCTCAAAGCGTTGCTGAACAACTTAAAAACGATGAGCCAGCAAAGCTTTCAAGTGTGCAGTGAACATTTAGAAAAAGTAAAAACAGCCAATCAAGAAACAAGAGAGGATGAATTGTAATGAACATAGTGTTAGCAAGAATTGATGACCGCTTTATTCACGGCCAGATCCTGACAAGATGGATTAAAGTCCATGCGGCAGACCGAATCATCGTTGTCTCCGATGATGTCGCACAGGACGAAATGAGAAAAACGCTGATCCTTTCTGTTGCGCCTTCCAATGTAAAGGCGAGTGCCGTTTCTGTTTCAAAAATGGCAAAAGCGTTTCATAGTCCGCGCTATGAAGGAGTAACGGCAATGCTCTTGTTTGAAAATCCGTCGGATATTGTATCTCTTATAGAAGCAGGCGTCCCGATCAAAACAGTAAACGTCGGGGGAATGCGTTTTGAAAATCAGCGCAGGCAAATCACAAAGTCAGTTAGCGTCACACAGGAAGATATAAAGGCATTTGAAACATTAAGTGACCTGGGCGTGAAACTGGAATTGAGGCAGCTGCCTTCAGATGCCAGCGAGGACTTTGTACAGATTTTACGGAACGTAACAAAATAATCAAGGGGATGAGAATATGTCTTCATTACAAATTATTTTGTTGTTAATCATTGCAGCAATCACCGGTATCGCAAGTGTATTGGATGAAGGGCAGACGCACCGGCCGCTTGTGGCCTGCACGCTTGTTGGCTTGGTGCTCGGGGATTTAAAAACGGGAATTATTCTTGGAGGCACACTGGAGCTGATGGCGCTGGGCTGGATGAACGTCGGCCTTGCCATGGCACCTGATACAGCGATTGCCTCTGTCATCTCAACCATTTTAGTCATTACCGCTGATCAGGGAATTGGCGAAGGCATTGCCGTCGCCGTTGCTTTGGCGGCTGCGGGTCAGGCGCTGACGATTTTTGTGCGGACGATCACTGTCTTTTTCATTCACCGTGCTGATCGATACGCAAAAGAAGGGAATATAAAAGGAATTGAAATTATGCATATTACCGCGATGGTGTTTCAAGCGCTGCGCGTCATGATACCGACATTGATTGTCGCATTGATCAGTGTCAGCGCTGTCCAGGCGTTTTTGGGCAATATTCCGGACGTCATTACAAAAGGGCTGCAAATTGGCGGAGGCATTATCGTTGTTGTCGGATATGCCATGGTAATCAATATGATGAATATTCCTTATTTAAAGCCATTTTTCTATATTGGATTTTTATTAGCAGCGTTTACCGATTTCAACTTAGTAGGATTTGGAGCACTTGGTCTCTGCCTGGCGCTTTTATATCAGCAGGTGATGCAAAAACATAGTGCGCACGGAGCAGTCGCCGCAGCATCAGACAGCGGCAGTGTTGCTGTTTATGATGACGATGATGATGATCTTGACGCCTAAACAATGAGGGGTGATGAAAAGATGGAGAAAGAAAAACGATTAACGAAAAAAGAGATTTTCAGCATGTTTATTCGTTCAAATTTTTTGCTCGGCTCCTTTAACTTCGAACGTGTGCAGGCAATGGGATATTGCTATGTCATGATACCGGCGATCAAAAAATTGTACGGTCCCGGAGCGAAAAGAAACGAAGCATTGCAGCGGCATTTGGAATGGTTTAATACACACCCGTGGCTGACAGCGCCTATATTCGGCGTGACAGCTGCCATGGAAGAAGAAATGGCGAACAATAAAGAAATTGATGGAAAAGCGATAAGCGGGATGAAAATCGGTTTAATGGGCCCGATAGCGGGTGTAGGCGATCCGATTTTCTGGGGAACGATTCGCCCGGTCTTAGCTGCGTTAGGGGCATCTCTTGCTTTAGGAGGAAACATTGCCGGTCCTTTGTTATTCTTTTTCTTGCTGAACGCTATAAGATTAAGCACAAAATATTACGGATTAAAGTATGGCTATGTGAAAGGAATGGAGATTCTTCAGGATTTAGCGGGGAATCGCATTCAAAAGCTTACAGAAGGCGCGTCGATACTCGGGTTATTTGTAATGGGGGCTCTCGTTTCCAAGTGGACCACCATCAACATTCCAATCGTTGTGTCGAGGATTAAGGATGAAAGCGGAAAAGTGGAAGTTCAAACCGTACAAAATGTGTTAGACAGTATCATGCCGGGTGCGCTGCCTCTAGGGTTAACGTTATTGGTGGCTTGGATGTTGCGCAAAGGTGTGAATCCTCTTCTCATTATCTGCGGCATCTTTATCATCGGGATTCTTGGGTATTGGGCTGGTTTCTTAGCATAAGCTGTGTGATGTAAGAAAAAAGAGGGAAACTGCAGCAGTCTATCATATATCAATCATTCGGATACCAGTGAAACAGAAAAAATTTCCAGAAACGGATCAACTTGTGCAGCAGTCTCTCTTGAAAGTGTTCAAACACGAAGAGAGGAGCGAAGAAACAAATGAAAAAGAGACTTTCTCAAGCTATCATCATGTTCACCCTGCTGTTTACTATGGCATTTCCGGTTGAGGCAGCCGATTCAAGCTACTATGATGAGGATCACCGTCCTCAATATCATTTTACGCCGGAGGCTAACTGGATGAATGACCCAAACGGGATGGTATATTATGCTGGAGAATATCACTTGTTCTATCAACACCATCCATACGGGCTCCAGTGGGGGCCCATGCATTGGGGGCATGCCGTGAGCAAAGATTTGGTTACGTGGAAGCACCTTCCTGTTGCGCTGGCTCCGGATGACAAAGGCACAATCTTTTCTGGGAGCGCAGTTGTAGATCAAAATAACACAAGCGGTTTTCAAACAGGTAAAGAGAAGCCGCTTGTGTCCATTTATACACAGGACCGGGAAGGGCATCAAGTGCAAAGCATTGCCTACAGCAACGACAAAGGCAGAACGTGGACGAAATACGCAGGCAACCCTGTCATTCCAAACCCGGGGAAAAAAGATTTCCGTGATCCAAAAGTCTTTTGGTATGAGAAAGAGAAAAAGTGGGTAATGGTGCTTGCGGCCGGTGACCGAATCCTCATTTATACATCCAAAAATCTAAAGCAGTGGACGTATGCAAGTGAATTTGGACTGGGGCAAGGGAGCCATGGGGGAGTATGGGAGTGTCCGGATTTGTTTGAGCTTCCGGTAGACGGCAACCCGAAGCAAAAAAAATGGGTGATGCAGGTTAGTGTCGGAAACGGAGCGGTTTCAGGAGGGTCAGGCATGCAATATTTTGTAGGGGACTTTGATGGAACGCATTTTAAAAATGAAAATCCGTCAAACAAAGTTCTCTGGACGGATTACGGCAAAGACTTTTATGCGGCTGTATCATGGTCGGATATTCCATCTACAGACGGCCGGCGGCTATGGTTAGGATGGATGAGCAATTGGCAATATGCGAATGATGTTCCTACATCCCCATGGAGAAGTGCAACGTCTATCCCAAGAGAGTTAAAATTGAAAGCGCTTACCGAAGGCGTTAGAGTCGTGCAAACACCAGTAAAAGAGCTGGATACTATTCGCGGGACATCTAAGAAGTGGAAGAATCTGACCGTATCGCCTGCAAGTCATAATGTGTTAGCGGGGCTATCTGGAGATGCTTATGAAATAAATGCAGAATTCAAAGCGGGCACTGGTTCAGCTGCTGAGTTCGGCTTTAAGGTCCGAACAGGAAAAAATCAATTTACGAAAGTCGGCTATGACCGAAGGAACGCTAAACTGTTCGTTGACCGGAGCGAGTCGGGCAACGTCACCTTTAATCCGGCCTTTAACACCGGAAAAGAAACAGCCCCGTTAAAGCCGGTAAATGGAAAGGTTAAGATGCGCATTTTTGTTGACCGTTCCTCGGTTGAAGTATTTGGGAATGACGGGCAAAAGGTCATAACGGATATCATTCTCCCAGATCGATCAAGCAAAGGGATTGAATTATATGCTGCAAATGGTGGTGTAAAGGTAAAATCTGTAACGATACATCCTTTAAAAAAGGTATGGGGGACGTCACCTTTTATGTCCAATTTGACCGGCTGGACGACTGTAAATGGCACATGGGCCGACACAATTGAGGGGAAACAAGGGAGGTCGGACGGCGATTCCTTTATCTTGTCTTCAGCATCCGGCTCAGACTTCATTTATGAATCTGATATCACCATAAAGGATGGAAACGGAAGAGGGGCAGGAGCACTAATGTTTCGCTCTAACAAAGATGCCAAAAACGGTTATCTTGCAAACGTGGATGCGAAGCACGACCTGGTGAAACTCTTTAAATTTGAGAACGGTGTGGCTTCTGTCATTGCTGAATACAAAACGCCGATAGACGTGAATAAAAAGTATCATCTGAAAACAGAGGCCGAGGGAGATCGCTTTAAAATCTATTTAGATGATCGTCTTGTGATTGATGCGAATGATTCCACATTCTCAGAAGGTCAATTTGGCTTGAATGTGTGGGATGCGACTGCTGTCTTTCAGAATGTAAACAAGGAGTCTTAAATTGAACAAAGGCACAGACCCAAAAAGTCTGTGCCTTCTCTTTATTTCAATACATTCAATGATTCGCGGTTAAATGCTTCCAAATCATCAGGTGTTCGGCTTGTGACAATGTTGTGGCTGACGACTACTTCTGCATCTTTGTAGTTTGCCCCGGCATTGATTAAATCTTTGCGGATGCTGCGATAGCCTGTGATATCTTTGCCTTTCAGAAGATCCGTATCAATCAGCACTTGCGGGCCGTGGCAAATAGCGAAAACAGGTTTTTCATTTTCGACAAATGCTTTCGCAAATTCACCCGGACGGTCATCAGCACGAAGCAAATCCGGAGAGAATCCCCCTGGAATTAAAAGTGCATCAAATTCACTAGCATCCACATCAGAGATGGCTTTGTCGATCTTTACTTTCTCGCCATGTTTACCGGTAACTTCTTTGCCAGCTTCCAAATCGATAGCTGTGACACTGTAGCCAGCTTCTTCGTATGCTTTTACCGGACTTGTATATTCGATATCCTCGAATTGGTCTGTAACGAGAACTGCGATTTTTTTGCTCATATCAAAAACCTCCTATAACCTCTTTATTCCATAGAATAACAGGAAGATTGGCCGATCTTCAAAACATTTGCTTAAGGAGATCGTTTTTCGTGAATGTCCAGTGAATAAAAGCGGGTCGGCCCATTTAAAGGACTAACCCATTTTTTAGACTTACAATGTGGAAATATCAATTACAAATCGATAACGGACATCGCTTCGGAGGATACGTTTCAAAAACCTCCTATAACCTCTTTATTCCATAGAATAACAGGAAGATTGGCCGATCTTCAAAACATTTGCTTAAGGAGATCGTTTTTCGTGAATGTCCAGTGAATAAAAGCGGGTCAGCCCATTTAAAGGACTAACCCATTTTTTAGACTTACAATGTGGAAATATCAATTACAAATCGATAACGGACATCGCTTCGGAGGATACGTTCGTATGCTTCGTCCACTTGATCAGCGCGGATCACTTCAATTTTAGGCGCGATGCCATGCTCAGCGGCAAAATCCAGCATCTCTTGAGTTTCTCGAATTCCGCCTACAAGTGATCCTGCGAGGCTGCGGCGACCCATGATTAAAGAAAACACACTGTATGTGTCCTGTTCAGCAGGTGCTCCGACATTCACAAGTGTTCCGTCTATACGAAGCATCGATAAATAGGCGTCTACATCAAGGTTCGCGGATACCGTATTTAAGATGACGTCAAAACGGCCGGCCAATGAAGTGAATGTAGCTGGGTCACTTGTTGCAAAGTAATGATCTGCCCCAAGTTCCAGAGTTTCGTCTTTCTTATTCATGGACCGGCTCAGCACGGTTACCTCTGCACCCATCGCATGTGCAAATTGGATTGCCAAGTGTCCAAGGCCGCCCACGCCTACGATGGCAACCTTTTTACCAGGCCCGACATTCCAGTGTTTCAGCGGGGAATAAGTGGTGATGCCTGCACACAATAGCGGACTGGTAACATCCATTTCCAAATGGTCTGGAATTCGAACCACGAATCTGTCAGTGACAACGATTTTTTGGCTGTACCCGCCATATGTCGGATTTCCATCATAGTCTAGTGAGTTATATGTTTGAACAACACCTTTTGTGCAGAACTGTTCTTCACCGCTCTGACAGTATTCGCATTCTCCGCAGGAGTCAACAAAACAGCCGACGCCAACGCGGTCCCCGACAGTAAACTTAGTCACTTCTGTTCCAACGGCTGTTACAACTCCGGCAATTTCATGGCCGGGCACCATTGGGAAGATGCCCCCGCCCCATTCATCAAATGCACTATGGATGTCGGAATGGCAAATACCGCTGAATTTAATATCGATTAAGACATCATGCGGCCGTAATTCTCTTCGCTCAATCGTCGTTTGCTCAAATTTGGCTTTTGCATGTGATACGCTTAATACACGAGTTTGATGGTGATTGCACATATGAACCTATCCTTTCTTTATCATAAATGGTGCAAATAAAAACATGCACTGATTTATGTTTTGTGGTGTCTTCAACATAACGATAAACCTTAAAGTCAGCTTTAAGGCAAGAGTTTTTTTGAAAAAAATCATCTCAATTGGCTGAATTCGAAATGAGAACATTTTTATAAGGGAAGGTGCGGAGTTAATTGTTCAAAGTTTCCAGACAATTAGCGCAGAGATTGTAATCATGCTTCGATCCCTCGGGGAAAGTTCTTCCTCTCTTGCCCAAATGTCACCGAACAGCACATCATCGTTAAGTTCAGCAAACTTTGGCGCGAAGTCTCCTAGTATATCTCGCCCGGCAGTTTGTTTTTGTGCCATCTAGCAATCCCTCCAACTAAACTAGTTTTATTGCATGGAAGAGTATAGAGCTTAAAGTGTGCTTTTAAGGCGAGCCCTGCATTACTAAAAAAAGGTTCTGAAGTTAACATTTGTTTTCGCTTGACTTAAAGTTAACTTTAAGTGTTACCTTCAAAACATGCAGGACAGAGAGGTGAAGAAAATGAATATTGCGCAGGCGGCAAAGCAGTTTGGCCTGACAGCCGCAACACTCAGGTATTATGAACGTGTCGGATTGATCCCGCCGGTAAAACGTAAAGAAAGCGGCATTCGCGATTATGATGAAGAGGATATCAAATGGATTGAATTCATTAAATGCATGCGAAGTGCGGGACTCTCGATTGAAGCGTTAATTGAATATACAACGTTATTTACTGAAGGAGATCGTACGGTGGAAGCCCGCAAAAATATTCTGGCCGACGAAAGACAGCGGCTGATAGAGAAGCGGAGAGAAATTGATGAAACAATTAAAAGATTAGACACAAAAATTGAAGACTATGACGGAAAATTACGGGAGAATGAGGCTAAGCTTAAAAGCAGGCCCAATACGGAAAATCTTCACGGGTAAGTTGACGGAAGATAGCATTCTTTTCGTCCGAAGAGGGCAGGTTAAAATGACCGATTTTGTTTCGTCAAGAAATTATGCACAAAAAGAGGTGGTTGCAATTCCTTATTCAATTGGGGAATTTGCAAACATCATCGGTGTGACAACAAGTACCCTCAGGTATTACGAAAAGGAAAGGCTCCTGACACCTCATGAAATGAAAACAATATACGGGAATTTACCGATCATGATATCGGCTGGATGCGATTTTTTCTCCATTTGAAAGATTCAGGCATGTCGATGACTGAGCGAAATATATTGCATGGCGAGCAATGGGTGATAAAACGATTCATGAAAGGTGCACTTGAATAGCGAAAGCACATAGCAGAAGTAGACATGCAAGCTTTACAGCAAAATCTGCTTGTGCCAAACCGTAAGATTGAATTCTATAAGAACCAGATAAAGGGGGATCAATATGAGTTTGTCCTTTATCCAAATGAAGTCATAAAAACAAATGGTGTAAGGCTGAAGGCGATTCTTAAAGATGAAAATTCTCTTCAGCCTTTATTGTTTCGTATCAATAGTGATGAGAAGTTCACAAGCTTTTTTAGCAGTACCCCGCTAGATCACTTTCGCTATTGAAAATATAAATCACATTTAGCTTGGTATTTTGATATGCGTCGGTCTTCATTTTATGTAAGCAGTATTTTTTAGGACTATTTGGGGGGTAAGGAGCAGGGAAGCATGATTGAAAAACAGTATACCATTATTGCAAGTACAGGGTTTGCCCGTGCAGCAACTTTGTTGGTTCGAACAGCCTGCAAGTTTCGTTCTCATATGTTTCTTTTATATGAGGGGAAATCCGTTGATCTGAAAAATCCGCCCAAGTCTCTTATTGACGTGATGTCATTAGGCATTAAACCCGGCACTCACATCAAAATTAGAGCTGAAGGGATTGACGAGGAACAGGCTTTGCAAGTGATAGAAGACCAGCTGGGAAGAAGCGGGTTTACGAAGAGTGAAAGTAGTTAGAAACATAAAAACGATTCCTCAAACCTTCATCATGGGCGCTCACGGCGATTCAACTTTAAAAAAACAGAAGCTGAGGGACAGTTGTCTCCATCAATTGTTCCTCAGCAACATGAATCAATGTATGTTAAAGGGTTGGTAATTGAATCGCCGTTTCGATATTTTGTAAATTCAGCTTGACTTGTTCGTCTGTGTTCCAAGGATGGTACCAGCCCTTTTCCATCATATAGCTTGAGATTTGTTCGTGCATATCGAGGGCTTCCTCTAAATGCCGGATTAGGACCTCTTTTACCTCAGGCGTTCCAGCTTCCGTTGCGGCCATCGCATAGTTTCTAACGCCGTTTTTTGCTGCGATCAATAAGTCCATGGCAATGATTTGGTCTGTTAAAACGTTCATGCCAGTCAGATATTCTATGATAGGATTCATGATTCATTCATCTCCTCATTCATGCTTTGCATTAGATAAAATAGAGGCAAACTCCTGTAACTGCCTTGTGGTGATGTCAACGTCTTGCTGCATGATTTCTTTCAGCTTCGGATCAGATACCAGCGCCTTCATTGTTTTGGATTTCGTCAAACAAAGTGTCTTAAATGCGGTCATTTCTTGGACCTCAAGCGCTTCATGTAAGGCGTATTCCATTTCCGTCACCTCCGTTTTTTAAGGTTTTAACACAACTTTTATACAATCATCCATTTTGGAATCAAAAATGTCATAGCCATGCTTGGCTTCACTAAGCGGCAGGACATGGCTTACAACATCTCCCGGATCAATTTTGCCCGTTGTCACTAATTCAAACATGTATGGCATATAGTGGATCACCGGAGCTTGGCCAGAGCGTATATTGATGTTTCGCTGCATGATATCACCTAACGGAAAACCGTTATACCTGCCGCCATACACACCTGTAATTTGTATCGTTCCTCCTTTGCGAACGGCTTGGGAAGCAATAACCAATGCACTCATCGTTCCGCCGTGAAGCTTTAATCCGCTGGCGAGGAACTCGAGGTCGCTCATTTTCCCATCCATCCCAACAGCGTCAATAACGACATCCGCTCCGCCTTTGGTGATTTCTTTCAAGTAATTGCCAGTATTCTCATGGTCTTCAAAATTAACGATTTCGACTTTGTTTGTACGTTTGGCATGCTGTAAGCGATAGTTTACATAGTCAACTGCTATGACGCGTTTTGCGCCCTTTAGCCAGCAGAATTTTTGAGCAAACAGGCCGACTGGACCGCAGCCGAGAACGATAACTGTGTCGCCGTCTTTTACCCCGGCGTTGTCAACACTCCAAAAGCCGGTTGTCATGGCATCGGCAATCACGCTTAATTTCTCATCGGGTTCCTCGCAGGTTTCAGGTATTTTAAAATGGGTGAAATTCGCAAATGGCACTCTTAAATACTCCGCTTGCCCGCCTGGATAACCGCCCGTTTGCCCTGAATAGCCGAAATAAGCGCCCATGTCTCCGTTGTCATTGGACTGATCACATTGGCTTTCCAGCTGGTTTTTACAAAAAAAGCATTCCCCGCATGCTATATTAAAGGGAATAATTACTCGATCTCCCTTTTTTAGTTTAGTCACACCTGAACCAACTTCTTCGACGATTCCCATCGGTTCATGGCCGATGACATAGTCTTCTTGCAGATTAGGAATGAATCCATGGATTAAATGTAAATCTGATCCGCAAATGGCCGTACTGGTGACTTTTATAATCATGTCATCGGACTTTTCAATCTTTGGATCAGGAACATCTTTGACAACAACATTTTTAACGCCTTGATACGTTACTGCCTTCATGCTGTAAAACCTCCAATATTAGTGTTCATCAGGTGTCCGGTCAAACATCCCTTTTCGATTTGTTTCAGCAGGGAAGAGGTTCATGTTGCCGACCATGATCGTATTTTTTGCAGAAAGCTGATCCAGCTTGTACTGTTCACTCAGCTCATACGGATGGAACCATTTTTTGCTGATCATCAGTTCTGTAATCTCTTGGTGCATCGCGATTCCTTGCATCAGCTGTTTTCGCAGCAAGGCCCGTACATCTGGTGATGCGGTTTCAGTCAAAGCTACAGCAGTATTTCTCACGCCTTCTTTTGCTCGTATCAGAAAATCCATCGCAAATGTGGTATCGGCAAGTTCAGGCACATTCAGCGAATTAATAGGGTCTAAATGATCATGATTCAAAGGTGCTCCCCTTCCTTTCAATTAATGATTGGTGTTGGGCGGCTTTCAGGGACAGGAGCCTGAAATGGCGCACGCTCATAAATCTCTTGTAAATCAGTAAGGTCTTGAATGGATTGCTGCACATCTTTTTGCATCAAATCCTTCAGGTCTTGGTCAAACACAAGTCCCTGCATTAATTTCGATTTCGCTATACACAGTGTTTTAAAGTTAACGATTTCATGTAAGTCTACAGCCTCGTGAGCAGCTAATGTTTGATGATCCATATTGATTTAACCTCCTTTAATCAACGTTACATTTCCCGAAATTAGAGTGAACCATACACTCCTCTAAAAACGGAATATTTTTATCATTTACATTTTATTTTGATCAGTAGAAGAAGCATTTGAACGGCAATTTTTCATTGTCAAAAACATAGGAATAATTCCACTTTTCAAGGACCTAGTTTATGGTACATTAATGAATATATGGAAGGTGAGAGAAGGCCGTAATTGACTAAAAGTATGTTCTGCGCTGGATGTAAGCAAGTCAAACGGCGGCATTTATAAGAGGCAAGCTATTATACTTGGGGATTGTTTCAACAGCTTGTGATTTATACTTTGGAATCGCGGATTACAAATGCTGAATGCATCAAGTGGAGGTTTATTTTTCTTTTTTCAGCCTCTCGTTGGAACATTGCTCGGATGGATTTTGTTAGGAGAACGTATAGGCGGAACCTTCTGGGCAGGTTCAACTTTGATTCTAGTTGGTTTGCTATTAGTTATCCGGGAAAAAAGTAGCTGAATAAAAAAAGAAACCTGCGGATTCACAAAGTCCAAAGGTTTCTTTTTTAAAAATAGCGTAAAAAACGCTCCTGTGAAATTCGCCGATAGTCTGAGTTAGTTGTACATGATCCTATGTTTATTTTCTAATATATCATGTAACCTCTGAGCGAATTCTTTATGATGTATTGTGTTATAACCTGCATGGTTTCCGGGAAATTCAACAATTTCTGTTTCCAAATGCTCCGCTAAGATGTTCGCGCAACGATAAGGAAAAAAATCCCGTGAAGCACTTCCGCCAGCTGGGAGTACCTTCATCGGAGCAGATGTAAACACCATCTTTAATGCTTCGATATCTAATGTATAGTTGAGTATTCCCTGAATTTCATATTCAGTGAAATACGTTGAATTACCGAGAAGCCGCTCTGTCAGTACATCCTTTGATTGTTCGTCTGTTTCTACACTTGACAATAATGTAATGACCTCATGTCGGTGATTTTTCTTAAGGTCTTCCATGAATTGCTTGGCTTGTTTCAGCTCATTTCCATTTAAAACCTGCAATAAGACTGGTTCGTGAGGGATCATGACATTTACCTGTTCGGGATGGCGTATGCACAGATCAAGCCCGATAACAGCGCCGGAGCTGCTTCCAAGTACATATGCCGGCTTGTCGGTGAGTTTGGCTAGAAGACGGTGGGCGTCATCGCTGTGTGTTTCCACACGGTAATCCTCAGTCTGATTGGCAAGATTGCTGCGGGAATGGCCTCGGCGGTCGTAAGTAACAACCGTGTACCAGTTAGCCAGATGGTCTGCAACATGATGGAACTTGTCGGCATCACCGCCTCCGCCATGGATCAAAAGAATGATTGGCCCTGTGCCACGCACCTCATAATGGATGTTCGCTCCAGATACTTGCAATGTTCCATTGTTTACTATTCTCATTTGTAAATCTTTCCTTTCTTATCATCTCCCTTGATTTTACACAATTGGCCAATGATATCATATGCAGGAAATAACTTAGAAACAAACTCGCCATATTAAAAGCACTGATTACATTTCATCAGTGCTTTCGTTTTGTTTATTTAGAGTAGACAATTTTTTTTATAGTTTCAGTAGAGAGGTGATATTCATCAGATAATTGATGAATTGTTTTGCCGTTTTTAAATGCTTGTTTAATAGAAGCGTTTCTGTCATCGATTAGCTTTCTTGTTCCTGAACACGCACCCCATTTTTGATGAGAGGTTTCAGGCTTAGGGATATATATTGTTTTTCCTTGAACGTACTTTTGAATTTCCGATATCAGCTTTTCAGGTAAAATAGCGGTTGCTTTTACATATGCCATATCTGCCAGCTCCTTATTTTTTTATAGCAAATAAGGTGCAAAGCCACTATATCAGAAAAGCTTACTTGGGCGATCTTTTAGAAAGTCCACCCCATGCAAAGTATCGCCTTTCCAATAATAGGCTTTGCATGGGACGTTGCGGAATCTAGCATGCTTATCTTACTTGCCATTTCATCACCTCCCAACTATTCGATGATCATTTCCATTATAAAATAAATTAAAGCCTTATTGCATTTTGTTAAATAAAGTTGTAGCAAAAGGGCTTCTCCCAGAGAAAGGGGCTAAGGCTGATTGGCAATAAAAAAAGAGTAAGATTCAAGCCGCAATTATTATTACTTTAGATTCAAAAATATTGACAAAACAATGGATTTCCGCAATATAGCAGTCCCTTTGTGTATACTGAGTCTGTGTTTACAATATTTAGAAGGAGGTAATAGAATGAAAATCAGTTTGAAGAAAAAAGCGGATTTCTGGAAGAAGGCAGCGATTTCATCACTTGTTTTCACCATGTTTTTTACCCTGATGATGAGCGAAACGGTTTTTGCGGCGGGACTGAATAAGGATCAAAAGCGCCGGGCGGAGCAACTGACCAGTATTTTTGAAAACGGCACGACGGAGATCCAATACGGATATGTTGAGCCATTGGATGATGGAAGAGGCTATACATGCGGACGGGCAGGCTTTACAACGGCTACCGGGGATGCATTGGAAGTAGTGGAAGTATACACAAAGGCGGTACCGAATAACAAACTGAAAAAGTACCTGCCTGAATTGCGCCGTCTGGCTAAAGAAGAAAGCGATGACATCAGCAATCTTAAGGGATTCGCTTCTGCCTGGAAGTCGCTTGGTAATGATAAGGACTTCCGCGCTGCCCAAGACAAAGTAAATGACAGCTTGTACTATCAGCCTGCCATGAAACGATCAGATAACGCGGGACTGAAAACGGCACTGGCAAGAGCTGTGATGTACGATACAGTGATCCAGCATGGCGATGGCGATGACCCGGACTCCTTTTATGCCTTGATTAAACGCACGAACAAAAAAGCGGGCGGCTCACCTAAAGACGGAATTGATGAGAAAAAATGGCTAAATAAATTCCTGGATGTGCGATATGACGATCTAATGAACCCGGCAGATCCTGACACCCGTGATGAGTGGAGAGAATCGGTTGCGCGTGTGGACGTGCTTCGCTCTATCGCCAAGGAGAACAACTACAATCTAAACGGGCCGATTCATGTTCGTTCAAAAGAATACGGTAATTTTGTCATTAAATAAGCATTGAGTGAATAAAGCGGCAGCGTTTCTTGTCGATGACTAGTCAGAATTCTCCGCATGATTTGGAAAAGACAAGAGACAAACAAGCTCTTGTCTTTCCTATATGATTGTTCAGCATAAAGATTTTAGAAAAATGTCAGTATTGATCATGGAAGGATCACCAGGCGTATGCCTCAGGTGTCTCTCCTCCAGGTCCAGGAAAGATATCATTCAACATGTGGAGAATGTCCTCATCCAGGCTGATTTCAACGGCCTTTATCGTATCACGCAGCTGCTCAACCGTTCTTGGTCCGATGATCGGCGCAGTTAAAACTGGATTTGCCAGCACCCATGCCAAAGCCACGTTTGCTTCTTTTTCTCCTAGTTCTTTGCATAAAGCTGAAAATTTCTCGAGTTGCGAGCGATGTTTTTCGATTAAATCTGCTCTTTTTGCTGTACGGGTTCCGGCATTGCTTTTCAGTGCCTTCCCGCCAAGAAGTCCTCCTGCAAGGGGACTCCACGCCACTACACCTAAACCAAGATCCCGTGCGGCCGGCAGCACTTCCATCTCAGCTGTTCGTTCTAATAAACTATACTTGTGCTGTTCAGTGACGAGTCCCATGAATTGCCGTTTTTCAGCTTCAGCTTGCGCTTTAACCAAATGCCAGCCTGCAAAGTTACTGGATCCAATATAGTCTGCTTTGCCGGAGCGAACCTGAGTCTCAAAAGCTTCCCATACCTCATCCCACGGCGTCCGCCTATCGATATGATGCATTTGGTATAATTCTATATGATCTGTCTGAAGCCGCTTCAGCGATCCTTCCAGATGGCGTCTGATTTTGTATAGAGACAACCCCCTCATATCATTTGGTCCATCATTCGGATCAGAAATCGGTTCATATACTTTTGTCGCCAGAACGACTTTCTCGCGGCGCTGTCCTCCTTGTGCAAACCATTTTCCAATGATGCTCTCTGTCAAACCTGCATTTTCGCCCCAGCCGTAAATATTGGCAGTATCAAAAAATTGAATGCCGTTATCGAGCGCTTCATCCATGATACGGAACGCCGTCTTTTCATCTGTATCAACTCCAAAATTCATCGTGCCTAAACATAAACGGCTCACCCGCAATCCTGTTCTTCCTAAAAAGGTATATTCCATAACAAATCTCTCCTCATCATTTTTTTGCAACAGCTGCCATGCAATTGATTCAACAATTGTTTCATTCTCTGTTACGATTACAAAGACGAAACAAACGTAAAGCAGACGCAAAAATAATAGGAGGATTTTTCAAATGAATATTGAGGATCTATGGGATCAATTTCACCAGCCGTTAAAAACATTTATTTCGCATAGGGTTAACGATGAATCTATGATTGATGACATATTGCAAATCGTATTTATGAAAATACAAATCCATCTCCCAAATCTGATCGATGAACAAAAGATTCATAGCTGGATCTATCAGATTGCTAGAAATACAATTATTGATTTTTACCGCACAAAAAAATCAAGCGAAATATTGCCTGATCATCTGCATGTTGATGACAAAGCAGAGGAAGAAAATTTCACTAAAGAAGCAGCAGTTTGTATTCGCTCGACCATCAAAAGGTTGCCGGAAAAGTATCGAGAGGCGCTCGAACTGACTGAATTTCAAGGGTTATCACAAAAAGAGTTAAGTGAAAAGCTCGGCATTTCTTACTCGGGCGCAAAATCAAGGGTACAACGCGGACGAGGAAAATTAAAACAACTGCTTGAAGGATGCTGTCATATTGAAGCCGATCGATATGGAAATATCGTAGACTTTCGTATTGTAAAGGAAACTGACTGACAAAGTCAGTTTTTTAATTGATATTGGCCATCCGCTGCCAGATACGATTCAGTAATATGAGGAGCATTTTCCCTTTGATGTTTCCAAGAGATATATGTATAATATAAATCGTAATGTTTTCGATTTAATAAAAAAGGAGTGTTGGAATGAAGATTTTATTTGCAAAGAGGTTAGGTATATTCGCTATAGGTTCATTACTCGTATTGGCAGGATGTCAGACTACCGGTTCATCAAAAGGTGAGTCTCATAAAACAACATCATCCTCAGCAGTTGAAGAAGACTCTTCTAAAACGCAAGACCAAACATCTGAAAGTCACACACACGAACATTCTCACGATCATAGTCATGCACATGATGAAAAAACAGAAAAAATTTATGAAGGCTATTTTAAAAACAGCCAAGTAAAGGATCGCCCGCTTTCTGATTGGGAAGGAGACTGGCAATCTGTATATCCATACCTGCAAGATGGTACTCTTGACGAAGTATTTTCATATAAATCAGAACATGAAGGTGACAAGACAGCTGAAGAATATAAAGAGTATTATAAAAAAGGGTATAAAACAGATGTTGACCGCATCTTAATTCAAAAAAATGCTGTAACGTTCTTCAAAAACGGAAAAGAATATTCTGGCGAGTATACGTATGACGGATACGAAATTCTAACATATGATGCGGGCAATAGAGGGGTAAGATACATATTCAAACGAGCTAAAGAAGCTGAAGGGCTCCCTCAGTATATTCAGTTTAGTGATCATAGTATCGATCCGACTAAAGCTGGTCATTACCATCTGTATTGGGGTGATGACCGTGAAGCTTTACTTAATGAAGTCAAACACTGGCCTACCTACTACCCGTCAGAAATGGATGGTCATGATATCGCCCATGAGATGATGGCGCATTAAATGAGGAGTAATATGACTCTTTTACACATTCAATAAACACGCCTAATCCTTTATGGTGATTTAATGCTTTGATTCTTCTGTATTAGCTGCTGACTTCCCGTCAGCAGCTTTTTTCCTTCCGTTTCTTTCCCTTCGCCCTCATTGGTGTCTGGACAAAATAAACAAAACATTAATAAAACAACCTATTTCATTAAACAAATGTAAGATACGATCAATATTCACTTGACCCTATAGTGACTATAGATTCAAGTTTTTTGTGCCTGTTTAACGAGTAATCGTTATGAATCAGGAATGATCATTTTGGTGATATGATTTAACAAAGAACGAAAAGAAGATCGTCTGAAACCGGTTTTTCTCAAGAATCATTCAGTAAGGATTTTAAAGATAACCGTGTATAGCGGAAGAAAGAATTGTTAGAAAGGATGAGATTGATGAAGGAATATTTTACAATTGGAGAAACAGCCCGTCTCAATAACATTTCAATTCAAACATTACGCTATTATGATAGGATCGGAGTTTTCAAGCCTTATTATACAGATCAGGATAATGGCTATCGGTACTACCATGTTAAACAGTTCTTTTATTTAGATATTATCAAGTATTTAAAATATATGAAAACGCCTCTGGAAGAAATCAAACATTTCAGCTCATCTGCTTGTACCCCTGAACATATGCAACAATTTCTTGAGAAGCAAGAAAACATTATTATGCAAGAAATGGAGAAACTCGAACGTGCTCGCCAATTACTTCATAGGAGAAGGAATCAGCTTAATGAACAATTAGACATATGCAGTAAAAAAGATGAGGGTTTCGTTTATTATCGGTATCTAGATGAACAAACAATATTAAAAGTAGAGACGCCTCAAGTTAATCCTCATAATCAATCAGAATTGTATTACAGAAAGCTGGCTGATGTCCTAGAAAAAATAGGGGATGTAGTAGATAACTATTATGGATTCATTTATGATTTTAAGCCCTATAAAGATTCTCGTGACATTTATTGCAACAGTATTTATACGGCTGTTTGCAAGGAGAAAAAGATAGACACACAAGAAAAAAACATAAGATTAGTTACGATCCCGTCCGGTGAATATGTATGTATCGCATTTGATTGGTCTGCAAAAAATTATGATGAATACTATCAAAAACTATATCAACATATTGTATCTCATGGCATCCAAACAGATGGAAAAGTATATCAAGTGTCTCTTCCAATCGACTTTAACTCATTAAGAGAAGAAAACTTCCTCACAGAATTAAGAGTGCTAAAAAAATAACGAACCCATTGACCCTATAGTTGCTATAGGGTTTATGATGTGTGCATCTTCTAATGAATATTTGAAAGGATGGATGTATAAGATGACAAATGAAGATGGTTTTTACCTAAAACGAATGGTCAATTTGAAGAAGTACCTAGATGTAGCCAAAGCATATGATGATGTAAGACTTGCGATTAAGCATAGAATGCATATAACTTACAAAATATGTTGCAGCGACTTCCATTTGTCGTATCGCAAATTCTGATTAGAATTGAATCTAAACCAAAAGGAGCGATGAATATGAGAGCGCCGATAGATAAACCAATTTGGTACGCCTACCCTGGAATGATAGCTGTCATTACGTCTCAATATGAAGGTGAAAAAAACGCAATGTCTTCTGGCTGGCATACGTATATCGGATCTTCTCCCGGAATGTATGGGGTATCAGTAAACAAAGAGACATATACTTACCAAATGATTGAGAAAAGCGGTGTTTTCGGTGTGAATTTTCTTCCAGGGAGATGTTCAGAATTAATTCAAGCATTAGGCACCCATAGCGGCAGAGATATAAATAAGTTTGAAGAATTTCATATTCAATATGAAGAAGGAATAAAAGCTGAGATACCGATTTTAGCTGATGCATATTTTGCTTATGAGTGCAAAGTACACAGTATTTCCACTTTGGGTGATCAAGAGTGGATTGTGGGAGAAGTTTTACAGAGATATCAAGATAAAGAGCTTTTCTTAAAAAATGGCATGCCAAATTTAGAAAAATTGGATATTCCGCTTCATATTGGAAAGTCTACCTACAGAATATTAAATAGTAAAGCTGAGGAGCGTCAACACGAATTTTATCCCGATGCTTAAAACTCCTAAGCCTTGGATTCATCTCACATGGTCCAAATGAATCTATCTTCTCAGACAATTGATTCGTAAGAGAAGAGGAAATCTTTATCAAAATGGATGACACCTAAAGACCGCAAAGCTTCTTCAAATAAGCTTCGTGGTTTTTTATATTTCTAAGCCTTGATTCATCCCACATAGAAAGGCATTTCAACTTTCTCTTTTGAGCAACAATAGTCCATAAAGGAAAGAACATTTCCTCACAAAATGAAGAGTACTTAACCCGATAGATAGGATTTATATTCGCATAGTTCTTATCAATATTTTAAGATAAAGGAGGATCATTTTTTCTTATCTATTAGCGTTTTAGCAGGAACAGCTCCTAGCTGTCTCTAGAAGGGCTAAGCATAATTGATATGAAAAAGTATTTGTTTCATAATTAGATCAATATTCGGATTTTGGAGTTGGGATATTTTTGCTGCAAGAAGAAAAGCCTGAAACGGAGGAATACACGCAATGCGAAGTGAACAGGAAATGATGGGCATTTTTTTAGACTTTGCTTTGAAGGATGAAAGAGTTCGATTGGTCACTTTGGAAGGGTCGCGTACAAACAAAAATATTCCCCCAGACAAATTCCAAGATTACGACATTTCGTATTTTGTAACTGATATGGAATCTTTTACAGAAAGTGATCGCTGGCTCGAAATCTTTGGGAATCGGATTATGATGCAAAAACCCGAAGATATGGAGCTTTTTCCTCCCGAATTAGATAATTGGTTTTCTTACATCATTCTTTTTGAGGATGGCAACAAATTAGATCTCACCCTTATTCCAATTAATGAAGTAGAAGATTATTTTGCTGAGAGTGATGGTTTGGTTGAGGTCTTGCTTGATAAGGATACTTTCATCACAAATAAAGTGATCCCAAATGATCGTCAATATTGGATCAAAAAGCCGACGGCAAGGGAATTTGATGATTGCTGTAATGAGTTCTGGATGGTTTCGACTTACGTAGTAAAAGGATTAGCAAGAAAAGAAATCCTTTTTGCCATAGACCATTTAAATGAAATTGTACGTCGTAATTTATTAAGAATGATGGCTTGGCATATCGCATCCCAGCAAGGGTATACATGTAGTATGGGGAAGAACTATAAATTTATGAAACGTTACCTTTCCAATAAAGAATGGGAAGAGCTAATGACTACATATTCTGTGAATGGATATCAAGAAATGTGGAAGTCGTTATTCACTTGCTATGCATTATTTAGAAAATATTCAAAAGCTGTATCAGAAAGTCTTGGATATAAGTATCCGGATTACGATGAAGGCATCACTAAGTATACGGAAAGGATTTATAGCTCATTAAAGTAATGAAAAAATTAATCGCCTCCTTTTTAAATCGTCGCAGATCGAGTGGGGGCGAAACCATTTAAGAACCTACAGTTCTTTTACCATGACCTTCTCGCCATTAAAATCGAGCTCACCATTAAATTGAAAACCAAACCTTTGGTAAAGGCGAAGAGCATGAATATTATTTTCAAATATACTTAAATAAATTCTCTTACATTGATATAGACCAGCAAGATGCTGAATGAGAGCTTTGAGCATTTTTTTTCCTAACCCTTTTCCTTGATAATGTTCATCAATAAAGAATCGATCAAGCCAGACTCTTCCATTTTTATTATCTTCATCATACTCAGGAAACAGCCCATACATTGCAAAACCGACTAGATCTCCTTCATGGTAAAGTCCGACTGGTTTATAATCGTGACATTCTTTTGCATCCTCTAAACATGCTTTTGCTGATTCAATATATGATGTTTGATTCTCGCTAACATGCAAAGCAAGAATAGCGGCACGATTATCCTCAGTTACTGCTTTAATGTCGATACTCATACTACACTCTCCTTATTTTTCTTATCTTGAAAAAGGCCATATACTAACGGGTTTATCAGCATATTGGAGTGAGCGTGGAGACTTTCAGCGATTAATCCACTGGGCTGTCACCATGCCGTAAAAAGAATGCGATGTTTTGATTTTTATAAGAATGTTGTGATGCCTTTTCCTTAGATCATTTTTGTATAAAGGTTGTTCTTTTTCACTTAACGGGGCATTATAATGAAACTATAGATTTATAAATATTACCAAAAATTGATTAGGAGGATTATTGTGTTTCAAACCTTAGACCATTTTTTGAAATCTTGGGAGTTCGAAGCCGATGCTACACAGAAACTGCTAAATCGTCTAACTGATGAATCACTTAAACAAGAAATAACTTCACAAAACTGGACTTTAGGCCGTATTGCTTGGCATACTGTTGCTGCTATTCGCATTATTACCTCAAACACAAACTTAACGTTTCACGCTCCAGATGAAGATTATCCAGTTCCTTCTTCAGCTCAGTTTATAGCTGACAGCTATCATGAAGCCAGTAATGCATTTGTACAGGCGTTAAAAAAACAATGGACTGACCATACCCTTCAAGAACGCATCAACTTTATTGGTCAACAAATGCCAAATGGGTCACTTTTGATGTTTTTAATTCAACATCAAACTCACCATCGGGGTCAAATGACTGTTCTTATGAGACAAGCGGATGTAACTGTTCCAGGTATTTATGGTCCAGCAAAAGAGGAGTGGACAAAATTTGGTTTGGAAGCCCCGAAAATGTAATCAAACTTTTTTCCTTTACTTTAAAAGGATCTCGAACGAACAAAGAAGATACAAAACTATACTTTGTATCTTCTTTTTCTTTTTTTAGAGTTTCCATGAAGAGGATCAATATCCATTAATTCTCCATATGAAATTTTTTGTAGGTTAATGGTGTCATATTCATAGCTTGCTGAAATTTACTTATGAAATAACTGGTGCTGTTAAAGCCAACTTGATAGGACACTTCTGTAACATTGGTTTCCGGGTGTTGCAGCAGCAATAAGCTTTTTTGGATTCTATAATCCAATACATAACGTAATGGCGTCTTATTCAGCATTCGTTTAAAATAACGGCAGCACTCAGAACGGCTCAATTGGCCAGCCTTTGCAATGTCCTCTAATGTCATTTTTTCAGCGTAATGGAGGTGTATCCAGTTTAACATTTGTTTCATTCGCTGGCTTTTTATCATTTCAGATTGATCATACTCCAACTGAAAACCATTAACAACCAAGTTTTTCCACATCAAAGTTAATTGCATGGTAATGTCAATTTCATAGAGTGATGTCTTTTGTTGAACCAATTGATTTATTTTTTTACAGCATTTAAAATGTTTTGTGCCCAATGTTGATTTCCATCCAAAAATATGCAGGATAAATTGGTTGAAAAAATATAAGGCTGTACGTAGTTTGGATAAAGTTCTTGAGCTAAAACGAAATGGGGTGACACATTTAAGCAAATGTAAGTGCAATCCGAGTGATCCTTTTCCTCTGCCATGTGCAGGCAGCCGCTATTGATAAATAATCCATCCCCTTCGTGAACTTCTATTTTCTCTTCATTTATCTGAAAGACAGCTATACCTTTACGTATCAAAACAAATTGAATTTCGTCATGCCAATGAAGCGGTATATAGCCATTTCTATTTTGATTGATCCTTGTTTCGTAACAGGCAACCGGCAGTTCTACCGTTCGGTGCTCTGTTAATTCTTTTAAGCTTTGATCAATCATGAATTCTTTTATTTGCACAATGACACCTCAATATATTTATATTTTTTCGTTTGATTTGAGTATTTTTCAAGTGGTTTTGCATTTATTATAACACTATTATTATATTTATTAGCGAGGTATCATGTATGAATGCTTCAAATAGGAGAATGGGATTGTTCTATGTGATAACAGGGGCGACATGTTGGGGAATAGGGGGGACAGTAGCAAAAAAACTATTTCAAGATGATCAAGTTGATGTGAATTGGTTTGTAACGATTCGCTTGCTTACGGCGGGCATTTTACTCTTAATGCTCCAATTGTTTAGAAAGGACCGGTCTCAGATTATTGAGATTTGGAAAAACAAAGCGTCAGCTGGCCAGCTTCTTGTTTTTGGATTGTTTGGAATGCTTGCCGTGCAGTACACATATATGGCATCCATTCAGCATGGAAATGCAGCCGTAGCTACGCTATTACAATATTTATCCCCGGTAATCATCATTCTTTACTCGCTTTTGCGAAAACAATCCGCTCTTACCAAGCAAGATATCGTAACAGTAGGGCTTGCTCTGGCTGGGTGCTTTTTTCTGCTGACAAATGGTTCAATATCTCAACTTTCAGTACCGGAAATTACCGTAGTATGGGGAGTTTTATCAGGATTCGCGGCAGCTTTTTATACGTTATATGCCGTTGGTTTATTAAATAAATTTGATTCCCTTGTTGTTGTAGGCTGGGCTATGATGATCGGCGGTTTTGCATTAAGTTTTATCCATCCGCCATGGCAAATGGATTTTAAAAGCTTAACCGCAGAGGCATATGTATATCTTTTATTTGTTACAGTGTTTGGGACAATGATTGCGTTTTGGTTCTTTATAAAAAGTTTGCAAAGCCTTTCACCTAAAGAAACAAGCCTGTTAGGCAGTTTAGAACCACTATCAGCAGTTGTGACAACTGTTGTTTGGCTAAAAGAGCCATTTGGTTTTTTTCAATGGGTGGGCGCTTTCTGTATTATCGGTATAACTCTAATTTTGGCTTTACATAAAGAGCCGTCTATGCAGAGTGAAAAATCGATATTGAATAATGCAGATAAGAATATGTAAAAGGATTCATTTAAACGTAAAGTTAAAAGGGAAAACGGATATCTTTCTAATTTGCCGCCCTGATGGGGTGCTTTTTTTGTAATCACTTTATGCTCACCCGCGCAGATCAGGGATTTATTTAAAACCGAAAACATGTAATGAATGGCTTCGGATGCTTAAAAACACATTATTGGACAGGCAGTTGTTACATAGCAATACCCAGGAGGAGTTCATTTTATGAGGGTTATAATCATAGGGGCCGCAGCCGGGGCATTGATCGAATCCGCAAGCATCAAGACTGGAACGGGAAGTACTGCCCGCACCGTATTTTGTCAGAGGGTTGGTGGAAAAAGCTGCAATTGAAAAAGAACTAAGGCTTGGGAGGAAAGACTAATAGTTATTCAAGCAGCTCTGCAGGATGAACTAACACAGTCAAAAAAGGCGATACTCTTTCCTGAATTGCAAAGTCGGAAGAGGTAAGTGTGACAAACCTTCAGAGCTGGAATATCATTAAAAAGCCAAATAAAATCACAGTTGGGCCAAAGTTGAAACTGAAAAACTCCAATTCTTCCAGCCCTAAAACAAGCAGCAAAAAAATCATCACGCTCCTTGTCTTCTGGTGTCTTTAAAGTGACAAACCCGATGTGAAAAGGAGAAGACGTTAAACAGTTTCAGATAAAATTTATAATTAATAAAGTACTTAGCCCCCGTTATGAATAGGGGGCTTTTTAAGCATTCTAATAGTGTTATTTAATCTCAATAACATAATGGGAGGAAGGAGGGAGAAGTTCAGTTACCTCATTTTAGGTCTTTTTTGATGTCTGTTAATAAATGATGGGCATACTGATTCCAGCTGATGAAACAGAATAACGCCTATGTGATGTAAGGATCATAACTCTTTTACTGATCGGAAGAATTACTGGATTGCTCCCAATTAACAACAGATCCAGCAGCTCTCATCACATTGTTACCTATCGTATCTCCTGGACTAATGACTGAACTTCCTCCAATCCAAACATTATTTCCGAAAGTAATGGGTTTTCCAGATTCTAAACTGAATTGCGTTCTTTTTGGACTTGAATGAAATCAATCAATGTTTCACCGATGCAAAATATTTTTTTCAAGCGATTCATCTTCTTTCCATATGTCTTTTAAAGCCCAGTAGGTGAGTTCCTCAACCCTTACAGCGCCTTTCTCAGAAAAAAGCTCAATTCCCAAGCGGTCTTTTTTCGGATAAATACGGCTAGTCATCGTTGTTTCCCCATGGTTGGCGAATACTTCTATCGAGGATCTGTCAATAAATATACGCAGAGTCAGCTTTCCATTTGCTTCTAGCGGCGCATTTCTCACACTGTCTCGCGATTTCCCCATCTTAGAGCAATCGAGTGTCAGCTTCTGATCAGTTATGCTGTATTTGATAGCTGTTTCTTCTTCTTCAAGACCGCGAATCTTCAAACCTACTGTTTCCGCACTGCAATCTGTTAAGTCATACACGACTTGAATTTCAAGAAGCTCTTCGGCTGTTTTTGCCAGGTAATTTCCTGAAATCAACTGGTTAGCACAATCTATATGTTTTGTTTTTCGCAACAGCGCAGTTTCTTCCACAGGATTCATTAAAATTTTATGATCATCCCGCAATGTTAATTCTCTAGGCAATGTTAAAGCGCCGCACCATCCATCTGCTTTTGTCGGCATCTCAGATTCCCACATATCCATCCAGCCTATGGCAATTCTGCGTCCTTTATCATCTAGTAACGTTTGTACAGCATAAAAGTCATGGCCGTGATCCAGCTCTGTAAAATCGCCATACACAAATTCGTTGGTTTCATCATTATATACTCCAATTAAATAGCCAGTTTGATGCAAATTCTTATATGAATCACCGTCTGCTTCAATGCCTTGAGGAGAAATGAGCAGGACATGTTTGCCGCCCAACTCGAAGAAGTCAGGACATTCCCACATATAGCCGAGATCTCCATCGCTTTGGGCAAGAACACCTTTGTATTCCCAATCTCGTAAATTGGGCGAGTGGTATAAAATAACTCGTCCGACGTTTTCTTTCGTTGAATTACCGACTACCATATACCAGCTGTTACGATGCTTCCATACTTTAGGATCGCGGAAATGCCGGGAGCTGTCTTCCGGCGGTTTCGCAATGACAGGGTTTTCCTTAAGTTTTTCAAACACGATCCCATCTTGACTGATAGCGATATTTTGATTTTGATAGAAAATGTCTTCCTCTTGATCTATCACATTATGCCCTGTATAAATTAAAGCAAGTTTTCCATTATACTCTACTGCACTTCCTGAGAAACAGCCGCTTTCATCAAAAGAGTCACCGGGGGCTAAAGCGACCGGAAGATGTTCCCAATGAATGAGATCTTTACTTTTTACATGGCCCCAATGCATTTGGGCCCAATTCTCATCATAGGGATGATGCTGATAAAAGACATGGTATTCTCCTTTATAGTGTATAAGCCCGTTCGGATCATTGATCCAGTTTGCTCGGGACATAATATGGTACCCTAATCGATAACGAGTGTTCATCTTTTCCTCCGCTTTTTTCAAAGCTTCCTCTGCCTGTTGGATTCTATCCATTCGTGACATCCTCTCTATATCTGTTTTTTCGAAAAGGTTGAGTATACGGGAACGCCTTTCTTTGAGTCTAATAAAGTAAAAATTGAAATGATTGTGAAACATAAAGCCAAGGTTCCCATGAAAAGATATGTTTGACGGAAACCTATACTGTCGTATAAGCCACCCGCAATCGGGGAGAAAATCGATGTACCTACTTGAGATGCAAATTGAAAGCCGACAAGGTAAAGAACTGATGAAAGGCGTGTATCAAAATTTGCGGCTAAATACTTGAAAATCGCAATCAGCATGATTGGCAATTCTAAAGCATGAATAAGTTTCATCGATGAAATTCCGAATGGTCCGATGACAATTCCAGACCCAATAATTCGGAAAGACATCAAAAGTCCCGCGAGAATCAAGCTTTTTTTAGGACCGAGTCTGTTAACAATAAAGGGGGCTAAAAACAACATGCCCGCTTCAATAAATACTTGAAATGAGTTTAAATATCCAAAAATTTGATTCCCCATAGCTGAAGTGGGAAATAAAGAAGCGTAGTAAATCGGGAATTGTTGATCATAGACGCCGTACACGCATGTCACCCCGATTACGTACAACATTAAAAACCAAAAGTCTTTTAATAGAAAAAGTGCTCCTACGTCTTTTAACCGGATCGAATCCGCTCTTTCCTTATCATAATCCGTCATCTCAATTTTTATGGACATAATAATGGCCACTAATATGACTGCTGAAAGGGACGCAATCCAGAAATTGATATTCGGATTGATATTGAACAGCTGTCCTGCAAAAAAAGTCGCTGTTGCCCAGCCGAGTGAACCCCACATCCTTGTTTTGCCGTATTCGAACTGATATTTTCGGCTGACCTTTTCAATATAGGTTTCAATAGCGCCAACTCCCGCAAGAAAAGCAGTTCCAAGATAAATACCACCGACAATAGCGCCAAGGAAGACATCATATTGTAAAAGCGGTCCGTAGATAAAGATATAAAACGGCCCGGTAAAAACGATAAGTATACTAATCATAAATAATATGTTTTTCTTCAGCCCGAGTTTATCAGAGATAAAGCCATATAAAGGTTGCATACACAAGGTAAAGATAGCGTTTACAGAAAAGATAATCCCAGTCGCCGATCCATTCAATTTGACTTCCTGTCCCAACCAAATCGCAAACAAAGAGTAGCTGGAAGACCATGTGAAAAAGAAAAAGAAGAGATAAGCGCTCAGTTTCCAATACAGACTTTTTGAGCTTTTCATTTCTACAGCTCCTTTAACCCAACATTGATACCTACTTAATACCTGTTCCTGAACCGCTAAGACCTTCCAAAATGTAGCGCTGAGCCACAATATAAATCAAGATCAACGGGATGGTGGAAATCGTCAATACAGCCATAACTTGATTTGTGTAGACAGGCTCTGTGCTGTTGATAGCTGTAATCGCAACTTGAATCGGAAATTTCGACTTATCCGTCAAAACCATTAACGGCCAAATATAATCATTCCAGCTGCCGATAAAGGCTAAGGTTCCGACAGTGGCGACAGCTGGTTTAGACATCGGTATCATAATCCGCCAGAAGATTTGCCATGTATTTGCCCCGTCAAGCTTGGCCGATTCAATCATTTCCTCCGGAATTGCCATGAAAAAGTTTCTGAACAAATAAATATTGAATGCCCCCGCTAATGCCGGCAAAATAACGGCAAGGCGTGTATCGACCAAACCGATTTTATGAATAATTGTAAACTGTGAGATTAAAATCGTTTCAAACGGTACAATTAAAAGCGCCAACAAAATGCCAAAGAGCATCTTTTTCCCTGAAAATTGCAGTTTGGCGAATGCAAATCCCGCCATTCCGTTAATTACAACAGATCCGACTGCTACGCACAAACCATAAAAAAGACTGTTACCAATATACATAAGCAAATCAAATCGAGTCAGCACTTCTCTATAGGACGAAAACCATTCTTCCAGATGAAGAGAGGGCAGAAGCGCTTTGAAGCTGTTCAAATTATTGTAAATTTCCGCTTCTGGTTTCATTGAGGATGCAATCATCCAAATGAGCGGAAAGATAAATAGAACGGCCAGCAAAACAAGACACGTATATTCCAGAATTGTCAAAGGCCCGAACTTACGTCTCAATGGTCTTCATCCTCCTTAACCAGCTTGCGTTGTGCGAGTGTCACCAATCCAATAATCGTTCCAAACAAGAGCGCGATCGAGCTTGCATATCCGACCATTCGATCGGTAAATCCGGTTTGATAAATATAATAGACAACCGTCATCGTTGAATTGACTGGTCCGCCCTGGGTCATAACCATTGGCTGAACAAGGAGTTTAAACGCGCTGATCAGCGTTGTGATAAAGATAAAAATAGATGTCGGTTTTAACAAAGGTAATGTAATGTAAATAAAACGCTGCCATTTATTCATGCCATCTAATTGCGCCGCCTCGTAGACATCCTCGGGAATGTTTTGCAAACCAGCTAAAAAAATGAGCATCTGAAACCCTGCTCCTTGCCAAGCGGAAACGACAACAATCGTAAAGATTGCTTGCTTAGGGCTCGTCAAGAAAGGCTGTGGTGATAGACCGAAGTGCGCCAATACATTATTTATCATGCCTTCATTCGGATTCAGCAAGTACATCCACAAGACGGAGATGACAACCAGTGACATGACGACAGGACTAAAGTATGCGACTTTGAAAAAAGCGTTGGCTTTGCGCTTTTTATTCAATAGGAGGGCAAGTCCGAGTGCTGCCCCGATCTGTAACGGTATCAAAAAGACAACAAATTTTATGGTGTTGCCCAGACTTTTTAAGAATATTGGGTCCTGAAAAAGTTTGATGAAATTATCAAAGCCGATAAACTTACGCAAATCAGGCGTCAACAAATAGTAATCTGTAAATGCGTAGTACACAGCCATGATGGAAGGAATCACAAGAAACATGGATAAAATAAGCAACGCCGGCCCTAAGAACATATATGCGACTGCGTTTTCCCGCCAGCGTATTTTATTCACTGTCTTTCTTTCTAATGGAAAAGCCGGTCCAGTCTCTTTCAATATTGTTTTATTCATGGCGTCCACCTGTTAGTTTGCCTTATCAATGGCAGATTGCATTTCTTTTACACGTGTATCTAGCACTTTTTGAATATCCTGATTTTGATCATAAAAGCTAATGTCATCGATTGTTTGTTGAAATGCTCGAGTTATTTGCGGATATGCCGGTGTCACCGGACGTGCATGACCCGTTTCTTTCAGCTGCTGCATAAAGACATTCATTTCATCAGAAAATTCTTTTGTCAGCACTTTTTCTGATGAATAACGTACAGGCAGGGCGGCGATTGAACGGCTCAATTCGATATTGGAATCCTTATTAGTCATCCAATCTACTAATTTTGCTGCCCATTCTTTATTTTCTGAAGCTTGTGTCATTGCGAACTGCCAGCTTCCCGAAGGAGAGACAAGCTTTTTGGTTTTTGGCGATACAGGATATGGCATCACTCCATAATCGACGTTGGAAAAGTTTGTTTTCAGATCGGTTATTGTCCACACGCCGCTCATCTTCATCGGGTATTTCTCCGTTTCAAACGCTTGTTTGACAGGGGTGCGTGTTGTATAGCCTTCTTTAAGCATCGTTTGTATAAACGTCATCGCTTCAGCGGTTGGTTTTTTGTTAAAGACGCCCTCCGCTTTCTTCCCGTTTTCTGATAGAATATCCCCACCAGCTGACCAAACAAATGGCAAGAGCGCATAAGTCAATATTTCGTCTTTTGACTGTAATTGCATATCGATGGCTGGTTTGTCGTATTTATTTTTTAGCTTTTTGCAAAGCGCAAGAAATTCCTTCCATGTCCAAGGATCTTTTACTGTTGGTAGCGTTTTCAAATCAACTCCGGCATCTTTAAGCATTTTTTTGTTATAGTAGATGCCGACCGACGATTCACTGACGCCGATGGCATACAGTTTCCCTTGGTAGGTGCCTTGCTGCTTAATACTTGGCAATAAATCATCCTGGTCTTTAACATACTCATCCAAAGGTGCAATAACGCCAGATTTCGCATAAGCCGCAGTATTTGGTCCGTCCAATGTGATGACATCAGGCAGGGTATTCGTTGTTAGTGCCGCATTCACTTTGTCTTCATAACCTCCACCGTTTCCGCTTCGGGGGATGAATTCAATTTTTGCCTCGACATTTTCAGAAGCGTACTTTTTATTAAAGGCATCCACCCTTTTTTTATAAACCTTTCCTTCTTCGTTATCATCAGATACATGCACCCACATTGAAATCGTTTTCTTTCCGCCGCTATTTACACTTTCGTTTTTGTTACAACCCCAGACTGCAAACATAAGCAACAGTGACAAACTTCCCAGCATCAATTTTTTCATATTCGTTACTTTCCCTCCTTTTGCACAAAATGTAAAAGCGCTTTCAAGAAGAATTGTATGTCAACCGGTTTCATGTGTCAACCGGTTGACATAAATTTAGCATAATTCTAAATTTAAAGAACGAACCTGTGTATTGCAATATGTTCTATGGAAAATCCTTGCATATGTCAGTTTGATTCTCTAAAATAAGTGCGTGATGAGAATTGTAAGCCATTTCAGTAAAGCAGGGGGAAAGGGAATGAAGCCTAGCATTCATGATGTTGCAAAAATAGCGGGAGTTTCATCTACAACCGTTTCGAGGGTATTAAATAATCGCGGCTATATTAGCGAAAAAACGAAAGATAAAGTTTACAAGGCGATGGAAGAAATCAATTACTTTCCAAATGATTTGGCCCGTTCTTTATTTCGAAAACGCACCAATTTAATAGGGCTTATCATTCCAAACTCCAGCAATCCGTTTTTTGGCGAACTCGCCTTTTATATTGAAAGCATTTGCACGTCCAAAGGCTATAAACTGCTGCTTTGCAACAGTTTAAATCGAATAGATAAAGAAGAAAAATATCTCGAAATGCTGATTAGAAATCAAGTGGATGGCGTCATCGCCGTCACTTACAACCGGGGAATACTCAATTATCACCAGCAAAATCTACCAATTGTCGCAATTGACCATTACTTATCGGAAAAAGTCCCTGTCGTAGGCTCAGATAACTTTGATGGAGGCAAAAAGGCAGCAGAACTACTGATAAAAAAAGACTGTCAGCACATCGTTCACATCAATGGGCCGATTGAACTTGAAACACCTGCAAATCTCAGGAGAAAAGCATATGAAGATGTTATGCGTGAACACGGAAGACAGCCTATTGCATATGAGGTGTCGTTTCATCAAAACTACCGGAACATCATTTCAAAACTATTTGATGAACAGCCTGCAGTTGACGGAATTTTTGCCAGTGATGATATCATAGCTGCCGGAGTCATAACGGAAGCCAAAAAACGAGGAAAAGACATTCCAGGCCAATTAAAAGTAATTGGTTATGACGGTACAGAAACCATTCGGGCTATTCTGCCAGAATTAACTACGATCCAACAGCCGATCGAATTAATTTCCAAAACTGCCATTGAGATTTTAGAAAAACAAATTGAAGGCGAATTTGATGATTTACCACTTGAAACGTATTTGCCCATACGGCTTTCCGAAGGTGGGACAACTTAATGAGCATGTTAGAAGAGTTCTATAGAGTTAGATGGTCTGTTTTAATAGATGACCTTTTAACGCTCTTATTTGGTTAGTTTGTTCTATATTTGATACGCATAAAATTAGAAGCAAGTGAGTTTGAATGTTGAACCTAAATGATTCACAGAGGATCTACATCAAGAAGAAAACTATTTTTCATAACTTTTCACGCTTTCAAACGAGAAAGAACCATTTTAATATTCGAATTTAATATGGGAGATATCTATTTTTCGAATAGGATTCAATATTTACTTTAGAGCAAAATTTGAGAAGGGAGACATAATAGAAGAAATGGTCATTAGTAAAAAATTTACTAAGTTGAAGGCCGTAAGAATGTTAAGTGGTAGAATTTCTCTTTCCATGTGCCTCATTCAAATCTTTGAAAGAGGAAAATGTTTCATGATTCGGAGTGCGAATCACGAAGAAAAAAGCAAACTACATAAAGCAGTTTGCTTTTTTGCTATACAAACAATGAAATGCACCTATATTTTTATATCCTCATGGTAAAGCTTATTTAAAAGTTGCTTAACCGAAATTTCCTCGGTCAATGATCGTATTCCTTGACCTGCCCACAAAGACATCTGATCATGGTTATGTTGAAGTGAAGCCTGCTGTCTCATTGCCTTCGTTAGTGTATTTTGATAAGGATACGGAAGGGTTTGTGTCTCAAAACGTTCTTTTTCTTCCATCCATTTATTTACGATTCCTCTGGCCTCTTTACCTGAAAATAATTTCGTAAGCTTTGTATCTGCTTCGTTTGCTTCTAGTATTTTCTGTTTATGCACTGGATGTGCGTTGCTCTCGTGACAAAGTAAAAAGGCAGACCCGATTTGTGCTCCTTGGGCTCCAAGGGTTAAAGCTGCTTTTACGCCTCTATGGTCTATAATTCCCCCGGCAGCTATGACTGGTACGCTCAGTGCATCTGCCGCTTGGGGAATCAAAGCCATTAAACCCACGGCAGATTCACCTTTGGAAGGTAAGAATGCTCCGCGATGTCCGCCGGCTTCACTTCCTTGAAGGACTACTATATCCATTCCCCTTTCTTCCATTAGCAATGCTTCTTCTACTGTTGAAGCGGTTCCCATTAAACAGCATCCAGAAGTTTTTAGCTCCTTTACAGCGTCTTCCGGCGGCAGATCAAAAGTGAATGAGCAAGCCTTTACCTTGTATCTTAAAATAATATCAATTTTTTGATAGAAGTCATCCCACTCTTCTTGCACAGATGTGAATTGATTTACTTGATTAGCTAACGGTATGTTTTTTTTCCATGAGTCAATTTGATCTTCTGATGGCATTTCTAGACCTAATGGAACAAACACATTAACTTGAAAAGGAGCGTCTGTCAGCTCAAACATTTCTTTAATTTGTTGCTCTAGTATTTCTGGCGTAAGATATCCCGATGCTAAACTCCCCAGAGCACCTTGATTCGAAACTGCAGAGGCCAGTCGCGGCTTTGTAATACCGCCAGCCATTGGAGCTTGAATAATTGGTTTTGTTAAGGAAAACATCTTCATAAATTCATTCATATCATATCCCCCCGTTAAGACATGAATTTTGAAAAAAGTGTCATTTTCAATTTTACTCAATGACTCGTATTCGCTTAAATATATAGTTTTCCTTCTTTTTGTCAACGAATGTTTTTCTGAAAATGATCTCTCATATTCGTTAAAAAAGCAGATAAAGCCGATGTAATGAAAGTGTCGTTTCGCCTAATAAACATGGTTGTTACTAAAGAATATTTGTCAGAGATAGTATGACTGCGGATGTGGCCTTGTTTTTATATATTTGGCAAAATTATGATCGAAATCATACCATTGCTCAGTTCGGCTTTTTCGGCTGTCCAAGCATATGTTATAAATTCCGCTGTGTTTAAGTGCGAAGCTTGTAACAGGTTAAAACGAAAGCCTGATATCTAATGACTCAGCAATCCGTTCAAAATTAATTTGTTCAGGCTCTGTAATATCAATCTTCCTGTATAAGTTTTCAATCCAATCCTCTAAATGACTGTTTGTATACCTCAAGATAAAAAACCTCCTTAAAGACGACAATCTAAAAATTGGATTCGTTTAAATATTATAGGGACATCAAGACTTTTTTTATAGGAAAATGCGTCTAATGAGATGGAATATGAATAACACGCATCTGGATTTCTCTAGAAAAGTAAAGGTCTTTAGGGATTTATGTCAAAATAATAGTAGGTACCTTATGCAACAAACAGGGAGTTTGGTTGCTTAATAAGGAGGGGGAAGTATGAAAAAAAATATTCACATATTGGGAGCCTCTGGTGTCGGAACTTCAACATTGGGTGCTGCATTGTCAAAGTGTTTGCCTCATACGCATCTTGATACTGATAATTACTATTGGTTAGATAAATTCACTAAAAAAAGAGAAATTCCTGAAAGAAGAAAGTTGCTTGAAAAAGACTTAACAATAAATGAGAAATGGATTCTTTCTGGTGCAGTGTGTGGCTGGGGCGATAATCTAAAAAGTTATTTTGACCTTGTCGTCTTCTTATGGATTCCACAAGATATACGGCTTGAGAGATTAAAGCATAGGGAATTTCAGCGTTATGGAAATGAAGTGTTAGCCGGTGGCAGTAAATATGAACAATCAAAAGCATTTTTAGAGTGGGCTTCTTTATATGATACTGCTGGAATGGAAGTTAGAAGTAAAGCTTTGCATGAACATTGGATGGAAGATTTATCTTGTCCAGTGCTAAAGATTGAAGGCGATCACTCAGTCAATGAAAGAGTTGACCGTGTCTTGGATTATTTGAATTCTATTAAACTAATGGATAGCGATAGCTGCATAAGAAAATAAATTTTAAAATCAAAAAAAGTTCCAGTATGGCATTTAATGGGCTGTTTTTTTATACCGCTATCAGTTTGCTTACGCAGTGATTATTTTTGGTAGCATCCCCACAACAGAGAAGAGATTGTTCTTCATAAGGAAGTTTTTGGTTCAGTTGCAGGAAATGGAACCCCGACGATTAGATACACCCTGAAACCTTTCCAGCTAGCGCTTAAGCTTGTTACCATTGAGTGAAAAGCCCTTGTCGATCCTTTTTTATTAATAAATTTGCAAGTGAAAGGGGCAAAGAAATTAAAATGGACTTCAAAGGAGTTTAATCATGAAAATGAATGATAAGATGAAAGAGGTTCAAAGAAAATACAGAGAAGAGCTTAAAAAAAAGAAACAAGAGCATGAAGATGATAAACGTTATATTAAAGAAACAATTATTGTCGTAACCATAATTGTATTGTTTATTTTTTTCACATATACCTTGCAAGGTTTTTAACAAAAAGATCCCTTTTTCCCATTTCAGTACTTACCGATTTTCCTCACAATAAATGCTCTTTTTTATAAGAACATGATTATTTCATTTGAAGTACGTTCAAATGATGGGGGTGTATCTCAAATGAAATGGATTGTTAAAGGGAGGGCTATGTTGGAGGGGTAAATATCAATAAAAAATTCTTAAAAAGGTTAATGATTTTACCAATTTTATTCATTTGTTATGTTTTATTTTTAAATCCTTAAATTATACTTGAAGAGCAATGCCCTAATAAGCCTTATAGTTTAACAATCGTAAAGCACGGGACAGGTATATTCGATAAGAAAATTGTTTTAATATATTACAAGATCAAAGGAAAAACAGTAGATGAAAAAACAGATCAAGATAGGCGATAACTAAAACTAAAATAGATGCTACAACACCCAATAGGCTCCCTGTCAAACTTTAAAAAAACTCAATGGTTCTCTTCACAATTAACGTTCCTGATGTAATCAGGTCACTTCATTTTTATATATGAAAATGTAAAACAAATATAAATGAAAATATAAATGAAAATATAAATGAAAATATAAATGAGAAAAACAACAAAAACAACAAAAACAACAAAAACTCTTGTCCTAATGAAGTCTTGCTAATAACTGAAAACTTAGCACAGATTAGTGTTAAAATACCATCAACAATAACAGATCGATTTACAAACAATTGAGAACAATTGAGAACGAAAAAGAACAGAGTAAGAATAACGCAGACAAAGCTGCTGGCTAAGCCAGTGGCTTTTTTATTTTGAGACAGAAGGAGAGAGGATATATGGCCATCAAAGTATGGATTGAAATGTCCTAATCCAATGAAAGCTGAATACATCACTATTCACAACACTGCGAATGATGCTTCAGCAGCCAATGAAATTTCATATATGAAGAATAATTTAAGCTCAACAAGTTTTCACTTTGTAGTAGACGATAAACAAGTTATTCAAGGAATTCCAACGAATCGTAATGCTTGGCACACAGGAGATGGAACAAACGGTACAGGGAATCGTAAGTCGATTGGTGTCGAAATTTGTTATAGCAAGTCAGGAGGGGCACGATATAAGGCAGCGGAAAAGCTCGCTATTAAGTTTGTGGCGCAGCTACTTAAAGAACGTGGATGGGGCGTTGATCGTGTCCGTAAGCACCAAGACTGGAACGGTAAGTACTGCCCGCACCGCATTTTGTCAGAGGGTAGATGAAATCAAGTTAAGGCAGCCATTGAAAAAGAATTAAAGGCGCTAGGTGGGAAAACAAGCTTAAGCAAAGCAAGTGTAGCTAAAAAGAAAACAACAAACACAAGCAGCAAAAAAACGTCATATGCGCTGCCTTCTGGCATCTATAAAGTGACAAGCCCTATGCGAAAAGGGGATGACATAAGGAAGATTCAAAATGCTCTGGCAGCTCTTTATTTCTATCCAGATAAAGGGGCGAAGAATAATGGCATTGATGGCGTTTATGGACCGAAAACAGCAAATGCTGTTAAACGGTTCCAGTCAGTGAATGGTCTGACTGCTGATGGCATTTATGGACCTAAGACTAAGGCGAAAATTGAAGCGAAATTGAAGTAATAAAAGAGCCTCTCATATATTGAGGGGCTCTAAATTGCAATCCTTCTGACTTAATCGTCCCAGTCTTCATCTTCTTCCCAGTTTTCTTTCATTCTTTGGAGCTTATCAAAGAAAAATTCAATGAAATTATCCGCAACAACTTCTTGGTAACCCATTACTCTATCCCACGTAAATACAGGACATTCTTTATTTTTCATCTTATTGGTATCTAGACAATATGCAAAGTAATCAACATCCTCTATTACAACAAGTCCTTCGGTTAAGTTATAGTGTTCTTGATACTCGTTGGTATATTCAACAACTGATGGGCCTCCAAAATCATAGCCTAGAATATCAATTCCATAAACTCCACCAGAACCATAGTTCTGCAGAAACCATTTATAGCTCTCTGGAAGTTTCACTTTAAGATCTTGTTCTATTTTAGATATTTTGTCTTCTCCAATTCCTCCTGTGAAATCTCTTTCTTTTGCATTATCATTTATAAACTGTTCCACTTGCGTGTATAGTTCCATTTTTCCCAACCTCTCTTACTCTGTATATTGAGTGGCTCTCCATTTCCAATATCTCGCTCTAAAATATTCATATTGAACTTTCAATTCTGGATTATTTCTAAAACTCTCTCCATCAGTTTTAAGTTTATGTATGACCTCACTATATTTTGTGTGTAAACTGTTTGGAATTTCAACCATATTTCCAGGTTCCTCCTGAATTAAATGGTGCAAATTGATTTTTGTACCGTCTTTGGCTAGAGGTGCCTTACCGTCTTTCATTAATTCAAGATTTGTTCGACCTTTACGATCTTTTTGATTAATATCGATATCTTTCATTGTATAAACTCTTCGGCTTACATCTTTGATATTTCCTTTTACTTTCACCTTGCCCTTAACCTCATAAGCACCATACTTTTCTTTATTTAACCAAGGGACATTTACTTTCTGACCAGTAAATGGCTTTCTTGTTTCATCTAATTTTTTAGCAAGCTGAAGCAGCCTGTCTTTTGCGCTCACATCGTTGATGACATTATAAGGAATGCCACCTGCTACAACAACATCTTCTCGCATGACAAACGGTTTAATTGCTGTTAGCGGATCAGGAGTTTCATCAAGTTTTTTAGACACTTTTTTGACTGCAGCTTTTCCGGCTGTTTTCACTCCTATTTTAGCAACTGAACCAGCACCTTTTAAAGCAAAGATGTTTACTGCTGCACAGGTAATCCAATGAGCTGTTGATTCTGTGTCTCCGTTCTTTACGTTTCTAACATAGGAGGTAACAATTGCATCTTTAATTGAGTTAAATGTGGAATCATAGTGATAAACTGCAACTGCAGAATTAATAAACATGTCGACAGGATGATTGTGTGCCATATAGTCTAATGTTTCAGCTGTCATATCATAAAGAGCTGTAACAGTACCTTTGGCTCCAGCCATCAACTCACGTGTGTTTTCAATCTGTGTGAAATATCTTTGCTGATCCTCTATTAGGTTATCGTAACCAATAGTTTTAGCCATTGAATAGAATTCATCTGCATCAGCATAGTCGTAATTTTTCAGTCTTTCTTTCAGCTTTTCGATTTCCCGTTCTTTTTCTTCCTTCTTCTTAATCGTCAAATAAGCTTCCGTTCGCTTTTCAATATCGCCTTTTTTCTTATGTATATCACTCTCACGGTACGCCTTGGCGTTGTAATGGATGGGCGTAGCGTTTTTGCCTTTGCCCGTTGCTTCTTGGAGCTTTTGGAAATCTGACTTGATGAATTGTTCATTTGGCTCTGACATAGCATATTCTGTCAGTAAATCTTCGTCAAGATCACCTAGTTTTTCAATTGTTTTTTTGCGTTTGTCATTGGCATCTGCAAGCTCATCCTTGAAGGTTTCTGTTGAAAACAAGTCGAGCGGAAGGATGTCGTCAATGTCATTTAGGATATCTTTCATGGCTTTTTTCTGCTCAGACATGATTGATTTTGATTTTTTATGGGCGTTAGCCAGTTCATGTTCTAAAAAAGATTCTTCAATATAAGCATCAGAGAGACCTTTGTCCTCGACAGCTCCGGCAATGCTGTTAAAAAATGCGATTTTCATGTCAATGTAGTCGATCCATTGATCAGTGACACCAACATGATCGTGATAGAATGCTTTAATGTTATTAGCGCCTTTACCTGAGAATTCGCTGTCGTCCAGTTCAGCGACGCTTTGTAAAGCTTTTCTCAAGTTGACCATTTGCGTCCTTAGTTCTTTATATTCTTTGGCGCGGTCTGTAGCTTCAGACATAAGGGTTTTAGCTTCAAAGACTTTCATAATCATACCCTCTCATTTAATTGTATAACAAAATATTACCATGGAAGAAAGAAGAAACGAACTTAAAATTATCTTGATTGACCATATCGAAGATACCGAATAAAAAGTTTGCGGTTTTTTTGCGGTCCAAACACTTTTTAGAAATGTTAGAATATTACATAAAAAGACATAAAAGGAGGGATCATGTGAATCCGGTTTTACCTTCCTCACATGTAGGGGTTAAGATTACCGAATGGTATAAGATGATACGTCAGTTTAGTGTTCCGGATGCTGAAATTTTAAAAGCGGAAGTTGAAAGAGAAATTAAACAGATGGAAGAGGATGAGTATTTACTAATATATTATTCACTCATGAGCTTTCGACACCAACTTATGCTCGACTACTTAGAGCCAGAAAAAAAGTATAGAACAGCACGTCCAACCATCTCAGAATTACTTGAAAAAATTGAAGCTCCCCAAAAGAAATTAACCGGTCTCCTGAAATATTACTCACTATTTTTCCGCGGTATGTACGAATTTGATCAGCAAGAATTTGTGGAAGCTATAAACTATTACCGTAAAGCTGAAAAAGAACTTTATGCTGTTACTGATGAAATCGAACAAGCTGAATTTCATTTTAAAGTAGCAGAAGCTTATTACAACATGAAACAAACCCACGTTTCCATGCATCACATTTTAAAGGCACTAGAGATTTATGATCAGAATCCTCTGTATACTGTAAGGAAAATTCAAAGCTTGTTTGTAATCGTAGGTAACTATCTCGATTTTAAACATTATGAAAAAGGGTTAAAACATCTTGAAGAAGCCCTGAAGCTTTCTAAGGAATTAGGGCACGACAGACTAATAAGTTCTGCTCTTTATAATTTAGGCGAATGTTATCATTACATGGGACAACCAAGTAAAGCCGAGGGATATTTGAAAGAAGCAGCAGAAGTTGCAGAAAAAGCAAATTTAAGAACACTCCCTCACACGCTCCATTCTTTGGCCACGGTTTTATTTAAACAACAAAAGTTCAGTGAAGGACAGAAGGTTCTGCAGCAAGGGATTCAAACAGCACAAAAATTTAATGATGAACTTTTCTTATCAATGAATAAGTTTCTGAATGCCTTATATATTGAGTCTGTTGATAAACAGGGTATCCTCAATATATTGAATGATCTTAATGAAAGTCACATGTTCTCATTTACGGAACACATAACGCTGCTAACTGCAGAATATTATAGAGAAGGCGGAGAATTTGAAGAATCCAGTTTTTTCTATGATAAAATGGTTGAAGCGCAGCTTCAAATTCAGCGAGGTGACTGTTTATATGAATATTAAAAAAGGTGTTTGCGTATTTCTCTCTGCTGTTATTGTAACTACTGGTTTATTTGCGTTTACTGCGGCTTCTGAACAATCTAACCAGCATAGTGAGGCCCATAAGACTAATGCTGAAATGCAAATGGCAGGTATCAGATTACAGACTTAATCTATAAAAACCCTCTCATACTTGAGAGGGTTTTTTGGAAAAATGCAAGTTAAGGGTGAAGTTATATTAAAAATAAAATAACTTTATAATATTTTGAAACTAAAAACAACATAATTATTTTTTTGTTCAAAGTCTGTAAGGTAGGTAATTACAATATTAACTTTACGCCCTGTATATTGTTTTGTTTTCGCATCCCATTCTTTTAAAGTGATCTTATCGCCTAACTGAAAATTCCTATCATTTTTTCTAATTTCAAATGTTTTAATTTCTTTAATTACTGGATTAAAGTACTCTTTATTAATTTTAAGATTATGATGCATTCTCTTACCTCACCCTTTGAAGAAAAACATTTTAATCAGTTATAAAATTAATTAAATCAATTAAAGGTTTATCTTCATTATATATAAATAGTTTTATTTTTTTTATTACGTGAATATTCTTTTGCTCGTTTTATCTCACATTTTTGAAGTTCCTCGATCAATTCAAGTGAATAACTTATATTATCCCTAGTTAGAAGGCGCTCTCGAATAATTGAAGGACGGTGTTGTACAAGGATAATTTTTGTCATTTTAGTATTTTCGAAAGTACTAAGAGGTAAAGGGAATATAACTTTGTTTTTATTTAATAAGCAAAAGTGTCCATCCAACAACAAAAATGTTTTTTTTAGATTTAGCTTATACAATTCATTTTTCCATAACTCCTGGTTACCAGAAATACCAGCTGTGTTTTTTTCAGATATCGGTATTTTTTTCCCGGCTCTTCTAATTAGATCACTAATTGAAATACATTCAATGTCAATTAAACTTTCTAGTTTTGAAGCTAGGGTTGATTTTCCAACACCGTGTACTCCTGCTAAGAAAATATAATCCATCAAAGTCCTCCTTCTGTGTAACAAAAGGATTGTGGAGCTACTTTTATTTTATTATCGAATTCATTTAAATCCAAAGGCATGTCATACTGTTTAAAATTTTTAATTTGAATTGCGAAACCAGTTCGTTTTCCCTTGAAATAATTTTTGAAATATTTATATGTTATTCCTGAATAGTCCTTTGTTTTTGTCCATATAATATCTGGGTTGTCAATTAAAATAGTCTCAATATCAAATTCACCTACGACTTTCCCAAATGGTTTAGTAGCATAGACTACTACCGAAGAGATATCATCTCTTTTAAAAATTTGCTTTCTATATTCGAATTTTTTTTTACCAGAAACAATTTCATCAACAAATTCTGGTTTAATTGATAATAAAACTTTCATTAATTTCACCTAACTTTAGAATCTTTTCAAAGGCTTGATCAGTAAGTTTAATAAAGCCAGCATAAGCGTTTCTCTCAATTATGCCGTTAGTAATTAAATGATGTCTAATAATACGTTTGGGTAGTGAAATATTATAAAGCATTTTAATTATATATGGATACTTTTTTGTATACCAAAATTTTTCTAAATCTTCTTTACTAAATATGGTTCCTTTCCCACAATAACTAATGAACTCTTCCATGGTATTAAACTCATGGATATTTCTATTCTCAATAACTGTACAGATTGAAGTAGCCACAGCAGAAAACTCTGCTCTCTTTCCACTTTCTGCAGTTCTATATATAACGATTAGATCACCGCGGGTAAGCTCATCCAGTCCCTTCATGCCAGATAAGTAAACTTTTTCGATTGTATTAGTAAAAGAAAGATCTTCAATTTTATGATTCCGTTCTGTATTTAACTTGGAATTTGGGAATAACTTCGTATGCCATATCGGATATATAGATAATATATATTTATTTTTATTTTGTGTATCGATACGTGGAAAATCCATAAATATATCATTCGTTTTTTCTAATGTTTTTATGTATATCAATTCACCATTATTTTTCCTACCCCATAAAGTAAACCCGAATTTTTCAAATAACTTTATTAGTGGTTTTTGTTTCTCAAAAACTGTAACATAACATTCTGAGTAGTGCTCATCTATCATTTTTTTAAGTATTATTCCAATAAAACGGTGTCCAAGAACAGTGCCATGTGCTTCTATTTTAAAAGTACCAATTTTGAGACGTCTTTTTTTTTCAAAAATAGGATTGATTGTTTCATCAGATTCAAACTCTTCTTTCAAGTATAGAAAACCTAACAACCTATCTTCTTTAAGTATATAAGCTTTTTCCCCTTGCATTGCTTTTTTTTGAAACCACTTTTCAAAGCCAGCGTAATCTTCGATAAGGCTGGAGAAAAAGGGATCATAAACATCCAACTCTGAAAATTGAACATATTGAATAACATCGTTAAACATAAATCCTACCTCCTATAATAAATCAAGACAATCCCGTATTCAAACAAATGTTCTCATCCGGGTGGTTAATTATGTTAAATTATATCATTATTTGACGACTAAGATTAACCCAATTTTAATCATAAAAGGTCATCATTTGGACAAACAGCTCCTACATAGCATTACCCAAGGGGTGATGCATTTAATGAAGGTGATAATCATCGAGGGACCGCAAGCTGACAAATGCATTAACGATTGCTATCATTATTTAATAAAACTTTACAGGAAGGAGATCCAGGATGATAGCAATATATGTAAGGGTATCGACCGAGGAACAAGCGATCAAGGGATCCAGCATTGACAGCCAGATCGAGGCCTGTAAAAGAAAGCAGGGACTATGTGCTGAAGTATGCCGATGAAGGATTTTCTGGGGAGCTTATCAGTGATAACAAAATGATGTTCATAACTCTTTCATATATTCTTTCTCTATTTCTTTTAAAGAACTTTAGTAAAATAGAGAAAGCCGGAATATGAGATCCGGCCTCTTCTGCATTATTTCCCTTTCGCCTTCTTCCGCTTTTCCTTCTCTGCCCGATAAAACTCATGAAACATCTTCATCAGCGCCCGCTTTTCAATCCGCGATACATAGCTGCGCGAGATACCGAGTTCTTTGGCAATCTCACGCTGTGTTTTTTCCTTCTTCAAATCAAGCCCAAACCGCCCGACAATCACTTCCTTTTCACGGTCATCTAAAATGTCAATGTATTGCTTCACTTTTTCAAGCTCCATATTGAGCTGAATCGTATCAATCACGTCTTCATTTTCTGATTTTAGTACATCGATCAGGCTTATTTCATTCCCTTCCTTATCCTGCCCGATCGGATCATGAAGGGAGACGTCTTTTTTTGTTTTTTTCAATGCGCGCAAATGCATGAGGATTTCATTATTAATTACAAAAGGGGGGTGCACAGATTTCCCGTCACTGATTGATTAAATAAATGTTGAGTCAGCTTCCTGTAATAAATGCTCAAACGTTTCTTAGCGAATGAAGGGGATACCTTAAATAGCCAAGCTACATTTTCAATTGCATGTGATTGTATGTACGGAAGATTGATATTACGCAACATGAAAGTTGGAATGCAAAAGTGATATGTAAAATAATTCGACTGCCACTCCAAATAATCAGTCCAAGTTGCAGGCATTGTTTTTTTATCGCCTTCATGTCTATATATATGGCAAAATTCATGAGCAAAATCATACCATTGATCAACTCGGCTTTTTCGGCTGTCCAAGCATATGTTATAAATTCCGCTGTGTTTAAGTGCGAAGCTTGTAACAGGTTTAAATGAAAGCCTGATATCTAAAGTCTCGGCAATCCTTTCAAAATTAATTTGTTCAGGCTCTGTAATATCAATCTTCTTGTATAAGTTTTCAATCCAATCCTCTAAATGACTGTTTGTATACCTCAAGATGAAAAACCTCCTTAAAGACGACAATCTAAAAATTGGATCCGTTAAATATTATAGGGAAACCAAGACTATTTTCATAGGAAAATGCGTCTAGGTGGGGTATCCTGTTGCATGGATACTTGCAAATGATGGTTTGTTTCTAGGGGTTATCTACAAAAAGTTTATTTAAAGTATGAATTGCAACATAAAAAAGAACCGCCAGTCGCGGTTCTTTTGTTTTCAGATTCAAACTGATTTAAGAGCAGATTTTTCTTTCCTTACAAATACCATGATCCCGGGGATGATCATAAGTATAGCTGGTATTAAATAGAACCAATCAATACATATAAGTCCTCCCCCTGAGACAAATAGTAGAACACTGCTCAACTTTGGCTTAAATAAGACAACAATTGAAGCTGTAAACCCAATACATGAAAGGATCAAAGATACCCATGCCTCAACAAGAAGGTCGCTTGTCATTTCAAAGTATCTAATTAAATGAAAAAATAAATCAAGATAGGCGATAACTAAAGCAAAAATAGATGCTACAACACCCAATAGGCTCCCTGTCAAACTTAAAAAAAACTCAATGGTTCTCTTCACAATAAACGCTCCTTATGTAATCAGGCCACTTCATTTTTATATATGAAAATGTAAAAGAAACATAAATGAAAATATAAATGAGAAAAACAACAAAAACCCTTGCCACGTAAGGGTTTGTATGGGATTTAAAAGTCACTTTATAAATGAGGGTATGATTGAGATAGAAATGAGAATCCAAATCTTATTAGTAAACAGAATTAAACATAATAAACAGAAATAAATAATAATAAACTAACTGCGTTTATTTATCTGATTTCCGTCTTTCCTTTAATTGCTCCGTAATAATCTCCAAAGCAGCCTGTAAAATTTCATCTGTTACCTCACCGTCTTTAGCTGCAAGGAATGTTTCAGGATCGTTCAACACTTTTTTTGCTTGTTCTTTATAGGTTCTATCATGGTTTTCGCTTTCTGTATCTCTAAGGAGATAGTCAGTAGTAACTTCAAAAAAATCAGCTATTTTAACCAGCGTTTCATAATCTGGTTGGCGGTGTCCTCTCTCGTAGTTAGCATATGTTCCTCTATGAACACCTATTTTTGATGCCATTTCTTCTTGTGTTAACTTTTTTGATTTTCTAAGAGCAATTAATTTTTTATTAAACATTGGACACACCTCTCCAATAATTATAACGTGTCAAAATGAAACAAATAAAGTTTTGTTTCGAATCGACGAAAAATGTATTGACAATGTTTCATATCGACGATATTATAATATCGAATGATTCGAAATGACACAAAAGGAGTTGGAAATTATGAGGGAATGGTTAATTTCTCAACGAGGTAATCAAAGTCAAAAATCAGTTGCCCAAAAAGTTAACATTTCTCGAGGAGCTTACGCCAACATTGAATTAGGGAAAAGAAATCCATCCGTTCAATTAGCTAAAAAAATAGCACAAGAGCTTAACTTTGATTGGACAATTTTTTTTGAAGAAGAAGTTGTCGAAACGAAACAAAAAACTAAAAATCCAGCCTAATAAAAGTTGTAACCAAGGAGGCATTTCTTATGAAAGTCATCTTGAAAAAAGGACCGCTGTTTGAACAGGCAGAGGCCAAAGCTTACAAATACCTCAGAGGCATACTTGTTCAGCGCATGAATGAACACCAAGAGAAGCTTGCACAACAAAATAAAAAAGAATCAGCCTAAGTCATATAAACAGCATGGTCTTTCAACTTCAATTTTAAAACTGAAAACTCAATATATCAGGAGGCAAACATATGGAGAACAACCCATACAACATGCGGAATTTACCGCAGATTATGCGTAGTGCCCGTAAGGCTGCAGGTTTTTCCCAATATCAAATCGGAAAGTTAATCGGAGGTAAGGATCAAAGGTATGTTTCAGACGTTGAAAATGGACTTGCCAAGCTTACTCCGGAGTTATGTATTAAATGGTTTGAGAAGTGCGATGCCTATGAACATATTGATCTTGTACATTACTTATTCAAACTTCACCCAACAGCGGCTGCTCCTATTGATCCGGCACTTAATGAATGTGCGAGTAATGCGGTGATTAATATGGTTCACCAATTGGAGGAAGCATTGCAAGCAACCAAACACTTAGCCCGTTGGCTTACGGATAATCGACCAGGCAAAACAGAAGAGCTGCCGATGGCTGATATTAAACAGATTTTTGATTTGATTGCGGCTAATAAAACATTGATTTATTCACTTGTTCGTACTCACGGGTTAAAAATGCAGGAGCTTGCAGATAGGTGGACGCGGAAAGCTCTAGTTGATCAAGTTGCTATGGCAAAACAAGAAGGAAGGAAGGCGGTTTCAATATGAATACAAATCATTTCTTGAAGTCAGATGTTCCTATCGCAAAAAGAAAAATTGAATCAGCAGAAGAGCTATCAATCATGCTGTCAGAGGCATTACGTGATGGTGATTATGAAGAAGCGATTAGTCTCGCTGGAAGCATCAAGGGTCTTACTGAGGATATTAGCCGGCTGGCAAACAAAGGACGCCTTTATGAAACGGCATTGAAAATGCAACAGCAAGGTATCAACTTGACTGTAGTGAGTAGGTGTATAGGATGATGGTTCATTTTGTTCATAAACCGGCAACTGCTCTGGAAGTTCGTAAATGGTGTGCGATGATTCGTAACAATAGTGAATTCCATCTGTTATGGGATAGACGTGCAAACAAATTCAGAGAGGAGAGTACGAATGGTCGAAAACCCAATGCTCATAAACAACTGGCACGATAAGCTTACTGAAACGGATGTGCAAATAGATTTTTACGGTGATGAAGTAACACCAGTTGATGATTATGTAATTGATGGCGGCGAAATCATTCTCAGAGAGAACTTGGAAAGATATCTAAGGGAGCAACTTGGTTTTGAATTTAAAAATGAGCAATAAAAAAGCCCACTCGGCAAAGTGGACTTCTTTAAAGGCTATCTAAAAAAACTCATGTGCAAATATTTTATCAGATAGCCTCAATAAAAACAATGGGGGTTAGTGTTATGACAAGGAAAAGGGCTGGGGTTCTTGCTAAGACTTCTGAAATGAGCCGCAATGAATGGCTTATTGAAAGAAGAAAAGGAATTGGCGGCTCAGATGCATCCATTATCTTGGGGTTAAACAAGTGGAAGACACCTTTTGAGTTATGGTTAGACAAAACAGGACAGGTCCCTGTTAGTGAATCGCAAAGTGAAGCTGCTTACTTTGGAACATTGCTTGAAGACATTGTTGCAAAAGAATTTGAAATACGTAGTGGCAAGAAGGTTAGACGTAAAAAAGCAATACTCAGACATCCGGAACATGGTTTCATTTTGGCTAATGTTGATCGAATGATTGTTGGTGAAAAAGCGATCCTTGAGTGTAAAACTACATCCGCCTACAACTTAAAGGAATGGGAAGACGAAGAAATCCCCGAGAGCTATATCGTTCAGGTCCAGCATTATCTGGGTGTGCTTGGACCTGAATATCAGAAAGCTTACTTTGCTGTGCTGATCGGCGGGAATAAATTTGTCTGGAAAGAGATTGAGCGAGACGACGAGTTAATTGACATGATCTTTGAAGCAGAGATTGAGTTCTGGAATGACAAGGTCTTAGGTGGACAAGCACCTGCTTTAGATGATTCGAGTGCGGCGGAAGAATATCTCAAAAAACGATATGCCGAAACGGAAAATAACAAAGCAATTGATTTAACTGCGGCTAATCGAGGACGTATTCAACAATACTTGCAACTTAAGGAGCAGATCTCAGAGCTACAAAGCCAGGCAAAAGAATTAGAGAACCAAATCAAACATGAAATGAAGGATGCAGAGTACGGGTTTATCGGAAACTATCAAGCTTGTTGGAAGCCTGTTGTCTCAAATCGAGTTGACACGAAAAAGCTTAAAGAGCAGTTTCGGGATATTTACGAGAAGGTCAAAAAGGAAATTCATTTCAGACGTTTTGCAATCAAGGAGGTTAGCTGATTATGGCTACTAATCAATCAATTAAAAACAACATCCAAAAGAAGCAAAAAAACGCACCTGTGCAACAACAAGGAGCAACCATGAAAGGCTTGCTTTCCTCACCATCCGTTATTAAGCGATTTGAGGAAGTGTTAGGGAAGAGGGCTACACAGTTTACGGCTTCTATACTGAGCCTTTATAACAGCGAGCAGATGTTACAGAAAACAGATCCTATGAGCGTTATCTTATCTGCAATGGTGGCAGCTACACTCGATTTACCTATAGATAAAAACTTAGGGTATGCCTGGATTGTTCCTTATGGAGGAAAGGCTCAATTCCAGCTTGGATACAAAGGATATATACAGCTTGCCTTGCGAACAGGCCAATATAAGTCCATCAATTGCATACCGATTCATGAAGGAGAATTGCAGAAGTGGAATCCGTTGACTGAGGAGATCGAGATTGATTTTGAAAAACGAGAATCAGACGCGGTAAGTGGTTATGCAGCTTATTTTGAGTTGATAAATGGCTTCCGAAAAACAGTGTACTGGACAAAGGCACAAGTAGAAAAGCACAAAAAGAAATTCAGTAAGTCTGATTTTGGATGGAAAAATGATTGGGATGCGATGGCTCTTAAGACTGTATTAAAAGCAGTTTTGAGCAAGTGGGGGATTCTCTCTGTTGAAATGCAAAAAGCCGTTATTGAGGAAGATGAAACAAGAGAACGGATTGACATTACCAATGAAGCGGATAGTTCAGAAATTATCGATTCCGAGCCTTCAAACAAAGACGAACCGGAAAAAACAAGCGAACAAGAAGCTGATCCTTTTGACGGTAAGCCTGTAGACATAAAAGAAGATGAACTTCCGTTCGATTGAGGCCGGCACCTGTGACATAACTGCACTCTGTGAAAGGAAGTAGGTGGTTGACTTGGACATAAAAGCAATGGGGTATGTGGTCATACCCCGACTACCATTCAAAGAGTTTAGAGATGAAAAAATTTATGATCACTTGTTCAAACGAGCTGAGTATAGGCCAAATCAAGAGCTAGAACTTGGGCAGACCATTATCAAAGTTGTGGAACTTGCCAAAGACTTTAACTGGTCAGCTGCTCAGATTAAATACTCACTAGAACGAATGGAGAAACAGGGATATATCAAATTGGACCGCCTTCCACGAAAAAGAGGGTTCATCGTCACCATACTTCATTATGCAGACTACATACAGTTAGGAACTTACATGAAGAAAAAAGCTTTGGAACCAGCTGAGATTGAACATCAGGAGGTCGAGGACAAAATGAAAAATGCCTTTGAGCTATATGAAAATAAAGTTGCTCGGTCAGTCGGCCCGATGGAGGCACAGCGAATTGGATACATGATCGACGATTATGGTGAAGAAAAAGTGATGGAGGCTATCAAGACAGCGTTTCAATTAAAGGGGAAATCAGCTAGTTTGTCATACGTTCAAGCCATTTTATCAAATCCATTCACTCAAAAGAGAAAGGAGAAACAATATGGCTATAAACAAAGCAGTCAGTATAGACAACGCATTTCAAACGATCATGCAGGAACTTCGGGAAAAGTCAGCCCGCTTTTTGGAAACAAAATAGGCCCCATCCGAAGAAAAGGCTGAATTTGATTGTCCTTATTGTAAGGATCGTGGAATTGTGGTTTATCGGGTCCATAAGGACCCTTCTTGGCGTTTAGACGAACAGTTAGACCTTATGATTCCAGACGAAATGGTACCTGAAGATGATTTTCTTTTGGGGAAGGTTTGCACGCCGGACAAAGCTAGTGAATGGAAAGATACTTATTCAAAGCAGTGCGAGTGTGTGAGACGAAAGAAAATAGCCAGACTCATGGCAGCTAGTGGCATTACAGAAGAGTTTGAAAAGCTTCTCTTTGGTAACTTCATCACGGATGGTAAACCTGACATGATCAAGGACGCTTATGAGTGTGCAGTGGAATACTATAAAGATTTTCAAAAGATCAAAGGAAAAAGGCAAAACAGTATCGCATTACTTGGACAGCCAGGTAGCGGTAAAACTCATTTGCTCACGGCGATTATGAATAATCTGATCAAGAAAAAATCAGTACACTGCATGTATTTCCCTTACGTAGAGGGCATGGGGGATTTGAAAGCTAACTTTGACAACTTAGAAGCGAAACTTGATGCCATGAGAAAGGTCGAGGTTCTATTCATTGATGACTTATTCAAACCAATAAACGGTCAACCAAGGGCAACCGATTGGCAGGTTGAACAAATCCAATCAGTCTTAAATTATCGGTACTTGAATCATATGCCTTTGCTGATTTCTTCGGAGTTAACAATCGATGAGATTTTGGACATTGACGAGGCTCTTGGTTCACGAATTCACCAGATGTGTCGTGATTACATAGTGATTATTAAAGGCGATCGAATGCAATTAAATCATAGGTTAGGTGATTGGGCATGAAGGAGAAAACGAATGTAAAAGCAACTGGCGGACTTTATATATTTGGACCTTCAAATCCAACTGAAGGTAAAGATCTTACACCAACAATCCGTTTACTTGAGGAAAAAATAAAGCAAATGGAGCGGATGCTGAGTGCTTAAAGCAGTCGTGTCTCTGCTGGCAATTTTACTCTCGGCATCGAGAATAGAAAAAGAAATTCAGCTATGGGAACAGCTTGACGGGAGGTAAAGAACAGTTGGATTGCATTAAGTTCACTGTTTATGGTGAGCCAGTCGCACAGGGGCGGCCGCGTGGATCAATACGAAATGGGAAGGTGCATATGCGTGATCCAGCGAAATCAAAGTACTTTAAGCAGTATGTGGCATTGGTTGCGTCTCAGCATCGCCCAGAAACAATTATTACTGGTCCTGTCTCAATGGATGTCAAAGTGTACAGACCAATGCCAAAATCAGTTTCAAACTCATCAAAGAAGAAAGAAAAAGCTGAAAAGGGTCTTCTGCGGCCGACTACAAAGCCCGACGTTGATAATTATGTAAAGGGTGTGAAAGATGCTTTGAATCATCTGATATACAAAGATGATAGTCAGGTTGTGGATCTGAAAGTTAGCAAGTTTTATAGCGAAGAGCCGAGGGTGGAGATCAAGATAAAAGAGGTTTCTACCTAAAAATAAAAAACACCGAAGCGCTTAGCCTCAGTGTTCTTGATATGAACTGGTACTTCTATCATAACATAGGGGGGCGCTTTGAGTGTACAATCCAAGAGAAATAAACATCAAAAAAGACTTCACTATTCAGCAGAAAATTGACCCAGGAAAAGTTAAGATCATTGTTTTAGATGGGAATCAAGGTACAGCACATGTCTTAGATGCTCCTGAGCACGGTAAAACTGTTATTCAAACTGTAAAGGGCAGCTTTGCAAGGGTTGATCATGAGATAGGTTACAAAGTCAGGTAACCAATTGAAAGGAAGTATCATAATGGATGCCATTAACAAGTTGAACTTTAAATGTACGTCAAGTCATGACAGATGAAATAATAACTGACAAACAGGCAGTAGAACTATAAGAAAGAGGAGGCTATAAACCTCCTCATAGTTAACTTGAATAGTAGGCGATATAAGATCCATCAGGATAAAAAGTAACACTGTCTAAATAATATGTTGTTCCGTTTATAGTGATTGTTTGTCCAGGGTCTGGATCAGAAGGAAGTCCACGAACAACTAGGGTACCTAATGCAGATACTTCCTTTGTTTGACTTTCTTCAGAATGAGTATCAGTAGGACTTGCGGCAAAGGCAGGAGCGGCAGAAACAAGCAAAGCAAGTGACAATGCAGTACCAGTTAAAACTTTTTTCAATTTCATTTTAAACACTCCCTTTGTTTTTTTAATACAAGTGTATTATCACACGAGACACAAAAATATCTAAGGTATTTTTTGTTAATATTTTGTGAATTTTGTTTAAATATAGAGTATCTCGAATGCCTGCTCCTCAAAGTGGAGCACAACATAGGGGAAGTTGGGTATAGAATGAAAGCATTACAATTAATAAGAGGCAGTATCGGTCGAAGTAGGATTCCACAAGATGGGCTAAAGCGAACCTTGATGTGGGCATCACTTCATTCTCCTTCTGCTTACTTCAGAGATATTAATAAGAAGCCCTAAAAAAAGTAAATTAGCTACCGATTTTAATAAGAGAATTAAAAAAGGTGGAATGTATATGGGAATAGTGAAGGACTTTCTTAATGAACTAGGTTTACCGGAATATATTGTAGCTGCAGTATTGTTGTTAAATTTATTATTTGTTAGCTGGAAACCAATAACAGCTATATCTTCGAATATTCTTGAACGGAAGCTGTATACCAAGGAAAAGTTATTTATCTTAAAGAGTTATTTTCATTTTTGGAATAGTGTTTTTTGGATGGTTTTATTCCTTTCTGGTGCTATCATTATTAATCTGCCAGAGTGGATAACGAGTAATGGTAATGTTATAACATTTTTGGTCTTAATATTTGGAGAGTTAATCCTGTTGTTTATAATAGCTCTAAATGAAAAGGACAACGAAGAGGACAACGAAAAAGATAATAAAAAAGATAATAAAAAGGAGAATAGTGAAAGTGAAGTTAATGAACATGCAAATGACAAAATAAAAGCGATTCAAACCTTGGTTCATCGATCTTTTAAATTTTTTAAAGGAAATCTTAAAAGAAGGCTTTTGCTTACTATTATATTTATGCTATGTCTCATCATATTTTATGTCTCATCAAATCTGTATTTAATTAATTCTTCATCAGACTTGAAAGGCTTATCAAGAGTTATTTTCATACTTATTGCATCATTCTTAATAGCATTACCTACTCCATTTTTTTTAAGACCAATATCAAAATTTATTGGATGGACAAAAGAAGAGAATGTTTATTTAATGCATGATGATACAAAGTGGTATGTGTTATATCCAATCAATAAAGAGCTTATTTTATTAGGCAATAATTCAAATCCTAAGAGGTGCGATAAAACTAAGATTCTCAAATTAGAAGATTTTCATAATAAAACATTATTTTTAGAGAAGAAAAATAAATAAAAGTCCAAGATGGAAAGCCTGCGGACACTGAACTTACAGTATTATTTACGCTACTGTTTGTTGGGTGTCCGTTTTTTATTTGGAAAAGGAGGACACAATCATGAATCGAAAAGAGATTGAAAATCTTATCAATAGCTATCACTGGATGGGGAAAGAGGTTCAACGGTTGCAGAGTGTACTCTATGGTTCAGTAATTCCAATGAAAAATTGGGGTGTTGCGAAATATGGATTAGAAGCTGCTATGCCAAAAGGAAGACCTGGGAAGAGTCAGTCTGAGCTGAGGCAAATGGATATGAGAGAAGAACGTCTTTTCAAACGTCTTAAGTACTATGAGGAACGAGTATATACAGTTGAGTTGGGGGCAGAAAAAATCAAAGGAGAGCAACATAAGGTCATTTATGACTGCATGATGGAGGGAATGAGCTACCGTGCAATAGGTCTTCATCTTGGTATTTCAAGGGAAACTGTACGCAAAATGAAAGACGAGTTGATCAGCCAATTATGCCAAGAATGCCACTTTGAGCGTTTGTTGAATCTGAAAAAATCTGTGGTGTAAAATGGGAGGCAGGTCGGCGCGGCAGAAATTTTATTGAGCCACCTAAACATATAGTACACAGGATAATAAAACATTCGACAAATTCTGCAAAGTGTTCCTTTGTTCTCTTTGTTCACCGATAATAAAGGTGGGGGAGGAGACAAATGAAAAAGATTTGTTTGTTATTTATGTTAGTTGGCATTGTGGCGGTAATTGGTGCATGTTCTTCAGAAGATCCGACTGACGATACATCGGTAAACTCTGTCGATTCATCAACAGATGATTTAACGGACGATACATCTGATGAATTAGATACAGATAATGGTGAATCTGATAGCTCAATTTATACTGAAGACGAATTAGAGAGTGATCCAAAAGCACCTTCTTCAAATCCAAATGATTACAATGATGATGGAGAGTATGTACCAGAGAATGGGGTTTCTGATAAACCAGCTGATTATAATGCCAACGGAGAATATAAACCAGTTGAAGACATGACTCAAGAAGAGATTGAAAAAGAATTGGAAAGTATGATTGGAGATAGTATAAATCAATAATTTTTCATTGGGCACCTTATTAGGTGTCTATTTTATGTTCAATCGTTCGACAAATTTTGCAAATTGTTCCTTTGTCCTTTTCTTTCACCGATAATAAGGGGGGGGAGGGATAGTAATGGAAACAGAGTTAACCGAATTAATTGCACAAAGAATATCTACATTAGAGGAAGACAAAAGATTATTAAAAGAGACAAAAGAAACTTTTATTGACACTCTAGATCAACAAAGAGATAAATTTCTTGAGTTGTTCAACAAAATCAAACCAATTTTATTGCAAGTTCTTGAAACCAAAGGAAGTTTTTACAATAGTGAGCTAGATTTAAATTCACCTCATGGACCAGTTATTGCAGCAACAAACCAAGAAATGTATGTATTTGATGTAAGGTCTAGAACGGTTAAAAAATATCGTATATTCGATTATGAGGAAATTTCATCTAATATACACTTAGCTACTTTATTTGAACATTTCTCGTTTAAAACAGCGTATACCAGTCTAGTTGAGCAAATAGACTATCATCAAAATCTAGTAGAGAGAATAAACAAAAAAATTGATCAAGCCAGACAAGAATTAGAGAGTATCTAAGCATCCTTCGGGATGCTTTTTAAAATTGTCACTAATTTTTAAAATGTTTTTTATACAAAAAATGCAGGTTTGCTAAAAGTGTGTCACTGTTCTTATTGAAAGAATTTTAACCCATATTCCCTATTTAGGAAATTTAATGCATAATACTATTAAAGAGGTCAATATGATTACTAGGGGGAAACTAATGGCTACTCTAATAGATGATAAACTGCGATTTTTCGCAAAGTATAACATTAAAGAAAAAGAGTTTAACCAATCAGGATTGCAATGGGATTCCTTAATAGAGATATATAATCATTACTTAAAACAGAAACCACTTCTTGAGAATACAGGTAAAACAATTGCAGATATTTTACGAACTGAACCTGCTGCTCACACAGTTAGAATGAGAATCAAGGATCCTGAACATCTTATCGAAAAACTAATAAGGAAAAAAATCAAGGATAACGATTTCTCGTTTAGTATAGATGATTATATGGAGAAAATAACAGATTTAATCGGTTTAAGAGTTCTTCATCTTTATAAGAGTGAAGCACGGAAAATTGATGAAATGATAAGAGAACAATGGGAACTTGCCGAAACTGTTACTATCTACTTTAGAGAAGGAGATATGGATGATAAAGCTCAAGAAATATTAAGAAGGGAGGGAGAATTCAAACCAGAAAAACATAAATATGGTTATCGCTCATGGCATTATTTAATCAAAAGTAGATTAACTAAAGTACAACTTATAGCTGAAATACAAGTGCGTACCATTTTTGAGGAGGGATGGAGCGAAATCGATCATAAGCTCCGTTATCCATACAATAGAGGAGATCAAGTTCTTACTAACCAATTGCTAGTACTAAATAGATTAGCTGGTAGTGCAGATGAAATGGTTGACTCAATAATCGAAACTTTAGCGCGTTTTGATGAAATGAAAAAAGATAAAAAGAATATGGAAAATGAGTTAAAAGAATTAAGAAGTGATTTAGAAAAAGCAGGATTGGAGAATGACAAATTACAATCGATTTTGGATAAAGTAGATAAAATTGATAAAAGCCAAGATAACCTTTTCAGTATAAGACTTAGTAATATCGATGAAAGTTTAAGATCAATAGGTAGTTTAGGCGAGAGTTTTAGTTCTTCTATAGGAAGTATAGGAGATAGTTTGATTTCTATAGGAAGTGTAGGAGGCAGTAGAAGTGAGGTGCGAGGTATAGGCAATAGTCTAAACATTGACGAGAATATAACTGAAACTCTTATTACTAAGAAGCAAAATTAGTTTGACCATGAATATAGATTTAGCTGCTGTCTCTAATAGACAGCAATAGACAAATGAAAAACAAACTTAAACTCAAATACGAGGCCCGGGGGTGGGTGAGATGTAATGCCAAGACCACGTGATCCACGCAGAGATGAAGCTTTTCGTTTGTGGGAAGAGAGCTGCGGGAGCAAGAAATTAAAAGACATTGCTGAGGAATTAGGCATCACAAGCAGCACTATTCGCAAATGGAAAGCAAACGATAAATGGGAAGAAAAAATAAAAGGGAGCGCTCCTAAATCGAAAGGGAGCGCTCTTTTACGTCGAGGCGCACCTAAAGGAAACAAAAACGCAATTGGAAATAAGGGAGGAAGGGCACCGCTTGGTAATAAAAATGCAATAGGGAATAAAGGCGGTGCTGCTCCACTAAGAAATCAAAACGCTGTGACTCATGGATTCTTCTCAAAGTTCCTGCCAGAAGAAACGCTATCGATCATGGAAGGGATTCAGGAACGCTCTCCTGTCGATATGATATGGGATCAGATACAGATCCAATATGCTGCCATTATAAGGGCACAAAAGATCATGTTCGTTTCTGATAAGGACGAGATGATTAAGGAACTGAAAAAGAAAAAGTCTGTCCTATCTGAGACAAATGAAGTCGAAGAGGAAGAATACGAATTCCAATTTTCTTGGGATCGTCATGCAACGTTCTTGAACGCGCAATCTCGGGCAATGGCAGAGCTCAGGAACCTTATAAAGCAGTTTGACGAATTAGCTCATTCAGAAGACGAACGACGCCTTAAATTGGAGCATATGCGCTTAAATATCAATAAGAAAAAATTAGAGATTGAAGAACTTACAGAAGAAGATAAACCTTTTGAAATCACCATTGTGAACAAAAGTGATGACAGTGATTAAACAGGTAAATCCACATTTTAAAGAATTTCTCTTTGACTGGAATCAAAAGTTTCAGTTTCTCGTGGGTGGTTATGGATCATCCAAAAGCTATCATGTTGCTTTGAAGATTGTTCTGAAATTGCTTAAAGAAAAACGAACTGCACTTGTTATCAGAGAAGTGTACGACACACATAGGGACTCAACATTTTCTCTTTTTGATGAACTTGTAAGTGATCTGAAATTAGATCATATCGTTAGGTGTGTATCTTCTCCTATGCAGATTCGATTTTCAAATGGCAGCCGGATTATCTTTAAAGGGATGGATAAGCCAGCAAAACTGAAATCAATCAATAATATTTCGCTCATTTGGATTGAGGAATGTTCTGAAGTTAAATATGAGGGATTCAAGGAGTTATTAGGACGTCTTCGTCATCCGTCATTGCCGCTTCATATGATTCTCTCAACAAATCCAGTTGGAGAGGACAATTGGACTTTTAAACATTTCTTTAAAGATGATCGAGAGAAACGATTTGTACTGGATGATAAGGAGCTTTATGAAAAGCGGATAATCGTTAGCAACGACACCTATTATCATCACTCAACGGCAGACGATAATCTTTTTCTGCCAGAAAGCTATGTGCAACAACTTGAAGAATTGAAGGAACATGATCCAGACCTTTACCGAATTGCGCGGAAAGGTCATTTTGGCGTGAATGGAATTCGTGTTCTGCCGCAGTTTGAAGAGCGACCGCATGAAGAGGTTATGACTGCAATCTCTAATATTAACCGCCCGCTTAAACGGGTTGGCATGGACTTTGGTTTTGTTGAGTCGTATAACGCTGTTGTTAGGGTTGCTGTGGATCACGAGAAGAAATATCTCTATATCTATTGGGAGTATTACAAAAATGGAATGACGGATGATAAGACAGCCGGAGAACTCAAGGAATTTGCAGAGACTAAAGAATTAATCAAGGCGGATTCAGCAGAGCCAAAGACAATCCGTTATTTTCAGCAACACGGTTTCAATATGGTGGGCGCCCGTAAGTACCAAGGATCACGCCTCCAATACACAAAGAAGATCAAACGGTTCAAGAAGATCATTTGCTCTGATCGTTGCGAGAACACGATTTATGAGCTTAAGCCGCTCACTTATGCTACTGATAAGCTGGGGAACATCATAGAAGACGAGTTCACCATGGATCCGCATACACTGTCAGCTATCTGGTACGCTCTCGATGATTACGAGGTAACCGATTTGAAAGAAGAATCTAAAGGAAGACCGCAAAGATCAAGACCAGGAAGGAGGTAAAGCATGTCAAAACAATCTGTTAAAGCACGAGTGATCAAAGCTGCTCCACCTACTGAATCAACAAAACAAATTTATGAAGATGAATTCGCGGACAGTTATGACAGCAATATTTTACCGCCTCCGTATAATCTCAAAGAATTAAAGATGATTGCTGAGTATTCAACCATCCTACAGCAATGTGTTGATGCCTACAGGACAAATATTGTGGGCTTTGGATTTGATTTTGAGTACTCGTTTGATGTGAATTCGCCAGATGTGACAAACAATGAAAAAACAGAAGCTGAAAGTGAATGGACAAAGCTTGAAGAGTTCGTTAAATATCTTCACTTTGATGAGTCAGCTGAGACTTTACTTGGTTTTGTTATTGAAGACCGAGAAAAGACGGGTAATGGCTTTATTGAGGTCATTCGAAACGGTGAAAATAAGCCAGCTGGTATTGAATATATGGACGTTCAAAATGTCCGGGTTTGCAAAATGTCTGAACCAATCGAAGTTGATTTTACGTACTTCGAACAAGGACAAATGAAATCAATCAAAAGAGAAAAACGATTTCGTAAGTATGTTCAGATGATTGATGGCCGTATGGTTTATTTTAAGGAATATGGTGATCCTCGTACTTTAAATTTAGAGACAGGCCAATATGATGAACAAACACCTTTCGAAAAACGAGCCAATGAGGTAGTTCACTTCAAAATCGGAAGCGGTACTTATGGAAAGCCCCGATGGATCGGTCATATTGTTAATCTGTACGGGGCTCGTAAAGCAGAAGAGCTGAACTTCATGTATTTCAAACAAGGAAGACATATTCCCGCTGCTATTACAATAGAAAATGGAATGTTGTCTGATGATTCATACACACAATTGCAGGATTACATGAATGGGCTTGAAGGAGTGGGGAACGCTCATAAGTTTCTTTTACTTGAAGCGGAAGGTATAGCGAAGGGGAAAAACATTCATGGTGATGAAGAGATTGCTCCAGTGAAAGTCGATATTAAGTCACTTGCTGAAATCCTTCAAGAAGATGCTTTGTTTCTTGAATATGACCAAAAGAGCCGAGATAAAATTAGATCGGCTTTTCGTTTGCCTCCACTTTATACTGGTGAAGCTCAAGATTACAACAGAGCGACTGCAGATACAGCAAGGAAGATTACTGAGGAACAAGTCTTTCAGCCAGAAAGAAAATTAATCACAGGTAAACTAAATGCTTTATTTCTAAATGACCTTGAAATTCATAAGGTTCGTCTTCAGCTAAAAGGACCAGACTTTAGAGATCCGCTTGAGATTGCTAAGGTTCTAACACCGTTTATAACAGCTGGTGCAGTTTCTCCGAATGATCTACGTGATCTGGCTGGACGGGTACTTGGTAAGACGCTTGAAGAATGGCCAGAAGAAGAATACAACAGGCCGCTTGGTAAGACTAACGAGTCGTCCGCTGCCGATCCTTTGACTGCGCTGTTTAAATCTGAAAGTGGTACTCCTAATGTAATCGGCATACTAAAAGACATGCGGGATGTTCTGGAGGATCTAAAGCGATGAACAAAACGGATAAGCTGCTGGAGAATTTAAATCTCTTTATTCAAAAAGCCGAGGAAGATGAGAGAGAGAAGCTCGTGGAGGTCGTACCTGATTTCCCCGGCCTTTCTAAGATACCCGGCTTTGTAGAAGAATATGAAAAAGGATTCGCCAAATTGCTCAGACGCCAGCGTAAGAAGTTTTTAGATGGTCTTAAAGGTTTTGTAAGCAAAGACTCAAAAGAAACGTTAGAAGCCCTCCTGGTGTTTTTTACTCAGAACCTTTTTGCGGAGGATGACTTCGAGGAAGAATTTCAGGAACTTACCGAGGGATTTCTACAGCAGACCATTGAAGAGCTGGCCGAAGTCATTATGGACTCTATAGATCCAGATGTGCCTTTTAAAGTCTTGTCTAACCGTACGATTAATTGGATTAAGAATTGGTCAAAGAAGCTGGCTGAGATCATGAAGTTAAACACGCATGAAGCGGTGGAGAATGTACTGACAGACGCCATAGAAAACGGGTCATCCATTCAAGATATTGAATTGACTCTCAAAGACATGCCTCAATTTGATAGGGAACGAGCGCGGACAACAGCCATCACTGAAGTGCTTGCCGCTTCCTCTGCTGCTCAGCATGAATCATATGCACAATCGCCGGCAGTAAAGAAAAAGAAGTGGCGACACAGCGGAGGAAAGAAGAACAATCCGCGCGAGAATCATATCGACCTGGACGGCACAGTCATCGGAGTGGATGAAGAATTTCAGATACCTAGTAGCAGTGAGACCTGCATGTTTCCCCGAGATCCTAAGCTGTCAGCAGGGGAGCGGGTTCATTGCCATTGTGTAATGGCTCCTATTATTGACCAAGAAATAATAGGACTTTCGGCAACAGAAAAATTAAATATCAGAAACTTGTTTCTTGAAAATATTGAATGAAATATATATGCATTTAACTCTTATTTTGATATAAAAGATATATAATTACATTTCAATGATAGGAGTTTATAATGGCTATATTGGATATTATAGAAAATCATGAGGTTTACATCGAGTTAGAGGAAACTAAAACGTCGATTGATTATTTATTAAACGACAAAGCTTTCAATGACAGACTTGATCAAGATGGTCTCAAATTATTAAATAGGACTAAAATTGTTATAGATTATTTCTATAACAATATTAATTCAACTGATAGTCTTTTATTAACAGAAGAATTTCTGGATAACCTAAAGGCTTCTTTACATACACTTAAAATTTGGTTGGAAAATGAAGATTTCATTACTGATTCTGAGAACTATCACAATTGGAATGAATATATCGATACACTTTTAAAAAATAGTATCTTTATTCCTATAAGTTCAAAGCAGAATATGGAGAGTATAAGAGAATCTGCAACTAGTTTTAGAAAGTCCATAGGTGGTCAAAAAGCACATTTTGAAAAAGAATTAAATGAGTTAAATGAGCAGAGTGAAAAACTAAAAATAGAGTTAGCATCTTGTGTTGAAAAGGTATCTGAATTAGGCGAGAAAGTAGATCAGAAAATTATAAATTTAGATGATTACCAAAATACCCTCCATCAAACTTTCTTAGAAAAACAAAGTGAGAGAAGTGATTCTTTTGATAATTTAAGAACAAAACTTAAAGAGTCGTTCGAAGAATTCATAGAAGGCTGTGAAGAAAATTTTGATGAGAAAGTCTCTGAACTAGAAATAATTAAAGAAGATCTAGAAGAAGTTTTATCTGCTGAACAAAAGGATTTAATTGATGCTTTTAAAACCACACAAAATAAATTTTTAGAAGAGACTAAAAACAAACAAATTGAATATGATAAATTGCTAAATGAACATAAACAAGCAGTCGAGGAATTAGTGGGCATTATTTCGACAAACTCAATAGCTGGACACCATAAAGAAGTAGCTGATAAAGCAGGGAAATCTGCTAAAAATTGGCAGAGGCTTACTGTAATATCATTTATAGCTACAATTAGCTTTTCAATTATAGCTTTGTTCTTTCAAGAAATTACTACCTTATCGTGGCCTAATTTAGTCGCTAAATTTTTTGTTATTGGATCACTGGGTTCATTGACAGCTTATACAGCAAAACAGGCTAAAATAAATCAAGAATTAGAATTTAATAATAGAACATTAGAGGTCGAACTAAAAACGTTAAATCCATATATAGCTACATTTGAAAATAAAGATCAAGAAGCATTTAAAAAAGACCTTTTTCCAAAAATCTTTGGACGAAGTGAAAAAGTTGAGGCTCTTAGTGAAAAAGAATATGAAAATTTAAACATTAATATTATAGAAAAATTAATCAACGTTTTAGAGAAGCAAAGTAAATAATATTTTTCTATACGAAAGGAGGTGAACACATGCCAAGAGAATTGATAAACGCAAAAATAACACATGTTTCCTACGTGGACAAGGCTGCTAATCAAAAGCAGTTCTTTTTTATGAAGTCAGAAAAACAGCCGGACTTTCAAAAGGAAGTCAAGGTCATTGCAAAAGAAGCGGACGAGCAAAAACTTGTTTATGGTATTGTTTATGAACCGGATACAGTTGACGCCCACGGGGATTTCATGACAGCGGCAGAAATAGAAAAGGCCGCACATGGATTCCTGAAAGATGCTTGTCAAATTGACAAACAGCATGATTTTCAGGGCGGTGTTGGTGAGGTGGTTGAATCCTATGTTGCACCTGCTGACTTTGAAATGAATGGGGAAACCATCAAAAAGGGTTCATGGGTCCTTGTCACAAAGGCTTCGGAGGAAGTATGGGAGCAAATCAAAAGAGGCGAAATTACCGGTTATTCAATGGCTGGTACAGCGGAGACATTTGAAAAACAAGAAGAAAAGCCCGTTTCTCAAGAGAAAACAGATGAGAAAGGGCTTTTTAATTTGCTCAAAAACTTTTTTATGGGAAAACAACAGCAAGTATATGAAGAGCCAGTTACAAAGGCGGGCAGAAAGTTTTCCGCTTCAAACCTACAAGAAATTAAAAATGCTCATACTGCTCTCGGTAACTTGCTGAGCCAAGTGGAAACAGAAGAGGGGGAAGAAGAAATGACTTCGGAGGAAGTAACAAAATCCATTCAAGAAGCATTAGAGCCAATTGAGAAGCGGCTGGCAGATCTAGAAAAAGAAGAAGATCCTAAAAAGAAAGATAAAGAAAAAACAGAAGCAGAGGCTGGAAAAGAAGCTGAGAAGTTGAAAAAAGCTATTACTGATGCTGTTCAACCGCTTGCTGATCGTATTGAAGCAATTGAAAAAAGCCGAGGAACATCTAAACAAACTGAAGAATCAGGTTCCGAACAAGTTCAAAAATCAATCTGGTCAGGGTTGTTTTAATGTATAAGGAGGATACGAATGAGAAATCAAGAGGTTATTAATAAAGCAGAAATGACGCTTTCTACTTTAGAGAGCGGCGGAATTATGAATCCTACTCAAGCTTCAACTTTTATTCGAATGGTTCAAGATACGCCAACTATTTTAAGAGATGCGCGAGTTATTCAAATGGATCATGACACACAGAAAATCGAGAAGATCGGTTTTGGTCAACGTATTTTAAGGGCAGCCCAAGAGGGAGTTGCGCTAACTAAAGATCAAAAGTCAGTTCCGTCAACTAGCACAGTTAACTTAAGCACAAAAGAAGTAATTGCTGAAGTTAACATTACCTATGACACACTTGAAAACAACATCGAAAAAGATGGGCTTCAAAATACAATCATGCAAATGATAGCTGAGCGTGCTGCGGTTGATATTGAGGAGTTGCTTGTAAATGGTGATACAGCTTCATCTGACTCATATCTTGCACAATTAGATGGCATCAGAAAACAAGCTACATCTCACATTGTTGATGCTGCGGGTGAGGAATTGACACGGCAAACGTTCAAGCGGGGATACAAAGCTGTACCTCCTAAATATTTGCGAATTCCGCAGGAGTTCCGTTTCTATACATCGCCTGGTATTGAGGTCGAATGGAAAGATCGCGTAGCTGATCGTCAAACAAATTTAGGGGATGCAGCTGTTCAAGGTGGCCTTTCATCTGCTTTTGGTGTTCCGATCAAAGGTATTGCAAATTTACAGCCTTATACGATTGGAGCGGGAGATACTGCAGCCGATGTTTCTGATATCATCCTAACTCATCCGAAGAATATTATTCTCGGATTCTCTCGTAACATTCGGATTGAAGTAGATAAGGACATCCGTCGCCGTATGTTTATCATTGTTTTGACAGCGAAATTGGATAGTGTTTTTGAAGAAGAAGACGCAGTAGCCAAGATTGTGAAAGTGAAGGAGTAGGTGGTTTGGTGTGTACACTGCAAAGCTTATTAAAGGCAAAACATACAATGTCATGGGAATAACCTTTCGAGCAGGTGTCAGTCAAACAGTATCGAAAAAGCTCTATGAGTATTTAAATGAAAATCCATATTTTGTGATGGATAAAGATCTTAAGAATCAAAAAGATGATCCGATAAATTATACTGAATCGGAATTGAAAGGTATGAATAAAGCAGAGCATGAATCCATTATTTCTAATCTTGGTGGCAATCCGTATGACTTCAAAAACGCAGATGAAAGAATTGCCTACATCCTTAAGCAAATAGATAACAGAGGGGAGTGACCTATGCTGTTAATCACTCCCGATGAATTAAAGAGTTATTCAGTTTTTGAGTCTGTAAAGACCAGGCCTGACGAGTTGTTAAAACAGGATATACTTGAGGCAACTGCCGATATCATTCTTAAAGTTGGACATGATTTTTCAGATGCAGAGTATATTCCTTTGCCTGAAACGGTTCGACTGGCTCTATTAAAGTTATCTCAGTTTTATGCTCTTATAAATGGCGACGAGTCAATTATTAAAGGATATACAACTGAAAAAATTGGTGACTATTCTTATACTCTAGGGGATGGCAGTTCTCTTCAAAAACCTGATGTGTATGCATTAATAAAAGATTATGTGAAACCGGCTGACTCTGATTTAGAAGGGATTGAAGCCAAAGTGCGGATGAGATCAATATGAGTTATCAATCCTTATTGACTCACAGATGTGATATTTACCATCTGCAGGAGAAAAAAGAAAATAGACAGCAAAAATTCGGGGTGCCGGTTGAAGATGTTCAACCGGTATTTTCGTACCCTGACGAGCCGGACATAGAAAATCAGCCGTGTTATTTTACAGAAAAGAGTCAGTCCACTATCCAACAGGAACCGAATGTAGCTATTTATCAATCTTTCCTTGTGCATTTCCCTGCTACTGTTGATATTCGAGTAAATGACAGGGCAGTTTGGGATGGGACTGCTTATAAATTACAGAAGCCCCGCAAAGTCAGGAATCATCATTGGGAAGTTACGGCAGTACGGGAGGTTGAATATCTGTGAAGATCAAAGGTCTTGATCAGTTCATTCAATCATTAAACCGTGCTTCTCGTGGAGGATTGAAAGGGAAATACGAGGAGTGGCTTGAAGTTATGGGTTTTGAGTTCCTAGACATTATCCAAGATGAAATTATCAGGACGAAGACGGTAGACACACGCCGCTTGCTTAACTCTTTTCAACGAGGTGACCAGGATAATATCTTTTCAATGACAAAAGGTAACTTAAAGTTGGATATTGGAACAAATCTGGAATACGCCTCATACGTGAATGATGGGCACTTTACGATCGATCCGTCTAAAAATCAGGATAGACGATGGGTTCCAGGGCGTTGGAAAGGCGACCGTTTCGAGTATGACCCAGCCGAAAGAAATTCCGGCATGCTACTAAAGTTCCAATGGGTCGACGGTTCTGGCTTTTGGGATAACGCCATGGCTATATTTCAGTTGATGTTTGAGAGAAGCCTTGAGCGGAAGCTGCAACAATGGATCGATGAAGAATTTTAAGGCGGTGTTGCCATGGATCAAGAAGTAGGTTCAATTATGGGCTATCTATACAAACTGTATCCTGTTCAAGTGTATGAAGAAGAAATACCGCAGGACTTTGCTGTTCCGTCTCTTTACTTTCCACCGGCTTCCACGGTCGATGGGGTAGACACCGTATCCACGTTTCAGAAAGCCTATATTTTAAACGTAAAACTCTTTCACGAAAACGCACAGAAGGCTCATAACGAAGCAGAAAGGATTGCGGATACACTTAGAAGCAAAAGGGGCATGATTCCGCTTATACAAGAATCTGGCGAGGATACGGGGGATTTTATTCGCCTATCTCGAATAGAAACGCGGGTATCAGATAATTACGCGACCATTGTCTTAAACTGGACGAGCCGCTATTGGTATGAGCGGGAAGAACAGCGTTCAATAGATGGTTTTAAATTTAAAAGTGGGGTGAAATGATGGCCACTAAAAAAGAGAAAGCAGAAAATGCTTTTTATATTAAGGATTTGCGAGAGCACAGTCGAGAGCTCTTTGGGGTAAGACCCGAGGTGTTTGACGGTGCTCTTTTTCATGTTCATAAAATGAGTATTACAAAATCGGAAGCGAGGAAGTTGATTTCTCAGTTTCTTCAAAAGGAGGTCAAATAGATGAACGGCGGAACATTCACACCCGGCAAGGAAAAAGAGCGTGCCGGTATTTACTTTAATTTCAAAACGACCGCGGAGAATCGTGTTTCTGCCGGAGAACGTGGAACAGTTGCGATGCCAATAGCATCCAGCTGGGGTGAGGTTAAGAAGTTCATTTCTATCTCTTCCATCGAGGACTTGAATAAAAAAGTGGGGCTTAACATCGATGATCCGTCTCTTTTGCTTTTACGTGAGGCAATGAAAAAGGCAAGTACAGTCTTGCTTTATCGCCTTACGGAAGGTCTTCGTGCTTCAGCGGACATTAGTGAAGGTGTAAAAGCTACTGCTCTTTATGGCGGCACTAAAGGAAATGACATCATTATCAGTATTACAGAAAACGTTATTGACTCTTCGAAAGTTGATGTCACTACCTACCTTGATCAGTCAGAAGTTGATAAACAAACAGTTTCTAAAGCTGAAGAGCTTAAACCAAATAACTATGTCACGTTTACAGGGAAAGGGGATTTAACAGTCACTATTCCGTTAACCGGTACGGCCCCTGAAGACGTAAGTGGTGCTCTTCCTGCAACTTCCGGAATCCGCTTGTCAGGCGGAACAGACAAAACACCGACAAATGCCGATTATACAGCTTTCTTGGAAGCTGCTGAAACAGAATACTTTGACACAATCGCGCTGCCTGTTGAGGATAACGAGCAATTGAAAGCGACGTTTGTCGCATTCATCAAACGGCTGAGAGACAACCAAGGGCAAAAAGTTCAAGGTGTTCTTTCAAATTACAAGGGAGACCATGAGGGTATTATCAATGTAACTGGTGGCGTCCTACTTGAAGATGGAACGGAGATCCCTCCTGAAAAAGCTACTGCTTGGGTTGCAGGCGCAAGTGCGGGGGCTACATTTAATCAATCACTAACATTTGTAGAATACGAGGGAGCTGTAGATGTCCTTAACCGAATTGACAACGACGAAATCGTTGAACGATTGTCAAATGGGGAATTCTTGTTTACTTATGATTCTCGTGATAAATCAGTATCGGTTGAAAAGGACATTAATTCACTCACAAGCCTAACAGCAGAGAAAAATAAGATGTTCCAGAAAAACAAAATTGTCCGTGTACTTGATGCAATCAATAATGACCTGACATCTCAATTGAAAGCATTGATCAAATCTCGAAAAGCGAGTGGCAGTGATGTTCCCGCTACAAATGACGGACTGCAGTTTGTAAAAACGCTGATTACTCAATACTTGAGTGTTCTTCAAGATAACGGGGGCATTACTAATTTTGATTCAGAGAATGACATTACAATTGCTCTGAATAATGATCGTGACGGCTTCCTGATTGATCTTGCAGTTCAACCGGTGGATGCAGCTGAAAAATTCTACTTTAATGTTGAGGTGAAATAAGAAATGGCATTAAAAGCGCAAAACACCATTTCCGGTAAAGAGGGTAGGCTGTTTCTTGATGGAGAAGAAATGGCCCATATTAAAACATTTGAGGCCAATGTGGAGAAAAATAAATCGGAGGTCAATATCATGGGCCGTCGGATGACGGGGCACAAAACGACTGGAGCAAATGGAACGGGAACGGCCACTTTTTATAAAGTGACTTCTCAATTTGTTCTAATTATGATGGACTATGTGAAAAAGGGGAGCGATCCTTACTTCACCTTACAAGCTGTTCTGGATGACGCCTCTTCAGGTCGTGGCATTGAACGAGTCACCTTGTACGATGTGAACTTTGATTCTGCGAAAATCGCTGGGCTTGATGTGGACTCAGAAGCATTAGAGGAAGAGGTACCGTTTACCTTTGAGGACTTTGATGTTCCTGAGCAGTTAAAATCCACATTCTAATCACTTTCACGAAAAATCGTGAAACCATCACGAGATATTCACGAAAAATCGCCGAACTTTAACGAAGATATTCACGAAAAATCGTGAACTCTCACGAGATATTCACGAAAAAATGTGGTAAGATTACTTTAGAAGTAATCCAACTGAACAAGTTTCAAATAGAAACATGTATTTCTTTCAAAAGAAATGCATAAAATAAAAAAATACCGGAGTGCGGCAACACCCCGGCCTGTACAAATGCTGGCTCCTCATTGGAGCGCTGGCTATGAAGGTACGTATGGACCTACCCTAGAAGTTTCTCAGGCCTCAAAGGGTGGTCTATTTCTTTTTGTCTATATACGTCAACAAGGCGAGAATAAACATTCCCGTTCCAAGCATTAAACTAAGTGCTTGAAATGTCGACATAGGCGTCACCCCCTTTCAGGGGATTTAGCCAGCAGACCACCTTTGAGTTAGCCGTGCAAATGTACAGGAATAATTATACACTAGACAACCATTTTTGTGGTTGTCTTTTTTTGTTGGCCTAAAATTGATTCTAATTTCAGAGGAGCTTGATAAACATGAGCGAAAAACAAAACGAAAAAGTATACGATCTTTCATTCTTTATGCCAGGACAAACAATCGAAGCTGAAGAAGTAAAAGTGCCGATTTCTAAACGATTTGTAGACAAAGAAGGCAATGTTGTTCCATTCATTTTCAAAGCCATTACGACTGAACGAATTGACGAGCTGGAGAAAGAGAATACGACTTACAAGAATGTAAAAGGCCGTGGCCGTGTGAAGGACTTGGACAGCCAACGCTTTTATGCTCGTATTGCGGTTGAAACGACTGTTTACCCGAACTTTAAAGCTAAGGAACTACGTGAAGCGTACAAAACAGAAGATCCAGTGGAAGTCGCCAAACGTGTTCTTTCTGTCGGCGGTGAATATACAAATTGGCTAAACAAAGCAATTGAAATCAATGGATTTGATGATAATCTCGAAGACCTTGAAGAAGCGGCAAAAAACTAGTAAAAGACGGGGACAAAGAGACTGTATATCTTTACTATGCTATGCATGAGCTCAAATACGCCCCGTCAGAATTAAGAGAACTATATGAGGCTCCGAAAGAATTCAAGGCGCTCTTATATGGGTTAATCAGTTATAAGCTTGAGCTGTTAGAAAAAGAAGCGAAGAAGGGAGGTAATTAACTATGGCTAAACTAACAGCGACGTTTGAATTACATGATAAGATTTCCCGCAAGCTTCGAATGATACAAGGCAATGCTGAAAGACTTAAGAGGGCTGCTAATGGTCCTCTCATTTTTGAGGCTGAAGATCGGACTGAGAGAGTTATGCAGCGAATTGACCGATCAGCCAACCGTTTGACGGCTCGGGCTCGATCGCTTGAAGTGGATTTAGATGATCGAGTTTCGAATGGCTTACATTCTATACGTCAGCAAGCTGAGGATCTTACCGAGGGCAGGCATGAGGTGACGGTTTCCGTAAATGATCAAGCTACACCACGTTTTCGTTTAATCCGTGGAGGTCTCTCTGATTTGAATCGCTCGCACGCGGAGCCAACTGTTTCGGTTCGTGATCATGCTTCAAACCAATTAGATCAGACCCGTCGTCATGTGTCTGATGTAGATAGCGAACATGCAGAGCCAACTGTTTCTATTAAGGATAGAGCTTCAGCAGCTCTGGATGCAATTGAAGAGAAAATAGACAGCTTGAAGGATGCTACCATTACTCTGGCAGTGGCAGGTGGTTTTTCTGCAGGATCAGTTATGGGCTCTGGTAAAAGCACAATGTCTCAGGATGCTTATGTGTCAGCAACTTCAAACGTTAATAAGAAAGATGTTGCAAGAATGACGGATCAGATCTATTTCAACAATAAAGCTGGCAGTTCTCGGGAAGAAGTCAGTTTATCTCTAAGAAACTTATCGCAACAGACAGGGGCGTCTAAAAAAGCTCTTGCTGAATTGACTGAGTCGTCAAGTAAGATTGCCCAGCTTATGAATGCTGATCAGGCTGAGGTAGATCGTGCTTTCAGTTCAATGTATAACAACTTGAAATTGTCCGGGAAACAAAGCGGAGACTTAATTGCTTATGTTTATCGGAATGCAGGTGACCAGGCTGATGATTTATTGGACACAATGAATGAATACAGTTCCACTTTTAAAGACTTGAAACTCACAGACGGGCAAATTGCAAACGCTATGATAAAAGGAACAAAGGGTGGAGCCAGAAACTTCGATAACCTAGCCGATAGTATGCGTGAGTTTAACATCCGCCGAACCGAAATGTCTGATAGCCAAGTGGATGCATTTAAAACGCTGTTCGGAGACAAGGAAACTAAGAAAATGTTCAAGGGCTTCAAAGATGGTTCAATAAGCGGAGAGGAAAGTTTATTTAGGGTGGCAAAAGCCCTTTCTAAAGTGAAAGATAAAACAAAGCGGGCTGCTATTGCGACTGAGCTTATTGGAACACAGTACGAAGATCTTAAACAGCCGATCTTGGATATGGCTGAAGGTATTGGTACAAGTGCCAAAACAAGCGGTGAATTGGAACGAAGCTTTACGAAACTTCGGGATAATAACCCGATGACACCGGTTAATGATGCCATGAGAGATTTTGAAAGCATATCTAAGGATATGGGAACTTCTCTGCTAACTGGATTAGGGCCAGCCTTTGATAAAATCAGCTCGTTCATTAACAGTAAAGAAGGTCAGGAAAAACTTAAAGAGATCAAAAAAGATATTGCCGATCTTGGTGAGGAGATAGGTGATAAGTTAAACGTCGCCATTGAGTGGAGCGTCAACCATTGGGATGATTTGAAAACAGCGATTAAAGTTGTGATCCCTCCTTTAATTGGGTTGATTGGTTATTTGAAAATACTACGTCCGTTGTTAAAAGGCATAGGTACTGTCGGAAGTGATGCAGCAGGCGTAATCCGAAAGCTAATTCCAAAACGTACTCCTGAAGCTACTGCTAATACGCGAAGTGAAAGGAGGTACAGAAACAGTAATCGTAATCCCAGCACAAGAAGCAGAGAATCCAAAACTGCCACAAGTCCAACGAGTTTACCTCGTAGCGGCAGCTTAACATGTTGCTGTTGTAGTGATGGAGGTAAAAATGATCGCATTCGTAGAAGACGAGGGAAAAGAGTTTTAGGTCAACGCAGTAATCCAAACCGAATGAACCCTTCTGACAGATCAATTACTGTGTCATCTGGACAATTGGAGAGAAGGCGTTCCAGTAGAACTGTAAGTACTAATCCAACCAGAGGATCAAGACCAGCAATAACCACTACGAGATCAGAGCTATACTCAGCTGGTAGAGCTGCAGGCGGTACATCGAAGTTCGGAAAAGTCTTAAGTCCTCTGAAAAGTGTTGGCAAGTTTGCAAAGGGAGTCCCTGTATTAGGAACAGCGTTAGCGGCAACAGATTTAATTGGGATGAATAAAGACAATGTTGGTGAAAGGATTGGATCAGCTGGCGGTGGCCTTGCTGGGCGGCTACAGGAGCAGCTATTGGCAGTGTTATTCCAGGAGTGGGAACAGCCATTGGTGGAATAGTTGGTGGTATAGCAGGCACCATGGGTGGTTCAAGTTTAGGTAAAGCGTTTGATGGTTCAGAAGTAAAGAAGAAACTAAACAGTACATTATTTGATCAAAAATGGTGGTCTGAAAAATGGTCCGGCATTAAGAGTAATGCGAAGACTTCTCTCAATGGGTTAAGTGATACATGGTCTCATGTAAAAGAAAAGGTGAAGTCTACTTTATTTAATAGTGAATGGTGGTCTGAGAAGTGGTCTGGTGTTAAAAGCTGGGCACAAGACAAATGGAATAGTGCATCATCTGTTTGGGAGTCCGTAAAGGGAAAAATAAAATCCACTTTATTTAGTGAGAAGTGGTGGTCAGGAAAGTGGGAAGGCGTAAAAGGTTGGGCTCAAAGTAAATGGGACAGCGCGTCTTCTGTTTGGCAATCTGTTAAAGGAAACCTGAAATCCACTTTATTTAGCGAGAAATGGTGGTCAGGAAAATGGGAAAGTGTAAAGAGCTGGTCAAAAAATAAATGGGACAATGCTAAATCAATATGGAAAAGTGTTAAGAGTTCCATCTCAGAAACCCTTTTTAGTAAGAAGTGGTGGTCTGAAAAGTGGCAGAGTGTAAAGGAATTGGGAAGCAGTATTTTAGGCGGGGTAAAAGAAGTTGGTGGTAAAGTAGCTTCAAGTGCAAAAAAAACTGCTGGTAAAGCGTGGGGATATGTGAAGAGTGGCGTAAATTATTTATTTGGTTCGGGAAAAGAAAAGCCAAAGAAACATGCTACTGGTGGTTACATTACGAAGCCAACAATATCTTGGATTGGTGAAGCTGGTAAAGAATTCGTTATCCCTGTTGAGAATAATAAAGGTCGCGGCAAAATGCTCCTTTCTCAAGCTGCTTCGAAATTAGGGATGAGTGTGGTTGATGATATAGCGTCTGCTTCATCTGCAGGAGGTGAACCAGCAACTTCCCCGCTAATCAGTAGAGCGGCGGTGACTGCTTCTGTATCTCCTATCATTGACACATCCAGTCTGGATGAACAAGCGACTTCATTTGGTCAACAGTTCACTAAAGGCTTTAATCAAGGAATTGGAGATCATGTTGTTTCTATTGACGCTTGGAAACAGAAAAACGTTGGCCAGCCAATGAACAATTTAATCTCTTATTCTCCGAATTATGGAAAGCAAGTGGTTAATGGCTATGCTAAAGGTCAGAACAGTACTTTAACTGGTACAGATGGCTTCTTGCAGAAGAAGGTTAAAACACCATTCCAGAACACCGTAAATAAATCCTCTTCATGGGGAAGTGGAACGGTCAAAGGTTTTGCTTCAGGACAAAATAGTACTCAAACTGGTACTGATCAATATGTCAGCACTCATATTAACAAGCCGTTTATCCGCTCTAAAGAATCATCAAACGGATGGGGAAGCGGTATGATCGGTAATTTTGTTTCAGGCATGACTTCTAAGGCAAGTGAAGTCCATGAGACTGCCAAGGAACTGGCGAAAAAAGTTGAGAAGGCATTTCGTGAAGAGCTGGATATTCATTCACCTTCCCGTGTCATGATGAGTCTCGGTCGTTTTGCCTCTATTGGTATTGTAAAAGGTCTGGATTCTGTGGATGTGAAAAAGTTTGCTGAAAAACAAGCAGGTTCACTGGCTGCTGCTTATTCCGGAATGGGAGCAGTTAGCGGAAATGTGAAGCAATGGCTTATGGCAGCTATCATGGCAACAAAGACACCAATGAGCTGGCTCCCAGGGCTGATGACAATTGCTCAGCATGAGTCAGGCGGTAATCCAAAGGCAATTAACTTATGGGATAGTAATGCGAAAGCAGGGCATCCATCTCAGGGACTCATGCAAACAATCCCAAGTACCTTCAACGCACACAAATTGCCGGGCATGAATAACATTCTTAACCCGATTCACAACGCTGCTGCTGCGATTGGCTATATCAAAAGCAGATATGGATCAATTAATAATGTACCAGGCATTAGAAGCATGAGACACGGAGGTCCATATGTTGGCTACGCTAACGGCGGACTTATTACCAAAGAACAGATTGCACGTGTCGGTGAAGGAAACAAAAGGGAATGGATCATTCCGGAGGAGCGAGGCATCCGTGGACGTTATTTATTAGCCCAAGCAGCTAAGGCACTCGGAATGGAAGTCACAGACCCATCTCAAAAAGGTCAAACTGAATTATCTTCCGGTCAGGTAACAGCAGCTACAACAGGTAGTCAGCAAACAACTGTTACAGCATCAGGAGGTAAAGAGGTTATTATTCAATTTAATGGCGATCAGCATTTTCACAATGACAAAGACATGAACAGCCTTGTAGCTAAGATTAAGCAGGCCCTTGTCGATGAGCTTGAACAGGATATCAACATTGGAACGAAGGGAGTCGTTGCTTTTGACTAAATCCATATATGAATTCTGGATTTCGCAAGGGAAGGACAAGCTGCGGCTTCCTGTCCTTCCTGAACAAATTGATATTTCAAACACAATTCAAAATGAATCAGTAAAAGTGGCTAGTTTTGGGGAGATCACTTTTATTGATAAACCGGGAGCGAAAGAAATTTCGTTCTCTTCTTTTTTTCCAAAGAAACACAGTCCGCTTGCTGAGTATAAAGGATTTCCTTCTCCTGAAAATGCTATTGCAAAGATCGAGAAATGGGTGAAATCTAAAAAGCCGGTTCAATTCTTAATTACTGGAACGAAAATTAATTTAACTTGCAGTATCGAGGTTTTTTCTTATAGCGAGGGCCAAAAAGATATAGGTGATCGTGATTATGAAATAAAGCTGAAGGAATACAAAACTGCTTCGCCGCGGAAGATCAAGCAGAAGAAAAAGACGAAGAAGAAACGGCCATCTAAATCAGCTCCTAAAACGTACACCGTTAAGAAAGGCGATACACTGTGGGACCTTGCCGGCAAATTTTATGGAGACAGCACAAAATGGCGCAAGATCTGGAACGTCAATAAAAAGGCTATGATCAAACGAAGCAAACGGAATATCAGGCAGCCAGGGCACTGGATCTTTCCTGGTCAAAAATTAAAGATACCGCAGTAAGCAGGTGATGACATGATAGAACTTTTCGTCATTAAAGAAACGGAGTGGCTTGAGCTGGTAACTGAAAGTGTTTCTCTTGAGGGACAAAGGTATCAGGCACCTCGATCGATCACAGCAAAGATCATAACGAAACAAGGAACCCATTCATATTACAGCGTATCAGAAGGGGATACGGTTCTGTTTAAGTGGAAAGGGAAAGAGCTGTTTCGAGGTATTGTGTTTTCTCGCAATCCGGAAGAACATGGGCTGACCTTTACGGCTTATGACATGCTGCAATATCTGGTTAAGAACAAAGATGTTTATGTGTTCTCCAATAATCGTGCAGACGAGATTATTAAGCGCCTGGCAAGAGATTTTCAAATTCCAACGACATCCATTGCAAATACAGGTTACACCATTAAATCATTAGTGTTTAAAGATGATACGAGCCTTTATGACATGATTCTGAAAGCCTTGAAACAAACGAAGAGCCAAACCGGAAGGAATTATCAATTATATTCGGCGAAGGGGAAGCTCGGCCTTCGCGCTTGGCCTGATCCGTCAGAAGTATGGGTGCTAGAATCGGGTGTGAACATTACTGGTTATCAATACAGCACTTCCATTAATGACACAGCCACAAGAGTAAAGCTGCGGCGTCAGAAAGACAATAAAACTTATACGGCTACCGTAAGTGACAACACGGGTATCAGCAAATACGGCGTGCTTCAGTATGTTGAAACAATATCAGATAACATTAACCAAGCACAGCTTCAGCAGCGTGCGAAAGTTAAACAGGCACAGAAGAAAGGCGTCAAAAAAGAACTCAAAAGTATTCAAGCAATTGGGATTCCAGATCTTCAGAGCGGTTTGCCCGTCTATATTTCAATTCCGGAAGTCGGGGTTAAGAAAACATACTGGATTGATACAGATAAACACGAATTTAAAGGATCGACACACACGATGACCATTGATGTGGTTGAGAAAAATTCTATCCCTGATGGTGTTTCCTCATGAGATTAAGTGAAGCAATCAAACATTTGGCTGTCGGTGCAGTTGATTCTGAGTCACCAGTGGATATTATGCCGGCTGAAGTGGTTTCCGTTTCACCTATTGAAATAAAGCTTAATGAAAGTGACAAATTAATAATACCTGCCGATTTGATTATTGTTCCAAAGCGGCTGCGGGCCGGTGAAGAAGAAGCATTGAATACAGGTGAGCGTGTGATGATTGTCTCCTTAAAAGGCGGGCAATCATTTTTTATTCTCGACAAAATATAGGAGGTGTTTGGAATGGCTTTGTCTCCGGAAATCGAGTTTGAGGATATAGAGGATGACAGCGAGGTCATAGAGACCTCGCAAACCTACAAAATAGATTTTGAAAATGGCTGTATCACAAATGAAATTATCACAGGCCTTGAAGCGATTAAGCAGTTTGTATATCTGTCTCTCCATACTGAGCGATATGCATATTCTGTTTACAGTCATGACATTGGAAATGAGCTTCAAGACGTGCTGGCAGATAACGAAACAACAGACGCATATAAGAAAATGGAGATCCCTCGGCTGATAGAGGAAGCACTGATCTATGACGACCGAATTTCTGCTGTTACAGATTTTGAAATAGATAAACAAGGCGAATCGTTCCGTGTCTCCTTTACAGTCGAAACTGACGAAGGAACATTGGAGATCGAGGAGGTGCTTGGCGAAGATGTTTGAAGATCAAACCTTTGAAGTGATTATGGATCGTATGTTGAACAGCATTTCAGCGGACATTGATACAAGGGAAGGCAGCGTGATTTATAATGCCTTAGCTCCTGCAGCCGCAGAATTGGCCAAGTCTTACATTTGGCTCGATACGGTGCTGGAACTTGTCTTCTCGGACACAGCACAAGGAGAATTCTTAGATCGTCGTGCTACTGAAGCCGGCATCGAGCGAACGGCTGCCACAAAAGCAGTCCGGGCAGCGGAGTTTACTGAAGGTGTGACCATTCCTGTAGGCTCTCGCTTTTATGTTGATAATCTTTATTTTCAATACACAGTTGACGGGACGTTGGAATGTGAAACAGCCGGAGAAGCGGGGAACGCAAATATTTCCGGCCAGAATCTATTGTCATTAGACACCGTACCAGGACTCCAAAAAGCGATTGTGAAAGAGATTTTAATCCCTGGAAGAGAAGAAGAGGATGATGACAGTTTAAGAGCTAGATATTTTACCCGCGTGCGTCGGGAAGCTGTCAGTGCCAATAAAGCTCACTATAAACAATGGGCTGAAGAAGTAGACGGAGTAGGAAAGGTAAAGGTCTTTCCGCTTTGGAACGGGGACGGCACAGTCAAAATTGTCGTGACCAATGCTAACTTGGAACCTGCTTCCGATATTTTAATATCAAAGGTGAAAAACTATATTGATCCTGAACCCGGACAAGGTGAGGGACAAGCGCCAATAGGTGCCTTTGTCACAGTGGAGAGTGCGGTATGGAAAGAGGTTGAGATTTCAGCCGAGGTACTTCCCGAGATCAATAACTCTATCGATCAGGTAAAGCAAGAAATCGAATCAGGTGTTTTAAATCTTTTTAAAAAGATTGCTTTTGAAGATAACGTCATCCGTTTATCGCAGATTAATAATATCGTCTACAATTCACCTTCAGTAAGTGATTACGCAGATATTAAAATCAATGGCGTAGCCGAAAATTTGGTTCTGAGTGACGTCGAAATCCCTAAATTGGGGCAGGTGAACATCATTGAGCAAACTCGATGAAATGGCTGCTTACCTGCCGCCGTTCCTTATCAAGTTAAAGGAAATGGCTGAACTTCTTAAAGCGGAAGCTCCGGAATTTGAGAAGCAAAATAACAGCATCTTTGATCTGACAGATCAGCTGTTTGTTACTACAGCAACCTGGGGGCTTGAACGATGGGAAAAGATTTTGAACGTACCGCGGGAATCAGGTGACACCGATGAGATCCGCCGATTGCGCATAATCTCTAAAATGTCCAATATACCGCCGGCAACATATAAGGCTATTGAACAGGCATTAAATCGGTTCCTGAAAAATCCGTCTGCTCAGGTCAGGCTACTTCAAGGACAGTACCGTTTTAATGTTGATATTGATATAGATGATATGCAGCATATGAGCGAGCTCATAGAGACACTGGAGAACATGAAACCGGCTCACTTGGCGTATACTTTGCGAGCTGCTTTAAATGAGCCGCTCCAGATAAAAGATACTGTCATTTTGAATAACAGACGATATCGAAAGGTAAGTGAGCTGATGGTGGGTTATTCCGTCACGCTCAATAATAACGAGGTGGTTTTACCATGATTACGCAAGTTTATAGAGAGCGTACAGCTGCAGATTTGAAAAGTAGAATATCGAAAGTGCTGCTGAATGGGAATGAAACAAAGATTGTGGAAATAACCATTCAGGGCGCAGTTGTTACAGTGCTTACCCATCGGGAAGAAGATATCAAACACATTGAAAGTGTTCAGGTCCTTGATGAACAGAACAACGTGATTACGGAAAGAACTACAGATTTAGATGTAAGTAACAATAGAACGCTGGACTTTAGATTTACTTTTGAGGTGGTGTAATAAATGGCATATGAAGCAAAAACAGACTGGCTGCCGGACGATCCGATTAATGAAGATGATGTGAACCGTTGGGAGAAAGGTATTCAAGATTCGCATAAAGATTTAGCTGTACATAAAAATGACATGAACAACCCTCACAATACAACAAAGGCGCAAATTGGGCTAGGGAACGTAGATAATGTACAGCAAGCTTCAAAAAAAGAATTTGAAGAGCATCATAATGATTTACAACGGCACATAACACCAGTAGAGCGGGAGAATTGGAATGCGAAAGAAACAACTGTCGGAGCCCAGGAAAAAGCTGATAAGGCTTTATCGGATGCAAAACATTACGTGGATACCAACTACAAAAATAACAATCTAACATTAATTTCTGGAGACAATGCTATTCAAGATGCAAGAACAGGAGGGGAAGAATATCCGTTAGGACTGACATTAATGGACATTGGTCAGGGCAATAATACGGGCTATCCTTTGGGTTATGGCATTGTCAAAAATGAAAAATATAATAATTACCGATTTACGCAATACTTTTATGGGACAGGAAATGAGTCTGGGACTTACTACAACAGTACAGGAGTTTGGATTAGACACTGGTGGAGTGGTTCAGGCTGGACAAAATGGGAGAAAATATCGGGTTTTGCCCATGCAAATGTGGGAACTACAGGTATTCAATACTTAAAAAAAGTTGACCATACTAAAATAGCCTTCAATAGAATAATCAAGGACAGTCACAATGCTTTTGACATTAAAAATAACCGGTTTATTGCACCGAATGATGGGATGTATTTAGTTGGTTCAGGAATTTATGTGATAAACTCTCCTTCTTATATTAACCTTCATTTAAAAGTTTATTTGAATGGAAAAAAATACAAAACTCTACATCATATTCGAGGGTACTATGAAAATAGAGATAATGAAATGTACCTTGGTTTAAATGGTAATGCAACTGTCCCAATGAACAAAGGTGATTACTTAGAAATCTGGTGTTATTGTAATTACGTAGGAAATGATCAAAGGGGCGTGGACGATAAGGATGGATCGTTTAACTTTATTGACATACAGGAATTAGGCGGGAGAAATTATCCAAGATTTTAGGAGGTAACGATGAATATAGGCGAAGCTATCCTTTTTAAATACCCAACAGCTGATCCCACAAAGGATTTTATTGTCCAGAATAATGGTGATGGAACTCCCTCATATATAGCGGAGTGGAGTATTAGGGCACCTATACCAACTGAAGCAGAGTTAAAATCTTGGTGGGAAGAGCTTCAGAATACATCTGCATATGAACCACCAGTTCAAGTGGATCTACTCGCGAAAGAGTTATCTCAGGAGAAGCTAGCTCGTAAACAGCTTGAAGAATTAAACCAAACTTTGGGAAGCGAGCTCTCAAAAATAAAGTTGCAACTGCTTACTCTACAAGGAGGGAAAGATTCATGAATTATTGGGTGCTGGCTTTGCATTATAACTGGGCTTCTTTTGAAATGGTGAAACAGGCAATTCATTATAAAGATTGCTCGCCTGAGGATTTACAAAAAGGGGTAGAGAAAAAACTCATTACAGCTGAGCAGTATAAAGAGATCACAGGAGAAGCCATTTAGGGCTTTTTTATTTTGCCTTAAAGGGGGTGGTTCCGTTGTAAACCCATGCTCACCACTAATGATCTACTATAGCAAGGAGGATTTTCTATGGCATCATATAGTTTTCAATTCCCAACAGATGCAACGGGTAAGCCAGGAGCGGCTAAACCGTACAGAGAAGGGAACCAGGATTTTATAGTACCCGTGGCTACTATTTCAGGTAATGCGGAGCTGCTAACGAACGCAGTTTTAAAAGCGACTGAAGCATACACGCAATATGGCCAAGATCGATTAGGTCAGGTTTTAATTTCAAAAGTGAAAGGTCATGCTTATTCTGATCGTGAAGGCACCTTATTCATTGAAGAAAGTAACGATATGAATTCATGGACCACAGTCTCTTCATTGGTCGTTAAAGCAAATACGCTAGGCGAGACTGAATGGATTCATTTAACTAAACGCTATTTCCGTTTCAGATACGCAAATGGTAACCTACAGCAATCTGAATTTTTACTGTACCAGTCATTGGGCGCAGGTGAAGAGGATATAAATATTAAACAAGCTGTTCCTATTACAGCAGTTGCTCCGCTGTCAGTCGAGTTAGATAAAAGCGGCTTAACTGATGATGGTCGTTTAAAAGTTCAGACTGAAGGCCTGAACTTTAGCTCATTAGACACTCAATCAAAAACAATGGATATTGTCTTTCACGATAAAACAGAAACCATAGGTGAGGGTAACCCATTCACCGTTGGATCATTCAAAACGTTACTCATTGAGGTTTATGGGACGGCTGAGACAAGTGAATTGAAGTTCTGGGGTAAATCCTTATCGGGAACAAAAAGAGCCCTTAGAGGGCAGAAAGTGGATGACGGAACGTTTGCCACTAGCACAAAAGGAAAATCTGAAGCCTGGTCTTTTGACATTACCGGTTTTAAAGAAATTGTTATGGAGCTTACAGCTTTAACAAATGGAAACTTTTCAGTTAGAGGGACGGCCGTCTCATAAGATCCGGCTGTCCTATTTTTATTTGCCTCGGAGGAGGTGATTAGAAATGGAGGAGACAAGTTTGTTTATCAATTTTGAAACATTAGATTTAGCAAGAGTATATTTATTTGGAGGGGTGAAGTACCTTGATTTACTTCTAGTTCTTAGCATAATTGACGTTTTAACAGGAGTAATTAAGGCATGGAAATTCAAGAAGCTGCGAAGCCGGAGCGCATGGTTTGGATATGTCCGCAAACTACTCAATTTCTTTGCGGTCATTTTAGCAAACGTTATTGATACAGTCCTCAATTTAAACGGTGTCCTAACTTTTGGTACCGTTCTTTTTTATATTGCTAATGAAGGCTTGTCAATAACTGAAAACTTAGCACAGATCGGTGTTAAAATTCCTTCAACAATAACAGATCGATTACAAACAATTGAGAACGAAAAAGAACAGAGTAAGGATAACGCAGACAAAGCTGCTGGCTAAGCCAGTGGCTTTTTTTATTACACAGACAGAGGGGGAGAGGATATATGGCCATTAAAGTTGTAAAGAATTTAGTCTCTAAATCAAAGTATGGATTGAAATGTCCTAATCCAATGAAAGCTGAATATATCACTATTCACAACACTGCGAATGATGCTTCAGCAGCCAATGAGATTTCTTACATGAAGAATAACTCTAGCTCAACGAGTTTTCACTTTGCAGTAGACGATAAACAAGTCATTCAAGGAATTCCAACAAATCGTAACGCTTGGCACACAGGAGATGGAACAAACGGTACAGGGAATCGTAAGTCGATTGGTGTCGAAATTTGTTATAGTAAGTCAGGAGGGGCGCGATATAAGGCAGCGGAAAAGCTTGCTATTAAGTTTGTGGCGCAGCTGCTTAAAGAACGCGGCTGGGGCATTGATCGTGTCCGTAAGCATCAAGACTGGAACGGTAAGTATTGCCCGCACCGTATTTTGTCAGAGGGAAGATGGGACGAGGTTAAGGCTGCCATTGAAAAAGAATTGAAGGCGCTAGGTGGGAAAACAAGCACAAGTAAAACAAGCACAGCCAAAAAGAAAACAACAAGCTCAAACAGTAAAAAATCGTCCTACCAGCTCCCGCCCGGTATTTTCAAAGTGAAGAGCCCAATGATGAGAGGGGAAAAGGTAACTCAGATTCAGAAAGCTCTAGCGGCTCTTTATTTCTACCCGGATAAAGGAGCGAAAAATAACGGCATAGACGGCTTTTATGGTCCGAAAACAGCAGATGCAGTTAGACGATTCCAGTTAATGCATGGCCTTTCTGCTGATGGAATTTATGGACCTAAGACTAGAGAGAAAATTGAAGCGTTAATGAAATAAAAAAGGCTCTCTTTTCGGGACTGACCCCCGTTTTTGAGACAGGGATCAAAACACCTTTTAAACAGCCAATTGCCGATAGTTTATCGGTGATTGGTTGTTTAGTTTCGTTTGAATACGAATATTGTTATAATAATGAATGTATTCTGTGACAGTGCGTTCTACGATGGCGGTCGTAGTTCGATCAATGCTGTTAAGATAGAACGTTTCAGACTTTAGTAAGGAATGAAACGATTCGATGGAGGCATTATCAGCGGGCGTCCCTTTGCGGGACATGCTCATGATAATGCCTTTTGTGTTAACAGCTTTTTGATACTCGTAGGATGTATACACAGAACCTTGGTCGCTATGTAACACGCAGTTCTCAGGCAATGTTGGCAGCTGCTCAAGTGTGTCTAAGACAAAGTCTGTGTCCTGCTTATCGCCAATCGTATAAGCAATCACTTCTCCATTGTATAAATCTAATATACTGGAAAGGTACAATTGTTTCTGCCCATAAGGCAAATATGTGATGTCCGTTACTAGTTTTTCAAGAGGGCGATCAGACTGAAAGTTCCGATCCAATATATTATCGACTACGGCATATGGCTGCCCATTCTTCTTACGCTTTTTCACCTTAACCCGGCACTGCCACTGATTTTTCTGCATAATACGTTGAACCGTTTTATGGTTGATACGCATTCCCTTTTTTAAAATGGCTGTGATTTTCCGATATCCATATCGATACTTGTGCTCTCGGCACAACGTACCGATTTGTTTTTCCAAATGTCGCTTGGGATGATCCTTCATCCGATTCTTCTTCCAACGATAATAAGACGCTCGAGAGATACCTAAATGAATACAGATATCCTGCACGGTCATTGTGCTGCGCAATACTTCTACAAGTTCGACTGACGTTTCGCTATCAACTTCCTTTCCAATTCGTTGTACTTTTTTAACACTTCATTCTGTTGTCTTAGATAACAATTCTCTGCCTGCAGTTTCTCTAATTCGGAAGAATACTCCGGACCTTTTCCGTAAGTGTATTGCTTTCCAACAGGCTGTTCGAATCGATGTGTATCACCAGCCTTATGCCATCTAACCCATGTCTGAACCTGTGTCTTATTCTTAATATTCAATTTCTGCATGATCTCTTTCATAGGTACGCCTGCCAATCTCATTTCTACAGCCTTCTGTTTCACTTCAACCGGATAACTCACTCTTGTCCCCATAGAAAAAACACCCCCAAGTCTAATTTCGGATAACAATCATCCGTTTTCAAACTTGAAGGTGTTTTTATTTGTCTCATCTTATGGGGTCAGTCCCTTTCAAGAGGCCTTTTTTATAATATTAATCCTCAATATTTTCGATTACCTGTCTAACCATCTCATGTATTTGGTCAAACTGCCATTCTATATCACCTATTACTAAATGTAACTGTAGTAATTCAGAAGTTAGTTTTTCTTTATCTTCAATTTGACTTAAATTAGCTAAAATTTTATTCATTCTTTCATCTATTTGCGGAAGTTCTTTAATATTTTCCTCTTCCTCTAAAAGTTCTTCTGTTGAAATTAATGTACTATTATATTTTTCATTTAATTCTTTTAAAGCACTAAAGATTTTATCAATATTTTTCATCTATTTTAACCACCTATTTTAATTTTCTTCCAATGGCATTCTTAGTCTTAACTTCGTTCAATGTTCCATCCAAATTCAACACTACTCTTAAATTTCCTCTTTTATCGAAAACTTCTAAATGATCCTTGTGCAAATTATCTAAATAAAATCTATCGCCTTTTTTCAGATACGGATTATCCAATTTTTTATTAACTTCATAGATTGATTGGCCTTGGAATTGATTTTTTGTTTTTGTAACATTGTTTTTTATAGTCTTTCCAAATCCATCATTAAAAAATTCTTTCATATTCGATACGGATTTAGCTTCACTGGTTATCTTACTACTATTAGCATTCCCCTTAGAACCATGATCAACATCAAAAGACTTTTTAATTTGTTGAATTGTATCTTGTCCAGATTTTTGTAAGTTTAGCACATTTATAGGAACATCACTAGCTAACAGAAGTTCTTTAGCAAAAGGATTTGGTATTGACTCTAAACCTTTTTTTAAAAGTTTCCCAAAGTCTTTGGTGTCTTTTACTACTTTTTTTGATGCAGATTTACCAACATTTCCGGCACTGTTTACCCCTTTTTTACCCGACTTGCTGATTCCCTTCTCTGCGACTTTCCCGACCTTTGAAACGACGGATCCACTCTTTGTAACAGCACCACCGCCGCCTGATATGAATAGGCTGGCTACATTCAAAGTGAAATATGTGGTGTAGTGCGATTGTGAATACATATCTCCGTGTACAAAGTTTTTGTCCCAGCTTTCTTTTACCTCATCCCAAGTAGAATCCCAGGCTTTTTTATAGTCGAATTCAAAAACGGACTTTATCGTTCCTTTTGGATCTAAACCGAGATCGATCCCGAATTTTGCAATTCCTAAAAGTCCTTTACCAGTTTCCTTCGAAAAATCATAATATGCCATTTGTTTGCCTTTATAGTATTCATATACTGGACCTAGATATTTTTTACCCGCTGCATCTATAGGGGCTAAATATTCTTTAACCGTCTTCTCTGTATCATCTATACCGGCTAATAAACCTTCATATACACCGTCAATCTGTTCTTTCAAAATATCCTTGGTCGCTCGAAGAGGATTATCCCAAAACTCGAGGGATTTAACATACTCCTGTTGTTCAGTGGTGAGGTTGTCGTATCCAATCTCTTTAGCAACTTTTAGATACTCGTCAGGATCATCAACCAACGTATTGAGCTTTTTCTGTAATTCTTTGATTTCCCGTTCTTGTTCTTCTTTCTTCTTAATCGTCAAATAAGCTTCCGTTCGCTTCTCAATATCGCCTTTTTTCTTATGTATATCACTCTCACGGTACGCCTTGGCGTTGTAGTGAATGGGTGTAGCGTTTTTGCCTTTGCCCGTTGCTTCTTGGAGCTTTTGGAAGTCTGACTTGATGAATTGTTCATTTGGTTCTGACATAGCATATTCTGTCAGTAAATCTTCGTCAAGGTCACCTAGTTTTTCAATTGTTTTTTTGCGTTTATCATTGGCATCTGCAAGCTCATCCTTGAAGGTTTCTGTTGAAAACAAGTCGAGCGGGAGGATGTCGTCGATATCGTTTAGAATATCTTTCATGGCTTTTTTCTGTTCAGACATGATGGACTTTGATTTTTTATGGGCGTTAGCCAGTTCATGTTCTAAAAAAGATTCTTCAATATAAGCATCAGAGAGACCTTTGTCCTCGACAGCCCCGGCAATGCTATTAAAAAACGCGATCTTCATGTCAATGTAGTCGATCCATTGATCAGTTACACCAACATGATCGTGATAGAATGCTTTAATGTTATTAGCGCCTTTACCTGAGAATTCGCTGTCGTCAAGTTCAGCAACGCTTTGTAAAGCTTTTCTCAAGTTGACCATTTGCGTCCTTAGTTCTTTATATTCTTTGGCGCGGTCTGTAGCTTCAGACATAAGTGTTTTAGCTTCAAAGACTTTCATAATCATACCCTCTCATTTAATCATATAACAAAATATTACCATGGAAGAAAGATGAAACTAACTGTTATGTGGATCAAATGGTGGAAATGAATCATTCGATCTGTGTCTTTTGACCTATTTCGGGGGATTGGGATAATTGGTCGAGAGTTTCTTGATGTCTCCTGAAACTCGCTTTCTCTACTTAAATTAAAAGAAAAAGATCAAACTTGTTGGTATTCAAAGTCAAGTCATTACCTATGAATTATTTGTGGTATACCTATTGATTAATAAAAAACTTCATATTAAAAAAGAAGAAGGAACAAAAAAATACGCATTTAAAAGGGTTCTGGTGCAAAAAATTAAGTGGGCCCACACTATTGAAATATGAAAAGAAGTTCCGACATAGTCAGATAACTTTTAGATTATGAAATATAATGTGAATCTTTAAAATATTTGATTGAAAAATCAAAGAGGAGAAGGAAAGTGGAAAAAAGAGATTGGATCATTTTACAAACCGTTTACGAAGAAAAAAACATTACAAAGGCAGCAGAACGTTTATTTATTTCACAGCCAACTTTAACTTACCGCCTTCAGCAACTTGAAAAAGAATTTAATATTAAAATTTTAAATAGAGGTAGAAGAGGTGTGGAATTTACTCAGCAAGGAGAATATCTTGTTACCTATGCAAAAGACATGCTAAGCCAATTGAAAATAATGGAAGAGAACTTATGGAATATAGGGGACCATATTCATGGAACCATTCGTTTAAGTGTCTCTAGAGCTTTTGCTTTATATAAGCTGCCGCATATCGTGAAAAAATTTACTGATATACATCCATTTGCGCAATTTTCCATCAAAACTGCATTAAACTTAGAGGTCATTAAATCAGTTTATAAGCAAGATGCACATATTGGTTTTGTCAGGGGAGAGCATCATTGGAGCAACGAAAAGAAAATGATCAGCCAGGAGACCATGTGTATTATTTCTAAAGAAGAAATAAAGTTTCATCAAATTCAAAGGCTAAACAGAATTACTTATAATACGGATCCAGCATTAAACATGGTGATCGATAATTGGTGGAATCAACATTTTAATAAACCTTCGAATGTCTTAGTTCATACAGATAATATGGAAGTTGCAAAAAAATTGGTTATGAAAGGTATTGGATACGCAATTGTTCCGAGTACAGTTTTAGAAGGTCGTGACTCACTGCACACAATCGTTTTAAAAGATAAAGAAGGCAACCCTTTAATGTGGCGGACTTGGATGCTCTATCTAAAAGACAATTTAAATTTATCTATGGTAAATGAGTTTGTTAATCAAGTTGAAAGGTTTTCAAATATAGATTCTGTTTAGAAACGAACTTAGCTTCAGCAAAAGCAGTAGGCTATAACAACACTATTATTGCGTCAGACAGAGGTCAAATTGAAAACCCTCTTTGGAAGGATTATATTAATGAGTATATACAATACTTTAAAGACAATGGTGTCTCTTAACAAGATATTGATGCCATGACAAACAAACCTAGAAAAACTATTAGGGTATGCTAACGAATAATGCAGTAACCATCGAAAAATTCTATCGGATTTCATTATAAAGTGATATTTTATCTATTTCATAGTTTGTCTTACAGTAAAGATAATAGGGTGGCTTATATAAATTTCAATAACGTACACTCTGTTTTTTAAGGAATTGTAAGCGTTATATAAAAATGAATGCTGTGGGACACAAAAGGAGGGACATCATTGACAAAACTTCGCATTGGATTAATCCATGCCACAATGAATTCAGTTGCTCCAATCCATCGGGCTTTCTCCATGCATTCAGAAGACGTAGATCTCATCAATTTTATGGATGAAGGATTGATTTACGAGCTGAATACAACAAATAAAATTACAACACGGATGATCTTGCGGCTTTGTGAATTAGCTGGAAAAGCAGTAGAAAGTAACGTGGACGCTATACTATTTACATGTTCATCTTTTACGCCTTACATAAGCAGAATAGCGTCTTTGCTTCCTGTTCCTGTTCTGCCATCTGATATTAGTATGCTTCAGGAAGCAGTGAAAAGAAGTGCAAATATAAGTATTGTGGCAACTGTTCAGACTGCAGCCCCGACAACAAAAGAAATGCTGTTCGAACTGGCAAAAATGCACAAGAAAAAGATAAAGGTTAACACGTATTTCATTCCTAAGGCATTTCATGAGCTTCAGAAAGGTAATGAATCAGGTCATGATAAACTCATTCAAGAAAAAATTGACGAAATAGACGCCTCCAGCGAAGTGATTATTCTAGCTCAATATTCAATGGCTCGTGCAGTTGAGAAAATAGAAAATCAAAAGGTTTTAACGGGACCACGAATAGGTGCTGATCACGTTATTCGATTGGCAAAAGAATTTAAATCAGGTTCATAGTTAGTGGGACGGTTAAAGAGCCGTCTAAACTGTTTACAGCTTTTTATTTTATATTTTGTAAGCGAATTAGTATCAAGGAGATGGTTATATGACAACATATCGCATTGGAGTTTTACATGGAGATGGAATTGGACCGGAAATTGTAAAAGCGACAACTTTGGTGCTGAAGGCCGCAACTCAAAAAGCAGATATGTCTTTGGATTTGGTTGATTTACCAATGGGATGGGATGCAATAAAAAAATATAATGATCCAATGCCAGATGTAACCGTAAAAGAATTAGAGAAGTGTCATGGATGGATATTAGGCCCACATGATTCTGCTGCTTATCCAGAAGAACACAAAGAAAAACGTAACCCAAGCGGAGAACTTCGTCACCATTTTGACCTTTATGCAAATATAAGGCCGGCAAAGACAATACCTGGAACGAAAAGTGTTGTAGGGGAAGCAGATTTGGTCATTTACCGTGAAAATACTGAAGGCTTCTATGCTGACAGAAATATGTATATTGGTGTAGGAGAATGGCAAATTACGCCGGAGGTGGCTGTATCAACAGGGGTTTTTACTAAAAAAGCTATTTCACGTATCGCACATGTAGCATTTCAAAGTGCGATGGAGCGCCGTAAGAAAGTTACCATCGTCCACAAAGCGAATGTAATAAGACTTGGATCGGGTCTCTTTTTGAATACGTGTCGTGAAGTCGCAGAACAATACCCGGAAGTAGAAGTAGATGATTATCATATTGATGCAATGACCGCGCATTTAGTTCGTCGTGCAAAAGATTTTGATGTTATTGTGACGGAAAATATGTTTGGGGATATTCTTTCGGATTTAGCAGGCGAGTTAGTTGGCAGCTTAGGACTTGCACCGTCAATTAATTCAAACGCAAAGCAGGCAATGGCACAGGCTGCTCACGGTTCGGCACCTGATATTGCAGGGAAAAACATCGCAAACCCTATTGGAATGATGCTTTCAACAGCTATGTTGTTTGAATGGCTTAATACTCAACACCATGATAAAAAACTGAAAGAAGTTGCAGAACTAATAGAAAATTCACTTTTTGAAACCGTTAGGGCTGGAATCAAAACAGGAGATCTTGGTGGTAAATCTTCAACATCAGAGTTTGCAGAAGCAATTGTAGAGCGGTTCAGCCTTTAAGATGGGAAAAATGATAGTTTAGTAAGAGATTTAGTAGATTATTATCAAAACACCAATGGTTTGAGGCTATTGGTGTTTTTTTAAATCAAGTTTAATATTCTTTAAACAATTTAACATCATGTATTTAAATATTTTGGACAAACAGCTGTTACATAGCATTACTCAAGGGGTGATGCATTTTATGAAGGTGATAATCATCGAGGGACCTCAAACTGACAAATGCATTAACGATTGCTATACATAGGAATAGAATTTCTGCTGTTTTTTATTTGCTCGGGCAGAGGAGACAATAGTGAAAAATTTATACTATTGTATGTAGGTCAACAATTAGCTTATCTTTCTTAGAAATAAGAAAAAGCCGTTATGAAACGGCTAAAGGGAATTAGAACTAATGTTGTTTATCGAATCAAACAAGGAATTCATGAGTAGGTGCTAGAGTTACATTCCGGGATGCTTCCTTCATTTCGCCATTAGACATAGATCCGAAAAAGGCAAGTCCAATTAAAACGGCGGATAAACTGATAAACAATTTAGATTTCATACATGCATTCCCCTTTCGATATTTGCTTTTGAGCATATACCATCTTCTTGAAACAGATGATACTATCCTCTATTTTTCCATTATAATCGAAAAGGTTTCCTCCTAACAATGCCAGCTCTTCCAGATAAGGGTATCCTTTGCCGTTCTCTAAACGAGAAAAAATGTTGAGGAGTTTAGGTGTATCGCCATTTCTTATATAAAGAACGTCTAATGCTTCAAATAAGTTCATAAAAAGTTCGTCTTTAAAATCTACAGCACTTCTGATTCCTTTGCGGAAACACTCTAATGCCTGTTCTTTTTTGCCTTGTTTAAAATAAATCAACGCTAGATCATGATAGGCCTGTGGAAGTACGTCAGAGTTTATTTTTCTGTATTGTACCAAGGCTTGTTCGATGTAACGTGCAGCCTTATTTAAGTTGTCCATTTTGTGATAGCAGTTACCGAGATTGAAAAATGCGGTGGCATAGATGTGAGTATTTTTACTTTTAAGCAGCTCAGCACCTTTTAAAGCTTCTTGAAGGTGGGGGAGAGCTTTTTCATGGTTTTCAAGGTCATCGTAGTTACCGGCAATGACAAAATGGCACTGAATACGCCGAACAGAATAAAGTTCATGTTTTTTATAGATGTTGTATGAAAGTTCAGCGTAGTGCATTGAGATATGAGTCATTTTCATATGATAATAGACTTCGGATAACTTAAAATAAAACTCAGCTTTTTCAATCTTGTCGGAGATCGTTGGAATTTTACGTTCAGCTTTTTTGTAATATGTAATGGCCTTCGTGTATTCACCGTTTCTAAACTCATACATCCCGCGGAAGAAGTTATAATAATATGCCCGCATATTGTCTAGCTTCTTCTTATGCCCTTCAATTTTCTTTAAATATTCTGAAAGTTCCATTCGATTTTCATCAGATGGCAGCGTGTATTCCAACATAATTTTATGGCGAAAGGCCATTAATTGATAATAAATAAGCAAATCTTGATCTTCTTCCATAACCTCTATATCACGTTCGATTTCAGCTTTTAACATTTCAGCATCAGTAACGTTGAATTTTTGAATATGCCTATGCCATTCATTAATCTTCATTCCCACTTCAGCTGATGTGATTGATATCAAGATATTCACCCTTCCCTTATGACTACTAGTAATGTAAATATTAACAAGTTTTCTTTCGCGGAAAAAGGCAATAGGGCACCGCAATTTAAATTTTCGGTGAGACCGCAAGAACTTTTTAGTCTCAGTTAAATCAAAATAGTTATGGAGATGGCTCATTAAAAATAACCTCTTTTTCTGAGAGATAGGGGCAGATTTCAGAATAATAGTTAGAAAGGAGAGATTATTAATGACAATCTGCCGAATTCTATTTACAATAATGGTATTAAGTAGCATCGTAACATTTACTCACTTTGTAGATGAAGATAGTGCTTCAAATGGTGGTCAAAATTGCCGCAGATCGAGTTGGTGCATAAAAAAGAGGAAGAGCGTCAAAACTCTTTCTCTTTTATTTGGAGTGGATTGCAAAAATATCTAATTTATTTTTTGCAAATCCCTGTTTATTTAAATACTCAGCAAGTGGGGGAGTTTGCTTCTTTCGAGATGGTCCTCAATATGATCTATCCATCCCTTTACTTTTTTCACTGTGAAAGGCGCTTTAACAGGACGATCTCGGAATACTCACGCATCTGTTGATCATAGGTTGCTAACTTTTCTTCATCTAGCGATTGATACTGATTACCAAACATGACCATTGATTGAGGCAAACGTGGTTTTAGTCCAGGTTTCTCTTCAGCAGGGTGACCTATACATAGCCAGACGTCTTTAGTAATTTATAAAATGTTGTACTCTTCAAAGTTTATATTGTTAATTTTTTAAAAGAGTTAAGTTGACAACCTCCTTTCTTATTTATCATCAAAGACGTTCGTAAATGTGTATGTATTTATAGAGTGTCCTAAAAGTATCTTCTAACTTTTTTGTTGGTGTTCACTTTGTACGGAATATAAAGGTGTTTAAGGGATCTGGAAACTACATTCGTTCATATAAAAAAAGCGCCAAACTCGTTGTTATTAAACAGGTTTGCGCTTTTTTACTTTTTAGATATATTTATTGACTTATTTCTGGTAGATGTAAGTATTTAAACTCGTATGCCATTTTTCTATTTTTATTTTGAATTCTTAGGAAATGTATCCTTGTATTATTTTGTTTTGGATTATCTGTCTCCAGAATTTTTAAGGATTTGTTCTTACTAAGGGTAAAGAATTCATCCCTCTAAACGCTAAATTCTCTCTCCAATCTATTTCTTTCTGAGGTTCTTTAAAGCTTATTGTTGGAAGTTCTTCAATGAAATGCTCTAATGCTGTTTTACCTTCCATGCGTGCTAAGGGAGCTCCTAAACAATAATGAATCCCCTTTCCAAAAGCAAGGTGTTTGTTTGATTCCCTATGAAAATTCACTTGATCTGGATTTTTAAAGACATCGGGATCACGATTTGCTGATCCGAGAGAAAGTAACAGTAGATCACCTTTTTCAAAATGAAAACCTTTGTAAATATGATTTTCTACTACAAAACGAGAATCCATTGAAACTGGACTTTCATACCTTAGTAATTCTTCCACAGCAGCATCTAATAATTCAGGGTTATGTCTAAGTTCTTCTATTTTTTCTGGATTTTTTAATAATGTAAGCAACCCATTACCTATTAGATTAACTGTTGTTTCATGGCCAGCAACTATTAAAAGAACAACCATTGAAAAGAGTTCACTTTCAGAAAGCGAATCTCCTTCCTCCTCTACTTTTACAAGTTTGCTAATTAAATCTTCTCGGGGGTTTGAACGCCTTTTATCAAATAATTCTGATAGATAATCGGTGAATTCTTTTGCTGTAATCTGAATTTCTTGGTAAACAGAAGTATCCTGGTAGGGAAGTATACTATCAAATTTAATTAATGTATTTGACCAAACTCGGAATTTTTGATGGTCCTCATACGGTATCCCTAAAATCTCACTTATTACTATAATTGGGAGAGGGAAAGCATAGTCGTTAATTAAGTCAAATTCTTTTTTATTTTTAATTTCTCTTATTAACTTAAGAGAAACTTCCTTTATTCTAGAATCCATTTGTTTAATTATTTTAGGAGTAAAGGCTTTATGAACTAACTTTCTGAGTCTACCATGATCAGGAGGGTCAACTTCTAACATATTATTACCATATAGTAAATCTATTTCTTTACTAATAAAAAATGATGCTTTTTCTTCTGGAGACATGAATTTTCTTGTGTCACTTGAGTACTTTTTAGGATTAGTAAGAATATAGTCAATATCTTTATATTTAGTTAAAAGCCATGTTTTCTGCCCTTTATGTTCTTCTAACATGTATATAGGGGAGCTTTCTCTCTTTTCTGTTAAATAGGGATACGGATTTTGAAAAAAGTCTTCTGACAATTTATATTCCATGTTTATACACCTCGTATATCTAGAATAAAAAATTCAAAATTTATCTATCTTACTCTTATTGCACGTCTTTCATTTACCTTCGTGCATGATTAATTATAAAGTTTATTTATTAAACTAAGCTGAGTATATGGAGACTTTAAGTTCAATTTCCCTCACCTTTTTTCATAATGCACTTCAATGTCTCTATTATAGACTTTGTCTAAAGCGCTCATTAAATAAGAGCTAGCTACGTAAAACATAGAATGTTTTCATCAATAAAATAACTTGAAGACATGAGGGAACCCTTCATACTTCATCTCTTAATAGCCTTTGTTTCCTAACTATCTTGAAGAACCCTATCTCTTATCCCTAACTGTTCCAACATTCTGGTTGCACTAGCATTAAGTAAAAAGGTTGCTCCGCATTTTCCCATCACGGATAGCTCTGCTAAACAGACCTTTGTTTTAAGAAAATGACCAATGATACTTGCAATGTCTACGCCTATTATAACTTGACTCCCTGTCCCCACCCCCTTTTTGAAAAAATACAGACCGTCCGGTTTATTATACAGTTAATTCTGAATGATTTCAACCCTCGATCCAAGTTGAGTATATGTTTACTTATTCAATATATTCACAGTTAAAAAATCAGTAGAACAAATTAGAATGGTGGAAATTCAGTAATATATGTCGATCCCTCAATTCTCAACGTTACGAATAAAAATACTTATTATTAACAATATAAAAAAGGATGAATAGCGATACAATATTGAAATAACTGGTTAAGTAGAGGGGGTTTTCCTGTTGCCCAAGTGGTAGGGCATTTGATCCCACATAAGGTAAGCGAGCGTTACCAATATGATAATAATCACTAAGATGAACAGAAACGTTCTGAGCTTTTTTATTTTTCCTTCTCTTAGGGGAATAGAATAAAGTGCTCCCTCATTATTTTAATCTTGAGTGCAAGGGAATAAAACACATAGTAAATGGGGATGATCATGTTGAGTAGCTAGCCCTTTTGTCCATAGCACATGGCTGACAAATAAACTATGTTCATAAAACATTCCTATTGCAGAGGTAATTAAATACGGAAAAATAGTGGGATGGAATTCTCACTTTATCTAATAGTGAAATTATTTTTATCTCTATTTGATTGTGTGCTAAACTTTTTTTCGTTACAATAAGCAGCATAAAGTATATGGTTACTATATAGTAAGGAGGTGTTCACGATTGAAGGTAAAAAAAGATATTTTAAAACAGGGGAATTTGCATACCTCTGTCGCGCAAAGAAACAAACGCTCTTTCATTATGACGGGATTGGCCTTCTATACCCCGAAATTAAAAAAGTGAACGGATATAGGTATTATTCTTATATAATCAATTAGAGCTCTTTCAAATTATTGTGTCATTCAAAGAAGTTGGTATTCCATTAAAGGAAATAAAGTTATTTTTAAACGGAAAAACAGCAGGAACTATGATTAATCTTCTTAAAGAAAAATCTATTGAAATTGAAAATAAAATCAAGGAACTTCAACAACTTAAAACGATTATACAAACGAAAGTAGGACTAGCAGAAGAAGCTATGCAAACTGATTTTTCTTCAATTTCTCTTCAGTATTTAGAGGAGAAGGAATTCATGATAGGAGAAAAGGTGTTAAATTTTCCTGAACGAAAATACATTACAGCTATTTCAGATCTTATCCATTATGCTCAATCACATAAAGTTGATATAGGATATTCAGTTGGTGCCATTTTTGCACGTGAACAAATATTAAAAAAGGACTTCTATAATTACAGACATTTTCATCTCAAAATAAAAGGTGGAAGAGAAAATGCGTATTCTCATATAAGACCCAAAGGTCTGTATGTTGTCGGATATCAAAAAGGTGAGGAAGCTGAAGTAGCTTATAATAGAATTATTGAATTTATTAAGAATAAGGGACTAAAGGTGGGTGAATATGCATGAGGACTATATAATTAATGAAATAATGGTAAGTGGCTTCAACAATCAAATCACTAAAATTCACCTACAGGTTCAATCCGAGTAAAATTAAAACTACAGGGATATAGATGAATGGAACGAACTATTTATTTCGAAATAATCGTAATACCTACATATAAAAAACTTTAGAATTTTATGAAGATACAGTTGCTGAATACCACGATATAATAAAAAGCATTTACTGCGAATAACATTCTTCAATTAGATAGGAAGTGAAGAGCAACCATGGCACGGCAGGCAGAGGCGAGTAAAAAAACAAAAGATAAGATAGTAAAGGTAGCACGAGAATTATTTATTAAAAAAGGATACTCGGAGACATCTCTACAAGAGATTCTAACGGCTGGAAAGATAAGTAAGGGTAATCTTTACCATCATTTTAAAGGAAAAGAATTTCTTTATTTATATATTATTGAACAAGATTATCTTGAATGGGAACTTCAGTGGAAAAAAAGAGAGAGTCATTGTAAGAATGCTATTGAAAAGCTATATGATCTCACTGATTTCTCACTTCAGATGAATTTTAACTCTCCCCTTATTCATGTGGCTGAAGAATTTTTTGCTAGTGCTTTTAAATCGAAAGAAGTAATTGAAAGAATCCTTGAAATTGATAGCAAGTATTCTAAGATGATAAGAAACATTTTAGAAGAAGGAAACCACGATGGTAGTTGGTCAATTTCTAATTTAGATTTAACTACTCAAATAGTGAGTTCACTATTCTATGGTTTGGAGATTACAGCTCAGGGCAGTTTAGATGAAGAAAAGGAAAAACTCTATCGAGAGTCTGCAAGGGTACTTATTGAGGGCTTAAAATAATCTTTAGTTCGATATCATGAGGAATCCTATTTATTGTAAATGCATAGAAATTTTCAGGCTTCTAGATCTATAAACGAGGTGAATCTGGGAGAAGGATTAAATTATATAAAACAACTATTGATAAAAAGATCATGCATTTATATTTCAAGGGTATTTACTTCTGTTAACTTGATCACGAAGTGATAACTTGATATATCTAAGCCCCTTAAGTATAAACTTCCAAAAAATTAGATAATTTATATTTAAGCAACCTCCAATTGGTTAGTTTATGTCTAACAATTGGGGCACAGTTCAGTATAAAGGGGGGTTGGTTACTCTAAAATTCTTAAAATATTTTTAGAATAAATGTCTTGTATATGATGAAGCTAATTAAGTTTTATTTTTCTTATGTTAAGACAAACCCTTATCGATTATTCGCTTTTACTTACTGCATTTTAATAAATGCAGTAATATTCAAGATAATCGTCTTTACAACTGTCCACTTAAACCATCTTAATCTCACTAGTTTATTGATGAATTCATCATTTGTTTTAAATAAACAAGGGAGTTCTTCTGCAAAATAGTTAATTTGTTTAATAATGATGGTACTCATGTTCCAATTAGAAGACCAAACAATTCAATAAAAACAAGATAAATAATGAGAATGGCCGTAATCTTTGGTGCTTTTCTTTTAAAATTAAAAATGTAACAACAGGTTTTAGTAAATAAAAAAGAAAGTTTGATGTAAAAATTGGAAAAACAATTTAAAAACAAAAGTTACAACAGGATTAAATAAAAATGCAATCTTTGTACTAACATAGATAAGGATACCAATTAATAAAAACGATTTTGATTTAAACAAAATATCTCCTCTTAAAAAATAAACGGGACAGTGTGAAACATTAAACATAAATAATGGGATTCAAAAATGGCTTTTTAAATTAGGTAATCCTCCTATCTCAACATCACCCTCCTATATGAAATAATCTTTTGTTTAATCCTTATTTCAAGGTTGCGAGGACTTAATTATTTAAAAACTTTCTTATTTAGTTTATAATAAACCGTACGGTCTGTTTATTTTTTAAAAAAGAAATTTTATAATATTATTAAGTATTTAATTAGAAAGGAAGTTGAATATATTTGATTTATATACCTAATATAATTACAATTGGTAATTTAATTTGTGGACTTCTGGCTATTTACTCATTATTAGTTCAGGATATTTATTCTGCAGCAACTCTTATTTTTATAGGTCTGTTTTTTGATTTCTTTGATGGTATGATTGCCCGGAAACTTAATGCTGTTTCGGATATAGGTAGAGAATTGGATTCGATGGCTGATATGGTAACCTTTGGCGTAGCCCCATCCATATTTGCCTATTATACATGTCTTTATGAATTATCCATCACCGGAGTTTTATGCATGATAATTTACAGTATTTGTAGTTTACTTCGTCTCGCTAAATTTAATGTTAAACAAAGTAAGCTCTCTACATTTGTTGGAATGCCTACGCCACTTGCAGGAATTTGTCTTGTCACATTGAGTACTATGCATAACCAAATACTCTTGGTAGTAGGGATAGGTATTATTTCTTGTTTAATGGTAAGTAACATCAAATTCCCACAATTTAAAAAAAATACAATGGAAAGTTTGGGGTCAAAAAATGGAGCAAATTGAAGAATTTATTACGAGTTATGGATACATCGCTATTTTTTTGATGTTAGTTCTTGGAATTGTAGGATTACCCATACCTGATGAAGTGATGATGACAATCGTTGGTTTCTTCACTCATACTGGAGTATTGAATTATCCCCTTGCTATTATAGTAAGCTTTTTGGGGGCGTTGTCAGGTATGATGATTAGTTATCTCATCGGTAGAAAAGCAGGGCGTCCTTTTATTGATAAATTCGGGAAATGGATTGGGCTGAAAGAAAAGAGAATGCTGAAAGTAGAAAATTGGCTAAAAAAGTATGGACCATATTCTCTGATATTTGGATATTTCATTCCAGGAATCAGACATGTAACGTGTTACTTTTCAGGTATTGGCAAGATGGAATTGAAGACATATACACTATTCGCTGCAATTGGTGCCTTTATATGGTGCTTTATTTTTATTACGATTGGAAGAATGGTGGGAATTCTTTATTAAAGAAAGAGTACACGTCCGTTGTAACTTAACGGGTTTGTGCTTCTGATATCCTTATGTGAAGGAGAAAGATGTAAAATATCTTTTTTTATCTTTGATCTTAAATACCTCCTTGACTATACGGTAACTGTATACTTTAAGATATTGATTATATTCCTAAAAAAATTTAATTAACGAATAAGAAATACAGTAGTTACTGTATATTTCCTGGTTTAGTTGAGTTAACTGATTTGAAAGTTAACAGGTGAAATTTATGGAAACTTTGTTGCAGGACTGAGAATATCAACAACATTACCTTTTGTGTAAGTTTTTTTAGGTAGGTTATGGTTAACACTTTTCTGGTACGTAGTTGATAATCACAATACTTGGTTTGATTATTGTAGCCACCTCTAACCGAAGGATGATTATGATAATAATTAAGGGCATGCTAGCTAATCGATATAATCAGTGGATCAGAAATGTAAGGTAAGGAGGTCTATCTATTGAATCAACTTTTAAGAAATAGGGTTTTTGTAATTGTTGCAACAGCCGATTTATTACAGCAAGCCGGCATATGGATTCGGAATATGGCCTTGCTGTTTTATATTATGAACCAAACCAATAATGATCCAACAGCTGTTTCATTACTTACGGCACTTGAATACCTTCCGATTTTCGTATTTTCCTTACTAGGTGGAACATTTGCTGACCGTTGGAATCCAAAAAAAACTGTAATATTAGGGGATACATTGAGTGCAATATCGATGTTGATAATATTAGCTCTCGTATCATTAGGTTTATGGCAGGCTGTATTTGCTGCTACCGTAGTCTCAGCAATTGTTAGCCAATTTTCTCAGCCTTCTTCCTCTGTATTATTTAGGAAACATGTACCAGCCGAACAAGTTGGGGCAGCTATTGGTATTACCCAAAGCCTTATGTCTGTATTTACGATATTTGGTCCGATTGCTGGCACATTTATATATACCCAGTTAGGGCTTAAGTTCTCTCTCATTATATTGTTTGTAATTTTTCTGCTGGCAGCTTTTATTCAGTTATTTTTACCTCCTTCATCAAGAGAAGAAACAGTTAAAAAAAGACCAGCTATGGAGGATCTCAAAGACGGAATTCAGTATGTAATTAAACATTCAAACTTGCGTCTTATCGCTGGGATGTTTCTTCTTACAGGGATGGCAATAGGATTAACCCAACCGTTAGATGTATTTGTCACAATGGAGCGTTTGGGATTACCTAAAGAAGCCGTACAATGGTTTGCAGCTTGCGAAGGTGTGGGCATGCTAGTTGGTGGGATTTTGGCAGCTACCTCTTCAAAATGGGTGGATCGACATCGTAATAATGTCATAACAAGCACGTTAATCCTATGGTCAATCATAACCATTATCGAGGTATTATCCATATTTCCTCTTTTAACAGCTGGGGTTCGCATCATTTCTGGGATTACGACAGCCTTCTTTCAAGTTGTCTTTAATACCCTTATGATTAAAGAAGTACAGGTAGAATACATTGGGAGAACGAATGGAGTTATTACTCCTTTGTTAATGGGAGGCATATTAGTCGGGACACTTGTTTCTGGTTTTATAGTTAATTCTCTTACACTGTTTGGAGTTTACGGACTATCTGCAGTTTTAATTATGTTGTGTACGATTTTAACAGCGAAATTAAAAGTTTACGATGAAGGGGACAATACAAGAGAATCTGAAATTAAGTAGGAAATTTTGCTATAGAAGAGTTTGAATAAACGAAAAAGGTTATCAAATTATTTTATTTATAATTTGATAACCTTCTGGTTGGAAGTACAATAACCACTATATTAGAAAGTAAAGAAACAGTAAAATGAATAACCCTGAATTTAAAAGATACCCCTTGGTATCTTTTTTATCTAATCGTGATAATCCGATTTTTTTTGAATCCAAATTTATTTTTAGAAATTACTTTTTTTAAAAGGAAAGGACATAGAATACTTCCGGCTAACCCGATGCATTCGTAAAAAACATTATTTTTATATTTAAAAATCCAATATGCTGTCGACCCTATGATCATTTCGAAAATCAAAAATTCTTTTAATTGTTTTTTTGATAAAGAGATGATTAAAATTCTTGTTAGTTTCAGTTTATTCATGGTGATCACCGCCTCATTGAACAAATATATTCAGGAATTTTATAATAAATTACAAGTATGAACCAACTGGTCGGTTCTGTTGGCAGAAAGTCACTGAATGTATTTTTTGGCTACTCTAACAGACATTGCACCAGTGGCATTTTATTTGCCTAGTTAAAAAAACTCTTTATTGGGGACACTTAGGCATTAGTAAATGTCGGATAAAAACCGATGGTTTCAAACTATTGGTTTTTTATAATGTTTTCATACTCATTGAAAATGATCTCATTAGGACAAACACTTGCTACATAGCATTACCCAAGGGGTGATGCATTTTTATGAAGGTAATAATCATCGAAGGACCGCAAGCTGACAAATGCATTAACGATTGCTATCATTATTTAATAAAACTTTATAGGAAGGAGATTAAGGGTGATAGCAATATATGTAAGGGTATCGACAGAGGAACAAGCGATCAAGGGATCGAGCATCGACAGCCAGATCGAGGCCTGCATAAAGAAAGCAGGGACTAAGGATGTACTGAAGTATGCCGATGAAGGATTTTCTGGAGAACTTTTAGAACGTCCGGCTTTGAATCGCTTGAGGGAGGATGCAAGCAAGGGACTTATAAGTCAAGTCATCTGCTACGATCCTGACCGTCTTTCTCGGAAATTAATGAATCAGCTTATCATTGATGATGAACTGCGAAAGCGAAACATACCCTTGATTTTTGTAAATGGTGAGTACGCCAATTCTCCTGAAGGTCAATTATTTTTCGCTATGCGTGGAGCAATCTCAGAATTTGAGAAAGCCAAAATCAAAGAACGGACATCAAGCGGCCGACTTCAAAAAATGAAAAAAGGCATGATTATTAAAGATTCCAAACTATATGGCTATAAATTTGTTAAAGAGAAAAGAACTCTTGAGATATTAGAAGAGGAAGCAAAAATCATTCGGATGATTTTCAACTATTTCACCGATCATAAAAGTCCTTTTTTCGGCAGAGTAAACGGTATTGCTCTACATTTAACTCAGATGGGGGTTAAAACAAAAAAAGGCGCCAAAGTTTGGCACAGGCAGGTTGTTCGTCAGATATTGATGAACTCTTCTTATAAGGGTGAACACAAGCAGTATAAATATGACACTGAGGGTTCTTATGTTTCAAAGCAAGCAGGAAACAAATCTATTATTAAAATAAGACCTGAAGAGGAGCAAATCACTGTTGCAATTCCAGCGATTATTCCAGCGGAACAATGGGATTATGCTCAAGAACTCTTAGGTCAAAGTAAAAGAAAACACTTGAGTATCAGCCCTCACAACTACTTGTTATCGGGTTTGGTTAGATGCGGGAAATGTGGAAATACCATGACAGGAAAGAAAAGAAAATCACACGGTAAAGACTACTATGTGTATACATGTCGGAAAAATTATTCTGGAGCAAAGGACCGCGGCTGCGGAAAAGAAATGTCTGAGAATAAACTAAACCGTCATGTATGGGGGGAGATTTTTAAATTCATCACAAATCCCCAAAAGTATGCTTCTTTTAAAGAGATTGAACAATCAAATCACCTATCTGACGAATTAGAACTTATTCAAAAAGAGATAGAGAAAACAAAAAAAGGCCGTAAGCGTCTTTTAACGCTAATCAGCCTAAGCGATGACGATGATTTAGATATTGATGAAATCAAAGCACAAATTATTGATCTGCAAAAAAAGCAAAACCAGCTTACTGAAAAGTGTATCGAAATTCAATCAAAAATGAAAGTCCTGGATGATACAAGCTCAAGTGAAAATGCTCTAAAGAGAGCCATCGACTATTTTCAATCAATCGGTGCAGATAACTTAACTCTTGAAGATAAAAAAACAATTGTTAACTTTATCGTGAAAGAAGTTACCGTTGTGAATTCTGACACCGTATATATTGAAACGTATTAAAGAGGGGGGTATGCACCCCCCTTTTGTAATTACAATCTCATTTTCAATACACCGCGCGGCATACGTCGCCAGCTTTGTCCCTTTTCCGGCGGAATAGCTTTCAATTCCTTTGATCAGCCCGATTGTTCCGATGGAGATTAAGTCCTCTGCATCCTCACCTGTATTTTCGAACTTTTTCACAATATGGGCGACCAAGCGAAGATTATGCTCAATCAGCATGTTTCTGGCATGTTCATCCCCTTTAGCCATGAGCTCTAAGTATTTTTTTTCCTCGCTGCTTGAGAGCGGTTGTGGAAAGGCATTGTTTTTCACGTAAGATACTAAAAAGACAAGCTCTTTAACAACAAAGCCGAGCGCTGCGAAAACACCTGCCACCATCGTCACCTCCACAAAAGTATGTAGGCAAAAGCCTATATGTAAATGTATGTGAGCGGGAGGCTGTCTGTGTCTGTACCGGGAAATTTCTCGCGGGGGAGCTTGGCTTTTGTGAGCAGCATACTACCTTCAAATTTTAAAAATAATCTTTATCATGCGCCCATACATTGAAATGAACAAATGTATGGGGGGATGAGAATGAAAAAATGGTTGGCAGGCCTGTTTCTTGCTGCGGCAGTTCTTCTTTGTTTAATGGTTCCGCAGCAGATCCAAGGCGCTTCTTTGTATGACAAAGTGTTGTATTTTCCGCTGTCTCGTTATCCGGAAACCGGGGATCATATTAAAGATGCGATTGCAGGGGGACATTCAGATATTTGCACCATCGACAGGGATGGAGCAGACAAAAGACGGGAGGAATCATTAAAAGGAATTCCGACGAAGCCGGGTTTTGATCGGGATGAGTGGCCGATGGCGGTTTGTGAGGAAGGCGGCGCAGGAGCTGACGTCCGATATGTGACGCCTTCTGATAATCGCGGGGCCGGCTCGTGGGTAGGGAATCAAATGAGCGGTTATCCTGACGGCACCAGGGTGCTGTTTATTGTGCAGTAATAAGGAAGAGGCTCTTTCTTGAGCCTCTGTTGTTATGATCCTTCGCGATGCTGAATGTTCGGCGGATAGGTTTCTGCTTTTCGCCAATACTGGCGTGTGCCTTCGTCTCGAACAACGATGCCCAGCTGTGCAAGTTCAAGACGGAATTCTTCCACATCGTCTGTTTCCTCGTCTTTCAGCGCTTTGTGACGAGCTTTCAATAAAGCATGGGCGCTTGGCGAGAGATCTGGTGCATCAGATATCCACCGGCGAAATTGATCTTTAAACGGATCGGCTGCTGCCCATTCGTAATGGTGCTTTTTAAAGGCCTTCTCGATGTTTACTGGTTTTTCATCAATTTCTTCCCGTGCCAATTCATATCCGGCTGTACCCAGGAGGACAAGCCTTTTGTGATCGATAAACACAAGTGCGATGTCGTGGGAACGAATCGTTTGCACGTTCTTTCCTTTGGTTAATTCCACTGTGTCATCTGTAATCTTTACAGAAAGCAGCATTGCAATAACAGTATGAGCGAACCATATCCCCACAGACATGCCGAGCAGCGCAGTGATAAATGCAGCCGGTGATCCCTGAAAAGAGGTGACCAGCCGGAGCGGTCCTTCAAAAGGAATCCACGGGAGGGATAGCGCCCATTTCGCCAACTGCGGGATAAAATACCCGATTGTAAGTCCGATGATTGCAAGTACGGCGTATAAAAAATATGCAGCGGTTTTCGTAAATCCAATGGTAGTGTGAGATTGATCGTGCAACATGTCACCTTCTTTTACTGTAAAAATCGAATTCTCTTCACATATTTTAGCTCAAATAGATGGTAAATCAAGGATAAATTGAGATTTCGAATATAAAAGGAGAGTTAGACGGTTATTTGGAAACGTAAGAGCATGTGGGTTTACAGCAGTAAAATCCCGTCTCCGCATTTGTTTTTTACGTATCACAATACAGTTCACAGGGAACATAAAGAGTAAAGGCTTTTTAGACAACCAGGAGGAACAGACATGAAAATCGGATTAATCGACTTAGGGAAAATGGGCATAAAATTCATTGACCGCGATCATCAAGCTGTTCGGGTATGATGTGAATCAAGCGGCTGTTGATGAACTGAAAGCATATGGGGCTGAGGGGATAACGAATCTAACAGAGTTAATTTCTTCATTAGCCACGCCGCGTATCCTATGGATTATGGGGCCCCATGGCGTTGTCGATGCTGTTTTGCGTGATGTGACACCTTTATTAAGCAAAGGTGATATGATCATTGAAGCCGGGAAACTCTCATTATAAAGAATCGATTCGCCGCTACAATCAAATGAAAGAAGCGGGTATTCATTTGATTGATGCCGGAACGTCGCGCGCCATGGAGCCTGTTTTATGGCGGGAGGTGACCCTGAGGCATGGGAGATTGCAGGGCCGCTGTTTCGGGATACTGCCGTCGAAAACGGATATCTTTACGCTGGTGAAGCGGGGAGCGGCCATTTTTAAAAAATGATTCATAATGGCATTGAGTATGGAATGATGGCGGCTATCGGTGAAGGATTTAAAGTGTTTGAAAACAGTCAATTTAATTTTGACTACGAGAAGGTTGCGAGAGTGTGGAATCACGGCTCTGTCATTCGCTCTTGGCTTAGGGGACTGACTGAGCGAGCTTTCTCTAAAGATGCGAAACTGGATCAGATCAAAGGCATTATGCATTCCTTAGGTGGAGGAAAATGGACGGTAGAACCATCACTCGATCTGCAGACGGCAACTCCGGTGATCGCCATGTCGCTTCTGATGAGATACTGTTCTTTAACAGACGATACGTTTACAGGAAAGGTTGTCGCTGCGCTTCGAAACGAATTCGGAGGTCATGCGACAGAAAAAAAGTAAGGGGGCGAACCGCCTCCTTATTTTTTTTGCACTTTAAGCAGATGAGGGAACTTTTTATAAATGATCAGCATAATGATCAGAATATAGGCTCCGTAAATGCTGAAAGAAAGCAGTTTATTGCTGGTGAAATTTGCGCCTGCAATGGTAACAACGACAATATTCGGGATCTTCCCTATGAAAGACGCGAAGAAAAAAACATGCCATCGCACCTGACTCAGCCCGCAAATCACGTTCATCAGAAGTGAAGGTATAACAGGAATCAGCCTTCCTATTAAAACAGCGGTAAACGCATTTTTATGAAAGGAAGCCTCGTAGCTTTGGATGGCAGGATAGGCCTGAACTTTTTTCCTGGCCCAATCTCTAAAGCTGTACCTGGCGAGAAAAAACAGCATCATTGTACCAAGCATTGAGCCGGTCAGTGTAATCCAAATCCCATTTGCCATTCCGAACACAGCGCCATTTAAAGCGGCAACCAAAGCAAACGGCACAATGGGGAAAAAGACATCCGCGGCAATCAGCAGCATACTGAATAAAACAGAAAACATCCCTCCTGCTTTAATCGCATCAAGCCAAGCCTCTTTCTGAAAAAAACCAACTGCAATGATCGTGATAACTACGACGATACCTAGTATCTTCTTTAACACTTCTACGGTCACTCCCAACTATGGTGATGTCAGGAGTTAAAATCTCCGTCATCTAGGGTTAGTATAACTGGTGTCATTTCAGCGGTTCAACTAAAAACCATGTTTAGGTTTGGAACACAATTCTTTTTTATCTTGTAAAATAGGCTGTCCATCTCTTTGTTTTCTGCATTCTTTAATAGTAGGGAGGGATAGAAATGGTCACGATAAAAAAGGATTTTATACCGGCATCGAACGATAATCGTCCTGGCTATGCGATGACTCCTGCTTACATTACGGTGCATAATACAGCAAATACCGCAAAAGGCGCGGATGCGAAAATGCATGCCAATTATGTGAAAAATCCAAGCACATCTGTCAGCTGGCATTTCACAGTTGATGATTCAGTCATCTATCAGCATCTTCCGATAGATGAAAACGGCTGGCATGCGGGAGACGGCACAAATGGGACAGGGAACCGCAAGTCAATCGGGATTGAAATCTGTGAAAATGCTGGCGGCGATTTTGAAAAAGCAACAGCAAATGCCCAGTGGCTGATCCGAAAACTAATGAAGGAACACAATATTCCGCTGAATCATGTCGTTCCTCACAAAAAATGGTCCGGAAAAGAATGTCCGCGCAAACTCTTGGATCACTGGGATTCTTTTATAAACGGAATTTCTTCCTCCGATACACCTCCAAAAGAGTCATCTCCATCATATCCGCTGCCGTCAGGGATTATCAAACTCACTTCGCCTTATCGAAAGGGCACAAAAATCATTCAGCTGCAAAAGGCTTTAGCAGCACTTCATTTTTACCCTGATAAGAGAGCCAAAAATAATGGAATAGACGGAGTTTACGGACCGAAAACAGCGAATGCCGTCAAGCGTTTTCAGCTCATGAACGGATTAACTCCTGACGGTATCTACGGACCAAAAACAAAGGCCAAGCTTAAATCGAAGTTAAAGTGAATGTTGGATTAAGGAATAGCCTGTTTCCAGTGCGGATTCAGGTTATTCTCTTCCCTATGGCTTCCCGTGTTTTTTCGATTGAGAAGAAGGGAATTTGAAAAGAATCACCTGATATGCCGAAATGAAAGCAGAATGATTTTCACCTAGGGGGACACGTTAACTATAGGAAAAAACAATGGTAACGAAAAAACTCTTCGTTGAATGAAGGGAAACAGAAGTATAACATTAAGGTGAGGCTTTTGGGGGTGTAAAGATGAAGCATTTTTTCATCCTTTTCCTTCTGCTGTTCGTTACAGCAGGATGCGAGGGAGGGGGATACGAAGACGTTGTAGCATTTGGTGACAGCAATACGCGAGGCTCTAATTGGGATTATCGCGATTATCCAAAAGCACAGCAGTGGGTTAACATATTAAAAACGGCTGAACGCGGAAAGCTTGATATACTCAATGCGGGAATCGGCGGACAGACGACAGAGGATGCCCGTCTGCGGTTTCAGACAGATGTGCTGGATCAAAAACCGAAGCATTTGTTTATTATGTTCGGCACGAATGACGCCGCGATCCTGACTGAGGGGAAACCGAGAGTGTCGAAGCAGCGTTTTAGAGAAAATCTGGTTTATTTTATTAAAGAAAGCAGAAAACACGGGATCAAGCCCATCTTAATGACGTGTATTCCAATTATTGAAGGAAACGGGAAGCACCATCTGTTTTACTATTCCAGATATAAAGCAGCTGCCTTTGAACCGAAAGGCGGGGCGAGGAATTGGCACAATGCATACAACGATATTACAAGAGATGTATCGAAGCGCCTGGATGTCCCTCTTGTAGACAACTGGGAGCATTTTATAGAAGCAGACGGCGGAAAAGCAACTGATGAAGCGCTGATCCAATCCGGTCTGATAGATCCTTCAGGCAATCATATGACACCTAAAGGAGCAAGAATCGTATATGAAGGAATTCAAGATGAGCAGGTTCTAAAGCGTTGAGATGGACAACGGCCTAAGCCTTTTTATTTCTTCTACATAGGCTGTATAAAACCTTATGTAAGGAGGCGCTTCACATGTGCAGCGGTTATTCCTATTCGTACCCTTTCGGCAGCTGGCCATATGGAGCCGGCAGAGCATATGGATACGCTTTTATCGTTGTTTTAGTTGTTGTTCTCCTGGTTGTGGGCGGCATATATTGGCTAGCATAGTAACCAGCCCTTTAAAACACCTCTTTTTAGGGGTGTTTTTTGCTGAAAACAGTAGTAAAGCCCGTAACCGAAGTGATATAATATCAGTCATCTGAGTAAAAAAAGGAAATACGCCCGGAAAAAATAGACAAATTTCTATTAAGAAGATACGGAAATAATATGTCCGAGCGATCTTCTTTTTATTTCGTTTTCAATTAACTCGATAAAGTCTCGGTTTAAATTCATTTCGGTGGCTTTGAAATAAGATTCTATTAGTAATTCATCAGACAGTTTTCTCATGCTAGGAACCCAATTAATGGGAGAGACACCTCCTTAAAAGTTGGAATCATTCATGATTTTTACGCATACATTGATAAGTTGCGTTCATCTGTGGCTGAAGTTATCTTTAATCTACCATGAATTGCAAATAAGAACAATCGTTCTGTTATCCACACCAGAAAGTGGATAACTTGTGAGTATCGTGTTTATAATTTGTCTAAAGAGTGATGTAATAAGAGTGGATAGTGTGTGTAATTTTATCCACACCTGGTGAAGAAACCCAATTTTTGTCGAAATTTTTTTGCTCAGTTTTTCTTTAATCGCAAGTTCGATTTTTTTCGACAATCATTTGAAAGAGAAAGAAAAGGGAAGGGTGCGGGTTTTGTTAAAAAAGTTTTTTTTACCTGACGAGTTTGTAAAAAATATTTTTCATATTACACCTGAGAAGTTAAAGGAACGAAATGTAAAAGGAATCATTACTGATCTGGATAATACGCTTGTTGAGTGGGACAGGCCGAACGCGACGCCGCGTTTGATCGAGTGGTTTGAAGAAATGAAGGAGCACGGCATTAAAGTGACGATTGTCTCTAATAATAATGAAAGAAGAGTAAAACTTTTTTCCGAACCGCTTGGAATCCCGTTCATCTATAAAGCGAGAAAACCGATGGGCAAAGCTTTTAACAGAGCGGTGCGCAATATGGAACTGAAAAAAGAGGACTGTGTTGTCATCGGAGACCAGCTGCTGACCGATGTGCTCGGGGGAAATCGAAACGGCTATCATACAATCCTGGTCGTACCTGTTGCTTCCTCTGACGGATTCATTACGCGCTTTAACCGCCAGGTCGAACGCAGAATACTGAGTGCTCTCAAACGAAAAGGGCACATTCAGTGGGAGGAGTAAGAAATGGAAAAGGTTGTTTGTATCGGATGCGGAGTTGCAATCCAAACCGAAGACAAAACAGGTCTGGGATACGCGCCGCCTGCATCGCTTACGAAAGAAAATGTGATTTGCCAGCGCTGTTTCAGACTGAAAAACTATAATGAAATACAAGACGTTTCCTTAACGGATGATGATTTTCTAAACATCCTTCACGGTATCGGGGAAACGGATTCTCTTGTTGTTAAAATTGTTGATATTTTTGATTTTAACGGCAGCTGGATCAATGGGCTTCAGCGCTTGGTGGGAGGAAACCCTATCCTATTGGTTGGCAATAAAGCCGATATTTTGCCTAAGTCGCTAAAAAGAGAGCGTCTGATCCAATGGATGAAGCGTGAAGCGAAAGAGCTTGGCTTAAAACCGGTTGACGTATTTTTAGTCAGTGCTGGACGCGGCCAGGGTATCAAAGAAGTGATTGATGCGATTGAGTATTATCGCAACGGCAAAGACGTCTATGTTGTCGGTTGTACCAATGTAGGGAAGTCAACTTTTATTAACCGGATTATTAAAGAAGTGTCAGGTGAAGAAGATATTATTACGACATCCCAATTTCCGGGCACAACCCTTGATGCAATAGAAATCCCGTTGGACGACGGTTCAGCGCTTTATGACACACCGGGAATTATCAACCACCATCAAATGGCGCATTATGTCAATAAAAAGGATCTGAAAATACTATCTCCTAAAAAGGAGCTGAAGCCTCGCACATTCCAGCTTAATGATCAGCAAACATTGTATTTCGGCGGACTTGCAAGGTTTGATTATGTGTCAGGAGATAGATCTCCTTTTATTTGCTATATGCCGAATGAGCTGATGATTCACAGAACAAAGCTGGAAAATGCAGATGCTCTTTATGAAAAGCATGCAGGGGAATTGCTAACACCTCCGGGAAAAGACGAAATGGATGAGTTTCCGGAACTGGTCGCCCATACGTTTACGATCAAAGATAAAAAGACAGATATCGTTTTCTCTGGGTTAGGCTGGGTAACAGTGCATGACGCCGATAAAAAAATAACTGCTTACGCGCCAAAAGGCGTTCACGTATTTGTTCGGCGCTCATTAATTTAATGAAAAGGGGAGAGGAGTATGAAGAAGCTGTACGGAGTTATCGGTAATCCGATTGCCCATTCCATGTCACCTGATATTCATAACGCATCATTGAAAGATCTCGGTTTAGACGGACATTACCATGCTTTCAAAGTAGAAGAAGATGATTTGGAAGACGCGGTAAAAGGAATAAGAGCACTTGGCGTACAAGGCATTAATGTGACTGTTCCGCATAAGGTTTCCATCATGGATTATCTGGATCATATTGATGAGAGTGCAAAAGTGATCGGTGCCGTAAACACGGTCAGAAGAGAGGGAGACAAGCTTGTCGGATACAATACCGACGGGGAAGGCTTTGTGAAGTCATTACTGAGGGTATTGGACAAGCCCATCTCTGAACTGTCTTTCTTAATGATCGGCGCGGGCGGAGCGGCAAGAGCCATTTTCACAACGATTGCCCGCCAGACTCCGAAAAAGTTTGACATTTGCAACCGGACGCTGGAAAAAGCCAAACAGCTTACAGAATTCACTCCCTCATTTCACAATAAAGAAGTGTTAAGCATAAAAGAAGCGGAAGAGCGGCTTGAGCGGTATGATGTTATTATTCATACAACGTCTGTAGGCATGCATCCAAACGTGGGCGACATACCGCTTTCATTACAGCGTGCCGCCCGCGGTGCCGTCGTATGCGATATCGTGTATAATCCAATTCAGACGGCTCTTTTAAAAGAAGCAAACCAAAAAGGCCTGAAAACGCTTGATGGAGTAGGCATGTTTGTTGAACAGGCAGCATTGTCTTTCCAATTGTGGACTGGACAAGAGCCTGATATTGAAAAAATGAGATCAATTGTAATAGGAAAATTAGGAGGAACAGAATGTTAACAGGTAAACAGAAACGTTTTTTGCGTTCAAAAGCGCATCATTTAACGCCGATTTTTCAAGTAGGCAAAGGCGGAGTAAACGACAACATGATTAAGCAAATTGCTGAGGCGCTTGAAGCGAGAGAGCTGATTAAAGTCAGTGTGCTTCAAAATTGTGAAGAGGATAAAAACGATGTTGCGAAAGCCCTCGTAAAAGGAAGCCGCTCTCAATTGGTGCAGACAATCGGCAATACAATTGTGTTATATAAGGAATCAAAGGAAAATAAACAAATCGAGCTTCCTTAAAGGTGGTTGAAATGAAGAAAATCGGAATTTTTGGAGGCACGTTTGATCCTCCGCATAACGGACACCTCTTAATGGCAAATGAGGTGCTGTATCAGGCGGGGCTTGATGAAATTTGGTTTATGCCTAATCAAATTCCGCCCCATAAACAGGATGAAGACTATACGGACAGCTTTCATCGCGTAGAAATGCTGAAGCTTGCGATTCAGTCTAATCCGTCCTTTAAGCTGGAGCTGGCTGAAATGGAAAGAGAAGGGCCTTCATATACCTTTGATACTGTTTCTTTACTGAAGCAGCGTTATCCGTATGATCAATTATTCTTTATTATCGGTGCTGATATGATTGAATATTTGCCGAAATGGTATAAGCTGGACGAGCTGCTGAACCTCATTCAATTTATTGGAGTAAAGCGCCCCGGTTTTCATGTTGAAACCCCTTATCCGCTTCTCTTTGCAGACGTTCCGGAATTTGAGGTATCATCAACTATGATAAGGGAACGGTTTAAAAGCAAGAAGCCCACTGACTACTTAATCCCTGATAAAGTGAAGAAGTATGTAGAGGAGAATGGTTTATATGAATCGTGAGGAGGCACTTGCCTGCGTTAAGCAGCAATTGACCGAACACCGGTATATCCACACGATTGGCGTGATGAACACGGCGATCGAACTTGCGGAGCGTTTTGGAGCCGACTCTAAAAAAGCGGAAACGGCGGCTATTTTTCATGATTACGCCAAATTCCGTCCAAAAGAAGAAATGAAACAAATTATTGCGCGCGAAAACATGCCTTCGCATTTATTGGATTATAATCCGGAGCTCTGGCACGCTCCGGTCGGCGCTTACTTGGTCCAAAGGGAAGCGGGGGTCCAAGATGAAGACATTCTTGACGCCATCAGGTATCATACCTCTGGGCGCCCCGGCATGACACTTTTAGAAAAAGTCATTTACGTTGCCGATTACATTGAGCCCAACCGTGCCTTCCCTGGTGTCGATGAGGTGCGAAAGTTTGCTGAGACAGATTTGAATCAAGCGCTGATTCAATCGATCAAAAATACAATGATTTTTCTGATGAAAAAAAATCAACCGGTTTTTCCAGACACATTTCTAACGTATAACTGGCTTGTGTCTGGCAACTGAACAGGAGGAATTTGTGAATGAACCAAAAATCCATTTTAAAGACCGCAGCTGCGGCTTGTGATGATAAACGGGCAGAGGATATTTTAGCACTGGATATGGAAGGTATTTCTCTGGTCGCTGATTATTTTCTGATCTGCCACGGGAATTCAGATAAACAGGTGCAGGCGATTGCCCGTGAAATCAAGGATCAGGCTGAAGAAAACGGCATTCAAGTCAAAAAGATGGAAGGCTTCGATGAAGCGAGATGGGTGCTCGTTGACCTTGGCGATGTGATCGTCCATGTCTTCCACAAAGACGAAAGAAGCTACTACAACCTTGAAAAGCTGTGGGGAGACGCTCCTCTCGCAGATCTTGAGCTTGGAATGAACCAATGATTTACCAAGGCTTTGCAAGCGTGTATGACGAGTTAATGTCACACGCACCCTACGATCAATGGACAGAGTGGATTGCAGCGTCTCTCCCGGAAAAAGGCCGTATCCTCGATCTGGCATGCGGCACAGGAGAAATCTCAATCCGCCTTGCTGAAAAAGGCTTCGAGGTCACAGGGATCGATCTCAGTGAGGAAATGCTTTCTTACGCCCAGCAAAAGGTCTCTAGTAACCAGCCGATTCTTTTTCTTCAGCAGGATATGCGAGAGATCAGCGGCTTTGACGGCCAGTTTGACGCTGTTGCGATATGCTGTGATTCATTGAACTACTTAAAAACGAAAAATGATGTGATCGAAACCTTTAAAAGTGTATTTCGGGTGTTGAAGCCTGAAGGCATTTTGCTGTTTGATGTTCATTCATCTTATAAAATTGCCGAAATTTTTCCGGATAGCACTTTTGCTGACCAGGACGAAGATATCAGCTATATTTGGCAGAGCTTTGCAGGAAGTGACGAGCTTTCTGTCATTCACGACATGTCCTTTTTTGTGTGGAACGGAGAAGCGTATGACCGCTTTGATGAAACGCACGAGCAGAGAACGTTCCCAGTGGATGAATACGAAGAGATGCTGAAGAGCTGTGGCTTTCAGCTTCATCATGTGACAGCTGATTTTACGGATTCAGAGCCATCAGGACAATCAGAGCGCCTATTTTTTAAGGCGCAGAAGATAAAAACCATCGTTTCCTAAACGATGGTTTTTTAAAATGCTTTTTTATGCTTTTGCAATACAGCCAAAAGCATGACATACTCGTCTACACATGAAACTGCTTCTTCACTGCAGAAATATCCTCCTCGTACTTCAAATGAGTATTTTGAAATACCCGGTGGAACATATCCTGCACGCCGCTTTCCAGTGCTTTAATGCCTTCTCCTGTCACACCGCCTTTCACGCAAACCTTTTCCTGTAACGCAGGCAGGGTGTACAATTCGGTTTCTAGCAGTTTTCCCATTCCGACAAGCATTTCCTTACACATCAGAATCGCATCCTGTTTAGACACGGATGTTTCCGAAACGGCTGCATCTATAAAGCGCTGAATCAGATAGCTCATAAACGCGGGACCGCAGCTTACGATATCTGATGCTACCCTCGTAATGTTACTTTCAATTTGCAGCGGATGAGAGATATGTTCCATCAGCTCATTGATTTTTGCTTTTGCAGATTCTCCGCAGCTTGCGCCGAAAGTGACGAGAGAAACGCCTGACAGCGCTCTGTTCGTAATGCTTGGGATCACTCGCGCCACTTGACACGGCACATACTGCTCAAGCTGTTCGGTTTGCACTGGGCTTGTGATTGAAATGAGGATATGATCCTTTTTTAAATAAGGCAGTGCTCTTGCCAATAAAGGATATATATCAAGCGGCTTAACACAGATAAAAATCATCTCGTTTTCAGAAACGAGCTTTTCCAGACTTTCTGTTACGTTTATGCTGTTGTAGCGGTTTTTTATATGCAACGCTTTTTCAATTGTGCGGTTTGTGATTGTCATGTTTGAGGGATCGGCTGCTTTTGATTCAATAAATGATTCTATAAGGATCGTACCCATATTTCCAGTGCCGATAAAGCCTATCTTCAATGGTTTCCCCTCCTTTGTGCTATTATCCTCTAATCCATATGTGTTATAAAAATAAAATATGACGAAAGCGGGGAACATGCGCGATGAATTGGGTGATTCAGCATAAGATAGCAATGATTTTAACTGCTTCCGCGGCCGTTTTCATAGCGGTTATTTTCTTCTTTGCCAACGAAAAAAACAATGAGCCGCCGGAACAAGCTGTATCAACTGAGACAGAAAATACGGACGTCAAACAAGAAGCAACGAAAGATGAGTCAAACGAAACAATCGTGATTGACATCAAAGGTGCTGTTCAGCATCCCGGCGTTTATGAAATGCGAACAGGGGACAGAGTATCTCAGGCAATTGAGAAAGCAGGGGGGACAAGTGAACAAGCAGACGAAAAGCAAGTGAATTTAGCGGAGCTTCTGCAGGACGGGACAGTTGTGTATATCCCGAAAAAGGGAGAGGAGACAGCGGTGCGGCAAGGGGCCGGAGTTGCGGTTCAAAGCGGTGGAGAGGGGGAGCGCTGGTAAATATCAATACAGCAACTATAGAGGAATTACAAGACATCTCAGGTGTCGGGCCATCCAAAGCTGAAGCTATTGTTGCCTATCGGGAAGAAAACGGGCGTTTCCAGACAATAGAAGATATCACGAAGGTTTCAGGAATAGGTGAAAAGTCGTTTGAGAAAATAAAGTCTTCCATTACAGTAAAGTGATTTGACGGTCATGCGTCATGATAGGTAAACTAAAGGTCAGGCAACACAACATTTGGAGGGAACACACGTGGAACGAATTTCATGGAATCAATACTTTATGGCTCAAAGCCATTTACTGGCGCTGCGCAGCACCTGCCCGAGATTGTCTGTCGGCGCTACTATAGTCAGAGACAAACGCATGATTGCAGGAGGCTATAACGGATCAATCGCGGGCGGCGTGCATTGTGCAGACGAAGGATGTCTGATGATAGATGATCATTGCGCAAGAACGATTCACGCTGAAATGAATGCCATTCTTCAATGCTCTAAGTTTGGAGTGCCGACTGATGGTGCGGAGATTTATGTGACGCATTATCCGTGCATTCAATGCTGTAAATCTATCATTCAAGCGGGCATCAAAACAGTTTATTATGCTGAGGACTACAAAACAAATCCGTATGCACAGGAATTATTTGAACAGGCGGGTGTAACTGTTGAACAGGTTGAACTCGATGAAATGATCGTTGACCTGAAAAACAGGGAAAAGCTTTCATTTGTAGCGGGTCTTTTAGAAAAACTGGCGGATGCCGGTCTTGCGGAGGAAGATTTGAAAAAGATACATGAACAGGCGAATACACTTTTCACGAGCTACGTGTGATTGATGCGTAATTCGCGTTTGTTATTGCCTTTGGCGGCAGCTTCAGCAACGGCTGGAATTACTGCCGCCGCTTATTTCTCCGCTGTTTTTCTTTTCTTCCTCTTTCTCCTCATCATTTTCATCAAAACGAGACACGGTTCTCTCTTTTTGGTTTGTTTCTTCTCTTTTGTATTGTTTTTTGCGCTGTATACGGTCACAGATTCCCGGAATGTCTCTTCATATCAGCAGGGCACCTATCAATTCAAGGCAGTGATTAACAGTATTCCTAAAATTGACGGAGACCGTATGTCTATGGTGGTTAAGACGCCTGATGGCGAAAAATGGGCCGCTTCACATCGCATTCAGTCTGCTGATGAAAAAGATCGGCTGTCATACATAGAACCAGGAATGTCATGTCAATTGACTGGTTCATTGGAAGAGCCTAAACACGCAACTGTGCCGGGCACATTTGATTATCATGAGTATCTTTACCGGCAGCATATTCATTGGAACTATTCTGTTACATCTATCGCAAATTGCAGCGGACCTGCAAATTTCAGGCATAAGCTGCTCAGTTTGAGAAAATACATCGTATCATTCACAAACGGCCTGCTGCCTCCTGATACGGCAGGAATCGTACAAGCACTTACAGTCGGTGACCGATTTTATGTGGAGGACGAAGTGCTTAACGCGTATCAAAAGCTTGGTGTCGTCCATCTCTTGGCGATTTCAGGACTCCACGTCGGCATTTTGACAGCCGGATTGTTTTATATCATGATCCGTCTAGGGATAACAAGAGAAAAGGCGTCAATCCTATTGCTGTTATTACTGCCGCTCTATGTAATGGTGACAGGCGCAGCTCCTTCGGTGCTTCGCGCTGCCTTGATGTCGGGTATTTACTTAGCTGGAAGTCTCGTTAAATGGCGGATACATTCAACTGGTGCAATCTGTCTTTCATACATCGTCCTCTTGCTCTTCAATCCTTATCATCTCTTTGAGGCCGGTTTCCAGCTGTCATTCGCCGTCAGTTTTTCTTTAATTCTTTCCTCTTCTATTTTCCGGCAAGCAAAAACCTCCCTGGGCCAGCTGACAATGGTATCGATGATCGCTCAGCTGGGCTCACTTCCTATTCTCCTGTATCATTTCCAGCAGTTTTCTATGATTAGTATACCGATGAACATGGTGCTGGTTCCTTTTTATACATTCTGTGTTTTGCCGGGGGCTATAGCAGGTGTTTTTCTATTAAGCCTTTCTGCTTCGGCTGGTCGATTGTTCTTCAGCTGGTTTGATTTTTTGATGAGCTGGACCAACACGCTGATCACAAAAATTGCAGAGATTGATGTATTCACGATCATCATTGCGCGTCCTGAACCTGCTCTGCTCTTTTTATTCACAGTCACGATTATCTTATTACTTCTGGCGATTGAAAAACGCTCCTTCTCGCAGCTGATGGTAACTGGCTGCATTTGCTGCGCGGCGCTTTGTCTTCTCTTTGTATATCCGCGTCTTAGTTCCGAAGGAGAAGTGGATATGATTGATATTGGGCAAGGTGACAGCATGTATGTAGGTGCACCGCATCAGCGGGGGCATGTCTTAATTGATACTGGCGGCACTTTGTCTTACTCGTCAGAGCCTTGGCGGGAAAAACACCATCCGTTTTCACTGGGGGAAAAGGTGCTGATCCCGTTTTTAACTGCTAAGGGAGTCAAACAGCTTGATGCTTTGATTTTGACGCACGCTGACCAAGATCATATAGGAGAGGCGGAGACTCTGCTGAAGCATCATAAAGTGAAGCGCCTCGTGATTCCAAAAGGGTTCGTTTCTGAACCTAAAGACGAGAAAGTGCTGCGGGCAGCCAGAGAAGAGGGCGTGACAATAGAGGAGGTGAAGCGAGGCGATGTATTGCAAATAAAGGATTTGCAGTTTCAAGTACTGTCACCGGAAACACCTGATCCGGCAAGCAAAAATAATTCTTCTCTCGTTCTGTGGATGAAAATGGGCGGTATGAGCTGGATCTTGACGGGTGATCTGGAGAAAGAAGGAGAACAGGAGGTAATGAATGTATTTCCGCATATAAAAGCAGACGTGTTAAAGGTGGGGCACCATGGAAGCAAAGGCTCTACTGGTGAAGAATTTATCAAACAGCTTCAGCCGAAAACGGCCATTATCTCAGCGGGAGAAAACAATCGGTACCATCACCCGCATCAAGAAGTTCTGGACATATTACAGAGACATTCCATCCGCGTTCTGCGCACGGATCAAAGCGGAACAATCCAATATAGATATAAAAACAGAGTTGGAACCTTTTCTGTCTATCCTCCATATGATACATCAGATATAACAGAGACGAACTAAAAAAAGACTGCCGAGAAATCAGCAGCCCGGGCAGTCGCTGTTATGAACCAACCAGGTGAATAACCGTTGCCATGACAAACAAGAAGGCGAAAAATCCGAAGGACACAACAAAACCAACAGCTGAATCTACAGCATCATTTCGTTTGCTTTGAACGTTTTTTTCAAAATCATTCAACTTTATCCCTCCTGACTGATTTAAGTATAATCGAATCGTTTTGAAAAATCTAGAAGCTAAGGTAACGTTTTCTGTTCTGGTGATTATCGCCTTTTTACAAGCTGTCCCGGGGGCTTGCGAACTGGCGTTTAATATAAATGGGGAAGCAGCAGTCAGGCTTCCTCTTTACTATTTTGCAAACTCAATTTAGGATAGAAGGGGATGATGAAAGAGAGGAAGTCGTACAATAATGGTATTTGATGTATGGAAAAGCCTGAAAAAAGGAGATGTCCATCCGGTTTATTGTTTATACGGAAAAGAAACGTATCTGCTCCAAGAAACCGTCAGCAGGATTAGGCAGACGGTCATTGATCAGGAGACAAAGGATTTCAACCTATCCGTTTTTGACCTGGAAGAGGACCCGCTGGATCAAGCGATTGAAGATGCTGAAACGTTCCCGTTTATGGGGGAGCGCCGTCTTGTCATCGTGAAAAATCCATATTTTTTAACAGGTGAAAAGAAAAAAGAAAAAGTTGAGCACAACGTCAGTGCGCTTGAGTCATATATACAATCGCCTGCGCCTTACACGGTCTTTGTCCTGCTTGCCCCGTATGAAAAGCTGGATGAGCGGAAAAAACTGACGAAAGCGCTAAAGAAGCACGCGTTTATGATGGAGGCGAAAGAATTAAACGCAAAGGAGACGACGGATTTTACTGTCAGCCTTGCAAAAACCGAGCAAAAAACAATCGGCACCGAAGCGGCGGAGCATTTGGTTCTGCTTGTGAACGGACATCTGTCATCGATTTTTCAGGAGATTCAGAAGCTCTGCACGTTTATTGGAGATCGTGAAGAAATTACGCTGGATGATGTAAAAATGCTTGTTGCGAGAAGCCTTGAACAAAATATTTTTGAGTTGATCAATAAAATTGTGAACCGGAAACGAACGGAGAGCCTGCAAATTTTTTATGATTTGCTCAAACAAAATGAAGAACCGATCAAAATTATGGCGCTTATTTCGAATCAGTTCCGGCTGATTCTCCAAACAAAGTACTTCGCGGAACAAGGATACGGTCAAAAACAAATTGCTTCTAATTTAAAAGTTCACCCATTTCGTGTAAAGCTGGCGATGGATCAAGCAAGGCTTTTTTCAGAGGAGGAGCTTCGGTCAATCATTGAACAGCTTGCCGTCATGGATTATGAGATGAAAACCGGGAAAAAGGACAAGCAGCTCCTGCTAGAACTGTTTCTATTGCAGCTGTTAAAAAGAAATGAAAAAAACGATCCCCATCATTGAGGATCGTTTTTATATTATGCAGAAAGTCCGTTCACTTTTTTCGCTAGTCTTGATTTGTATCGAGCTGCGGTATTTTTGTGTACAAGACCTGTTTTCACTGCTTTATCAATACGTTTAGCTGCTTCAGTAAGAGCAGTTTTCGCTTTGTCAGCTTCGTTGTTGGCAACAGAAGCTTCAACTTGTTTGATTGCAGTACGCATAGCAGATTTGATTGTCGCGTTATGAACGCGGCGTTCGTTGTTTGTTTTTGTACGTTTAATCGCTGATTTAATGTTTGGCATGTGTTTCACCTCCTAAGATACAACCTGTAGCACAGTGTCTTAAGGTTAAATCTTCTTCACAATAGAACAAATTGTATTCTATCAAACACATCTTTAGATTGCAATATAAATGTAAAGTATTTTTCATTGAAGGATCTCTTTTTAGCATGATTCATACAGCGAATGGCAACAATATAGGTACTGAATGTGAAGGAGGCCCCTGATGAAAAAGAGTGAACTGGATGTTAATCAGTATTTGATACGTACCGATTTGGCAGTGGAAACGAAGGAAGCAATGGCCAATCAGCAGGCTGTGCCGACAAAAGAAATTAAAGGTTTTATTGAAAAAGAACGTGATCGCGGCGGCATTAAAATCCGCACGGTTGATATTACAAAGGAAGGCGCGGAGCTATCGGGAAAAAAAGAAGGGCGCTATTTAACGCTTGAGGCGCAAGGAATCAGAGAGAATGATTCGGAAATGCAGGAAAAAGTCTCTGCTGTCTTTGCGGAGGAATTCTCGGCTTTTCTTGAAAGCCTTAAAATCTCAAAAGATGCGAGCTGTTTGATCGTCGGGCTCGGCAACTGGAATGTGACGCCTGACGCGCTGGGACCGATGGCTGTAGAAAATCTATTGGTAACAAGGCACTTGTTTAAGCTTCAGCCGGAAAACGTGCAGGAAGGGTACAGGCCTGTCAGTGCTTTTGCACCTGGCGTGATGGGGATTACAGGAATCGAAACAAGCGACATTATTAAAGGTGTGATTGAGCAATCCAAGCCTGATTTTGTCATTGCCATTGATGCATTGGCGGCGCGGGCGGTGGAAAGGGTCAACACAACCATTCAAATATCGGATACAGGCATTCACCCGGGGTCTGGTGTGGGAAATAAGCGAAAAGATTTAAGCAAAGACACGCTCGGCGTGCCGGTGATCGCAATCGGAGTTCCGACGGTCGTTGATGCCGTGACAATTGCCAGCGACACGGTGGACTACATATTAAAACATTTTGGCAGAGAAATGAAAGATGACAGGCCATCAAGATCGCTTGTTCCGGCTGGCATGACGTTTGGGAAAAAGAAAGTGCTCACTGAAGAGGATCTCCCCGATCAAAAGCAGCGGCAATCGTTCCTCGGCATTGTCGGAACCCTTGAAGAAAATGAAAAACGCCAGCTCATTCACGAGGTGCTCTCGCCTTTAGGGCACAACTTAATGGTTACGCCGAAGGAAGTTGATTCATTTATCGACGATATGGCAAATGTGCTGGCAAACGGATTAAACACAGCGCTTCATGAAAAAGTGTCACAAGAAAACAAAGGCTCCTACAATCACTAAACGGTTCTACTTCCTCTAGCTTGTTCATAGAGTAATTACTAGACAAGCGCTGGAGGGATTCAATGAGAAATAAACGCAGAAACAGACAAATTGTTGTTGCGGTAAATGGAGGGAAAGCGGTAAAAGCCATCTTTCTATTTATCGCGAGCCTTATTGTGATTTTTGTTCTATCCGGTGTGCTGACGTCTCTCCGGCCGGAACTCAGGCCGTCGTCTGACTCTTTTTATGGGATTGCTGAAGAATTGCCGGGTGACGTGTTTGCACACTTGCTGAGGATGGAAAACCATTATTTCGCTTCTGATCTTTCTCAAACCGACAGCTCATTTCATCTTTCGCGTCTTTCTTTGAAGCTGGCGACAAGCATTAACCTCGAGGATCCGCGGAGCTTTCTCGGCCGGGAGCTTCCGGGGTTTGCACAATTTGATACCGAGATTCTGTTAGCTGGACAAGGCACGGACTATACGAATATGCCAGCGGAATCTCCGCCGCCGTCAAAGGTAATGGAGGAAGAAAGAGAAGCGAATGTGGCAGAGATTGAAAAACAGCAAACACAATCAGACAATGCGAAAAAAGATCCGCCGAAACAAACAACAGGTGACAAAAAGGTTGTCTTTGTCTATCACACGCACAATACGGAATCATATCTCCCTCTATTAAAAGGCGAGACCGATCCCGATATGGCGCGCCATTCTAAAGCCAACGTCACGCTCGTAGGAGATATGTTCGGAAAAGCGCTAGAATCCCAAGGCATCGGAGCCACAGTGAACAAATCCGATATACAGGCAAAACTGAACAAAAAAGGCTTAAACTATGCCAGATCCTATGATGAATCAAGGCCGGTCGTCAAAGATGCGCTCGCCTCAAACAAAAACCTGCAATATATCATTGACATCCACAGAGACTCACGGCGAAAGAAAGATACAACAGCAACGATTAAAGGGAAAAGCTATGCCCGGGTAGCCTTTGTCGTCGGCAAAAAAAGCAAAAACTTCGAAGAAAACTATAAAATTGCAAGCGAGCTTCATAAGCTGATGGAGAAAAAATATCCAGGACTCAGCACAGGTGTCTTTTCAAAAGGCTCGCCAGGCGATAATGGTGTTTACAATCAGGATTTAACCGACAGAGCGCTTTTGCTAGAATTTGGCGGAGTAGATAACAATCTCGAAGAGCTCCAGCGTGCGGCTGATGCGGCAGCGGACGTATTCAGTGAAATGTACTGGAATGCTGAAAAGGTCAACGCGGAGAGCGGCGAGACGAAAAAACAATAAGAAATAGGTGGTTGATTTGATTGCATACTTTGGCAAATGTTTGCTGCTTGTCACGATCATGTTTTTAGGCGTCCTGTTCGGCATGCAGCAGGCGAATAACGGAATGCTCAGTATGAAAGGCTATCATGACCCTTCACTTAAGGGAGCGTTTACGCTCACCGACGGAAAAAATAATGAAAAAGAAGCCTCGATTTTAGGAGAAACAGTCACCGCAAAAGATTTAGAAGAAAAACAAAAAGAGCTGGAACAGGTAGAAACGTTCAATATGTTCTCAAAAGCCGGAAAAGCGCTTTCGGACACCGTAACCAACTCTGCCCAGTCGATGTATGAATGGATACGGGATCTGAATCAATAGGTGCGTGAAAGAGAAAAGCAGCCCAAGATTGACAGGGAACTTTTCTCTTTCTTGTTTTACATTGAATCTTTACAATCCTATTGATATAATCTAACCTAGTGTATTTTGCGTTTAATAGTAGGAGTGATAGATTGTGACAGATAAAGAAAAGCGTTTAGAGAGGCAGTCGAGAATACGAAATTTCTCTATCATTGCCCATATTGACCACGGAAAATCGACCTTAGCGGATCGTATTTTAGAAAAAACGTCGGCAATCACTCAACGAGAAATGAAAGAACAATTGCTCGATTCTATGGATCTTGAACGTGAACGGGGCATAACGATTAAGTTAAACTCTGTTCAGCTTAAATACAAAGCAAAAGACGGAGAAGAATATATTTTCCATCTGATTGATACACCAGGGCACGTCGACTTCACGTACGAAGTATCCCGAAGCCTTGCTGCCTGCGAAGGAGCGATTCTTGTCGTGGATGCAGCACAGGGAATTGAAGCGCAGACGCTCGCCAATGTCTACTTAGCGCTTGACAACGATCTTGAAATCCTTCCGGTCATCAATAAAATCGATCTTCCGAGCGCCGAGCCGGAACGCGTGCGACAAGAGGTGGAAGATGTTATCGGCCTTGATGCATCAGAAGCCGTGCTTGCTTCAGCAAAAGCCGGTATCGGGATTGAGGAGATATTAGAACAGATCGTAGAAAAGGTGCCTGCTCCGACCGGAGATCCGGAGGCGCCGCTCAAAGCGTTGATCTTCGACTCGCTTTATGACGCCTACCGCGGTGTCGTGGCGTATATCAGAGTCGTTGAAGGAACGGTAAAGCCGGGGCAAAAAATCAAAATGATGGCAACCGGCAAAGAATTCGAAGTAACAGAAGTCGGCGTATTCACGCCGAAAGCGACTCCGACAAATGAACTGACGGTCGGTGATGTAGGATTCCTGACTGCCTCAATCAAAAATGTCGGCGACACGCGTGTCGGTGATACGATAACGAGTGCTGCAAATCCTGCAGACGAAGCGCTGCCGGGATACCGCAAGCTCAACCCGATGGTGTACTGCGGTTTGTATCCGATTGATACAGCGAAATATAATGATCTAAGGGAAGCCCTTGAAAAACTTGAGCTGAATGATTCCGCCCTTCAATATGAAGCGGAAACTTCACAAGCGCTTGGGTTCGGATTCCGCTGCGGATTTTTGGGTATGCTCCACATGGAAATCATTCAGGAGCGGATTGAGCGTGAGTTCAACATCGATCTGATTACGACAGCGCCAAGTGTTATCTATGACGTGTATATGACAGACGGCGAAAAGGTCGTTGTTGATAACCCGTCCAACATGCCGGACCCTCAAAAGATCGAACGGATTGAGGAGCCGTACGTAAAAGCGACGATGATGGTGCCGAATGACTATGTCGGTGCCGTAATGGAGCTTTGCCAAGGCAAACGCGGCAACTTTATTGATATGCAGTATTTAGACGCAAACCGTGTCAGCATTGTCTATGATATGCCGTTGGCGGAGATCGTCTATGAGTTTTTTGACCAGCTGAAATCAAGCACAAAAGGCTACGCGTCGTTTGATTATGAACTGATCGGCTACAAACCGTCCAAGCTTGTGAAAATGGACATTATGCTGAACGGTGAAAAAATCGATGCTCTGTCCTTTATCGTGCATCGTGATTACGCGTATGAACGAGGAAAAGTGATCGTTGAGAAGCTGAAAGAGCTTATTCCGCGTCAGCACTTTGAAGTACCGATTCAAGCGGCGATCGGCCAGAAAATCGTGGCCCGCTCTACCATAAAAGCAATGCGTAAAAATGTATTGGCTAAATGTTACGGAGGGGACATCTCGCGTAAACGGAAACTTCTTGAAAAACAAAAAGAAGGAAAACGCCGAATGAAGCAGGTCGGCTCAGTTGAAGTGCCGCAAGAAGCATTTATGGCAGTCCTGAAAATGGACGACAGTCCGAAAAAATAATAGAAGCCGCCGCAGTCCTGTACTGCGGCTTCTTTCTGTAAAGAAGGTGAATTCGTTGAAATCAGCTTATATCCATATCCCATTCTGTGAGCATATTTGCCACTACTGCGATTTCAATAAATATTTTATTCAAAGCCAGCCTGTCGGCGAGTATTTAAACGCGCTCGAACAGGAAATGATAAATACAGTTGCAAAAACAGGCCAGCCTGACCTCAAAACGATCTTTATCGGAGGAGGCACGCCGACCTCTCTCTCTGAGGAACAGCTCAAAAAGCTGATGGACATGATTGTCCGAGTGCTGAAGCCCTCAAGCGCCTTATCGGAATTTGCGGTTGAAGCGAATCCGGACGACTTGTCCGCTGAGAAATTGAACATTTTAAAAGAAGCAGGCGTAAATCGCCTCAGCTTTGGTGTCCAAACGTTCGAAGACGATCTGTTAGAAAAAATCGGCCGAGTGCACAAACAAAAAGATGTATTTGCCTCATTTGAAAGAGCGCGGGAAATCGGTTTTGACAATATCAGTCTTGATTTAATGTTCGGGCTGCCGGGACAAACCCTCAAGCATCTGGAGCATTCCATAGACACCGCTTTATCGCTGGATGCGGAGCATTATTCCGTATACTCACTCATTGTAGAGCCGAAAACGGTATTTTATAACTTGATGCAAAAAGGCCGACTTCATTTGCCGCCGCAGGAGCAGGAAGCCGAAATGTATGAAATGGTGATGAGCCGCATGGAAGCTCACGGCATTCATCAATATGAAATAAGCAACTTTGCCAAGCCGGGCATGGAATCAAGGCACAATCTGACGTATTGGAGCAACGAGGATTATTTCGGCTTTGGAGCAGGAGCCCACGGATATCTCAACGGCACACGGACAGTAAACGTCGGACCAGTCAAACATTATATTGACCTGATAGCTGAAAAAGGTTTTCCGTACAGAGATACACATGAAGTGACAACAGAAGAACAAATTGAAGAAGAAATGTTTTTAGGTTTAAGAAAAACAGCCGGTGTCAGCAAAAAACGATTTGCCCAAAAATACGGACGTTCACTGGATGAACTTTTTCCAAGCGTATTAAAAGACCTTACTGAAAAAGGACTGATTCACAATTCGGAGTCTGCCGTTTGTTTGACTCATCAGGGGAAATTATTAGGTAATGAAGTTTTTGGCGCTTTTTTGGGTGAGTTATAATTGACATTTTTCTTGTGGTTTGATACTTTTGTTATAGAATTAGCACTCGCTTATCGAGAGTGCTAACAGAGGTGATGATGATGTTAACAAATCGTCAGCTGCTGATCCTTCAGGTTATTATCAACGATTTTATTAAATCGGCACAGCCGGTAGGATCAAGAACTCTTTCGAAAAAAGATGAAATCACATTTAGCTCTGCAACAATAAGAAACGAGATGGCTGACTTGGAAGAACTGGGCTTCATTGAAAAAACCCATTCATCCTCAGGGCGTGTTCCGTCAGAAAAAGGGTACCGGTACTATGTTGACCATTTGCTGTCACCCGTCAAACTGACCAAAAGCGACCTGGACCAAATCCACTCGATCTTCAAAGAGAAAATTTTCGAGCTGGAGAAGACAGTTCAAAAATCAGCGCAAATTTTGTCCGATCTGACGAATTATACATCCATCGTACTCGGGCCGAAGCTGAGTGAGAATTACCTTAAACAGATTCAAATCATACCGATTCAGCCTGATATGGCGGTAGCGATTCTCGTTACCAATACGGGGCATGTGGAAAATAAAACAATTAATTTTCCAGCCAAAATGGATCTGTCTGATATTGAAAAACTGGTAAATATATTGAACGACCGTTTAACCGGTGTTCCAATGGATGAACTGAATGAGCGCATATTTAAGGAAGTCGTCATGTACCTAAGACAGCACATTAAAAACTATGACAACATTCTTGACGCGCTTCGTTCAACCTTTCATTCCACAAGCCACGTCGAAAAATTGTTTTTCGGCGGAAAAATCAATATGCTGAATCAGCCGGAGTTCCATGATATCACCAGAGTTCGGTCGCTGCTCTCATTAATCGAAAAAGAACAGGATGTACTAAAACTCGTTCAATCCCCGCACGCGGGAATTTCAATTAAAATCGGGAAAGAAAACGACTATGAAGAGATGGAAAACTGCAGTCTGATCACGGCTTCTTATACTGTTGATCAGAAGCAGATCGGCTCAATTGCGATCATCGGCCCGACCCGTATGAATTATTCCAGGGTTGTCAGCCTGCTTCAGCATGTGACTTCAGACTTGTCAAAAGCATTAACAAGTTTGTATGATGAATAAGGGAATTTTGGCAAATTTTATCGAAGGGCGGCATCAGCCCTTCGCCTTACACTTTGAGGGAGGTGAACACAATGTCAGAAGAAAAACAAACCGTTGAACAAAACGAAACAGAAGAGCAAGAAGTGACTGAAGAACAAGCTGCCGCTGAAGAACAGCAGGAAGAAACAAACGAAAGCGAACTTCTTCAAAACCAAATTAACGAATTGCAAGGTTTGCTTGAAGAAAAAGAAAACAAACTTTTGCGTGTTCAAGCAGACTTTGAAAACTATAAACGACGCAGCCGCTTAGAGATGGAAGCGTCCCAAAAATACCGTTCTCAAAACATCGTGGCTGATTTGCTGCCGGCTCTTGACAGCTTTGAAAGAGCGCTTCAAGTTGAAGCCGACAATGAACAGACGAAAAGTTTGCTCCAGGGAATGGAAATGGTCCACCGCCAGCTCGTAGAAGCCTTGAAAAAAGAAGGCGTGGAAGCCATCGAAGCTGTAGGGCAGGAATTTGATCCTAATCTGCACCAAGCCGTTATGCAGGCTGAAGATGAAAACTACGGCTCCAACATTGTTGTTGAGGAAATGCAAAAAGGCTATAAGCTGAAGGATCGCGTCATTCGCCCTTCCATGGTCAAAGTGAATCAATAATTACATAGCAGGAGGTAATTCAAGTGAGTAAAGTTATCGGAATCGACTTAGGAACAACAAACTCATGTGTGGCAGTGCTTGAAGGCGGAGAGCCTAAAGTTATTGCTAACGCTGAAGGAAACCGCACAACACCATCAGTTGTTGCATTCAAAAACGGCGAACGCCAAGTAGGGGAAGTGGCTAAACGCCAATCTATCACAAACCCTAACACAATCATGTCTGTTAAACGCCATATGGGTACTGATTATAAAGTTGAAATTGAAGGAAAAGATTACACTCCTCAAGAAGTGTCTGCTATCATCCTTCAACACCTTAAATCATACGCTGAAAGCTATCTTGGCGAAACAGTATCAAAAGCAGTTATCACAGTTCCTGCATACTTTAACGATGCTGAGCGTCAAGCGACAAAAGACGCTGGTAAAATTGCAGGTCTTGAAGTAGAACGTATCATCAACGAACCGACTGCAGCAGCGCTTGCATACGGACTTGATAAAACAGATGAAGATCAAACGATCCTCGTATACGACCTTGGCGGCGGTACATTCGACGTTTCAATCCTTGAGCTTGGTGACGGTGTATTCGAAGTTCGTTCAACTGCCGGTGACAACCGTTTAGGCGGAGACGATTTTGACCAAGTCATCATCGATCACCTTGTGTCTGAATTCAAAAAAGAAAACGGCATTGATCTGTCAAAAGACAAAATGGCACTTCAGCGTTTGAAAGACGCAGCTGAAAAAGCGAAAAAAGATCTTTCCGGCGTATCTTCTACGCAAATTTCTTTACCGTTTATCACAGCTGGAGAAGCAGGACCGCTTCACCTTGAACTGACATTAACTCGCGCTAAATTCGAAGAGCTTTCTTCTCATTTAGTAGAGCGCACAATGGGCCCTGTCCGTCAAGCGCTTCAAGATGCAGGCCTTTCTGCAAGCGAAATCGACAAAGTCATCCTTGTCGGCGGATCAACTCGTATCCCTGCTGTACAAGAAGCAATCAAAAAAGAAACTGGAAAAGAAGCGCATAAAGGCGTAAACCCAGATGAAGTTGTAGCGCTTGGTGCTGCGATTCAGGGCGGCGTAATCACTGGTGACGTAAAAGACGTAGTTCTTCTTGACGTTACACCGCTTTCTCTCGGTATCGAAACAATGGGCGGCGTGTTCACAAAACTGATTGACCGCAATACAACGATCCCGACAAGCAAATCTCAGGTGTTCTCAACTGCTGCTGATAACCAAACAGCTGTTGATATCCATGTTCTTCAAGGTGAGCGCCCAATGTCTGCGGACAACAAAACACTCGGCCGCTTCCAGCTTACTGATATCCCGCCGGCACCGCGCGGCGTGCCTCAAATCGAAGTTTCTTTCGATATTGACAAAAACGGTATCGTAAACGTAAGAGCAAAAGACCTAGGCACAGGAAAAGAACAAAACATCACAATCAAATCTTCTTCAGGTCTTTCTGATGATGAGATCGAACGCATGGTAAAAGAAGCGGAAGAAAATGCTGACGCTGATGCGAAGAAAAAAGAAGAAATCGAAGTCCGCAACGAAGCAGATCAGCTTGTTTTCCAAACCGAGAAAACATTAAAAGATCTTGAAGGCAAAGTGGACGAAGAACAAGTGAAAAAAGCCAACGATGCCAAAGACGCTTTAAAAGCAGCGATTGAGAAAAACGAATTTGAAGAAATCAAAGCGAAAAAAGATGAGCTTCAGACAATCGTTCAAGAGCTTTCTATGAAGCTTTATGAAGAAGCTGCTAAAGCACAGCAAGCTCAAGGCGGAGAAAACGCTGAAGGCAAAGCTGATGACAATGTTGTCGACGCTGAATACGAAGAAGTAAACGACGATCAAAACAAAAAATAAGTTCTTCTCAGAGTCAGTCCCGCTTCTGGGGGCTGACCGAAAAGAACACATTTCATAATCTGATTCAATGATTAGAAAGTCAAAGTCAGGCATCTCTTGGCTTTGACTTTTTTTCTTGCCCGGGATAAAAGGAATTGAAAAATCATAATTCAAAATGATACAATCTAATTTATGTGAGAAATTCGGGAGAGTGAAGCGAGATGAGTAAGCGTGATTACTATGAAGTGCTGGGAGTAAGTAAGAGCGCTTCAAAGGATGAAATAAAAAAAGCTTATCGGAAGCTGTCAAAGAAATATCATCCTGATATTAACAAAGAAGCCGGATCAGATGAAAAATTTAAAGAGGTAAAAGAAGCGTACGAAACGTTGTCAGATGACCAAAAACGTGCGCATTACGACCAATTTGGGCATACTGATCCTAATCAGGGATTCGGCGGCGGAGGTTTTGGCGGCGGCGATTTCGGCGGTTTTGGTTTCGATGATATTTTCTCAAGTATTTTCGGCGGAGGCACAAGACGAAGAGATCCGAACGCCCCGCGCCAAGGTGCCGATTTGCAGTATACGATGACCTTGTCGTTTGAGGATGCCGCTTTCGGTAAAGAAACAACTATCGAAATTCCGCGCGAGGAAACGTGCGATACATGTAAAGGTTCAGGTGCGAAACCTGGAACAAACCCGGAAACGTGCTCCCACTGCGGAGGCTCCGGCCAGTTAAACGTGGAGCAAAATACGCCGTTTGGCAAAGTCGTGAACAGACGGGTCTGCCACCACTGTGAAGGTACGGGCAAAATTATTAAAGACAAATGTGCGGATTGCGGCGGCAAAGGAAAAATCAAAAAACGCAAAAAAATTAACGTGACAATTCCAGCCGGTGTAGATGACGGGCAGCAGCTTCGTCTCGCGGGACAGGGTGAACCAGGCGTAAACGGCGGCCCTGCCGGGGATTTATTTGTCGTATTCCATGTGCGCGCCCACGAGTTCTTCGAGCGTGACGGAGATGATATTTACTGTGAAATGCCGTTAACGTTTGCTCAGGCAGCTCTTGGAGATGAAGTGGAAGTTCCGACGCTGCATGGAAAAGTGAAATTGAAAATTCCAGCAGGCACACAAACAGGAACAAAGTTCAGATTAAGAGGCAAAGGCGTTCAAAATGTCAGAGGCTATGGACAGGGTGACCAGCATATCGTCGTCCGTGTCGTCACGCCGACAAACCTGACAGATAAACAAAAAGACATTATACGCGAATTCGCCGAGGTCAGCGGAAACCTGCCTGACGAACAGGAAATGAGTTTCTTTGACAAGGTAAAACGCGCGTTTAAAGGCGATTAATTATTGGATGAGGAGTTGGTAGTTTTGAAATGGTCCGAATTAAGCATTCACACAACACATGAAGCGGTCGAACCTATCTCAAATATATTGCATGAAGCTGGTGCAAGTGGGGTTGTGATAGAGGACCCGCTTGATTTAATTAAAGAACGTGAGAATGTGTACGGGGAAATCTACCAGCTCGACCCCAATGATTATCCAGACGAGGGTGTCATTGTTAAAGCATACCTGCCGGTTAACAGTTTTCTAGGCGAAACGGTGGATGGCATTAAAGAAACGATTAATAATCTGCTTCTATACAATATTGATTTGGGCAGAAATCACATCACGATTTCTGAAGTGAACGAAGAAGAGTGGGCGACTGCCTGGAAAAAGTACTATCATCCTGTGAAAATTTCTGAAAAGTTTACGATTGTGCCGACGTGGGAGGAATATACGCCGGTCCATACGGATGAACTGATTATTGAAATGGACCCGGGAATGGCATTCGGCACAGGCACACACCCGACAACCGTACTCTGCATTCAGGCGCTTGAACGCTTTGTGCAAAAAGGAGATAAGGTGATTGATGTCGGTACAGGTTCCGGAATTTTAAGTATTGCGGCTGCAATGCTTGAGGCTGAATCGGTTCATGCCTACGATCTTGATCCCGTAGCTGTAGAAAGTGCACGCCTCAATCTCAAGCTGAACAAAGTGAGCGATACTGCTCAAGTGAAGCAAAACAATTTGTTAGACGGGATTGAAGGCCAGCATGATGTGATTGTTGCCAACATTTTGGCTGAAGTCATTCTTCGCTTTACTTCACAAGCGTTCAGTCTGTTAAAAGAAGGCGGCCACTTTATTACGTCAGGAATCATCGGGCACAAAAAACAAGAAGTAAAAGAAGCACTGGAACAAGCTGGCTTTACCATTGTAGAGATCCTTTCAATGGAAGATTGGGTCAGCATTATTGCGAAAAAATAACAGTTAGTAGGTGTCACAGCGTATGCAACGATATTTTATCGAGCTCACGAAGCAGCAAATGGAGGAAACGCCGGCTTTTTCGATTACCGGCGAGGATGTTCATCATATTATGAACGTGATGAGAATGAATGAGGGAGATCAGATTATCTGCTGCTCTCAGGACGGCTTTGAGGCCAAATGTGAACTTCAATCTGTTTCCAAAGATAATGTGTCCTGCCATGTGGTAGAATGGACGAATGAAAACAGAGAGCTTCCGATAAAGGTTTATATTGCGAGCGGCCTCCCGAAAGGAGATAAGCTTGAATGGATTATCCAAAAGGGGACTGAGCTCGGAGCTTATGCCTTTATTCCGTTCCAAGCCGCCCGTTCTGTTGTCAAGCTGGATGACAAAAAGGCAAAGAAAAAGCGGGAAAGATGGACGAAAATTGCGAAGGAAGCGGCTGAACAATCGTACCGTAACGAAGTGCCGCAAGTAATGGATGTCCATTCTTTTCAACAGCTTCTTCAAAGGATGCAGGATTTCGATAAATGTGTCGTTGCATACGAGGAGTCATCAAAGCAAGGGGAAATAAGCGCGTTCAGCGCGGTTATAAGCAGCCTTCCGAAAGGATCATCTCTTTTGATCGTATTTGGTCCCGAAGGCGGTTTAACAGAAGCGGAGGTAGAACGGCTCACAGAGAAAGACGGTGTGCCGTGCGGCCTCGGACCGAGAATTTTAAGGACAGAAACAGCTCCGCTATATGCGTTGAGTGCGATTTCTTATCAAACAGAGTTATTAAGAGGTGATCAATAATGGCAACTGTTGCTTTCCATACGCTTGGCTGTAAAGTCAATCATTATGAAACAGAAGCAATCTGGCAGCTTTTCAAAGAAGCGGGCTATGAAAGAAGAGACTTTGAACAAACCGCTGATGTATATGTCATTAATACATGTACGGTAACAAATACGGGAGATAAAAAAAGCCGCCAAGTGATCAGACGCGCCATTCGTCAAAATCCTGACGGTGTCATCTGTGTCACAGGCTGCTACGCGCAAACCTCGCCTGCTGAGATTATGGCGATCCCTGGTGTCGACATTGTAGTCGGAACACAGGACCGGGAAAAAATGCTCGGCTACATTGACCAATACCGAGAAGAACGCCAGCCGATTAACGGTGTCAGCAACATCATGAAAGCAAGAGTGTATGAGGAACTTGATGTACCTGCTTTCACGGACCGGACAAGAGCGTCATTGAAAATACAGGAAGGCTGCAATAATTTCTGCACATTCTGTATCATTCCGTGGGCGCGCGGCCTGCTCCGCTCCCGTGACCCTGAAGAAGTCATTAAACAAGCGCAGCAGCTTGTCGATGCCGGATATAAAGAGATTGTTCTGACGGGTATCCATACAGGCGGATACGGCGAAGATATGAAGGATTACAACTTCGCTAAGCTTTTGAGAGAATTAGACACTCGTGTTGAAGGCGTTAAGCGGATCAGAATTTCTTCAATCGAAGCCAGCCAAATCACAGACGAAGTGATCGAGGTCTTAGACCGGTCAGATAAGATTGTGAATCATTTGCATATTCCCATCCAATCCGGTTCAAACACAGTGCTTAAACGGATGAGACGTAAATATACGATGGAATTTTTCGCAGACCGTTTAAACAAATTGAAAAAAGCACTGCCAGGCTTAGCTGTTACTTCTGATGTCATTGTAGGGTTCCCTGGCGAAACAGAAGAAGAATTTATGGAAACCTATAACTTTATTAAAGAACATAAATTCTCTGAACTGCATGTTTTCCCTTACAGTAAACGTACAGGAACGCCGGCTGCGCGAATGGAAGATCAAGTGGATGAAAACGTGAAAAATGAACGTGTGCACCGCCTGATTGCTCTTTCTGACCAGCTTGCGAAGGAATATGCTTCTCAGTATGAAAATGAAGTGCTTGAGATTATCCCTGAGGAAGCGTATAAGGAAACAGAAGAAGAGAACATGTTTGTCGGTTACACAGACAACTATATGAAAGTCGTTTTCAAAGGTACGGAAGATATGATCGGCAAAATCGTGAAAGTCAAAATTCTAAAAGCAGGCTATCCTTATAACGAAGGGCAATTCGTCCGTGTTGTTGAAGATGAAATAACAGAACACATGCGTTTGTCTTCTTAACCTAAAAACCGGTGCAGCTACATGTACCGGTTTTTTATTTGGCTGGAATAAGGAAGTGAATCAATCGGTAAAACAAGTTTGTAAGCGGAAGAAATAAAAGAGCTGTCACCACATTAAATAAAAGACTGAAATGCGCGATCCTTTGTGCGGGATCAGCTGATAACTGTTCTACAAATCCGGTCGCTGCCGCCAGGAAAGGAAATACAAGAACCACTCCCAGCACGTTAAACACCACATGGGCATAGGCTGTCTGTTTCGCCGCATATCCGCCGGATACAGCAGCCATGACAGCTGTAACGCATGTCCCGATATTTGACCCCAGCACGACGCTCATCGCCTGTGTCAGTCCGATAATGCCTTCATTCATAAAGCTCATCAAAATGCCGATACAAACAGAGCTTGAATGAATGATCGCAGTTAACACCATACCGATGAGTAAAGCGGACCAGTTTGAATCGTTAACGTGGTATAGAACTTCCGCGCCCGTTTTCAGCTTTGTAAGCGGCCCAGCAAGGTGGCTGAACCCGCTGATGCAAAAAAAGATGATGCCGAGACCGAGGAAGCTTGTGCCCAGCTGTTTCAAAGGATACTTGCCGGTCAGAAAAAACAATGCACCGCCTATCAAAAGAATCCAAATCAAAACATCCATTTTGATGGCGATAAATTCAGTTGTAAAGGTCGATCCGACATTTGTTCCCAGAATCATTGGTATCGTCCGCTTAAAAGAAAGAACGCCCGCACTTACAAAGCCGATGACAATGACCATAAAGGCTGAACTGCTTTGAAGAATTCCCGTAAATACAATACTGATAAGAAATGCTTTTAACGGATGATCCGTAAATAAAAGCAAACGGTCTTCGATTTTTGAGTACGCCATGGAAATTAAGCCTTTTCGAAGCATGTTCATGCCTGCGAGAAAGAATAATATAAGAGCAGTAAAACTGATCAGAATCAACATCTTATTCACCAACCCCTTTCCATCATTATATAGACAGGCAGTCGCACTCATGACGGAAAAGTGAACTCACTTAGTTGACCTGACTGATGGCTTATATTATAATGTCAAAGTACATGTTTATATGTGTAACTTAAAGGTAGTCGATTGGTGTATTCGGAGGGAGGGAAAGAGAATGTCAAAAACGGTCGTTAGAAAAAACGAATCGCTTGAAGATGCTCTTCGTCGCTTCAAACGCAGTGTATCAAAGACAGGTACTTTGCAAGAAGCAAGAAAGCGTGAATTTTATGAAAAACCTAGCGTAAAGCGCAAGAAAAAGTCTGAAGCTGCTAGAAAACGCAAATTCTAAAAGAGGGTGGATTTATGAGTCTTCTTGAGCGTCTTAACCAGGATATGAAGCTATATATGAAAAACCGTGAGAAAGACAAACTGACTGTCGTTCGAATGGTTAAGGCTTCACTTCAAAATGAAGCAATTAAGCTTAAGAAAGACAGTTTGACCGAGGATGAGGAACTCACTGTCCTTTCTCGTGAACTTAAGCAACGTAAAGACTCCCTCCAGGAATTTTCAAACGCTAATCGTTTAGATTTAGTAGATAAAGTTCAAAAAGAGCTGGACATTTTAGAAGTTTATTTACCTGAGCAGCTGTCAGAAGAAGAGCTGCGTACAATCGTAAATGAAACCATCGCGGAGGTCGGTGCGAGCTCAAAAGCGGACATGGGCAAAGTGATGGGGGCAATTATGCCTAAAGTAAAAGGTAAAGCTGACGGAAGTTTAATTAATAAACTTGTGAGCAGTCAACTGTCTTAAATGGCAAAGAAAAGGACATCTTTCTAAGAGAGATGTCTTTTTTTATACATAAAAAAATGAAACCTTTGATACATTTGTTACGTATGAAGAGAAGGCACTTATTATAAAAGGAAGGAGGGATACACCGCCCTTGCTTCACATCAAAGGATTCCGTGTTGCTCTATTGAGCATATTTTTACTTTCTTTATTAGGCGTACAGCTGAACGCAAAAGCAGAAAAACAAACGGTTTATGTGATCCCGGTTGACAAAAATGTCGAACAGGGCCTCGTCTCATTTTTGTCCCGTTCGTTACAGGATGCAAAGGAAGCGCATGCAGATCATATTATTCTTGATATCAATACGCCGGGAGGATTGGTCAAATCAGCTATTGATATAGCGGATTCGATAACTGAAAGCGAGATTCCTGTAACTGCATATGTAAATAAACGCGCGTTGTCAGCTGGCGCATATATCGCCCTGCAAGCCGATCACATTTATATGGCGCCTGGCGGAAAAATGGGAGCGGCCGCGATTATCGACGGCAAAGGCAATGCCGCTGACCAAAAAGCTGAATCACTTTGGCTGGCAGAAATGGAAGATGCCGCAGTGAAAAATAACCGTGATCCTAAATATGCGCTCGCAATGGCTGACCCGGACATAGATGCCAAGGAAGTCGGCGCGCCGAAGGGAGATCTGCTGACACTTAACGCTGATAAGGCGATTGATGTAGGCTATTCAGAAGGCACTGTTGACAACTTATCCGCTCTCGTAAAGAAGCTTGGGTTTGAAAAAGCGCATATCAGCTATGCAAAGGAAAGCTTTGCAGAAAAAGCAGCAAGATGGCTGACGAACCCGATCATTGTTCCTATTCTGCTGACAATCGCTTTTTTAGGTCTGACGGTTGAGCTTTTTTCCCCGGGTGTCGGCATTCCTGGAACGGTTGGATGCATCGCTTTGCTGCTGTTCTTTTACGGACATCTCGCAACAGGCCTTGCCGGATACGAGACAGTACTCCTCTTTATAGCAGGGGTGATCCTCATCCTGCTTGAAATTTTCCTTCCCGGAGGAATCATTGGATTACTGGGCTTAGGAGCGATTGTTGCGAGCCTGTTTTTAGCCGCGGGTAGCTTCACTGTCATGGCGGTTTCTCTCTTGATCGCCTCAGCTGTTTCGATGACAGCTTTCATTTTACTGACAAGGGTGTTGGGAAAGCGTATGAAATTCTTTAAGAAATTGATATTAAACGATTCTACAAATACGGAAAGCGGCTACGTATCAAATCAAACACGCACAGATCTAATGGGCAAAGTGGGTGTCACCTTTACGCCGCTGCGTCCCGCCGGTACCGTCATTATTGATGATGAACGTCTTGACGTCGTTTCAGAGGGATCGTTTACAGAAAAAGATAAGAAAGTAAAAGTCATTAAAGTAGAAGGCTCACGCATTGTCGTGAGAGAAATTTAAATAGAAACGAGGAGAAGTTATATGGATCCGTCAACACTTATGATTCTGGCAATTGTCGCAGTCGCGATCATTGTCTTGGCTGTATTTTTCACATTTGTGCCTGTGATGCTTTGGATTTCAGCTTTAGCAGCAGGAGTAAAAATCAGCATATTCACTTTAGTAGGGATGAGGCTTCGCCGCGTCATACCGAATCGTGTGGTGAACCCGCTGATAAAAGCGCATAAAGCAGGACTGAATGTTGGAACAAACCAGCTTGAAAGCCACTACCTGGCCGGAGGTAATGTTGATAGAGTTGTCAACGCGCTTATCGCCGCCCAGCGCGCGAACATTGAACTCACATTTGAACGCTGTGCTGCCATAGATCTTGCGGGCCGGGATGTTTTGGAAGCTGTTCAAATGAGCGTTAATCCTAAGGTCATTGAAACGCCGTTTATTGCCGGTGTGGCCATGGACGGGATTGAAGTGAAAGCGAAAGCGAGAATCACAGTAAGAGCGAATATCGAACGTCTTGTCGGGGGAGCGGGGGAAGAAACTATTGTTGCCCGTGTCGGTGAAGGGATCGTCTCTACAATCGGTTCATCCGAAAATCACAAAAAAGTGCTTGAAAACCCCGACATGATTTCTCAGACGGTACTTGGAAAGGGCTTGGACTCAGGAACGGCATTTGAAATTCTCTCGATTGATATTGCTGATGTTGACATCGGTAAAAACATCGGTGCGATTTTACAAACTGATCAGGCCGAGGCTGATAAAAACATCGCGCAGGCAAAAGCGGAAGAACGCCGTGCGATGGCTGTTGCTCAAGAACAGGAAATGCGCGCCCGCGTAGAAGAAATGCGCGCGAAAGTGGTAGAGGCCGAAGCGGAAGTGCCGCTTGCGATGGCGGAAGCTTTGCGTGAAGGGAATATTGGCGTCATGGATTACATGAATATCAAAAACATCGATGCTGACACAGAAATGCGTGATTCATTCGGCAAGCTGACGAAAGATTCGTCTGATGAAGACCGCAAATCATAATCTCTCTAAGAAGGGAGAACGCTGATGGAAGATATACTGACCAATCCGCTTATTATTGCAGCGATTATCGGAATTATTTCTGCGATTTTCGGCAAAAAGAGCAAAGAAGAAAAGAAAAACAGCCAAAACAGAAAAAAACCTCAGCAGGTGCAAACGGCTTCTCCTCAAAAGAAGCACCCAACAGAAGAAGCTCCTATACCTATTCCTAACCGCATGGAACAGGTAAGACGGGAAGCGGAAGAAAGACGCAGAGAAACAGAAAGAAACCTGAAAGGGCTGGAACGTGATCTTGCTGCGGCTAAACAAAAAGCAGTATACACAAAACAAAAAATGCTCCAGGTTAATAAAGACACCGTGGTGCAGGGGATCGTCTTAGGAGAGGTATTCGGACCTCCGAGGGCGAAAAAACCTCACCATACGATGCGCTCAGCCCGTAAAAATTAAAGTGTTAGAACCTCCTTTCAAATCATACATATGAGATGAAAGGGGGTTCTTTTTGTATGGGGCAAAGAAAGAATCGAGTGAAAGCTTGGCTGACAAGAGCATTGGAAATTCCCCCGGACGTTATGATGGATCTGCCGCGGATTACAATGGTTGGCAGACTTCATATCTACATAGAAAACCACAGAGGCCTTTTGCTGTTCAGTGAGAATGAAGTGAGGCTGATGCTGAAGCAGGGCCAGTGCATCATATCAGGTAAAAACTTTGTCATCAAGGCGATTCTTCCGGAAGAAATTCTTTTGGAGGGTACGATTGATGTCGTTCGATATGTTGAGTCATAAAGCCGAGGGGGAAATGTTGTGAAAAATAAATGGCTGTCTTTTTTTTCGGGTAAGGTCCAGCTTGAATTGACGGGAAGAGGGATTGAACGGCTTCTTAATGAATGCACAAGACAGGGGATTCCGGTCTTTTATGTCAAAAAAAAGAAAGAAGCCGTATCGTTATATATACAGCTTCAGGATGTACATGCCTTTCGGCGGGTGAGAAGAAAATTTAAATGTAAAGCCCGATTTATCAATCGGAAGGGATTTCCTTTCCTATTGCTGAAATCAAAGCTGAATATAGGGTTTACGATCGGTTTTGCGATGTTTTTCATCCTTTTGTTTTTGCTTTCCAATATGGTGTGGAAAATTGATGTGACAGGCGCTAAACCTGAAACGGAACATCAAATGATGCAGCATCTTAAAGAAATCGGCGTCAAAAAGGGGCGTCTGCAGTTTTTAATGATGTCTCCAGAAAAAATACAAAAATCGCTAACCAATGGAATAGACAATATCACCTGGGTCGGAGTTGACCTGAAGGGAACGACCATTCACATGAAAGTCGTAGAGAAAAATGAGCCCGAAAAAGAAAAGTATGTCAGCCCGCGTGATATTGTCGCCAAAAAGAAAGCGACCATTACAAGAATGTATGTCCAAAAAGGCCAGCCGATGGCCGCAATCCACGATCATGTGGAAAAGGGGCAGCTGCTTGTTTCGGGGCTGATCGGCAACGAAGAGCATCAGCAGGAAGTCGCCTCAAAAGCAACAATTTACGGAGAAACCTGGTACAGGTCTGAAGTGACAGTCCCGCTTGAGACATTATTTAACGTCTATACGGGCAAAGTAAGGACAAAGCACAAGCTTTCTTTTGGCTCTTTGGCAATCCCGATCTGGGGGATGACGTTTAAAAAAGAGGAATTAAAGCACCCAAAAACAGAACAAGAAAAGCATTCGCTGAATTTTCTCGGATTTAAGCTCCCTGTGTCCTATATCAAAGAGCAAACGAGAGAAAGTGAAGAGGCTTTGCGAAAATATACGAAAGAAGAAGCAGTTCAAGAAGGCATTAAAATGGGTAAACAGGATGTAGAGGATAAAATAGGCGAAAACGGCGAGGTGAAAAGTGAAAAAGTTTTGCACCAGACTGTTGAGAATGGTAAAGTAAAGTTGATTATTCTCTACCAAGTTATAGAAGATATCGTTCAAACCACACCTATTGTCAGGGAGACTGAAGAATGACAGAACATTTACTTGCGATGAATCAAAAACTGAAAAGCCCGGACGAGGCGCTTTCACTGTTCGGGAACCAAGATTCTTTTTTGAAATTGATGGAGAAAGATCTGAACGTAAATATCATTACGCGCGGCGAAACGATTTATGTTTCAGGCGATGAAGAATCGTTTCAGATTGCAGACAGGCTGCTGGGATCGCTCCTCGCTTTAATTCGCAAGGGGATAGAGATCTCTGAACGTGATGTGATTTACGCCGTCAAAATGGCAAAAAAGAATGAACTTGAATACTTTGAAAGCATGTATGAAGAAGAAATCACCAAAAACGCTAAAGGCAAATCAATCCGTGTAAAAACGATGGGACAGCGGGAATACGTGGCCGCTATGAAGCGGAATGACCTTGTGTTCGGCATCGGCCCGGCGGGTACCGGGAAAACGTACCTGGCTGTCGTGAAAGCAGTCCATGCTTTAAAAAACGGCCATATCAAAAAAATCATTTTAACAAGACCTGCTGTGGAAGCTGGTGAAAGCCTTGGTTTTCTGCCGGGTGACCTCAAAGAAAAAGTAGATCCTTATTTGCGCCCGCTGTATGACGCTCTTCATGATGTGCTTGGAGCAGATCATACAGAACGTCTGATGGAAAGAGGCATTATCGAAATAGCTCCGCTTGCATATATGAGGGGTCGGACGCTTGATGATGCTTATGTTATACTGGATGAAGCACAGAATACCACGCCTGCTCAAATGAAAATGTTTTTGACGAGACTGGGTTTTGGCTCTAAAATGATCATTACAGGTGACGTTAGCCAAATTGATCTGCCGAAAGGCGTCAAATCGGGACTTGCAGTAGCGAAGGAGATGCTGAAAGGAATAGACGGCATTTCTATAATTGAGCTAGACCAGACAGACGTGGTCAGACATCCGCTTGTTGCGAAAATTATTGAAGCATACGATAAGCAAAATTAATGCTGAATGACCCGATCGCGCGTTATCGGGTCATTTTTATGATTGCTTATGGGCTTGATGTTTCAAGAGGAGGTTCTTGTGTTGAAAAAGAAGGGGAAGACCAAAAGCAGTCAAAAAAAATGGCGCATCTTTAAAAATGCCCGCTCCATGCACGTACTGCTGTATCTTCTGCTGGCTGCCATTATGTTTGCTTTGCTCTTTGTACATGTTAAGCCGGAAACACTTGATTTAGACCTGTTTTCAGTCAGCGACAAGACCATTTATGCTCCGGCAACCGTTGAAGATCAAAAAGCCACAGAGGAAAAAAAGCAGGCCGCTGAGGACGCGGTTGAAGATCAATATACATTGAAAAAAGACTATACAGACAACCGGATCGACCTTGTGTCATCTATATTCGACAGTATCAGCGAAGTGAAAAAGTCAGCGGAAGAAAGCAGCAAATCACCATCGGAAAAATCAATGGTTAAGTCTGTGAAGGACAAGTTGACGTCAGATGTGAACGATTCAATTTCAGAGGAGTCCATCAAGACATTGCTGAAAGCAGACAGTGAAGACTTTTCTTTCGTCAGAGATACGGTCATTACGGCAGTGAATACGGTGATGAGCAGTGAAATCCCGTCGGATAAACTATCAGATGCAAAGGATAAAGTAGAAAAAGAGCTAAAGAGCAATTCCATCCCGTCTAAATACCTGGGAGCTGCGACGGAAATCGGGCGTTTTGCTATTATTCCGAATTACGTCTTTGATCCAAAAGCGACAGAGGCAAAGCGTCAGGAAGCGTCAGACAATGTCCAGCAGGTTCAGATCAAACAGGGGCAGGTGCTCGTTGAAGAAAATGACCTCATTGATCGGGAAGTGTACAGAAAACTCGAGCTGACGGGATTATTAAATAACTCCAACCTCTTTAAACCGATCAGCGGCCTATTGATTATGATCGGGCTTTTCATTGCAACTCTTGTATATTATTTTGAAAAACAGAAACAAAACCTGAAGTTTAAAAACCAATCCATCCTGCTGTTCTCCATTATCACAACACTATTGCTTGTCATCATGGAGGTTGTCAGTTTATTTCAGAAGATGGAATATAATAATATCGGCTATCTTGTTCCTATTGCGGCCGGCGCGATCTTAATCAAACTGCTGATGAATGAACGCATCGCCATTTTGGGAAGTATCATTCTTGCGATTTGCGGAAGTATGATGTTTAATCAGGGTGTGACAGGAACATTCAATTATGTCATCGGAATTTATTATTTGATCAGCGGGATTTCAGGTGTTTTATTTTTAGGAAAACACAATGCCAGATCAAAGATTTTGCAGACTGGGCTTTTCGTGGCGTTTATCAATATGGTTGTCGTTCTTTCCTTGTTATTAATCCAAAACACCGCGCTGTCGGGTCTTGAAATCGGCACGTTAATGCTGATGGGCGTTGTGTCAGGCTTTGCTTCGTCTGTATTGATTATCGGCTTGATGCCGTTTTTTGAGACGGGCTTTGGCATTTTATCCACGATGAGGCTGATCGAGCTGTCTAATCCGAACCATCCGCTGCTGCGCAAAATATTAACAGAAACACCAGGTACATATCATCATAGTGTAATGGTCGCCAATTTGTCAGAGGCAGCCTGTGAGGCGGTGGGCGCGAATGGTTTGCTTGCAAGAGTTGGCGCGTATTACCACGACCTTGGAAAAACAAAGCGTCCGCAATATTTTATTGAAAACCAAATGAATATTGACAATCCGCATGACAAACTGTCTCCTCAGCTGAGTAAAAATATCATCATTTCGCATACCACTGATGGTGCGAACATGCTGAGAAGCTATAAATTTCCGAAAGAGCTTGTCGATATTGCTGAGCAGCATCATGGCACCTCGCTTTTAAAGTTCTTTTATTATAAAGCGAAGGAAAAAGGCGACCAGACTACTGAAGAAGAGTTCCGTTATCCGGGACCGAAGCCGCAGTCAAAGGAAGCCGCGATTATTTCAGTGGCAGACAGTGTTGAAGCGGCTGTCAGATCCATGCACAATCCAAATCCAGAACGAATTGAAAAGCTTGTCCGGGGTATTATATCCGATAAGCTTCAGGACGGACAGTTCAGTGAATGCGATTTGACATTTAAGGAGCTGGATACAATCGCAAAAACGCTCTGTGCAACATTAAAAGGAATTTTCCACTCCCGGATCGAATATCCGGAGGCTACTAAGAAGGTGAAATAGATGGGTTTATTGATTGATATCGTTGATGAAACGGGTAGTGTCTCAGAAGAGATGCTCAAAGAAGTAGAAAATCTGCTTCAATTTGCCGCTGAGCGTGAAGGCGTTCAGGATCAGGCTGAAGTGTCTGTCACGATCGTTACTAATGAAGACATACAGCAGATTAATAAAGAGTATCGCGGAAAGGATGCGCCGACAGACGTCATCTCATTTGCTCTTGAAGAAGAGGGGGAAGGCGAGATCGAGATCGTGGGCGCCGAAATTCCGCCTGTTTTAGGTGATATTATCATCAGTGCGGATCGCACAAGAGAGCAGGCAGAGGAATATAATCATTCCTTTAAAAGGGAGCTCGGGTTTCTAGCCGTGCACGGATTCCTTCACCTTTTAGGATATGACCATATGACGAAAGAGGAAGAAGAGGAGATGTTTACTAAGCAAAAGGATTTGCTGGACGCCTATGGACTCAAGAGATCATAGAAATGAGCTGAGGCGATTCTTCAAAAGCTTCGTGCATGCAGGCCGGGGCATCTGGAAAACAGCGCGGACGGAGCGGAACTTTCAATTTCATGCCGCTGCCGCCTGTGCTGTTCTTGTTTGCGGCTTCCTCGTGGGGCTCAGCTCGATTGAGTGGGCGATTATTTTCCTTTTGATCGGCGGAATGTTTTCGCTTGAGCTTTTAAATACAGCCATTGAACATACGGTTGATTTAATTACAGACAAGCATCACCCTCTCGCTAAAGCGGCTAAGGACGCTGCCGCCGGGGCTGTTTGCGTTTTTGCCGTTATTTCGTGTATCATTGGTTTACTTATTTTTTTGCCAAAGCTGTAATGGCTGAAAATTCTTACATTTATTTTACATTTTTAGAAATGGGCGTGAAAAAAAGAGCGCGATTATGTAAAATATAAAGTGATAGCGGTACCATTATAGGTAAGAGAGGAATGTACACATGAACAGACAAGAATTAATAACAGAAGCTTTAAAAGCGCGTGATATGGCATATGCGCCGTATTCCAAGTTCCAAGTAGGAGCCGCTCTTCTTACCAAGGATGGAAAAGTGTACAGAGGCTGCAACATCGAGAATGCGGCATATAGCATGTGCAATTGCGCTGAGCGTACCGCTTTATTTAAAGCTGTTTCTGAAGGCGATACAGAGTTTCAGATGCTAGCCGTTGCGGCTGACACCCCTGGACCGGTATCTCCGTGCGGAGCCTGCCGACAGGTGATATCTGAGCTTTGCACAAAGGACGTTATTGTCGTACTAACCAATTTACAAGGACAAATAAAAGAAATGACTGTGGAAGAATTATTGCCAGGCGCATTTTCATCGGAGGATTTACATGACGAACGAAAGCTTTAAATCAGGATTTGTATCCATTATTGGAAGACCAAACGTAGGAAAATCTACATTTTTGAACAGAGTCATTGGACAAAAAATCGCGATCATGAGCGATAAGCCCCAAACGACGAGAAACAAGGTGCAAGGAGTTTTAACGACAGGCACATCACAAACGATATTTATTGACACACCAGGGATTCATAAACCTAAGCATAAGCTTGGGGACTTTATGATGAAAGTGGCGCAAAATACATTAAAAGAAGTCGATTTGGTCTTGTTTATGATCAACGCCGAGGAAGGATACGGGAAGGGCGACGAATTCATCATTGAGAAATTGCAGAAGATGTCTACGCCTGTATTTTTAATCGTAAACAAAATTGACAAAATTCATCCCGATCAGTTGCTTCTGTTAATTGACGAATACCGCGGACGTTATCCTTTTAAGGAAATTGTTCCAATTTCCGCTTTAGAAGGTAATAATATTGAAACATTGCTCGCTCAGATAGAAGCGTATTTGCCGGAAGGGCCGCAATTCTATCCAAGTGACCAAGTAACCGATCACCCGGAACGCTTTATTATTTCTGAATTAATCAGGGAAAAGGTGCTGCACCTGACGAGAGAAGAAATTCCGCATAGTATCGCTGTGGCCATAGAATCCATCAAAGGACAGGACAATGGTTCTATTCACGTAGCGGCAACGATTGTGGTCGAACGGGATTCCCAGAAAGGCATCGTAATCGGTAAAAAAGGAAGCCTTCTGAAAGAGGTCGGAAAAAGAGCGAGAGAGGATATTGAAGCGCTGTTAGGCTCCCGTGTCTACCTTGAATTGTGGGTGAAAGTCCAGAAAGACTGGCGTAATAAAATGTCCCAGCTTCGCGATTTCGGCTTTAAAGAGGACGAATATTAATTTCTTGCTGTGTGTCATTATCTCACAGAAACAGGGATGCATTAACAAATTTTGTTTAACATGAAATGGAGGACATCTGGTCAAGATAAAGGTAAGAATTTGGAGTTTAGGTAAGCTAGTTTAACTACAGAAAGGTGGGTTTCTTGTGTTGAATTTTACCTGGAACGTATTTTCTCAAACAGGAAATGTTGATACGTATCTTCTTTTTAAAGAACTGGAAAAAGAGAACATGGAAAGACCCGATGAACTAGAAGATGAGCTAGCCCGATTTGATTATCCAATTTTATAAACCTCTTGGCCGCTCCTGCTTTAGGAAGGTGCGGAAATGCTGACAAAATGTGAAGGGATCGTTCTTCGCACAAATGATTACGGAGAGACGAATAAAATCGTTACTTTACTGACAAGAGAACACGGAAAAATAGGTGTTATGGCAAGAGGCGCCAAAAAACCGAACAGCCGTTTATCAGCAGTCAGCCAGCCCTTTTTGTATGGTTCATTCTTAATGCAAAAAACAACGGGTCTCGGAACGCTTCAGCAGGGTGAAATGATCCTCAGCATGAGAGGCATTAGGGAAGATTTGTTTTTAACAGCATATGCTGCGTATATTGCTGAGCTAGTCGATAAAGGCACAGAAGAAAAGAAGCCTAACCCTTATTTGTTTGAATTCATTTTAGAATCGTTTAAACAGCTGAATGAAGGAACAGATCCGGATGTCATCACATTCATTGCTCAAATGAAAATGCTCGGTGTCATGGGGCTATATCCTGAGCTGAATCATTGTGTGCATTGTAAAAGCCAAGACGGGACCTTTCATTTCTCTGTCCGCGATAACGGCTTTATTTGCCATCGCTGTTTTGAAAAAGATCCTTACAGGGTCCCGATTAAACCCCAAACGGCAAGGCTGTTGAGACTGTTTTATTACTTCGATCTGACGAGGCTGGGCAATGTGTCTTTAAAACAGGAAACAAAAGCTGAATTAAAGCAAGTGATTGATTTATATTATGAAGAATATTCAGGGTTATATTTAAAATCGAAGCGCTTTTTAGATCAAATGGAAAGCATGAAACACCTTATGGGTGAAAACAAAAGTTGACATCTGGTCCATCTTTTTATATGATCATTTATTATAAAATATGTTGCAGTGAGAGAAAGAAGTACTTGCGTTTACCTCATGAAAGCGACCTTAGGGCGGTGTAAGCTAAGGATGAGCACGCAACGAAAGGCATTCTTGAGCAATTTCAAAAAAAGAGGCTGGGATATTGTTCTCAGCAACTAGGGTGGAACCGCGGGAGAACTCTCGTCCCTATGTTTGCGGCTTGGCAAGCATAGAGACGGGAGTTTTTTGGTTGCTGCCGCAGTCATTTTATGAAAGAAAAGTGGAGGTGCTTGAAATGAACATTCAAGACATGATTCTAACCTTGCAAAAGCATTGGTCCAGTCAGGGCTGTGTGCTTATGCAGGCTTACGATGTAGAAAAAGGAGCCGGCACGATGAGCCCGTATACATTTTTGCGCAGTATTGGGCCTGAGCCGTGGAAAGTGGCTTACGTAGAGCCTTCCAGACGTCCTGCCGATGGACGATACGGAGAGAACCCGAACAGACTGTATCAGCATCATCAGTTTCAGGTCATTATTAAACCGTCTCCGGATAACATTCAAGAGCTGTATTTAGATTCCTTGCGCGCTCTGGGAATTGATCCGCTTGAGCATGATATCCGCTTTGTTGAAGATAACTGGGAGAACCCGTCTTTAGGATGTGCGGGTCTTGGCTGGGAAGTATGGCTTGACGGAATGGAAATTACTCAATTTACGTATTTTCAGCAGGTCGGAGGACTTGAATGTAAACCGGTTTCAGTAGAAATTACGTACGGAATTGAGCGTCTTGCGTCTTATATCCAGGATAAAGAGAATGTTTTCGACTTGGAATGGACGTCAGGATTTACAGTAAAAGACTTATTCATGATGGCGGAATACGAGCATTCTGTTTATACGTTTGAAACGTCAGATGTCGATATGCTGTTCCAATTGTTCACCACGTATGAAAAAGAAGCGATCAAGCAAATGGACAACGGACTTGTTCATCCAGCATATGACTATGTGCTGAAATGCTCGCACACCTTTAACCTGCTTGACGCCAAAGGTGCGATCTCTGTTACTGAGCGTACAGGATATATCGCAAGAGTGCGGAATTTAGCGAGAAAAGTAGCAAAAACCTATTATGAGGAACGAGAAAAACTAGGGTTCCCAATGCTTAAAGGGGAGGGTTCTTCTCATGAGTAAACAGGATTTACTTTTAGAGATCGGATTAGAGGAAATGCCGGCGCGCTTTTTGAATGAAAGCATGGTTCAGCTTGGCGAGAAGCTGACAGGCTGGCTTAAAGAAAAAAATATCACTCACGGTGAAGTAAAGCTCTTCAATACACCGAGACGTCTTGCTGTTTTCGTGAAAGATGTAGCAGATAAGCAGGATGATATAAAAGAAGAAGCAAAAGGGCCTGCGAAAAAAATTGCCCTTGATGCAGATGGCAACTGGACAAAAGCGGCAATCGGCTTTTCAAAAGGCCAAGGCGCAGACGTAAAAGACCTGTACATCAAAGAAGTAAAAGGCACAGAGTATGTATTCGTTCAAAAATTCCAAGCCGGCCAAGAAACGAAGTCGCTTCTGCCGGAACTGGGCAGCTTAGTTACGAGCTTGCATTTCCCGAAAAACATGCGCTGGGGAAATGAAGATTTGCGTTATATCCGGCCGATCAAATGGATTGTCGCTTTATTTGGACAGGATGTCATTCCATTTTCGATCACAAACGTGGAGTCTGGACGGACAACACAGGGACACCGTTTCCTTGGACATGAAGTGTCAATTGAATCACCTTCAGCTTATGAAGAGCAGCTGAAAGAACAGCATGTTATTGCTGATCCAAACGCCCGGAAACAAATGATTCAATCTCAGCTGGAAGCAATGGCTGCAGAAAACAATTGGAGCATTCCGGTGGATGAAGACCTTCTTGATGAAGTAAATCACTTAGTAGAATACCCGACAGCTCTTTACGGATCATTTGAATCTGAGTTTCTGTCAATTCCTGAGGAAGTGCTTGTCACGACAATGAAAGAGCATCAGCGCTACTTCCCTGTCAAAGACAAGAACGGTGATTTGCTGCCACACTTTATTACAGTCCGAAACGGCAACAGCCACGCGATCGAAAATGTGGCACGAGGCAATGAAAAAGTGCTGCGCGCGCGTTTATCTGATGCTTCATTCTTCTACAAGGAAGATCAGAAACTAAACATTGATGCAAACGTGAAGAAGCTTGAAAACATTGTTTTCCATGAAGAGCTTGGTTCTCTTGCCGATAAGGTTAGAAGAGTCACTTCAATCGCAGAGAAGCTTGCCGTTCGTCTTCAGGCTGATGAAGATACGTTAAAACATGTGAAGCGAGCCGCTGAAATTTCTAAATTCGACCTTGTCACGCATATGATATACGAATTCCCTGAGCTCCAAGGAATTATGGGTGAAAAGTATGCGAGAATGCTTGGCGAAGATGAAGCTGTGGCTGCGGCAGTCAACGAACACTATATGCCGAGATCAGCAGGCGGCGAAACGCCTTCTACTTTCACCGGAGCTGTTGTAGCAATGGCGGATAAGCTTGACACCATCGCTTCATTCTTCTCTATCGGCGTTATTCCGACCGGTTCTCAGGATCCTTACGGGCTGCGCCGCCAAGCGAGCGGTATTGTTGCGATTCTTCTTGACCGCAACTGGGGAATTTCGTTTGAAGAGCTGCTTACTTTCGTACAAACAGAAAAAGAAAATGAACTGCTTGATTTCTTTACCCAGCGCCTGAAATATGTCTTGAATGCTGAACAGATCAGACATGATGTCATTGACGCCGTGCTGGAAAGCTCTGAGCTTGAGCCATATTCAGCGCTGCATAAAGCACAAGTGCTGGAACAAAAGCTTGGTGCGCCGGGCTTTAAGGAAACAGCGGAAGCTTTAGGCCGAGTGATCTCTATCAGCAAAAAAGGGGTCCGCGGAGACATTCAGCCTGATCTGTTTGAAAATGAATACGAAGCAAAACTGTTTGATGCCTACCAGACAGCGAAGGAAAATCTGCAGGACAACTTCAGCAATAAAGATTACGAGGCGGCGCTTTCTTCACTTGCAGCCTTGAAAGAACCGATCGATGCTTACTTCGATCACACAATGGTTATAGCAGATAATGAGATTTTAAAGGCAAACCGTTTGGCGCAAATGGTAAGCTTGGCGGATGAGATCAAGTCCTTTGCGAATATGAATGCCCTTATTGTAAAATAAAGAGAGAAAAGGCGGTTGCTGTGTGATCGGTAATCGTCTTTTCCCCATTTATAAGTTTTTTTGTTTGATTGCAAGATATTTACGATATAATATGGATTATTATTTCTTTACATAGATATGAAGTGAAAAGGTGGTGAGTACGATCGAACTAAATAAACGGCAAGAACATATTTTGCAGATTGTAAAAGAAAACGGGCCGATTACTGGGGAGCATATTGCAGAAAAGCTGAACCTAACCAGGGCAACGTTGCGTCCGGATTTAGCCATACTCACCATGTCAGGATTCCTCGAGGCGCGCCCGAGAGTCGGTTATTTCTACACTGGGAAAACCGGAACCCAGCTTTTGGCAGATAAACTCAAAAAGCTTCAGGTGAAAGACTTTCAATCTATCCCCGTTGTTATTCACGAAAACGTTTCTGTGTATGATGCGATTTGCACCATGTTTTTAGAAGATGTAGGTACTCTGTTTGTGGTGGACCGAGATGCTGTTTTAGTCGGGGTGCTATCACGAAAAGACTTGCTCAGAGCGAGCATTGGCCAGCAGGAGCTTACATCAGTCCCTGTTCACATCATCATGACAAGGATGCCGAACATTACGGTGTGCAGACGCGAGGATTATGTGATGGACATTGCAAAGCACTTGATAGAAAAACAAATTGATGCACTGCCTGTCATCAAAGATACCGATAAAGGCTTTGAAGTAATCGGCAGAGTGACAAAAACGAATATGACAAAAATACTTGTCAGTTTATCTGAAAATGAAATCCTATAAGATCGCAAACTAACGGGGGGATAATATGAGTAACCGCATCATCTATGTTGTATCGGATTCCGTCGGCGAAACGGCTGAATTGGTAGTGAAAGCAGCGCTCAGCCAATTTAACGGATCAGCGGATGATACACATGTAAGAAGAATACCTTATGTTGAAGATATAGGCACTATCAATGAAGTGATTTCACTTGCAAAGGCAGACGGCGGCATTATTTGTTTTACACTCGTGGTGCCGGAAATCAGGGAATATTTGATTGCCGAAGCGGATAAAGCAAATGTTTTATATTATGATATTATCGGCCCGTTAATCGATAAAATGGAAACCGCCTACGGTTTAACAGCGAAATACGAACCTGGGCGGGTGCGCCAGCTTGATGAAGACTATTTCAAAAAAGTGGAGGCCATCGAGTTTGCAGTGAAATACGATGATGGACGTGATCCGAGAGGGATTTTAAAAGCTGATATCGTTTTGATCGGCGTCTCGAGAACGTCTAAAACACCGCTGTCTCAATATCTCGCCCACAAGCGCCTGAAGGTTGCCAATGTTCCGATAGTACCGGAGGTTGATCCGCCGGAAGAACTCTTTAACGTTGATCCGAAAAAATGCATCGGCTTAAAGATCAGTCCGGATAAACTGAATCATATCAGAAAAGAACGGCTAAAATCACTTGGGCTTAATGACAAAGCGATCTATGCAAATATCAACAGAATCAAAGAGGAACTGGAATATTTCGAAAAAATTGTGGACCGGATCGGGTGCCAGGTCGTTGATGTTTCAAATAAAGCGGTTGAAGAAACAGCGAATATTATCCATCATCTTAAAACAAAAAACATGTAACTCAGGATGCTCTATCCTGGGTTTTTGGCTATGCCAAAAGGGAATAATGAAAAACAATAGCATCTTTGTGAAGTTTGTATTATAATAAAAAATTGTGATAAAATGATTAATTTTAGGTTTAAGGTTCGTGTGATACGAATAAACTATTATGGGTAAGATGTCAAGAATTTCTCCCGGAAATTTTTCGACAAATTCATATACATCCGCAATGATAAAGGATGTGCGATTTTGCTTGCTTTTATGCAGGAGTTTAATGGAGGGATGGAGAATTACTCTTCTTAACGAACAAGAAAAGACGATTTTTGTCGATGCTGATGCTTGTCCGGTAAAAGATGAAATTTTACAAACAGCATCCGAGTATGAAGTTTCAGTTCTTTTTGTCGCTTCATTTGAACATTTTCAGCTTTCCAGAAGCAAGGAAGAAAAATGGAAGTATGTTGATCCTCATAAAGAAGCTGCTGATTTATATATTGCAAATCACGTGAAACCGGGAGATATTGTTGTGACGCAGGACATCGGATTAGCATCCCTGCTGTTGAACAGAAATGTCTCCGTCATGTCGGAAAGAGGGCGTCTCTATAATGAAGACACGATTGATTTTGCTCTCGAGAGCCGTCATTTTTCCGGTAAACAAAGGAGAAAAGGCATATACGCCAAAGGGCCTAAAAAATTGAATAAAGAAGATCGAGAACGATTTATTACACTGCTGCAAAAAATCCTGTCGAACGATGAAGGGATTTTGCACTAATACATCGAATAATGTACGACGGAGTGTTATAAGATGGGAAATCGGATACCAGATGAAATTGTGGATCAGGTGCAAAAGTCGGCAGATATCGTTGAAGTCATAGGTGATTATGTTCAATTAAAGAAGCAAGGCCGAAACTACTTTGGACTCTGTCCTTTTCATGGAGAAAGCACACCTTCGTTTTCCGTATCGCCCGACAAACAGATTTTTCATTGCTTTGGCTGCGGAGCGGGCGGCAATGTTTTCTCTTTTTTAAGACAGATGGAAGGCTATTCATTTGCCGAGTCGGTTTCTCACCTTGCTGACAAATACCAAATTGATTTTCCAGATGATATAACAGTCCATTCCGGAGCCCGGCCAGAATCTTCTGGAGATCAAAAAATGGCTGAGGCTCATGAGCTCCTGAAGAAATTTTACCATCATTTGTTAATAAATACAAAAGAAGGTCAAGAAGCGCTGGACTATCTGCTTTCCAGGGGCTTTACGAAAGAGCTGATTGATGAATTTCAGATCGGCTATGCTCTTGACTCTTGGGACTTCATTACGAAATTTCTCGTGAAGAGGGGCTTTAGTGAGGCGCAAATGGAAAAAGCGGGTCTCCTGATCAGAAGGGAAGACGGGAGCGGATATTTTGACCGTTTCAGAAACCGCGTCATGTTTCCGATCCATGATCACCACGGGGCGGTTGTTGCTTTCTCAGGCAGGGCTCTTGGCAGTCAGCAGCCTAAGTATATGAACAGTCCTGAAACGCCGCTCTTTCATAAAAGCAAACTGCTTTACAATTTTTATAAGGCCCGCCTTCATATCAGAAAGCAGGAAAGAGCAGTCTTATTTGAAGGATTTGCCGATGTCATATCGGCCGTAAGCTCGGGTGTAAAAGAAAGCATAGCCACGATGGGAACATCTCTGACAGATGATCATGTCAAAATCCTGAGAAGAAATGTCGAAGAAATCATTCTTTGCTATGACTCTGATAAAGCCGGTTATGAAGCCACCTTAAAAGCTTCTGAGCTTCTGCAAAATAAAGGCTGTAAAGTCAGAGTTGCAATGATTCCTGACGGATTGGACCCTGACGATTACATCAAAAAATTCGGCGGGGAAAAATTTAAAAACGACATTATCGACGCCAGTGTTACTGTAATGGCGTTTAAAATGCAATATTTCCGAAAAGGAAAGAACCTGTCCGACGAAGGCGATCGCTTAGCTTACATTAAAGACGTACTGAAAGAAATCAGCACGCTTTCAGGGTCTCTTGAGCAGGAAGTCTATGTAAAACAGCTTGCTTCAGAGTTTTCGCTTTCTCAGGAGTCTTTAACTGAGCAGCTGTCTGTTTTCAGCAAGCAAAACAAACCTGCTGACAGTGGCGGTGAAACGAAAACGCGGCGAGCGCATCTGACGACAAAAGCAAGGCAAAAACGTCTCCGTCCGGCGTATGAAAATGCAGAAAGGCTGTTGCTCGCCCACATGCTTCGTGATCGTAGCGTCATCAAAAAAGTGATTGACCGGGTAGGCTTTCAATTTAATATTGATGAGCACCGTGCACTAGCCGCCTATCTTTACGCTTTTTATGAGGAGGGAGCCGAGCTTACGCCTCAGCATCTGATGGCTAGGGTGACGGATGATCATATAAGCCAGCTCTTGTCTGATATATTAATGCTTCAAATTAATCAAGAGCTCAGCGAAGCCGAGTTATCAGATTATGTAAAAAAAGTGTTGAATCAAAGAAATTGGTCAATGATAAAAGAAAAAGAGGCGGAAAGAGCCGAAGCCGAAAGACAAAAAGATTTTTTAAGAGCCGCTTCTCTGGCTCAAGAAATCGTTACATTGAACCGATCTTTAAAATAACCGGAAAACTGATGAGAAGCATGTATTGGCAATGATTCCTTGCGGAGGAGCAAATAGATCGCTTGACCTCATCATGAATTGTCATTTCATTATTCGCACATTGTTAAAGGCAGTTCACATAGAAAACGCCTGAATGGACCGAATAAGAATCATACCGCTTATAGAATTCGTTGCAAGCTTTGGAAGGAGGGATCCATAATGGCTGATAAACAAACCCACGAGACAGAATTAACATTCGACCAAGTAAAAGAGCAATTAACAGAGTCTGGTAAAAAACGTGGCGTTCTGACATATGAAGAAATTGCCGAGCGTATGTCCAGCTTTGAAATTGAATCAGACCAAATGGATGAGTATTATGAATTTTTAGGTGAACAAGGTGTTGAATTAATTAGTGAGAATGAAGAAACAGAAGATCCTAATATTCAGCAGCTTGCCAAAGCCGAAGAAGAATTTGACCTTAATGACCTAAGTGTACCGCCTGGTGTCAAAATCAATGACCCAGTTCGCATGTATCTAAAGGAAATCGGCCGGGTTAACCTTCTTTCTGCAAAAGAAGAAATCGCCTACGCTCAAAAGATTGAAGAAGGTGACGAAGAATCTAAACGCAGATTGGCTGAAGCGAACCTGCGGCTTGTTGTCAGTATCGCAAAACGGTATGTCGGACGCGGAATGCTGTTCCTTGACCTGATCCAGGAAGGAAACATGGGTCTGATGAAAGCCGTTGAAAAATTTGATTACCGTAAAGGTTATAAATTCAGTACGTATGCTACGTGGTGGATCAGACAGGCGATTACTCGCGCCATTGCCGATCAGGCGAGAACGATCCGGATTCCCGTTCATATGGTTGAAACCATTAATAAATTAATCCGTGTGCAGCGTCAATTACTGCAAGATTTAGGCAGAGAACCAACACCTGAAGAAATTGCGGAAGATATGGATTTAACACCTGAAAAAGTACGCGAAATCTTAAAAATTGCCCAAGAGCCGGTATCGCTGGAAACACCGATTGGTGAAGAGGATGACTCGCATCTTGGTGATTTCATTGAAGACCAAGAAGCCACTTCACCTTCAGACCACGCCGCATATGAGCTATTAAAAGAGCAGCTGGAAGATGTACTTGATACGTTAACTGATCGTGAAGAAAATGTATTGCGTCTTCGATTCGGTCTTGATGACGGCCGTACAAGAACATTAGAAGAGGTCGGCAAGGTATTTGGAGTAACGAGAGAGCGTATTCGACAAATCGAAGCTAAAGCGTTGCGGAAACTAAGACATCCTAGCAGAAGTAAACGTTTGAAAGATTTCCTCGAATAAGATGGAACGGGTCTTGCAGATCCGTTCTTCTTTTTTTAATAAGATATATGGATAATATGCCTTTATTTTACTGAAAAATGATGTCATTTGCAAATGAACATTACGGTAAAAAAATTCAAAAGATGATTCCATATTTTCTATTGTAAGCGTATACAATACATTATACAATAGAATAAAAAGGATATCAGAGAAATAGGCATGTTTCTATTGAATTTTGTATAAAGTGTGAATAAAAAACTTTTGTGCAGCAATCCATTTACTTTTTGTTAAAATAAGTTAGAATTAGAAGTGTTTACATAGGGGTAAGGATCAAAAAGGGGGAAGGGAAATGAAATGGAACCCGCTTATTCCATTTTTATTGATCGCTGTTTTAGGAATTGGTCTGACTTTCTTTTTATCAGTAAAGGGGCTTGATGACTCCCGGGAGATTGCAAGCGGCGGAGAAAGCAAATCTGCTGAAAAGGAAGATGCAAACGCTTCACCGGAGGATATTTACAAGGCAAACTGCATCACGTGCCACGGTGAAAATTATGAAGGTGTTTCCGGTCCGAGCTTAAAAGGTGTAGGGGATAAGAAAGATGTCGCTGAAATTAAAACAAAGATTGAACAAGGCGGTAATGGAATGCCTGCTGGTCTTGTTCCTGCCGATAAACTGGATGATATGGCAGAGTGGGTATCAAAAATTAAATAAAAGATCTGTTTTTCTCCTTATACGTTCTCAGGCCGCCGAGATGTTCTCGACAGCCTTTTATTTTTGTCTACGGTGTGTCGAGCCGTCTTCAAAAGAAATAAACTGAAAATCATTCGCTCAGCTTGGATTCCGGGCTGATTTTTTATATGATAGAAAAGGAAAAAATGATTGAGAAAAGTTGTGATGACAAGTGAACGAATTAAAATTATCTAAAAGATTGCAAACAGTAGCGGAGTACATACCGAATGGAGCGGTGATGGCCGATATCGGATCTGACCACGCTTACCTTCCTTGTTATGTGGTGCTGAATCATAAAGCTAGCGGTGCAATTGCCGGAGAAATAACAGACGGCCCGTTTTTGTCTGCCAAGCGGCAGGTTGAAAAATCAGGCTTAAGCTCGCGAATTTCCGTAAGGCAGGGGGACGGCCTGGAAGTCATTAAAAAAGGTGAAGCCGATGCCATTACGATTGCCGGAATGGGCGGATCTTTGATTGCTCATATTTTAGAAGCGGGTAAAGACAAATTAACGGGGAAGGAACGACTTATTCTACAGCCGAATATTCATGCTGTTCATATCAGAGAGTGGCTTTATAAAGAAGGATATGCGCTGATAGATGAGGTGATCCTTGAAGAAGATGGAAAGTGCTATGAGGTGCTTGTGGCTGAAGCGGGAGACAGAGATGCGGCATATGCCGGTATTTCGTTAGCTGCCGGAATGCTAGTCGGCCCATTCTTGGCAAAAGAAAAGAATAAAGTCTTCTTAAAAAAATGGACACAAGAGCTTAAGCATACACAAAACATTCATGAACAGATCAGCCAAGCTGCAAGTACAGAGCAAAATAAACAGAAATTAAAGGAGCTTGCCGATCGAATGGAACTGCTGAAGGAGGTTATTGATCATGGCTAAAAGCGTAAATGGGCAGCAGATCATCCAACTGTTTGAACAATTTTCCCCGAAAGCCTATGCGGTTGAAGGTGATAAAATCGGCCTGCAAATCGGCACCTTAAACAAACCAATTAAAAATGTGATGGTTACCCTTGATGTGTTGGAGAGCGTTGTCGATGAAGCGATTGAAAAAGAGGTTGATTTGATTATTGCACATCATCCTCCTATTTTCAGACCGTTAAAGCATATTGCAACAGACCAGCCTGCCGGAAGGTTAATTGAAAAGTGTTTGAAGCATGATATCGCTGTTTATGCAGCTCATACAAATTTAGACGTTGCGGAAGGCGGCGTGAATGATTTGCTTGCTGAGGCATTAGAGCTGAGTGAGACGGAGGTGCTGGCGCCTACGTATACTGATCCTCTGAAAAAACTGGCAGTATACGTACCGAAGGAATATGAGGAGCAGGTCAGAGCCGCGCTCGGAAATGCGGGAGCCGGCCATATCGGCGAATACAGCCATTGCGCATTTTCATCTGAGGGAATCGGCAGCTTTAAGCCATTGGACGGCGCCAAGCCATTTATCGGTGAAGTGGGGGAGCTTGAGCTTGTTCATGAAGTAAGGCTTGAGACTGTGTTTCCTAAAAGCATCGAAAAAGCTGTGATAAGAGCAATGATAAAAAGCCATCCATACGAAGAAGTCGCTTACGACATCTATCCTGTCGAACAGTCTCCTGCAGAAAAAGGGCTCGGCCGTGTCGGAACCCTTAAAAATGAGATGACGCTCAAGGAATTCGCTTTATTTGTGAAAGACAAACTTGACGTCAATGGTGTCAGAATGGTGGGTGAGGCTGACAGCATGGTGAAAAAAGTAGCTGTTCTAGGCGGAGACGGAAATAAGTATATTCATCATGCAAAACGTAAGGGCGCCGATGTTTACGTCACAGGAGATTTATACTTCCACGTGGCCCATGATGCAATGATGCTTGGCCTGAATGTTGTTGATCCGGGCCATTACGCGGAAAAAATCATGAAAGAAGGCGTCACGAGAAAACTGACGTCAATGTGCAAAGATAAAAAGCTTGATATAAATATCTTTGTTTCTGAAACAGATACTAATCCATTTATATTTCTATAAAAAAACTGAGGCTTTTACAGCCTCAGTTTTTTGCTTTTACTTTCGGGAGTATTTTTTTGAGCGGTACATTGTGTTCGGTTGTCCAAGTTGATGAATCTTCATGATCATACTGCTCCAAAAAGCGAATGACTTCTTTCGTGATTGGGGTAGGTGTTGAAGCTCCCGCAGTAACCGCAACGGTATTCACGCCTTTCAGCCATTCAAGCTTCAATTCACTTAGGTCGCCGATTCGGTATGCTTTTGTGCCGGCTATTTCCTCTGACACTTGAGCGAGCCGATTTGAATTGTTGCTTTTCGGGTCGCCGACAACGATTGTTAAGTCCGCTTTTTTCGCCTGTTCTGATACAGCCTCCTGCCGCACCTGAGTAGCCAGGCAAATCTCTTGGTGATATTCGACATGAGGATATTTTTCTTTGACAAGCTCCATGATGTCGTGAACATCCCATTGAGACATTGTTGTTTGATTGGTCACGATTAATTTCTTTGCTTGGATATCAAGGTTTTTCACATCTTCTTCTGTTTCAACTAAGTGAACGATCTCTGGTGCTACCCCAACGGCTCCTTCAGGCTCTGGATGCCCTTTTTTGCCGATATAGATCACGTGATATCCTTTTTCTTTCATCTCTAGAATTAAATTATGAGTTTTTGTTACATCCGGACATGTAGCATCAATTGCGACTAATCCTTTTTCTTCGGCGATTCTTCTGACTTCGGGAGAAACACCGTGAGCAGTGAAAATGACAGTTCCTTTTTCAACTTGCTTTAGGATGTCCAGACGGTTAGTGCCGTCCAAAGTAAAGATTCCTTCCTCTTCAAACGCATCAGTAACGTGTTTATTATGAACAATCATCCCTAGTATATAGATGGGTCTTGGCAAGCTTTTATCTAGTGACGCGTTTTTGGCAATGACCATAGCATCAACAACGCCATAGCAATAACCGCGCGGCGAAATTTTAATTACGTCCATTTTCGGTTGTCCTCCAATACTGAAGTGAGTAAAGGCAATATAAAAAGCCGTAATCAAACGGCTCTATTCTTGCATTCTTCTGATCTCATTATAGCCAATCTCACTTCAGATATCAAAGAATGTTAAATATATAATCTCGGCTTTGAACTGCCTGATGTTCTTTTCCGAGAAGAAGAGGCAGCTTCATTTTTTTTAGGGGCAGTTGTTTTTGACTTTTGTTCTTTACTGTCAGATGTTTTTGATTTCTCGGGCAGAGAAGAACTTTTTGGATTTGATTTTTTGTTTCCTTCTGAGGTTTTTGCTTCAGCATCGTTCTCTGTTTCTGAGGTTTCTTCTGACTCTGTTTGATTTTCATTTTCCTCACTGCTCTCTGCATCATCACTTTTGCTTAATTGGCTGTACAGCTTCATCATTGCCGGCAGATTGCGGACTAATGGACCGTACTGCTGGATCATGGGGGTGACTTGCTGCGCCATGCCAAGCACTTTTTGCACATTCCCAAGCATACTTGATAAAGATGCAGGATTGGCGATATTTTGAATGCCTTGCAGACTTTGCAGACCTGCTCCTCCGCTCGCTGCTGCGCCTGCTCCTGGAGCTCCGGCGCCGCCCGCGCCTCCTCCGCCGGGTAAGAACTTGGACAGCATTCCTTTTAAGCCCCCGCCCGCGCCATTTCTCGCTCCGGCATTTGCCTGAGGAAGGAATTGTCCGGTTTGCTGGAAACCTTGCTGCTGCGGTCCAAATGAAGGTCTCCGCATATTAGGCGGTCTTATGCCCATCATTCGCTGATTTGGCATGGGGCGGGGCGGTCCGGGCTGCGGATAATTTCTCATCGGCTGCTGCGGTGAAAACATACTTGTACCTCCTTTCAGCTCTTTCTGCTATTAGAATATGCACGGGCTGCGGTATTTGCTTTACATATCTGAATAAAACAAACGCCTTCCAAACGTGGTGTTTTTAAGCAAAATCGGGTATAATGTGATGATGGACACATAATGTGCCGCTTTAAGGAGCTGGGAAAAATGAAAGAAACGAAATTTGAACTTTATGAATTGAAACCGTTTATTATAGATGCAGTGCACCGCCTTGGTTTTTACGAACCGACTGATATTCAGAAAAGGCTGATTCCTGCAGTGTTAAAAAAAGAAAGCGTCATCGGCCAGTCTCAGACGGGAACCGGAAAGACGCACGCTTATTTACTGCCATTATTAAACAAAATCGATCCTGCTAAGGACGTCGTTCAGGTTGTCATTACGGCTCCGACAAGAGAGCTTGCCAACCAGATTCATCATGAAGCGCTTAAAATTACTCAAGGTGAAGAAGGCAGTCAGATTCGCTCGAAATGTTTTATCGGAGGCACAGATAAACAAAAGTCGATTGATAAACTGAAAACACAGCCGCATCTTGTCGTTGGTACGCCAGGACGTATTGCCGATTTAATCAAAGAGCAGGCGTTAAGTGTTCATAAAGCGGAATCTCTCGTCATTGATGAAGCCGATTTAATGCTGGATATGGGATTCATTGCAGATGTAGATTACATCGGCTCCCGTATGCCAGAGGATCTGCAGATGCTTGTGTTCTCTGCGACCATTCCCGAAAAGCTGAAACCATTTTTGAAAAAATATATGGATAATCCGAAATACGCCCACGTGGAGCCAAAACAGGTGACTGCTGCGAAGATCGAGCATATTCTCATTCCTTCGAAACATCGTGACAAGGACAAGCTCCTATTTGACATCATGTCTAATCTGAATCCATATCTCGGCATTGTGTTTGCCAATACGAAAAACACTGCTGATCATATCGCTCAATATCTGACTGGAAAAGGCATGAAAATCGGACTGCTGCATGGCGGATTAACGCCTCGTGAGCGGAAGAAAGTCATGAAGCAGATCAATGATCTGGAATTCACGTATGTCATTGCAACTGATCTTGCTGCTAGAGGCATTGATATAAAAGGTGTCAGCCATGTTATCAACTATGAGCTTCCGGATGATCTCGATTTCTATGTTCACCGTGTAGGCAGAACGGCTCGCGCAGGCTCATCAGGGCAGGCAATGACCATTTATGAGCTTTCTGATGAGGATTCATTAGCCAGACTTGAGAAAATGGGCATCGAATTTGATTATTTAGAGCTTGAAAAAGGCGAGTGGAAAAAAGGCGATGACCGCCAGCGCCGCAAAAAGCGTAAAAAAACGCCGAACGAAGCGGATGAAATTGCACATCGTCTCGTGAAAAAGCCGAAGAAGGTTAAGCCTGGATATAAAAAGAAAATGAGCTACGAGATGGAGAAAATCAAGAAAAAACAGAGAAGAAACCAATCTAAGAAAAGAAAGTAGGGGAACCTGTTGTTGAGAATAGGCTCACACGTCTCTATGAGCGGAAAACATATGCTTCTTGCTGCAAGCCAGGAAGCAGTCTCATATGGGGCGAACACGTTTATGATCTATACAGGCGCACCGCAAAATACGCGCCGAAAGAAAATTGAAGACCTAAATATAGATGCCGGCCGGGCACACATGCAAGAAAACGGCATTGACGATATTATCGTACACGCGCCTTATATTATTAATATTGGCAACACGACGAATCCGTCCACATTTGAGCTGGGTGTCGATTTCCTTCGTTCAGAGATTGAACGGACAGCGGCCATCGGAGCGAAGCAAATTGTCCTTCATCCGGGCGCTCATGTGGGAGCGGGAGCTGAAGCAGGCATCAAGAAAATTATTGAAGGCTTGAATGAAGTGATTGATCCGAATCAAAATGTCCAGATTGCATTAGAGACAATGGCAGGAAAAGGATCAGAATGCGGCAGAAGCTTTGAGGAGCTGGCACAGATTATCGAAGGCGTTACACACAATGAGCATCTGTCAGTGTGTTTTGACACATGCCATACACATGATGCCGGATATAACATTGTCGAAGACTTTGACGGAGTGCTGAATGAGTTCGACAAAACCATCGGCATTGACCGTATTAAAGTGCTTCATATCAATGACAGCAAAAATGTCAAAGGCGCGAGAAAAGACCGCCATGAAAACATCGGCTTTGGCGAAATTGGATTTGACGCACTGCAATATGTTGTTCACCATGAGCAGTTAAAAGACATTCCAAAAATCCTTGAAACGCCGTATGTCGGCGAAGATAAAAAGAATAAAAAACCGCCATACCGTTTTGAGATTGACATGCTGAAAGAAAAACAATTTGATGACACATTGCTCGAAAAGATTTTACAGCAATAAAAAATGGGGGAGCTATCCCCCATTTTTTAGCTTGTGAATTGTTTGAATAGTTCATTAACGGTTTGAGCTGTTTCTTTTGATGTGATCGCCTCTACTTGTTTCAGCAGCCGCATTCGTTCACTCTCATTAAAGATATTCACGTTTTTCCCGTATAACAGGTTTGCTACTTCAATGGCCTGCGTTCTTGTTAAACTGATTCCGTACTGTTTTGAGTACTTCAGCAAGTCATCAGCAGTAGCCTGATTAAGCCGCTGCAAAATAATTCTTTGAAATAAAATCATCGATCGTTCCACCTCCAGACTTAATGTATGGGCAAATCAGTAAAATGTGTCAGTGTTTAATGGTAAAATAGATTTATAATGTATTTAAAATAGTTATTGCAGGAAAGGAGATTTTATGACCCCAACAAAACAACATAAGAGAGAAACTTTTTCCCACTTTATTTTCAGGGTCTTCATGATTCTGGCAGGAGCTGCATCTGCGGCTGTAAGTATCGAATTATTTTTAATCCCCAACGATTTTATTGATGGCGGGATTATCGGTGTATCGCTTATTTTAGACCACCTCTTTATGTCAAACCCCTTTCTGAATTTCGCTTTTTTCGTTGTCATTTTAAATATTCCTTTTATGATCTTCGGATATAAATATATCGGTAAGACCTTCCTTGTCTCTACAATGATTGGGATTGTCGGGCTTGCCGTTATTGAATCTTCGCTACACCATGTTGAAGCTATTACAACTCAACCAATATTGGCCACTGTGTTTGGAGGTCTTTTACTCGGTTTTGGAGTCGGACTCGTGATTCGAAACGGAGGTTCAATGGATGGTACAGAAATTCTCGGTATTTTACTGACGAAAAAGCTGCCATTTTCAGTGGGTGAATTCGTTATGCTCATCAACGTATTCATTTTCATTTGGGCGGGTTTTGTGTTTGGTCCTGAGCAAGCGATGTACTCTTTCATGACTTATTATATTGCGATGAAAACCATCGATGCCGTGATCCAAGGGCTTGATGAAACCAAAGCTGTCATTATTGTGTCTGACCAGTATGATGAGATTTCCGACGCGATTTTGCACCGCCTCGGACGCGGAACAACAAAGCTGAAAGGGAAGGGCGGATATACGGATGAAGAGAAGGACGTGATTTACGCAGTTGTCACAAGGCTGGAAGTGACCAAGCTTAAATCGATCGTATTTGAAGTTGATCTTAACGCATTCATTACGATTATGAATACCCATGAAACACGGGGCGGGAAATTCAAAAACGCAATCCACTAGGCTTTCATTTACTTTTATTCATTTTATGGGTATAATTTTATCTGCGGTAAAGAAAATGGCTTGCTGTCAGACAGCTGCCATTTTCTTTTTCATACATGTCATACGTTCTTAAGCAAAGCGAAAAGGGGGACCCTTCATGAACGTACAAGAAGCGCTGAACCTACTGAAAGAAAACGGATATAAATATACAAACAAACGGGAGGATATGCTGCAGCTTTTTGCTGACTCAGACAAATATCTTACCGCTAAAAACGTACTGTCTGCATTAAATGATGATTATCCCGGCTTAAGCTTTGATACAATCTACAGAAACCTTTCTTTATATGAAGAACTTGGTATTTTGGAAACAACCGAGCTGTCCGGTGAAAAGCTTTTCCGATTTAAGTGTTCATTTACTCATCATCATCATCATTTTATTTGTCTGGCCTGCGGCAAAACGAAGGAAATTGAATCATGCCCGATGGACAAGCTTTGTGATGATTTGGATGGCTATCAGGTCAGCGGGCATAAATTTGAGATTTACGGCACATGCCCTGGCTGCACTGCGGAAAACCATGAAAACACTACTGCGTAATTGCGTATATATGAGAAAAAGGGGCCCAGGTTGGGCTCCTTTTTCAGTTATTGACACGTATGAAATGATGTTTGTTTTTGTTCATCCATTGAACGGCTTCCAGCCAGTTGTTTACTCTGATGATGTTTGAATCATCCGGAAGCTGATTATAAGGGGAATTGAATAAAATCACTGGTATACCAGCTTCTTTCGCGATCATCATTGCGTTTCCGTGATGATCCTCAAAAAACAAGTCGATGTCGTGATTTTTGACTGCCTCAACTTTATGATGGCCGCCAACAAGTTCGATATGGTCGTAATGAATGTTTTGTCTGTCAAACCATTCATAGGTAATATCAGTTAAATGAGTCCGTCTCGCTGTAATATAAATAAGCTTGTGCTCCTCTTTGAGGAGATCGAGTGACTGTTTTGCATGCTGAGCAAGCAGTGCTTCCTTATATATGATCGCTTCATTTTGATTCATCCAATCCCAAAATTCTTCCTGCGTAATATTTAACAGCTTTGTTAAATCATAATCCGTCATATCGTTTAATGAAATGGAAAGATTAAACGAGCGGTTCAAATAAGGGACGAATGTATCCTGAGCCGTGATTGTGCCGTCAATATCTATTCCTAAGCGTAACATGCCCACACTCCTTCAGTTTCATCCCTTCAAGTGTAACATAAACAATTAACATTAACAGAAAAGTTTAGCAAACATGAATCAGGCAAAATAGATCAAACTATAAAAGCTCCTTTAATAATAACAGAAGGGGGAATTGAAGGTGGCAAACGATTACGAAAAACGTGATAACAACAGCTACTATGTTGACCATGGTTCTGAAGGAACAAATATTACCCGCGACAATGATGGTTTTTTTGAGGAAACGGCTGCTGAAATCGCAGAGCCTTACCGTACTGCTGATCGCAGCAATGACCGAGACAAAGATCGCAGTGGCGGCAATGTCAATGAAGGACGGGGAATAGGATATATCGCTTTAGCCTTGTCCATTATTTCATTGTTTGTACTGCCTGTTTTATTGGGAGCTGCCGGTATTATTGTCGGCTATATCGCAAGAAGAAGAGGTGCCCAAGGCCTTGGAGCTTGGGCGATGGGTATCGGTGTCATCTCATTAGTGCTTGGAATATTTATTATTCCATTTTTCTAACACAAAAAAGCTTGACGGGTTCCCGTCAAGCTTTTTGTGCTTCTTCTTTTAATTTCGCTTTTTCAGCTTCAAGCTTTGCATAGTGTTCCTCGGCAAGAATGTCAATTTCTTTCTTAAGTTCCTCTACCATTGTTTCCTCTGGAACCTTACGGACAATCTTCCCTTTCCGGAATAACAATCCTTCGCCGCGCGCTCCGGCGATCCCGATATCAGCTTCTCTCGCTTCACCCGGTCCGTTTACTGCACAGCCGAGAACAGCGACTTTAATCGGAGCTTTTATTTTAGAAATATATTCTTCCACTTCATTGGCAATGCTGATCAAATCGATCTCAATTCGGCCGCAAGTCGGACATGAGATGAGCGTGGCAGCATTGGAGGCTAAACCGAAAGATTTCAGAAGCTCCCTTGCTACTTTTACCTCTTCCACAGGATCTGCGCTTAATGAAATACGCATAGTGTTTCCGATGCCCTTGCTTAAAATCGCGCCGAGTCCTGCCGCGCTTTTTACTGTGCCGGCAAACAGCGTTCCTGACTCAGTGATCCCAAGGTGCAGCGGGTAGTCAAATGCTTTCGCCGCTTTTTCATAAGCTTCGATCGCAAGGTTGACGTCAGACGCCTTCATGCTGACAATAATATCGTGAAAATCGAGATCTTCAAGAATTTTAATGTGATGAAGTGCGCTTTCTACCATTCCGTCGGCAGTCGGATAACCGTATTTTTCTAAAATCCGTTTTTCAAGTGAACCGGCGTTTACTCCGATTCTGATCGGAATCCCTTTTTCTTTCGCCGCTTGAACGACCGCTTCGACTTTTTCGCGTCGGCCGATGTTGCCGGGGTTAATTCGGATTTTATCTGCGCCGCCTTCAATGGCTTTCAAGGCAAGCTTATAATCGAAATGTATGTCAACAACGAGCGGAATGGAAATGCGTTTTTTAATATCCGCAATGGCGTTTGCCGCCCGTTCATCCGGACATGCTACCCGGACGATTTGGCATCCGGCTTCAGCCAAACGGTTAATTTCCGCAACAGTTGCTTCTACATCATGTGTTTTTGTTGTTGTCATGCTTTGGATGACCACTTCATTGTTGCCGCCTATTGTTAAAGGTCCCACTTTGACGGGACGCGTTTTTGTACGATGTGTGATTTCACTCACTTGCAATCGCTCCTTAATTGTAGTTGCCGCTTCTAGATATAACAATTCTAGTATGGTTTAAGTGAATTTATTTTACAAATTACATTGTAACAGTGTCTTCGCCGAACTGACAAGAAATTAACGTTAATTAAGGGTAGACTGGAAATTTGTACGCTGTTCCAGCTTGAATGGCGTTGGCTTGCACATTCGGGTTCAGTGCTTCAAAATCTTTTACAATATCGTCCGGAGAACCTGCAGATCCGACAATCGACATAACCGTATCACCCGGCTTTACCTTTACCGTTTTAAACGCTGGTTCTTGTGCAGCCGTTTTTGCTGATGCTTCATAGACAGGGAGGTCCTGAATAGGTATCGTTCCAATTTTAAGATCATAAAAAAGAATAAAAAGAATAAAAACAATGCTGCATACTAAAGTGAAACGCTTCATCGCTTTTCCTCCCGCATACGAAATTTTATACCATAGTATGCTTGTCCATTTGGATTCATGACAAAAAAAGAGACTGCGAATGCAGTCTCAGCTTAAACAGCAGCTTTTTTTGACGGAATCTCTTTTAAAACAAGGAACAGGATGACAAAGTTGACAAACCAGTTCAGCAAAAATTCACTTGGAACTGTCACTTCTAACGCGCGCATGATCGTAAAGAATACAGTCGATAGGGTGACGGAATAGGCAGAAAGCTTCCAGAGCTGGTGGTAGGACAGGTGCTTCTTCTGGGAATTCTTAATGATTAACCCGATAAGCGCCAAGAATGATACTTCAATGAATTTTCCCGCAGCTGTTACAAGAAAAATGAGAATTGAAAGAACAGTTACGATCATCGTTTTATTTTGGTTTAAACCCGCAATCACATCTTTTTTTGTCAAATCTGACGGCATCATTGAGTAAGGCATTTCTTGGGCTTGTCCGTCAATGGCCAAAACAAATTTATCCTGAAGAATGCCGATCGCGTTTTGCTTTGCTTCAATTTCTTCGGTGCCGTAGGCGTCTGTCGGATCAAACACGATCACAAAACCATTTGCCTGTGATTCCGTGGCTTTTTTTTCATCTGTTTGAAGTTTGCCGTTTGAAATTGTGAAATCAGGGAAATCTTTGTTTAAAACCGTTTTAAAGCCGTTCATTGATTTTACGGTCCCTGAGCTTACATAATAAGCGGTAGGGATTGCAAAAAGGACAGAGAGCAAAAATACATAAAGAATCGCTTTTCCGATTCCTTGAAATCTTGTTTTTGCAATATCACGGGGAGAGTATGTACTTTTGATAAAAAGCTGAAATACATTCACTATCTTCACTTCCTAGCTATACTAATATATGTTGCTTATTGTATCGTTGCCTGCGTGTGAATACAAGGAAGACATGAAGAAGACAGATGTAAAAAGGGAGGATGGATTCTATGGATATGTTGTATTGGCTGGTGATTGCGGCGGTATTTATCATCGCCTTTATCGGGCTGGTGTACCCAATTATTCCGAGTGTAGTATTTATCGTTGCGGGTTTTATATTGTACGGATTCTTGTTTTCATTCAGTCCGTATTCTTATATGTTCTGGCTCGTTGAAGCGGTTTTTGCCGCAGTATTATTCGCCGCAGATTACGTATCAAATCTGCTTGGAGTCAAAAGGTTCGGCGGAAGCAAAGCCGCCATATGGGGAAGCACGATCGGTTTATTAATTGGGCCTTTCGTCATTCCGGTCGCGGGGATCATATTAGGTCCGTTTATCGGGGCTGTTTGTGCGGAACTTATCGTCCATCAAAAGGACTTAAAGTCAGCGTTTAAAATCGGTCTCGGATCACTCATTGGCTTTTTAACCGGGGTTATTGCAAAGGGCATCATACAGCTTTTGATGATCGGATATTTTTTATGGACGGTCCTATAAGAATTGATGACGGCAGGTTTAATGGGATGAATTATCGGTTAAAGTGAAATATGTCTGCTGAAATGAGCCAAAATGTGAGCTTTTTCATTGATTACAAAGCATTCTTTTGTTACATTGAATGAAGAAAGGCTCGCTGTGAAGCGGCATTTCAGTACATATATATTAAGGAGGAATTTATCATGGCTTACGAACTTCCAGAATTACCTTATGCGTACGATGCTTTAGAACCGCATATTGATAAGGAAACTATGACTATTCACCATACGAAACACCACAACACATACGTTACAAATTTAAACAAAGCGGTTGAAGGAAACACTGCTCTTGCAAACAAATCAGTTGAAGAGCTTGTTGCAGATCTTAATTCTGTTCCTGAAAACATCCGCACTGCAGTCCGCAACAACGGCGGCGGACACGCGAACCACAAATTATTCTGGACGCTTTTATCTCCAAACGGCGGCGGCGAGCCGACTGGCGCGCTAGCTGATGAGATCAACAGTGTATTTGGAAGCTTTGACAAATTCAAAGAACAATTCGCAGCTGCGGCAGCAGGACGCTTCGGTTCTGGCTGGGCATGGCTTGTTGTGAACAACGGCAAAGTTGAAATCACAAGCACGCCAAACCAAGATTCTCCGCTTTCTGAAGGCAAAACGCCTATCTTAGGTCTTGACGTTTGGGAGCATGCTTACTACCTTAACTATCAAAACCGCCGTCCTGATTACATTTCAGCTTTCTGGAATGTTGTGAACTGGGACGAAGTGGCTCGTCTATACAGCGAAGCTAAATAATGACACACACAAGGCCCTCAATACAGGGCCTTGTTTTTTTATGTCTTCTTTTTACATATCTCGGTTTGAGTGAGACAGACTAAGGGATAGTAAAGGGGAGTCAGTAATGAGCAAACTAAAAAAAGTGATTGGTGATGTAGACGTAAACAAAGGATTACTTTTTCTGCTGACCATTGGCGGGCTTTACTCGCTGGGAATTGCACTGTCCAATACATTTGTTAATGTGTATCTTTGGAAGCAGTCAGGGAAATTTATTGATTTGGCGATATACAATTTATCCATTGTGACAATGCAGCCGATAACCTTTTATTTGGCTGGACGGTTAGCCAAAAAAATAGACAGGGTGTTCATTTTAAGGTTCGGTGTCATTTTTTTAGCTGCCTTTTATTTAAGTGTGCTTTTAGCCGGAGAAACGGCGGCCAGCCGGCTCGTGCTGATCGGCGCGGTGCTAGGAGTGGGCTATGGCTTTTATTGGCTTGCGTTTAACGTGCTGACCTTTGAAATAACAGAGCCGGACACGCGAGACTTTTTCAATGGATTTATGGGCATTCTATCTTCCTCTGCCGGAATGATCGGCCCGATTGTAGCGGGATTCGTTATCTCAAGGCTTGAAAATAATACGGGTTACACAGTGATTTTCAGTCTCTCCCTCAGTTTATTTGCCTTGGCTGTCGTGATGAGCTTTTTCTTAAAACGGAGAGAATCAAAGGGCCGTTTTATGCTGAGCAAAGTATTTGGAGAGCGTCATAGCAATATGAATTGGCGGAGAATTACGAATGCGCATTTTTTTCAAGGTTTGAGAGAAGGGATTTTTGTCTTTTTAATCAGTGTATTTGTATTTATTGAAACAAACAGCGAACTGGCCCTCGGCACATTTGGCCTTGTCAACTCAGCTGTTTCCTTCTTTGCCTACTATTTTGCATCCAGGCTGATTAAGAAAAAGGCCAGAAAAAAATCGATTTTGCTGGGCGGACTTATTCTCTATGGCGCGCTGTTTTTGATTCTGTTTCATATGAGCTTTACGACATTATTGACGTACGGCGTTTTTATTGCCATTGGCTATCCTCTGCTGCTCGTGCCATATGTATCACTTACATATGATGTGATAGGCCGGGCGAGGCATGCCAGAAAAGCAAGAATAGAATATATCGTGCTGAGGGAACTGTTTTTAAACGCCGGCAGGATTGTCTCCATTTTATGCTTTCTCCTGATCGTGACCCTTCTGAAAGAGGATGTGGGAATTCCTTTGTCACTCGCTATACTGGGTGTGGGGCATCCGCTGATTTATTACTTTGTCAAGGATATCCGTTTTAAGGAGAAAGAAGAGGAAAATGAAACCATGGAAGAAGATGGCCAAAAAAGGGTAACTGAACCGAATCTTTTAAAAGGCGAAAGATAATTTTTTGTCAAAAAGGGGTTATCTGTAGAAAAAAGTCGAAAAAACCTTTAAAATGAAAACTGGCACTCTTACTTGAGTGTCTTTTCTTTCTGTAAATAGAAAAAGGTGATGTTATGAGGAGAAATAAACCAAAAAAGCAAAATCATAAAGAGAAAAAGAAGTCGCTTCCGATCCGGCTGAATATTTTATTCTTAGCTGCCTTTGTTATATTCACCTGGATCATTGTGGAACTGGGCATCAAGCAGATCGTGCAAGGCGATGATTACAAAAATCAAGCGAATAAACAAGAACAAAGTGAAGTCAGCTCGGCTGTACCGCGCGGGAAAATTTATGATCGAAACTTTAATGCCATTGTGACAAATAAGGCTTTGAATGCAATCACATACACCAGATCTAAATCGACAACGCAAGACCAGCGTTTAAAGATCGCAAAAAAGCTGTCTGATATGATTAAAGTCGATACAAAAAAAGTAACAGAACGGGATAAAAAGGATTATTGGATTTTGACCAGGCCGAAAGAAGCCAAAAATTTGATTACCTCTGAAGAAAGACAGAAGGTAAAAGACAAAAAATTATCCGATGACGATTTATATCAGCTTCAGCTGAAACGGATTAATGAGAAGCAGCTGAATGAACTGACGGATAAAGACATGCAGATCCTCGCCATCAAAAGACAGATGGATTCAGGATATGCATTGACCCCTCAATATATCAAAAATGAGGATGTATCAGCGAAGGAAATGGCAGTAGTGAGTGAACATTTAGACGAACTGCCGGGGGTCGATGTCACGTCAGATTGGGAACGTGAATACCCGTATAAGAGCCTTCTCCGCTCAGTGCTCGGAAGTGTTTCCAGCTCTGATGAAGGTTTGCCGTCCAACTTGCTCGAGCATTATCTGTCGCTTGGCTACAGCCGGAATGACAGGGTCGGCAAAAGTTATCTGGAATACCAATACGAAAGCCTTCTGCAGGGACAAAAAGCAAAAGTCGAAAACATTACAGATTCAAACGGCAATGTCACGGGAACAAAAACCGTTTCTGAAGGAAAAGCCGGTAAAGATCTCGTGCTTACAATTGATATCGATTTGCAAAAATCAGTTGAAAAAATCATTGAGAAGAATCTCAAATCTGCTAAAGCAAGACCAAGCACTGAATTGTTAGACAGGGCATTCGTTGTCATGATGGATCCAAGGAACGGTGAAGTGCTGACAATGGCGGGTAAGCAGATTAAACAAGAAAATGGAAAATATAAAATTGATGATTACGCGCTAGGAAATATGACATCATCTTACGCCATGGGTTCGGCTGTCAAAGGTGCAACCGTCTTAACAGGTCTTCAAACCGGCGCTATCAACTTGAATACAGTTTTTCAGGATGAACCATTGTATATTGGGCAGGATAAAAATGGTAAGAAATCGTGGACTACTTTAGGACCTGTTAATATTCAAAGAGCCTTAGAGCAGTCTTCTAACGTATTTATGTTTAAAACTGCAATCGCGCTCGGAAAAGGTGAATATAAACCGCATCAAGCTTTACCGATTGATACGACGGCTTTTGATACATTCCGTAATTACTTCAGCCAATTTGGATTAGGTGTTAAAACTGGAATTGATCTTCCGAATGAAATGACAGGCTACAAAGGAACGAGCAGATTAACGGGATTCTTGCTTGACTATGCGATCGGCCAGTACGATACGTATACACCGCTGGAACTGGCGCAATACGTATCAACGATTGCAAACGGGGGCTATCGCTTGAAGCCTCAGCTTGTAAAGGAAGTCAGGGATTCTAATCCTGAAAAAGGAATCGGTGCTGTCGTGCAATCCGTTCAGCCGGAAGTGCTGAATAAAGTCGACATGAAAAGTGAGTATATCAAAGAAGTTCAAGCCGGATTCAGACGAGTGGCGACGAAGGGGACAGCTGCCAGCCAGCTTGCTTCCGCGTCTTATAAACCAGCGGCTAAAACAGGGACAGCTCAATCATTCTATGACGGGCCAGATAAATCAAAAACAGGAACTGCGGCTTATAATACGACACTTGTCGCTTATGCGCCGGCTGATAACCCTGAGATCGCTATCTCTGTTGTAGTTCCTTGGGCTTATGTTGATTACAGCGCTAAATATACCATTACAAACGAAATCGGCAGAGAGGTATTGGATAAATATTTTGAGCTGAAATCGAAGCAGGACAAAGAAGATACTCAGCAAAAGAATAAGGACAAAATCGAAGAAAATGCAGAAAACGCAACGTCTTCGGATAACTAAAAAGAAACGCTCACATGATGGGGACTGACCCCATAAGATGAGACAAATAAAAACACCTTCAAGTTTGAAAACGGATGATTGTTATCCGAAATTAGACTTGGGGGTGTTTTTTCTATGGGGACAAGAGTGAGTTATCCGGTTGAAGTGAAACAGAAGGCTGTAGAAATGAGATTGGCAGGCGTACCTATGAAAGAGATCATGCAGAAATTGAATATTAAGAATAAGACACAGGTTCAGACATGGGTTAGATGGCATAAGGCTGGGGATACACATCGATTCGAACAGCCTGTTGGAAAGCAATACACTTACGGAAAAGGTCCGGAGTATTCTTCCGAATTAGAGAAACTGCAGGCAGAGAATTGTTATCTAAGACAACAGAATGAAGTGTTAAAAAAGTACAACGAATTGGAAAGGAAGTTGATAGCGAAACGTCAGTCGAACTTGTAGAAGTATTGCGCAGCACAATGACCGTGCAGGATATCTGTATTCATTTAGGTATCTCTCGAGCGTCTTATTATCGTTGGAAGAAGAATCGGATGAAGGATCATCCCAAGCGACATTTGGAAAAACAAATCGGTACGTTGTGCCGAGAGCACAAGTATCGATATGGATATCGGAAAATCACAGCCATTTTAAAAAAGGGAATGCGTATCAACCATAAAACGGTTCAACGTATTATGCAGAAAAATCAGTGGCAGTGCCGGGTTAAGGTGAAAAAGCGTAAGAAGAATGGGCAGCCATATGCCGTAGTCGATAATATATTGGATCGGAACTTTCAGTCTGATCGCCCTCTTGAAAAACTAGTAACGGACATCACATATTTGCCTTATGGACAGAAACAATTGTACCTTTCCAGTATATTAGATTTATACAATGGAGAAGTGATTGCTTATACGATTGGCGATAAGCAGGACACAGACTTTGTCTTAGACACACTTGAGCAGCTGCCAACATTGCCTGAGAACTGCGTGTTACATAGCGACCAAGGTTCTGTGTATACATCCTACGAGTATCAAAAAGCTGTTAACACAAAAGGCATTATCATGAGCATGTCCCGCAAAGGGACGCCCGCTGATAATGCCTCCATCGAATCGTTTCATTCCTTACTAAAGTCTGAAACGTTCTATCTTAACAGCATTGATCGAACTACGACCGCCATCGTAGAACGCACTGTCACAGAATACATTCATTATTATAACAATATTCGTATTCAAACGAAACTAAACAACCAATCACCGATAAACTATCGGCAATTGGCTGTTTAAAAGGTGTTTTGATCCCTGTCTCAAAAACGGGGGTCAGTCCCGATGTGGGCGTTTTTTTTTATACAAAAAAACGCACTGATTTACAAAACCTTAACATTTGATTCAAACCCTTTTTACATAGAACCTTTACTCTATACGTGTAGGACAAATTACACATTATACGCAGGGGGAATTCAAGAAATGAAAAAAAACAAATTGGTGCTTATGCTTCTGATGGCTGCTTTTATGATCATTGCAGCTGCATGCGGAAATGCAGGCGAAAGTGAAAAATCGAATAGCGATTCTGCAAAAGGAGAAGGAAAGGCATCAGGTTCTTTAACCATTTCTGGTTCATCGGCTATGCAGCCGCTAGTACTTGCAGCCGCAGAAAAATTTATGGAAGAAAACCCTGATGCTGATATACAGGTACAAGCTGGCGGTTCTGGAACAGGGCTTTCTCAAGTCTCTGAAGGAGCTGTTCAGATCGGGAATTCAGACGTTTTTGCTGAAGAAAAAGAAGGTATCAATGCAAAAGCGCTTGTCGATCATCAAGTCGCAGTAGTTGGTATGGCAGCAGCTGTAAACCCTGATGCTGGTGTGAAGGATATTTCGAAAGATGAATTGAAAAAAATCTTCACTGGCAAAATCAAAAACTGGAAAGAGCTTGGCGGAAAAGACCAAAAAATTACGCTTGTAAACCGTCCGGATTCTTCTGGCACACGTGCTACATTTGTGAAATATGCGCTTGACGGAGAAGAACCTGCAGAAGGCATTACTGAAGATTCCTCCAACACTGTAAAAAAAATCATTGCTGATACTCCGGGAGCGATTGGGTATCTTGCATTCTCATATTTAACAGACGACAAAGTAACTGCTCTATCTATTGGTGGTGTAAAACCTGAAGCGAAAAATGTTGCAACTGGCGAGTATCCGATCTGGGCTTACCAGCATTCTTACACAAAAGGTGAAGCGACAGATTTAGCTAAAGAATTTCTTGATTATCTAAAGAGTGAAGGTATTCAAAAAAGCATTGTTACTGACCAAGGCTACATTCCGGTTACTGATATGAAAGTGACACGCGATGCCAACGGGAAGCAAAGCTGATTTTCATAAAAAGAGGAGTGCGGGGACAACCGTTTCTCCTCTTAACACATTCATAGGAGTGTAAAATCAATGATAAACAATAGAGAAAATATGTCTGTGAGCGAACGTTTAATCAGCTCAAGGCAAAATCGGCAATTGGATGAAGTTCGAGGAAGAATGATTGTGACAGCTTGTGCGCTTATTATGATTGCGGCATCTGTTGCCATCACCATTTTCCTTGGCGTTAAGGGGCTGCAATCTTTTCTTGTAAATGGTGTAAGCCCAATTGAATTCTTAACGAGCCTAAATTGGAACCCTACAGATACTGATCCGAAATACGGAGTTCTGCCATTTATTTTTGGATCATTTGCAGTAACAATTCTTTCTGCTCTCATTGCTGCGCCGCTTGGCATTGCAGGTGCGATTTTTATGACAGAAATTGCGCCGAATTGGGGAAAGAAAGTGCTGCAGCCGGTAATTGAGCTTTTAGTCGGCATTCCATCTGTTGTTTATGGATTCATAGGTCTTACAGTATTGGTGCCGTTTATCGCCCAGTTCAAATCGAGCGGAACAGGGCACAGTTTATTGGCGGGAACGATTGTCCTTTCCGTCATGATTCTTCCGACCATTACATCGATCTCTGCTGATGCGATGGCTTCCCTTCCAAAGAGTTTAAGAGAAGGTTCTTACGCGTTAGGTGCGACAAGATGGCAGACGATCAGAAAAGTACTTGTGCCTGCAGCTTTTCCAACATTAATGACGGCTGTTGTGCTTGGTATGGCACGGGCGTTTGGTGAAGCATTGGCTGTTCAGATGGTCATTGGTAATACAAGAGTGTTGCCGGAAAGCCTGTTTGACACCGCCGGAACACTGACAACGATCATCACGCTGAATATGGGCCACACGACATACGGCAGCGTTGAAAACAATACGCTGTGGTCAATGGGGCTTGTGCTTCTGGTCATGTCATTCTTGTTCATCTTGCTTATTCGCTACTTGTCATCTAGGAGGAAAGTGTAATGAACCGCAAAATAACAGATAAACTGGCGACTGGAATGTTTGGTCTGTGTGCAGCCATCATCGCTGCAATTCTGGTAGGCTTGTTTTCCTATATTATTATAAACGGTGTTTCTCAGCTCAGCTTTGATTTTATTACGACAAAATCGAGCGCCATTGCAGCTGGAGGAGGAATACGCGACCAGCTGTTCAACTCCTTTTATATTTTGTTTATTACAATGCTGATTACAATCCCGCTCGGTGTGGGCGGTGGAGTGTTCATGGCTGAGTACGCGCCTAATAACAAAGTGACTGATTTCATCAGAACATGTATAGAGGTGCTATCATCTCTTCCATCTATTGTCATTGGGATGTTTGGATTATTGATGTTTGTCAACCTAACAGGCTGGGGATATACGATCATAGGCGGAGCGCTTGCTTTAACTGTTTTTAACCTTCCTGTCATGGTGCGTGTCACAGAAGACGCGATCCGTTCAGTCCCTAAAGACCTGAAGGAAGCTTCTCTCGCTTTAGGTGTATCACGCTGGCATACCGTAAAAACGGTTTTAATTCCAAGTGCGATCCCTTCTATCATCACAGGAGCCATTTTAGCGTCAGGAAGGGTGTTCGGGGAAGCGGCGGCATTATTATTTACAGCCGGTCTGACAACGCCTCGTCTTAATTTTACAGAGTGGAACCCGTTTTCTGAAACATCGCCGCTTAACATTTTCAGACCCGCTGAAACACTTGCGGTACACATTTGGAACGTAAATACGCAAGGAATGATTCCGGATGCCGAAGCGATTGCCAACGGAGGCTCTGCGGTGCTGGTGATTTCTGTTCTTGTGTTTAATCTCTTAGCGAGATGGCTTGGCACGATGATCTACAAAAAGCTTACGGCAAATTAGAACGGAAAGAGGCGAAAAACATGTCTGAACAAATGGTAAAAGAAAAGCCTGAACGTGCTGTTTTCGTTCCGCAGCAGCGTCACGTAATCGAAGTGAGAGATCTGTCTATTTTTTACGGAAATAAACAAGCGGTTCACCACGTGAATATGGATATTGAAAAAAACGCGGTGACCGCTTTGATTGGGCCGTCAGGATGCGGAAAGTCTACTTTTTTAAGAAACATTAACCGAATGAATGACTTAATTCCTTCTGCAAGGGCTGAAGGTGAAATCCTTTATGAAGGATTAAATATACTGGGTGGAAATATTAACGTTGTCAGCTTAAGAAGAGAAATCGGAATGGTTTTTCAAAAACCGAATCCTTTTCCGAAATCAATCTATGCGAATATCACACATGCTTTGAAATATGCCGGAGAGCGGAAGAAAGCCGTTTTAGATGAGATTGTGGAAGAAAGCTTAACAAAAGCAGCGCTCTGGGATGAGGTGAAGGATCGTTTGCATTCATCTGCACTCTCATTATCAGGGGGGCAGCAGCAGCGTTTATGCATCGCGAGAACGCTTGCGATGAAGCCGGCTGTTCTTCTGCTGGATGAACCAGCTTCAGCACTAGATCCGATTTCAAATGCAAAAATAGAAGAATTAATGACAGAATTGAAAAGCGAATACTCGATTATTATTGTCACGCACAATATGCAGCAGGCTCTGCGGGTTTCTGACCGGACTGCATTCTTTTTAAACGGAGAGCTTGTAGAATACGGACAGACTGAACAGATTTTCACCAGTCCGAAACAGCAAAAGACAGAGGATTATATTAACGGGAAATTCGGATAGGAGGGCGGCAATGAGTATTGCTACCGAAGCTGTAATGAAACAGGAAGTCTATCAAGTCAACGGAATGAACTTATGGTATGGACAGCACCATGCTTTAAAAAATATCAATCTGAGCATTTATGAAAACGAGGTCACGGCGATTATCGGGCCATCAGGATGCGGGAAATCGACCTTCATTAAAACATTGAATTTAATGATTCAAATGACGCCGAATGTAAAGCTTGCAGGCGAGCTGAACTATAATAGCAGCAATATTTTAAAGGATAAAGTGGATATCGTGGATTTACGAAAAAATATCGGCATGGTATTCCAAAAAGGGAATCCGTTTCCACAGTCTATCTTTGATAATGTCGCTTACGGACCGAGAGTCCACGGCACTAAAAATAAAAAGAAGCTTCAAGATATTGTGGAAAAGTCATTAAAAGACGTGGCGTTATGGGATGAGGTGAAGGATCGTTTGCATTCATCCGCTCTTTCACTATCAGGGGGCCAGCAGCAGCGTCTTTGTATCGCCAGAGCGCTTGCGACAAATCCTGATATTTTGCTGATGGATGAACCGACATCTGCATTAGACCCAATCTCAACGAGAAAAATTGAAGAGCTCATTCTTGAGCTGAAAAATAAATATACCATTGTCATCGTCACGCATAACATGCAGCAGGCAGCAAGGGTTTCTGATCAAACCGCCTTTTTCTATATGGGAGAGCTTGTTGAATGCGACAATACCAATAAAATGTTCTCTAACCCGCAGGATCAAAGAACTCTCGATTACATCACAGGAAAGTTTGGGTAAAAAAAACAGGCTGACAGTCAGCCTGTTTTTTTATCGTGTTAACGTTTTTACGATCTTTTTGAAACTCATGTCTGATTTCACTTTAAACTCGCCGGCGCGGATTTCTTTGTGATAGCCGGCATCAATGACATAGTCATTAAAGTCTTGGGCCGAGGAGATGATGCCTTCTTTTTCAAGAATTGCTGATACATCTGCAGTGCTCATGCCGTCTTTAATTTTGAGCTTGTACGTTTTTACTTTGTCTGTTTTCGTGTCTGAGCTGCTGTCATTGGTCAAGGATTTCTCTTTTGAATCGAGAAGCTTTTGATATTCCTCACGGTTCACAGAAACCATTTTTTTAGAATCAAGATAATTGTTCACGTCTTGTTCGGTTACTGTTTTATTTTCTTTTACAGCAGCGGCCTGATCTTCGTCTGTCAAATAAAAAACAGCTGCAAGGACGGCTGTTGCTAAAATGATGCCGCCGGCAAATGCTTGAATGCCCCGTTTTGTCATACGAGCACCTTCTCGTTATCTTTGATAATCGTATTTACGTCTTCCACTGATACATGCTCAGCTTTAGCAATCGCTTCAGCGGACATGCCGTTATTATATTTAGAAAGGATCTGTTTAGCGATCTTTTGATTGATATCGCTATGCTTTGATTTGCGGATGACAAGGTTTGTTTCCAATAATTCTTCCTCAAGCACTGTCATTTTCTTTTTGAGCTTGTAAATTTCCTGCATCGCAGAAAGCTGCAGTGTTTCGAGCTCCTGTTCTACATCTTTCATCGGATCTCTTTGAGAATATGAGAATGCAATTAGCGCTATACTGACGATAAACAACGCAATAATAGCAATTTCCACGTTTCATCACCTTCTATTCTTTTTTTATCCTTCTTTTTTATACCATAAAACCAATGGATTCTAAAGGAATTCGCGAAAAAAACGAGATTTTGTCGAGAAATCTTTCTTTGCTTCCTCTCTATGTAATGGTTTAATAGGAGCACCGAGTGAACGATAGGAAAGGAGAATGTTAGAAGTCCATGGATAAACGCCCATTTCTCTATAATATACGACATAGGCTTTCTTTTTTTAGGGACACATTCGACATAATCATTCAAAACGCTCACACCTTGACCGTACGCTGGGAAATTTCAGAAGAAACAATGCGGCTGGCCGAAGCCATGCTTTTCGAAAAACCGCAGGATATGATAAAAGAATTGCGCATTGTCATCAAAAGAAAAGGCATTGAAGCTGTCAGGACAAAACGCACTATGCACCATAAAGGAGAATGGACGATTAGACAGGCGGCTGGTGATGCTGTATACCGGGCTGAATACAAAATTGTAAATTCAATGAATGTCTCTCTCAGCCTCACTGCTACAGAGGACATCTATCTTGCTGAAAATGGGGTTAGTGATATAAACAGTTTTCAGAATGAGGGCGCAAACACCAGATGGGAGAAGCAGTTTTCTGCCTACACCTGTTATGGGAGAGGAGAAAAAGAACGGTGAACATCCTCATGCTTGCATTTGAACATCCACATGAGCCGAAAAGCGGGCTCGGTGTCCATTTAAACCGTCTTATTTCTTATTTAAACCCGCATATCAGCATAACTCTTTTTACTCCAAGCGGGCGGCTGTTTTCATATGCGCAGTTTGAAGATTTCATAGCTGATGCTAACTTTACAATGGTTCAGCATGTGTTATCCTGCAATGAGCGTTTCGATCTGATTCATGCCCATGACGACATGACAGCTCCTGCCGCTCATTATTTGAAAGAACGGCTTGGCCTTCCGCTTGCTGCGACAATCCACGGTCTTGAAAGCGAAAGGAAGAAGGCGTGCAAAGAAGCGCTGCATCCATACAGACAGCAGACTGAACGGCTCCTTATAGAATCCGCTGATGAACTGATCGTATTAAGCACATTTATGAAACAAGCTCTTGATCAGGCGGCACGTAAAAAAGTAACCATTATCCCGAGCCCTGTATCTATGGAGGAAAAAAAGGGGGAAATTCCAAGGAGCATGAATAGAAGGTTCCTATTTTCCTTTGGAAGATTTGTTCCGGAAAAAGGGTTTTCCCAGCTGTTAAAGGTGTTTGCCATCTTGAGACAGCGTCAGCCTGACCTTCATTTAGTGCTGGCTGGGGAAGGGCCCTCTCTGTCCTCCTATGAGAAATTAGCCGCGTCATTGAACCTGAAGGAACGTGTCATTTTCCTGCCGTTTTTGCACAGACGGGATATCAGAGCGTTTCTGTCTCAGTGTGAAATGGCTGTTTTCCCTAGTTGTTATGAGCCGTTTGGCCTTGCCGCGCAAGAAAGCATGGAACAGGGTGTGCTGACTGCCGTTTCTCAGTCGGGCGGTTTTTGTGACTATGCTGTTCATGAGAAAACGGCAGTCACCGTTGATTTTACGCGCGCACAGGAAGCGGCTGATCTGCTGGACAGGTTATTAAAAGACCGGGAAAAGGCTCATCGGATAAAGGAATCCGGCAGACAACAAGTAATCAAACTTCACAATCCTCGGCTCATTACGGAATCATATTTGCAGCTTTATAAGCGTATCATCAATAATTCAACAATTCATTGAAAAACAGCCTAGCATTCCGTCCATTATAGTGGTATTATATATAAGTCTGAATAAGTAAATGATTTTAGTTTGGAGGGAAAATAATGCGCGTTAATATTACTTTGGCTTGCACTGAATGTGGTGAGCGTAACTATATTTCTAAAAAGAACAAACGCAACAATCCAGACCGCGTTGAATTTAAAAAATATTGCCCACGTGATAAAAAATCTACGTTACACCGTGAAACAAAATAACAGCCTAGCTGTTTAAGGTGTGGGAAAAGCCAGAGCTTTGAAAAAGGTTCTGGCTTTTTTTCTATTCCAAGGGGGATGAGAGATGAAATCACAATTAAGAAAAAAGACAATGGAAGCACTATCAGCTGTATCAAGTGAAGAACTTCTTCAAAAAACAGCACGGATGTATAGGCATTTGTTTTCTCTGCCAGAGTGGCAAAATGCCAGGACCATTGCTGTCACCATCTCCAGAGGACTGGAAATACCGACGCGTCCCGTCATTGAACAGGCATGGGAAGAAGGGAAACAAGTTTGCATTCCAAAATGCGACCCGAAAACGAAGAACATGCAATTTCGCACATATCAGACGGCTGAACAGCTAGAAACTGTATACGCTGGACTTCTTGAGCCGATGATTGAAAAAACAAAAGAAGTGAAACCATCACAAATTGACTTGATGATCGTTCCGGGTGTTTGCTTTGATACTGACGGGTTTAGGATCGGCTTTGGCGGCGGATATTATGACCGTTATTTAAGCGATTATAAAGGGAAGACAGCCTCATTGCTTTTGGAGTGCCAGCTATTTGCACACGTTCCCCGTCAGCCGCATGACATCCCGGTACATAAGCTGATAACAGAGGATCGAATCATGTCTTGTTTTTCATAACTCCTGCTCATTATTCAAGAATAAATAAGAAAGAATGACAAACCCTATTGGCAGGAGGGATATGATGAAAAAACTTTTGATATATGCCATTTTCGCTGTTTCTGCCGTCATGTTTTATCAAAATCGCTACCGTCTTATGAATACCGTACTCAGCCAGCCGGGAATCAGGCGGTCTTTTATCCATTTCTTTTTAAGAATTCCGTTTATCCGCAATAAGTTTATACAGCAAGCTTTCTAAAATCCCGTCAAAAACGGGATTTTTTGCTTTCAGTAGGCGTTCTTTAGCGCCAGCTGTTATAATGAAAAAAAACCATTGGAGCGGTAAACATGTATTTACTGGACTATACATATTGGAAAATTGCAGCGCACCTAGTGAATAGCGGGTATGACGTCATACAAGCAGTTGAGTCAGATGAAATATGGCTGGAAGCACCTGACAAGTCTTCTCATGACCTGGTTCGCCTTTATAAACACGATATTGATTTTCGGCAAGAAATGGTAAGAGACATAGAAGAGCAGGCTGAACGAGTAGAACGAATCAGAACGTCGCTGGGCAAACGTCAGCTGAAGCTGCTGAATGTATTTTTTTCAGCTGATGCCCCTGTAGATGACTGGGAAGAGATCGCCGAAAAGCCTTTTGAGAAGGGACCTGTGTCAGTTGAACCGGCGATCGTGAGGGGAACGATGCTCCGTGCTGACCTTCAAGCTGTATTCCCATCATTTCGTGCAGAAGAATGTACAGAAGACCGCGATTCGTTTGAAGACGCGCAAATGGCGAGAGAACGCTTCCTTTCGCTCGTGCTGAGACAAGAAGAACAGAGAAAAAAAGAAGCGGCTGTTTTTCAAAACGGAAAACCGATCTTTACATATGTATTCATCGCGCTTCAGGTCTTAATGTTTTTCTTGCTTGAACGAAACGGGGGCAGCACAAATACGGAGACGCTGGTCGCCTTTGGAGCAAAAGAAAACAGCCTCATTGCAGCAGGAGAATGGTGGCGGCTTCTGACTCCGATTGTGCTTCACATCGGCATTGCGCATTTGGCGTTTAACACGCTGGCTTTATGGTCGGTCGGTACGGCGGTTGAGCGGATGTACGGATCGGGCAGATTTCTGCTGATTTATTTGGCGGCTGGCATGACGGGTTCGATCGCAAGCTTTGTGTTCAGCCCATATCCTTCTGCAGGCGCTTCAGGAGCCATATTCGGATGTCTAGGCGCATTGCTTTATGTAGCTTTGTCAAACCGGAAAATGTTCTTAAAAACCATTGGAACCAATATTATTGTCATTATTATCATTAATCTGGGCTTTGGTTTTGCAGTGTCGAATATTGATAATTCGGGACATATCGGCGGCTTAATTGGCGGCTTTTTCACAGCTGCCGCATTGGGACTGCCTAAAGCCGGAGCCTTAGGAAAAAGAGTGTTGTCAGCGGTTTTGCTGATTGCTTTGGCGGCTGGATTTTTATATTACGGATTGCATTCGCCTTCCCATCAGGAGTCAGCGCTGATTCAGCAGGCAAACAAGCTGTATCAAGAAGGAAAGTATGAAGAAGTAACGGAATTGCTGAACGGAGAAGCAGAGCAAAAAAATGCCTCAGCCGAGCTTTTGAAAATCCTGGCTGTTTCTGACATTCAAATCGGCGAATATGAACAGGCGGCTTCCCTTTTGGAAAGAGCGGTGAAAAAAGAACCTAAAGACCATGCCTCATATTACTATTTAGCCTTGCTGTATACCGAAAAAAATGAGCTTGGTCAAGCAGAAAAGGCCATCAAGTCGGCTCTAAAACTGAAGCCGAAGGAGCAGAGCTACAAAGAGCTCCAGCAGCAAATTGAAAACAATAAAGAATCATAAGGAATGGAACATGCAAAAAGAGAGGCTGGCTTTTTTGTCAGCGTTTACTTCTTGACTGGCGTCTCCAGATGAATACGCTTATGATAAGTAAGATCAAGAATGGTGAGGAAAATGAATACATTATATGATGTGCAGCAGCTGTTAAAAAAGTTTGGACACATAGTTTACTTTGGTGACAGAGAGCTTGAAATTGAGTTTATGCTGGATGAATTAAAGGAATTATACATGAACCACATGATTGAGAAGGAGCAGTGGGCCAAAGCGGCAGCTGTCCTTCGAAAAGAATTGGAACAAACAAAAAACCGGAAGAGATTTATGTAAAGGCTAAGGTGATAAAAATGGACGAGATATGGTTTGCGGGCATTGATCTTGGTGGAACGACGATTAAACTCGCTTTTATTAATCAATATGGTGAAATTCAGCATAAGTGGGAAGTGCCGACTGATAAAACCGGCGACACCATTACCGTTACAATCGCAAAAACAATCGACAGCAAGCTGGATGAGCTGCAAAAACCGAAGCATATCATCAAATACATCGGAATGGGCGCGCCAGGACCTGTAGATATGGCGGCTGGAGTCGTTTATGAAACGGTAAATCTGGGGTGGAAAAACTATGCTTTAAAGAACCATCTGGAGACAGAAACCGGCATTCCGGCTGTTATCGAAAACGACGCGAATATTGCTGCGCTCGGAGAAATGTGGAAGGGAGCGGGTGACGGCGCGAAAGACGTCATTCTTGTGACGCTTGGCACAGGAGTTGGCGGCGGCATTATCGTAAATGGTGAAATTGTGCATGGCATAAATGGCGCCGGCGGAGAAATCGGCCATATTTGCAGCATTCCTGAAGGCGGGGCGCCTTGCAACTGCGGCAAAACGGGCTGTATCGAAACGATTGCGTCGGCAACCGGAATTGTAAGAATTGCAAAAGAGAAACTAGCAAATGCTAAGCAGACGACATGTTTACAAGCAACTGAACACTTGTCAGCGCGGGATGTATTTGAAGCGGCGGGTCAAAATGACGAAATAGCCCTTGAAGTGGTTGATTATGTAGCCAAGCACCTTGGTTTGGTACTTGGGAATTTGGCAAGCTCGCTTAATCCGTCAAAAATCGTTCTTGGCGGCGGCGTTTCGAGAGCCGGAGAACTGCTGAGATCAAAAGTCGAGAAAACATTCCGCAAATGCGCGTTTCCGCGGGCAGCCGAAGCGGCTGATATTTCAATCGCAGCACTTGGAAATGATGCCGGCGTTATCGGAGGCGCTTGGATCGCTAAAAACGAGTGGCTGAAACAGCAAAATTGTTAAAATTGTGTAAATGAAATTGATTTTTTGTTATGTTCAGGTTAAGATTTAATTTGATATGTTATTGAGAATGTTGGGAATAGACTGATTTTTTGAGCGTGCTGCATAGGAGGTTGAAATGCGAAAAACGTTTTTTTCGAAGATTTCATTTATGCTGATTGCCATTTTATTGATGTGGCTAAAAACGTATGCTGTTTACAAAACCAGTTTTCATATTAAAATCGACAATCTAACGCAGGAATTTATTCTGTTTATCAACCCATTGAGCTTTTTGCTGCTCATCTTTGGCTTCGGCCTGTTTTTAAAAGGCAAAAACAGAAATCGCTACATTATCGCGATGAGCTGTCTTGTTACGTTTGTATTGCTGGCTAATATGGTTTTTTACCGTTTTTACAATGATTTCTTAACGATCCCTGTTCTTTTTCAAACGAGCAATATGGGTGATCTCGGAAGCAGCATCGGAACACTTCTTGAGCCGACAGACCTCCTATTGGCTGTAGATATTGCGGTTTTAATATGGCTTCACATCCGGCAAAAAGCTTTTCAATCGGACATTCCCTCCACGAAAAATGAAAGGGCGGCATATTTTCTGTTTGTTGCTTCTGTTTATTTCTTCAATTTAGGCCTGTCCGAAGCGGAAAGACCTCAGCTATTGACACGCTCATTTGACAGGGAGATGCTTGTTAAAAACATCAGCCTGTTTAATTTTCATATTTACGACGGTGTTCTTCAGTCAAAGCAGTCCGCACAAAGGGCATTGGCTGACAGCAACAGCCTTACAGAAATTGAAAACTACGTAACCGCTAATGCGAAAGACGCCAACAAAAGCTTGTTCGGCGCTGCAAAAGGAAGAAACGTCATTCTCGTATCCTTAGAGTCGACGCAAAGCTTTGTGATCAATGAAAAGGTGAATGGAGAAGAGATCACGCCTTTTCTGAATGATTTTATTAAACAGAGCTATAACTTCAACAATGTTTACCACCAAACCGGCCAGGGGAAAACATCGGATTCTGAATTTATCGTGGACAATTCACTGTATCCGCTTGGACGAGGTGCCGTATTTTTTACAAACGCGGGCAACCAATACATGGCCGCACCTGAGATTTTGAAAAACAACGGTTATTATTCAGCGGTGCTTCATGCTAATAATAAAAGCTTTTGGAATCGTGACTTAATGTATGACTCATTTGGATATGATTCGTTTTTTGATATTAATTCATATGACGTAACCGACAAAAATTCAGTCGGCTGGGGGCTTAAGGATAAAGAATTTTTTGAGCAGTCTTCAGAGCTGATGAAAAATCTGCCTCAGCCGTTTTACTCGCGGCTGATTACACTGACGAACCACTTCCCGTTTGATCTTGATGAAGAGGATCAATTGATTGATGAATATGATTCAAGCAGCCAAACGCTAAATAAATATTTCCCGACAGTGCGCTATCAGGATGAGGCGCTGAAACGATTTATCGAAAAGCTGAAGGAAGACGGGTTATACGACAACTCTATCATCGTATTATACGGTGATCATTATGGGATATCGGAAAACCACAATGAATCGATGGGGCAGTTTTTAGGGAAAGAGATTACGCCATTTGAAGAAGTTCAGCTCCAGAAAGTGCCGCTTGTCATTCATATTCCCGGTATTACCGATAAAAAACCGCAAACCATTGAAAAAGTAGGCGGGCAGATTGATATCAGGCCGACGCTGTTGAACCTTTTAGGGATTGATACGAAAGATCACATTCAATTTGGTAACGATCTGCTTTCAAATGAAAAACTGGACTTTACGGTGCTCCGGGACGGGAGCTTTATCACAGATCAGGTTGTATACACAGACGGTGCTTGTTATGACAAAGATACCGGACAGCCGCTAAAAGAGGCAAAACAATGTGAAGCATTTGCTGATAAAGCGAAACAGGAGCTATCACTTTCTGATGAAATCATTTATGGAGATTTGTTACGCTTTTATGATCAGAAAAGGCTGGATCATTCGTCAAAACGAAAAGAAAAACAAATGCTTGATGAGGCATCGTAAACACAATGTCTCCCGCATCAAACTGAGCGGGAGGCTTTCTTTTTTTTAATACGCTGTCATATAGTAACAAAAAAGGGGGATGATGATGGCGTTTATTACGGTGAAACCTGAGATCAAGCACAATTTGGCCAGAGTGGCGAGAGAGCTGAAGATAGACGAGGAATTGCTTAGAATTGCAAATCGCTTTGCCGAGAGACATCAATTGTATTGTCCCGGTTACGTTATAGAAGAGCATAACGACAAGGAGTTTCAAACCATTCAGGACATAAAGAGCTTTTTACAGCCCCGGCAGCTGGACCTTTCTGATAACTGGGTGGAGCAAGAAAAAATCTATGATCATTCAGCTGTTCAAAAGGAAATCAAAAAAATCATTGATGTGTTTCCGTTTGTCTCATGCCGGGAAATCGGCCGTTCAGTACTCGGCAGGCCAACCTGGGAGCTGAAGACTGGCGGGGAGCATGCCGCAAAAAAGGTCCATATGAACGCCTCATTTCATGCGAATGAGTGGATCACAACGTCTGTCCTGCTGAAATGGTTTAAGGAATATTGTATGTCATTATGCTGCAGCTCGTCTTTTTTCGGCTTTTCTCCCATGAAGCTGTTCAGCAGCACATCCTTGTCTCTCGTGCCGCTTGTTAATCCGGATGGCGTTGATCTTGTCTTGAACGGAACAGAAGGCATGGGAGCCAGGAAAGATGAGCTCGAAAGGTTAAATGACCATCGCCCGAATTTTAATGAATGGAAAGCGAATATAAACGGGGTTGATTTAAATAAACAATTTCCGTCGCTATGGGAAATAGAAAAATACCGCAAACCAACAGTGCCCAGCTATCGTGATTTTCCGGGAACCTCGCCGCTTACGGAGCCGGAATCCATTGCGATGTACCGGCTGATAACGGAGAATCCGCCTGACAGAATGCTGGCTCTCCATACTCAGGGAGAAGAAATTTATTGGGGCTATAAAGGCCTTGAGCCTGAAGAATCTGCTGCTGTCGTAAAGGATTTTGAGAAGGTAAGCGGGAACATTTATAAAGGAATAAGGGATATAGACAGCTATGCGGGATTTCGCGATTGGTTTATTCACCATTATTTTAAAGAAGGGTATACGGTGGAACTTGGAAAAGGCCAAAATCCTTTGCCGTTTCAGCAGTTTTCACATATTTATCACGCGACAAACGGCATTTTGTGGAGGGCGTTATTTTTTCATGAGTAACTGAAACTTTTTCTTTTTTCTGCCGAAGCAAATATGAGACAATAAAGATGATGATCGGAGGGGAATGCTGATGAGATCAGTTTGTTTCATTCTGCTGTCGGCGTTGCTGTTTAGTTTATCGGCATGCGAACCATCTCATCAGCAGCAACAACAGGCATCGGCGGCAAAAGATGAGGAGAAAGACTTCATACCGCTTTCCGCGGAAAAAGCGGACGGAGCGGAAGGATGGCTTAATGACAGCACCATTTTATATACCGCGTCTGATCCAACGAAAACGGAGCTTTATGCTTATCGCATCTTTACCGGTAAAGCGAAAAAGCTCTATCAAACAGATGGTCAAATCGTTGATGTTCAAATCAATCCGAGAAAGCAGATGATCCTGCTGCAAATCACGCACAGCCATAAGACAGCGGTGGTTTTGCTTAATGCAAAAGGAGAGCCGCTTTACCAAAAAGATTACGAAACGTATGAACTGGAGGCTGCTTGGAATCAATATGATCCTTATCAAATAATGGTCACGGTATTCTCTGAAAACTGGGATTTCCATACATATCAGGTGGATGCTAAAAAAGACGAGTCTTTCTTAAGTCCGGTACAGGTGCCATTTATTCATTGGACATCCAAAACCACATTTGATTATGTAAAAGAGGGAAGAGACGATAAGTCAGGACCTTTATATTCGTTCGATACAGCGTCCAAAGCGGAACAGAAGCTTGAGGATGATGTTCTCTATTATGATTCTTTCCATCAAATGAATTTTACTGTCAAAGCAGCTTCCGGAGAAAAAGGGACGTATCAGTTTAATACGCCGCAAACAAAATCGCCAGCTAAAGCGGAATGGCCGCTCCAAACGAAATATACAAGTTTGGCCCCGATGGAGTATGACTATGATGAAGCAGAAGGCCTGTTTTATACGTTTAAGGAAAGCGGCGATGCATATAAGCTCGCAACTGTGAATGTGGCAACGGGAAAGGCAAAAGATCTTTTCTCTTTGCCGAGAATGGAGCCGATTCAAATATCTCCGAACGGGAAATATGCGTTATACGGCTTTCATTTTGAGCAGATCATTTTATTGAAATCACATGAAACGAAGCAGCTCATCATTGATCAAAAGGAGATGGAATAACGATGGCTATCGCAGATGTAACCATTATCCCAATCGGTACGGAAACACCAAGTGTAAGTGCTTATGTGGCCGATGTGCAAAAGATTTTAGAAGGGTATAAAGCTGAAGGGAAAATCAAATATCAGCTGACACCGATGAACACGCTGATCGAGGGAGAACTCAGTGATCTTTTCACTGTCATTCAGGCCATTCACGAAGCGCCGTTTCAAAAAGGGCTACACAGAGTGGCGACAAACATCCGCATTGATGACAGACGTGACAAAAAAACGACGCTTGAAAGCAAAATAGAAAGTGTCAATAAACATTTGCAGCAATAAAAATAAACCTGTATCCGATCGGATACAGGTTTTAATGTGCGGTTGGATAGCCGCTGTTTATCACGGTCATTACGGTAAACCAGCCAAAGACAAATAAGGTGGCTCCAGCTAATAAAAAACCAAGTATATTTCTATTTTTAACAGAACGCAAGACTCCCCATAAAGCGAAAAGAGCGACAAGGCCGAAAATCACGACAAGTAGCATTACGCAGCCCCCTTTTACATTGAAAAACCTGCAATTCTTTCCATTTTTATTCTACCTGTTTTTTATAGGTTTGTCGATAGCGTTTTCATTGCGATTGATTGAATCTTTTTTCAAAAACCCTCATAATAGGAGGATAAAAAAGAAAGAGGGGATAAAAGTGAAATGGAGAAGAATGCCAGTAGGGCCGATTCAAGCGAACGCGTATTTTCTCATCAGTGATGATCAATGCCTGATTTTTGATCCGGGCGGCGAAGGAAATAAAATCAATCAATACATAAAAGAAAAAGGGCTCACGCCTTTAGCCATTTTGCTTACACATGCCCATTTTGACCATATTGGGGCTTTAGACGAAGTGAGAGAAAAATGGGATATCCCTGTTTACCTGCATCAGAATGAAAAAAATTGGCTTACGGATGCCTCTTTAAACGGCTCCGGTATGCTGCGGGGGATAAAAGTCAAAGCTAAGCCTGCAGATCATCTGATTGAAGGAGACGGTGAGCTGAATATCGGGCCGTTTCATTTGGAAACATTATTTACGCCGGGACATTCGCCAGGCAGTGTTTCCTACTACGTGAAGGATGCAGACTTGGTGATCTCAGGAGATGTCCTGTTTCAAGGCGGCATCGGGCGTACAGATTTAATTGGCGGCGATCAAGAAACGCTGCTGACGTCCATTCATGAAAAATTGCTTACGCTGCCGGAGCACACGCTGGTGTTAAGCGGCCATGGCCCTGAAACAGACGTGCAGACAGAGCAGAATCAAAATCCTTTTTTAAATGGGTTTTCATTGTAAAAAAGAGACAAACCGATAAGGTTTGTCTCTTTTTGCATTTAATGGCCTCCGCCGCCGGGCGTCATAATAAAAATCGAGTAATATGTAAAGCCGGCGAAGAAAATCGTTAGATAAGCGCCAAAAATATAAATATACATGCGTTCAGTTAAATTCAAATACGATAGAAATACGAATAAGATCGTCTGTCCAAAAAATAAAAGGGAAGCATCTTTCATATCACCCAAATAAAACATGACTGCAAAAATTCCCGTCCAAAATCCTAACACCCGGAACATGCGATTCATTTTTATCCCCTCCCGAGAGTCCCTCTGACTGTTATTATAATAGATCACACCTAGAAATGTAAACATTTTCATTATTAATACACAAATGGAATTTCAACCTTTAATTGCGTTTTCTATTATATGAGTGATTTTTTAAAAATAATCCGAAAAAAAGTTCTGTAAATGGTTTAAATGAAAATTGATGCGGGTAGTTATTCTACAAAGAGATGGTTAACTGAGGAGGAAATAAACGAATGGAACAAATCATTTTTTACTCATATCCAAGCTGCACGTCATGCCGAAAAACAAAACATTGGCTAAAAGCGCATCAAATTGAATTTAACGAACGGCACTTATTCAGAGAAACCCCGACAGTAGAGGAATTAAAGTACATTTTATCGTTAACGACAGAAGGAATTGATGAAATTTTAGCGACAAGAAGCCAGACCTTCAAAAATTTAAATCTAAACATCGAAGAGATGACGGTAAATGAGGTGCTGGAGCTTTTAATCGAGAAGCCGAAGCTTTTGCGGCGTCCGATTCTTGTGGACAGCAAAAAGCTGGTGATTGGCTATAATCCGGGCGAACTGTTGAAGTTATCGAAGAAGAAAACGGTCCATCAATCTGCATGATGAAAAACCGAAGATCCGCTGATTTATACGAATCAGCTTATCTTCGGTTTTTCACCTGTTCAGAAACTGGGCTAGCTGGATTCGAACCAACGATCACGGAGTCAAAGTCCATTGCCTTACCGCTTGGCTATAGCCCATTGAATGTAAACATAGTATGTGTAGAGGCAGACGCGTTATACATATGAAACATATATTTTCAAAAAACAGGAGGTAGCTCATTAAGATGATAGCTCTTGATCAGCATGTAACAGAGCACAAAAAAGATATTATCAAACAATGGCTGGAAACTTGCACGTCAAAAGGAAGCTGGCTGCATTCCGCTAAAGATCAGCAAAAATTAGAACAAAAGTTAAAAGACCAGCACGAAGCATTAGTGACCATCGTGGCGAAATCCCTTAGGAAAGCAGAAGACGTAAAGGATGAGCTTAATCGATGGTCTCTTCAATGCGCCAGAGACCGTGCCGTTCATGAAGTGACTGTAACAGAAAGCGTCGGCCAATTTAACGCTTTCAGGCAGATCATGTTTGAATGGATTCAGAAATTCAGCGAAGCTTCTCCTCAAGAAATCAGCATTCGGGATATATATGAGTGGAGCCGGATCTTGAACCAAACCATTGATGAGATCATCGAGGTGTTTACTGAAGAATATCACCAGGTCACCATGATCCAATTAAACGCGCAAAAAGAGATGATTAATGAATTGAGCGCACCGATCATGCCGATTTCTGATGGAATAGGAATTCTTCCGCTTGTCGGTGAAATTGATACGTACAGAGCGAGGACGATTTTGGAATCGGTGCTGCAACAGTGCTCAGCGTTAAAGCTATCGTATTTATTTTTAGATATTTCGGGCGTACCCATCGTTGATACAATGGTGGCCTATCAAATTTTTAAAGTGATTGACAGCACCAAGCTGCTCGGCATTGAGACGATTATTTCAGGAATCAGGCCAGAAATTGCCCAAACTGTGGTGAAGCTTGGCCTGGATTTTTCGAATGTGAAAACCGAGCAAAGCCTCGCTAAAGCTCTGGCTAATAGAGGATTTAAGATAGAAGAATGTTGATGGCGTTGCCATATTCATCCTAAAAATAAAAAAGCTGAACAGCCTCTCACAGGCTATTCAGCTTTTTTTACTTCTATAAATAAAATGTGATGGCTGTCAATATCTTTTACCTTAAAAGAGTAGCCGTCATAGTTAATGACACTTTCAGGCTCAGCATCTATATTTTGTGTCAGAAACCATCCGCCCAAGGTATCCACTTCTGCGTCTGATAAATCTGTTCCGAGCAGGTTGTTTACATCGCTGATTAATAATTTTGCATTTAATAAATAGTGATCCTTTCCGAGCTCGCGAATATGAGGGACTTCATCCGCATCAAATTCATCGCGGATTTCTCCTACAATTTCTTCGACAATATCCTCGACAGTGACCAAACCGGAAGTCCCGCCATATTCATCAATGAGGATGGCCATATGAGTGCGTTCCTTTTGCATTTTCAGCAGTAATTTATAAATAGGAATCGTTTCGATAACATGGATAACGGGCTGAATGAAAGGTTCGATTTGCTGTTTATCGAGTGAAAAATCTTTCGTCAGCATTGAAAACAGCACTTCTTTCATATTGATTACGCCGATGACGTTATCTTTATCCTCTCTGACCACTGGGTACCGTGTATATTTTGTTTGCTTCACTGTTTCCTGCAGATTAGGAACGGAATCTTCATCAAGTGACAAACTGACCATTTCATTTCGCGGCACCATGATTTCCTTTGCCATTCGTTTATCAAACGTGAAGATATTATTCATATATTTCAATTCGCTTTTTCTGATTTCACCGCTTTTATAGCTTTCAGCCAAAAGAACCCGCAGCTCTTCCTCCGTATACGCCAGCTCATGCTCTGATGCCGGCTTCAGTCCAAACGCCCCTGTAATCAACCGGGCAGAGTGGTTCAGCAGCCAAATGAATGGAAACATGATTTTATAAAACCAAATAAGCGGTTTGGCTAACATCAAGGTAATGGTTTCTGCTTTTTGAATGGCGAAGCTCTTTGGCGCGAGCTCCCCGATGACGACATTTAAATACGTCACCGCTAAAAAGGCGATAACAAGTGACAGAAGGTGGGTAAGCGACTCATTTAAGCCTGCTTTATGAAAAAGCGGCCGAAGCAGGGTTTGCACAGTCGGTTCCCCAAGCCAGCCCAGTCCTAAAGCTGCGACTGTGATGCCCAGCTGGCAGGCTGATAAATATTCATCAAGGTGAGTGATGACATGCTTTGCGGCTTTAGCGCCTTTCTTTCCTTTTGCAACAAGCTGATCAATTCTGGATCGCCGCACTTTTACGATTGAAAATTCTACGGCGACAAAAAATCCTGTTAACAAAATGAGAATAGCGACTGCTAGTAAATTGACAAATTCCAAAACAACTGCCTTCTCCAAGGAAGGCATGCACCTCCCTTTTCCGATGTCTTTCTACATTCCATACCACCGGAAAATAGACATAAAACATGCGTTAAAGCGGCTGACTGGTTTAGCGATGCCTTTCTTGGGCAATTAAAGAATAAAAGAACAAAAGTTTGGAGGAGCTTGACATATGAAGGCACATACGGGAAAGGATTGGTTTTGGTACCAAATGGGGCCTCAGGAAAGAAATAAGGCAAGAGATCTGATCCATTTTTCTCATTGGCCTCAATGTGAAAAGTGGTTTGAAAATAACCATCATATTAATTTTTTGCGCGTAGATACAACTGAAACGGATAATGAAGCGGTATTTGGCTCGATTGTATATGATCAGGGACTTGGTGAGGAAAAAGACCATACTGTTTTTCACTTTTATATTACCAGACAATATTTTTTTACCATTAACTTTGATTTTTCGATTTTGAAAGGGATTAAGGGAAAACAAGTTGTTCAGCAAATGGAGCGAGCCGACAATGCCATAGAGGGATTTTTGATTCTTCTCGGCGAGTTAATGAATGCGTACCTAATCGGTGTTGATGAATTTGAAGTAAAGCTGAGAAAGCTTAGATGGCAAATCAAAGACGACAATAGCAAAAGCATTTTAAACCGTGTTCATCTTCTGCGCCATGAGCTGATGATCTGGAAAAACTTAATCCTCAGCGCAAAAAAAATTGAAATGGCGTTGAAAGAAACCTTTTTGCCGCAAAATGAAGGGAATAAGGACTATCAGCGAGCCCGTCTGAAAATCGACAGGGGGTTTACATACATCAGTGAATTTGAAGGGGAGCTTAACAATCTGCTGCATTCAGAGGAAGTCATTACCTCTCACAGGGGAAACGAAATTGTAAAAGCGCTGACCATTTTCACAACGCTTTTTACGCCGATTACAGCACTGGGTGCCCTCTGGGGCATGAACTTTTCAGTGATGCCTGAGCTGAATTGGAAATACGGATATCTCTTTTCTCTCTTATTGATTATCACGTCTACGGTCCTAATCTACCTATATTTGAAGAAGAAAGGCTGGACGGGAGATATGCTGCAGGAACGGAAGGATAAAAAGAAATCTCGAAAGAAACGGATGCTGTAGAATGTTTGATTTTTTGTGCAGCGGATAAAGAATAAATAGAACACGGTAAAGGAGGAATGGAAATGAAAATAAGAGACATCATGACGAAAAATGTAGAATGCTGTGAACCAACCGCTTCAATCACGGAACTAGCGAAAAAGATGAGAGACTCCAATGTCGGTTCTATTCCAATCTGTGAAAATGGGACACTTCAAGGGATTGTTTCTGACCGGGATATTGTGACGAGATGCTTAGCTGAAAATCAGATGGATGCACAAGCAAGTGACATCATGAGCCCTGACATCGTATCCGGCCATCCTGATATGTCTGCTGAAGAAGCGGGGCAGCTTATGGCAGAGCACCAAATCCGCCGTTTACCGATTCTTGAAAACGAACGAATTGCAGGTATTGTTGCATTAGGCGATCTTTCCGTTAAGAAAGATACTGATCAAAAAGCCGGAGAAGCATTAAGTGAAATTTCTAAAACAGCATAATGAATGATGGAGTGAAGCAGGCATGATGATCATCATGCCTGTTTTTTATTGAGAAAAACAATGATATCAAGGATGTAATTCAGCTGAAAATCTCTTTTCTTCCAGCAGGAATTTATTTTTCATCATATAACACCTTCAGAAAATCACTTTTTCCCAGTTTGATTGCCGCTCCTTCTTTCTCTACAATACGCATTGAAAGGAGAGGGAATCAAATTGGATTCAATAGAAAAGATAAGCAGAACCTTGATTGAAGAGGCATATATAACAAAGGCTTCTGATATTCACATTGTGCCGAGGGAGCGTGACGCCATCATTCATTTTCGGGTTGATCATGCTTTGTTGAAAAAAAGAAACATGAAAAAAGAAGAGTGTGTAAGACTGATTTCCCATTTTAAATTTCTCTCAGCGATGGATATAGGGGAAAGACGAAAGCCGCAAAGTGGTTCGCTTACGTTAAAACTTGAAGAGGGAAATGTTCATTTAAGAATGTCAACGCTTCCCACAATTAATGAAGAAAGCCTCGTGATCAGAGTGATGCCTCAATACAATATCCCTTCGATAGATAGACTGTCATTATTTCCGAAGACAGGAGCCACCTTACTCTCATTTTTAAAACATTCCCATGGCATGCTCATTTTTACCGGACCGACTGGTTCAGGGAAGACCACCACATTATATTCTCTCGTTCAATATGCAAAAAAACACTTTAATCGAAATATTGTCACACTGGAGGACCCTGTTGAGACACGGGACGAGGATGTTCTACAAGTGCAGGTGAATGAAAAAGCCGGTGTGACATATTCCGCGGGGCTGAAGGCTATTTTGCGCCATGACCCGGATATGATTATTTTAGGTGAAATCAGAGACGCGGAAACCGCGAAAATTGCTGTGCGGGCAGCGATGACGGGGCATCTGGTGCTGACGAGCCTTCATACGAGAGATGCGAAGGGTGCGATTTACAGGCTGCTTGAATTCGGCATCAATATGAATGAAATCGAACAGACTCTCATTGCAATAGCTGCTCAGCGTTTGGTTGATTTGGCTTGCCCGTTTTGTGAAAACGGTTGTTCATCGGTGTATTGCCGCCAGTCACGGAATACCAGAAGAGCAAGCGTTTATGAGCTCCTTTACGGAAAAAATCTTCAGCAATGCATTCAGGAGGCAAAAGGAAATCATGCAAATTACCAATATCAAACGCTGCGTCAAATTATCAGAAAAGGAATTGCGCTTGGCTACTTGACGACAAACAACTACGACCGGTGGGTTTATCATGAAACAGATTAGAAAAACCTGGCCGCTAAAGGATCAAGCACAGTTATTAAAGCGACTTGGTGAAATGACGTCGGGCGGTTATACGCTTCTTGATGGATTGCGCCTGATGGAACTCCAGATGAATAAAAGGCAGGTTGATGACTTGGCTGACGCGGTCACACGTTTGAGGGAAGGGGCTCCGTTTTATCAAGTATTAAAGAGTTTGTCATTTCATAAGGAAGCCGTGGGTATTTGTTATTTTGCAGAATCACATGGTGAACTGCCTGCTTCTATGATCCAGAGCGGAGAGCTGCTGGAGCGAAAAATTGCACAGGCGGACCAGCTGAAAAGAGTGCTGAGATATCCGCTTTTCCTTATTTTCACTGTAGCTGTCATGTTTTATATGCTACAGTCGGTCATCATTCCTCAGTTTTCCGGTATTTATCAATCGATGAATATGGAAACCTCACGTTCAACTGACATGCTTTTTGCTTTTTTTCAGCATTTTGATCTTGTAATTATGTTGCTGGCTCTTTTTGCTGCAGGTAGCGGGCTTTATTATTGGCTTGTATTTAAGAAAAAATCACCTGACCGGCAAATGCTTATTTGTGTCAGGATCCCTTTGATTGGAAGTCTTGTCAGGCTGTTTAACAGCTACTTTTTTTCTTTACAGCTAAGCAGCCTTTTAAAATCAGGTCTCTCCATTTATGACAGCCTTAACGCATTTAAACACCAAACGTTCCTCCCTTTCTACCGCTGTGAGGCTGAACAAGTGATTGAACGGCTGAAAGCTGGTGAATCAATTGAAGATGCTATTTGTGAAAGTCCTTTTTATGAAACTGATTTTTCAAAAGTCATATCTCACGGACAGCTGAGCGGCCGCCTTGATCGGGAACTTTTCACATACAGCCAGTTCATATTGCAGCGGCTCGAGCACAAAGCGCAAAAATGGACAGGCATCCTTCAGCCTATGATTTATGGATTTGTTGCAGCGATGATCTTAATTGTGTATTTATCTATGCTTTTGCCTATGTATCAGATGATGAATCAAATGTGAAAGGAAGAGGCTGATGAATGAAAAAGGATTTACACTTGTTGAAATGTTGATTGTGCTCTTTATTATCTCGATCTTGCTTTTAATTACGATACCGAACGTTACAAAACATAATCAATCCATTCAGAAAAAAGGCTGTGAAGGCCTGCAAAACATGATTAAGGCACAAATGACCGCATTTGAGCTCGATCATGAAGGGCAAACACCGAGCCTAGCTGATTTGCAGTCAGAGGGTTATGTGAAAAAGGACGCAGTTTGTCCAAATGGGAAGCGAATTATCATCAGTGGCGGAGAAGTTAAGGTTGAACATTAAATTAAATGAGGAGAAGGGATTTACCCTTTTAGAGAGCTTGCTTGTGTTAAGCCTCGCCTCTATCCTCCTGATTGCCGTGTTTACCACACTTCCTCCTGTTTATGGAAATACTTCTGTTCGCCAGACGGCATGGCAGCTGAAAAATGACATTATGCTTGCGCAGCAGACTGCGATGTCCAGTCATCAAAGAACAAAAATTCTCTTTCAGAGAAACAATTATCAATTAGTCATGGGTGATACGGTAATTGAACGGCCGTACGCATTGGGACTTTCTATAGAACCGCAGACATTAAAAGACCGCTTGGAATTTAATGAGAAAGGGCATCCGAATACAGGCGGAAAAATAAGAATAAAAGGACATGCTGTCTATGACATAACAGTTTATTTAGGGAGCGGGAGAGTCAATGTGGAGAGAAAATAATGGTTTTTCAACAATAGAAACAATGTCTGCGTTAAGCCTATGGCTGTTTCTGCTGTTGTCGGTCATTCCCATGTGGGACAAATTATTAGCTGATGAAAATATGGCAGAATCACGAGAAATCGGCTACCAGATGATGAATGAAAGCATAAGCAAATATATGATGACTGGGGACGAACCTGCTTCAAAAACAGTTACAAACAACCATATTAGCTATGCGCTGAAGTGGGAGGAGGAGGGGGAATATCGAAACGCATGCATCTCAGCAGCAGTTTATAAAGAACAACCATTTTGCCTCAGCATACTGCGGACAGACTGGCTATACGCTTCTTAATGTATTATTTTCGCTTTCCGTCTTTTTGCTCATATCAGGATCGTTAGCTATGATCTTTCAGCTGTTTTTGTCACGTCAGCAGGAACATGACGGTTTCACACAGCAAGAATGGATGATTTCGGTTGAACAGATGATGAATGAGTGCAAGCAGTCACAAGCAGTTAAGACTGCCGAGCATGGGAGCGTACTGATCTGCACCAATCTTTCCGGGCAAGACATCCGTTTTGAAACCTATCATTCAATGATAAGAAAAAGGGTAGATGGCAAAGGGCATGTTCCGATTTTAGATCATATGACAGACATGAGGGCTAATTTTGAAAATGGTGTAGTTTTTCTGAAAATGAAGAGTGAGAACGAAAAAGTGTATCAAACCGCTTTTCCGGTTTATCCATATTTAGGAGGAGGATAAATGTACCGCACGAAAGGGTTTATTTATCCAGCTGTTCTTTTTGTGTCCGCGCTTGTGCTGCTGATTGTGAATTTTACTGCTGCTCAATATGTTTCACGCTGCTTGTTTGAAAAGGAAACAAAAGAGTTTTACACAGGTGAGAATTTGCTTCAAAATGGCGCGCTTCTGTCTATTCGGCATGTTCTTGAGCAGAGGAAAGGACAAAAGGGTTCACAGCAGTTTGCATATGGGCAGGTTTCTTATCGCATTCACGATACGTCGATAAAAGAGCAAAAAGAAATCAGCTTACAAGCAAGGACGGAGTCTGGAATAGAAAGAACTGCACAGGTCGTGTTTGATCAAAAACAGAAAAAACTGCTGAGCTGGACAGAATAAAGCAGAGAAAAGGGTATAAAAAAAGTCAAGTGAGCCAACACTTCATAATAATTGAATGATGAGGTGATCACGTGAAAACGAATGATTATGTCAAATATATGACTCAGCAATTTGTCAAATATATAGATACTCCGAGAGATGAGCGAAAAGAACGAAAAGAGGTTCGGAAAGAAACAAAAACACCCGCTTCACAGCATTGGTTCGGTATTTTACCCTATGGTTTCAGGCTGTGGATGAAGCGGAAAAAATAATCGCAAATACAATGAATAAGGTCCTTCGAAAAGGGAGGACCTTATTGATATTCTTCTAATATGGCAATTTTATTGACCTTTTGGCTATAGGGATCGAATGAAATTGTCACAAATACGCCAAATTCCTTTGATCCTTCTCTCAGGGTTAAATGATATTGCTTCACGGCTTCATCTTTTCTTTTGCGGTCCCATACTTTTTGTTTGAACAGTACCTGTGCGAGCGGGTACCTTTTTTTTGCTTCTTTTACAGCAAGCTCTTCCCATTTGGACATGTGGCGGGCGGTCACAAGCGGTGCTTCTTCTGCGTGAGCGGCAGCGGTGCCGAAAACGAGAAGAGAAAGACAAATCATACATTGTTTGATCATCATGCTGTCACCCTTTCTTTGTTTATTATTACCAAATTATCAATGGATATGCATTTACTTTTTCGCATCATAATCCCAAGAAATTTAAAAAAATTTTAAAAAGATGAGCAAGACTGTGTAAGACTTTGTAATATGGCGGAAACATTCTTTTAAACGAACAAAATGGTCGATTTTGGTGTTTTTCAATCGATTAACCGTTGATTATACTCTATTTGTGTAGTTCTTTAAAAAGAACGATTGTCAAATAAAGTGACAGTGTTTTACAGGAGGTAAGATATGTTTCGATTGTTCCGCAATCAGCAACAGGCGAAGACGAAACTGAAAGTTTTGCTTATTTTTCAGCTTTCAGTCATTTTCAGTCTGACTGCCGCGATCAGCTTACAAATTTACGGTGATACAAGCGCTGCTTTTCATGATATTGAAACTTTTGATGTCTCGTTAAAAACGTGTACGGACTTTCAGCATACAGATAAAAACTGCCATTATGATAAACGCTGGGATCAAAGTGATTTGCGCTTATCAGATCAAACGGATACGAAAGGCACTGTATGCTCACCTGTCGCTTTATTTGCTGAGCTCAAAAATACAGGCGAGAAACTTAAAAAATCAAAGTGGAAGTGGGAGCTTCATAAGCTGAAAAATGCCCGCAAACCATTAAAGGATGGGAATGTGATCGAAAAAGGATTTGTTTCCAATCAAATCGGCGATTCACTTTATAAAATTGAGACGAAGAAAAAAATGAAAACCGGCATTTATGCATTTAAAGTATATAAACCGGCCGGCTATCCGGCAGACGGGCGTACTTTTGAGTGGTCGGAGCCTATGACGCTAGCAAAGTGTGATGAAAAACCGACAATCCCGAAAAAAGAAGCGAAGGCGGCCGTTAAAAAGGAGAGGAAAACACCTCAAAAGGATATACAAGAAAAATCAAATAAAGAGAATACATCTCAAGAAGCAGTAACAGAAGAAAAAGAAACTCAATCAGTTCAGAAGGAAAGCGGGGAAGAGGATGAAAAAAGCAATGAAGCTGATCAGTAATATTCTCTACGTGATCATCTTTACTCTCATTATTGTGCTGACACTAGTCGTGATTTCAACACGTTCATCCGGGGGCGAGCCGGCAGTATTTGGATACACGCTGAAATCAGTTCTGTCAGGTTCGATGGAGCCGGAGTTTAATACAGGTTCCTTAATATTGGTCAAAGAAATCACTGATGTGAAAGAGCTCCAAAAAGGTGACGTCATTACATTTATGCAGGATGCAAATACGGCGGTCACACACAGGATTGTTGACGTGACGAAGCAAGGAGACCATTTGTTATTTAAAACAAAAGGGGACAATAACGCGGCAGCTGATTCAGCGCTCGTATCAGACGAAAATGTCCGCGCGCAATATACAGGTTTTCAGCTTCCATATGCCGGCTACATGCTTCATTTTGCCAGTCAGCCGATCGGAACTGCTGTTTTACTGATAGTCCCCGGCGTGATGCTGCTTGTGTACGCTTTTGTGACGATCACAAGCGCGATTAGAGAAATTGAAAGAAAGACAAAAGCCTTAGAAACAGATACAAAGGACAGCACAATGTCTACTTAACATCAGTTGTAAACCTGGCAACGGGTTTCGATATAATATCATTCAATAAAAGGAGAGTTTGCCATGGGTATGAAAAAGAAATTAAGTTTAGGAGTTGCTTCTGCGGCACTAGGATTGGCTTTAGTTGGAGGAGGAACGTGGGCAGCCTTTAACGACATTAAATCAACGGATGCTACTTTTGCATCAGGTACGCTTGATTTATCTGCTAAAGAAAATTCAGCGAGTGTTAACCTGTCAAATCTGAAGCCGGGAGACAAATTGACGAAAGACTTCCAATTTGAAAATAACGGCTCACTTGCGATCAAAGAGGTTTTAATGGCACTGAATTACGGTGAATTTAAAGCAAACGGCGGCAGCAATACATCTGCAGAAGACTTTCTCAGCCAGTTTGAAGTGACCTTATTGACAGTTGGAAAAGAGGGCGGTAATGGATATCCGAAAAATATTATTTTAGATGATGCCAATCTCAAGGACTTGTATTTGATGTCCGCTAAGAATGATACAGCGGCCGCTGAAAAAATCAAGAAACAAATTGACCCTAAATTCTTACATGCAAGCGGTAAAGTTAATGTAGCAACAATTGACGGTAAAACAGCTCCTGAATATGATGGTGTGCCAAAAACACCAACTGATTTCGACAAGGTTCAAATGGAAATCCAATTCAAAGATGATAAAACTAAAGATGAAAACGGACTTATGGTTCAAAACAAATACCAAGGCAACGCCATCCAGCTTCAGTTCGCGTTTGAAGCGACACAATGGAATGGTTTGACAATCAAAAAGGAACATACTGATAAAGACGGTTACATTAAAGAAAATGAAAAGGCGCATAGTGAGGATAAAAATTAATAACAGCAATAAAAAGAGAAGGCCCGGTATATCATATACCGGGCCTTCTCTGTGTTTATTGACAAAAGAGGAGTAAGTGCCTCTGCTCAGGCACTACTCCTCTTTTTGGGATTTTCTCCATTTTTGATAATCTAAAAATTCACGAAATTGTTTTTTCGATACCCCGGATGTCATCGCATCGCGAACCAATTTCTCCCATTCACTATCTAATTGACCATCGTATTCGGTTTCATGTTTCTCATCGAGCAAAGTATGAACCGAGACGTCCAGAACAGCGGAGACTTTTTCGAGAAATTGAATGGAGGGGTTCGTTTGTAGATTTCGTTCTATTGAGCTTAAATAAGACTTCGCTACCCCAGCTTTTTCAGCTAGTTCTGATAGTGAGTAGCCTTTTTCTTTACGGTATTGTTTAATACGCTGGCCAATCAATGTCATCACCTTCCTTGTGATATTATAGCACATTCAGAAAGGATTTACGGTATGACTTCTGGTTGCCGGACCAGGATGAGCAGACTTTTTGTTTAAAAGTAAATATTTTCGTATTTCTTCAGGGCTGATATTCGCCTCTTTGGCTTTCATCATTAATTCAACCCATTCTTGATCTAATTCGAAGTGCTCTTGTTTTGCATTTTTCATGCAGTTTCTCCTCCTAAAATACTTGTTTATGTATTTCAGCCAGTCCGGCCATGACTCTTGTACTGCCTTCATTGGTCTCTGGAAGTCATTTGCCATTGAAATTGCCAGAATTTTTTTCCAATATACCTTTATTATAATCCCATTTTTTTAAAAAAAACGAGAACGATGTCGAATGGTAAAAAAAGTTAGATTGACATATTATTTTGCAGATAAAATAATCCGCCATTTTCAATTCCAACTGATATCTTTGGTTGATACAAGGCTTTCAGCGCCTGTTTTTCTAGATGATACTCTTCTGGTTTATCTTCTATATGCTCATAAAACTTGTCAAGCAATGTCATATCGTTTTTCCACCTGTTTACCGCCTGTTCTGCCCAGTCTGGCGGCTCCTGCATGGCGGATTTTGCAATATAGTTTTCCATCCGTTTAAGGCCGCTTTCTGGTTTAATCATAGGCGATATGGTGAAGCAATAGTCACATATTTGAGACGTCAGCGAAAGCTGTGTCAGCTTGGTGTGAAAATCTTCAATTATAGTTCCAGAGACTAGGTGAAGACCTAGTGACAATAGCTTATCCTTTTTCATGTCGGACTGGTATGAAATCGTGACATTTATACCAAGCCAAGGCTGAAGTGGGACTTTGGCTCCGGCTGATTTAATTTTCTCATACATTCTGGTAAATCTCCCATTTTGTTTAACTGCTTTAAATATTTGAAAGAGACGGGGCGCTCCAAAATAAATAAATTCGCCGTCTAGGTCTTTTGGAGCAGTTTCTTTGTCTGTAATAAAAGTGATTTTCATCGGATTCGGGTCGCCGCCAGTCTTCTCGCGCCAGTGCCAGTAGAAAGGGCGGTTCATGATCTGTTTGTCCATTTCAACTGTAAGCTGTACTGTCATATAGCCTGAACCTTGATCAACGATTTGGCAGCTGTTTGCTTGAAAAAAACGCAGCAGAAATTCGTGAACCTCTTGCTGTCTCACTAATAAAACCTCCTTACAGGCTAAGATCCTCTTTTTTCAGCAGGCTGCTGTTTTTTATAAGACAAAAATGACGCTAAGTTATCCATTTTTATTTTCATTTCTTCTTCTGTTGCGGAATGGTACAAAATATCGTGCAGGTGCTCTTCAAAGTTGTTCACTTGAATTTTCGTTAAAATATCATCAAGTTCGCCGACCACTTTTTCAAACAAATGAATTTTTTCATATAAAAGCTTTAAAATATGCTCTTCCACCGTATGTTTTGTCGCCATGTTGTAAATGTGCACGTCACGCTCCTGCCCGAGCCTGTGAATTCTTCCGATTCTCTGCTCAAGACGCATCGGATTCCATGGCAGGTCATAGTTGATCATGTGATTGCAAAATTGCAGGTTGATCCCTTCGCCGCCTGCTTCAGTTGCAATCAGGACTTGAATTTTCCCGCGGAAAAGATCTTTCATCCAGTCTTTTTTCCCGCGTTTAAATCCGCCTCTGAACGGCACAGAACTGATGCCGTTCTGCTGAAGAAACCATTGCAGATAAATCTGGGTTGCCCGGTATTCTGTAAAAATGATGACCTTATCGTCTATCTTTTTGATCAGATCAACGACCTGCAGCGCTTTAGAGTTTTGTGTCACTTGATTGATGCGATCTATTAAAACCGAAATGGTGTGCTCATCGATGGCGGGTGCTTGTTTCTCTTTTTGATCAAGCATTTTTTTCAGTGTCATATACACCGCTTCTCTGCTTGAACAGCATTCTCTTTGCAAGGTCATAATCGAGAACATGCTGGCCGGCTTATTGATGCCTTCCTTCAGGCTTGAAATTTCATCGTAAAGCGCCTGCTCTGATGGAGAAAATTCAATCGGCACTGTTTCAACATGCCGCTGTTTCCAATTCAGACCGGTGTCATGCCGCCTGTTGCGGATCATCACTTTATTCACAAGATCTTTTAAATGCTCATGCGCTTCTAAACTGGATTTCTTTTTGGCGAACTCTTCCTGAAAATGATTTTGACTGCCTAAATGGCCCGGCTTTAATAAGGACACCAAATTGAAAATCTCTTCGATGCGGTTTTGAATTGGCGTCGCGGTAAGAAGCAGGCAATATTTTTTTACGAGATTCCGGACAAATTCATAGTTCTTCGTTTTGCTATTTTTCAATTTGTGCGCCTCATCAATAATGACGAGATCATATGGGATTGACAGGACGATTTCACGGTGGGGCGAGCGCTTCGCGGTGTCGATTGATGAGACGACAATATCACATTGCTCCCACACGTAGCTTTTCTTTTGTTCAACAGCCGGGATCAAAAATTTTTCCTGAAGCTCTTTGACCCACTGTGAGACAAGGGAAGCGGGCACAAGAATCAATATTTTTTTGGCTAAGCCGCGGATCATATATTCTTTTAGAATCAGACCGGCTTCAACCGTTTTCCCGAGACCCACCTCATCTGCTAATATCGCTTTCCCATTCATTTTTTCAACCACCTTTTGCGCCACCTCAAGCTGATGGGGGAGCGGCGTAAAGGAAGGCAGATATAAAGGGGCCCGTAAGCCTTCAAATTCAGGAATGGCTAATGTTTTCTGGATTTCTGCAGAGAGCTTGTACAGTTCCCAGTTCGCCCACGGGCCATCGTTTTTCAGTCTTTCAGCGAATTCTTCAGGCCATTTTGCATCGTAGATCATTTCTGCGTTCATTGCTTTGAAACCGCCTTTCCTATTCTTCAAGTCTTAAAATAAACAATATAAGAAAAATCTGCCCAAATTGCTGTTGCCCAGCATATAGTGATGATGGTAGGATATGAATATGTATTTGATGTAAGATATTGCTATAGTATGTCCATAACAGCATGAAAATATGAGCGAATGACAGCAAGGGGAGAGACCTGACCGAGAACCTCGGGATACAGGCGCCGAAGGAGCAAACTGCGGAGTGAATCTCTCAGGCAAAAGAACTCTTGCTCGACGCAACTCTGGAGAGTGTTTGTGCGAATGCGCGAGCCACCAAAGGGGACGTCTTTGCGTATGCAAAGTAAACTTTCAGGTGCCAGGACAGAGAACCTTCATTTTACATGAGGTGTTTCTCTGTCCTTTTTTGTATATTTTTTTAGCTGCGCCGTTGAAAAAGGGGAGGAATTTGATGCCGAAAAGAACGCCGTTATTTGAGCTGTATAAGGAATATGGGGGGAAAACAATTGATTTCGGGGGCTGGGAGCTTCCTGTTCAATTTTCTTCAATAAAAAAGGAACACGAGGCTGTCCGAACTGCGGCCGGGCTGTTTGACGTATCCCATATGGGAGAAATCGAAGTGTCAGGAAACGACAGTCTGTCTTTTTTGCAAAGGCTGATGACAAATGATGTTTCCGCGTTAACGCCAGGCCGTGCGCTATATACGGCGATGTGTTATCCGGATGGCGGAACCGTCGATGATTTGCTTGTCTATCAAAAAGAAGAGAACTGTTATCTGCTTGTCATTAATGCTTCTAATATAGATAAAGACCTGGCTTGGATGAAAGAACATGCCGCAGGTGATGTGCAGATTGACAATCAGTCAGAACACATCGCACTCTTGGCAGTACAAGGGCCGAAAGCAGAAGCGATTTTAAAAAAACTGACAGATTCAGATGTGTCTGCTTTAAAACCCTTTGCATTTATAGATGAAGCTGATATCAGCGGCTGCAAAGCACTCATTTCGCGCACCGGCTATACGGGTGAGGATGGATTTGAAATTTACTGCCGTGCCCACGATGCAGTGTATTTGTGGAAACAAATCCTTGATGCGGGTGAGGCACACGGACTGATTCCATGCGGACTCGGCGCACGTGATACACTCCGGTTTGAAGCGAAGCTCCCGCTTTATGGCCAGGAGCTGACCCGGGATATTACACCGATTGAAGCAGGCATCGGCTTTGCTGTAAAGCACAAAAAGGAGTCTGACTTTTTTGGTAAATCAGTATTGAGTGAACAAAAAGAAAACGGAGCGAAGCGAAAGCTTGTCGGTCTCGAAATGATTGAAAAAGGGATACCGCGGCACGGATATGAAGTGTTCCAAAATGGCAAGTCCGTCGGAAAGGTAACAACCGGCACACAGTCACCGACATTAGGGAAAAATGTCGGCCTTGCCCTGGTTGCTGCACAAGCGAGTGAAATCGGGACAGTTGTAGAGGTGGAGATTCGTAAAAAATTAGTGAAAGCAAAGGTTGTCAAAACACCATTTTATAAACGCTAATATTTTTTCTTTGGGAGAGGAGTCAACACATGAAGCACCGTTATTTGCCCGCAACAGAAAAGGATAAACAGGAAATGCTTGCGGCCATCGGCGTAAGCGGCATCGATGAATTATTTGCTGATATACCGGAAAACGTCAGATATAAAAAAGAGTATCAAATCAAAAAAGCGAAATCAGAAACGGAATTAACAAAAGAACTGACAAAGCTGGCCTCAAAAAATTGTGATACCCTGCAATACGCATCTTTCTTGGGAGCGGGTGTATATGACCATTATCAGCCTGTCATTGTGGATCATGTCATATCACGCTCCGAGTTTTATACGGCATATACGCCTTATCAGCCGGAAATTTCACAAGGGGAGCTTCAGGCCATTTTCGAATTCCAAACGATGATTTGTGAACTGACAGGAATGGATATCGCCAACTCCTCTATGTATGATGGCGGAACAGCCTTGGCGGAAGCGGCCATGCTTGCTTCAGGCCACACGAAAAAGAAAAAAATCGTTGTGTCAAAAACCGTGCACCCTGAATCGAGAGAAGTACTGAAAACATACGCGAAAGGCCAGTATATTGAAGTCGTTGAGGTTCCCGCTGCAGATGGCGTTACCGATCTTGAAGCTCTGCGCCAAACCGTTTGCGAGGACACAGCCGCAGTGATCGTTCAATACCCGAACTTTTTTGGGCGGGTCGAGCCGTTAAAAGATATTGAGCCTATCGCTCATCAAGGGAAATCCATGTTTATTGTATCAGCCAACCCGCTTGCGTTAGGCCTCCTCACTCCGCCGGGCAAGTTTCAGGCAGATATCGTTGTCGGCGATGCGCAGCCTTTCGGTATTCCTTCAGCATACGGCGGCCCGCATTGCGGCTTTTTTGCCGTCACCAAAAAATTAATGAGAAAGGTGCCTGGACGCCTCGTCGGACAAACGGAAGACGAAAACGGAAAAAGAGGATTTGTGCTTACCCTGCAAGCCAGGGAGCAGCATATCCGCCGGGAAAAAGCGACATCAAATATATGCTCGAACCAAGCTCTAAATGCGCTGGCAGCTTCAGTGGCCATGACAGCTCTCGGGAAAAACGGCGTAAAAGAAATCGCCCGCCAAAATCTTCTAAAAGCCAGCTATGCAAAGCAAGAAGCAAAAAAAGCGGGCCTTACCGTTATGTTTGATGGACAGATGTTTAATGAATTTGTCATCAAACTGGATGATTCCGTGAAAGCTGTGAATCGGCGTTTGCTGGCCAAAGGCATCATCGGCGGATATGATCTTGGGCTGACGTATCGGGAGCTGGACTGTCATATGCTGATTGCTGTAACGGAGCTGAGAACAAAAGAAGAAATTGACGCACTCATTCAGGAATTGGGGGATCGCCATGAGTAATCAGGATCAGGCATTTATATTTGAGCTTTCCAGAGAAGGCCGTATTGGCTACAGTCTGCCGGAGCTTGATGTACCGGACATCGAATTGGAGGACCTCTTGTCAGACACCTATATTCGTGACGAGGACGCAGAGCTCCCGGAGGTGTCCGAGCTGGATATCATGCGCCATTATACAGCGCTGTCCAAACGTAATCACGGGGTGGATTCCGGTTTTTACCCGCTCGGTTCCTGCACGATGAAATACAATCCGAAAATAAATGAAAAAATCGCGCGCATTCCCGGATTTGCTGCGATTCATCCTCTTCAGGATGAGGACACGGTGCAAGGCGCTTTAGAGCTTTTATATGATTTAAGCAAGCACCTTGAGGAAATTACGGGAATGGATGAGGTCACGCTTCAGCCCGCTGCCGGGGCGCACGGCGAATGGACGGGGCTGATGATGATCCGGGCTTATCATGAAGCGCGCGGTGATTTCAAGCGGACGAAGGTCATTGTTCCTGATTCCGCGCACGGGACGAATCCTGCTTCAGCGACAGTAGCAGGCTTTGAAACGGTTATGGTGAAATCAAATGAAAATGGGCTTGTTGATCTGGAGGATTTAAAAAGAGCTGTGAATGAAGAAACTGCGGCGCTTATGCTGACGAATCCGAACACGCTCGGCTTATTTGAGGAACAGATCACCGAGATGGCGGACATTGTTCACGAAGCGGGTGGAAAGCTGTACTATGACGGCGCTAATTTAAATGCGGTTTTAAGCAAGGCGAGACCGGGAGATATGGGGTTTGACGTGGTGCATCTCAACTTGCATAAAACATTCACCGGCCCTCATGGCGGGGGAGGCCCCGGCTCAGGCCCTGTCGGCGTAAAAAAAGAGCTGATTCCTTATTTGCCAAAACCAGTTTTAATCAAAAAAGAAGGCCGTTTTACGTTTGATTATGACCGCCCTCATGCGATCGGCCGTGTGAAGCCGTATTACGGCAACTTCGGCATTAACGTCAGAGCGTATACGTACATCCGTTCCATGGGGCCTGACGGGCTAAAAGCCGTTACAGAGAACGCAGTGTTAAACGCCAACTATATGATGAGAAAGCTTGCGCCTTATTACGACCTTCCGTTTGACCGTCATTGCAAACATGAATTTGTATTGTCAGGGAAGCGGCAGAAAAAGCTGGGCGTGCGTACGCTTGATATTGCAAAACGCTTGTTGGATTTCGGCTATCATCCGCCTACGATTTATTTCCCGCTTAATGTTGAAGAATGCATCATGATCGAGCCAACGGAGACGGAATCAAAGGAAACACTGGATGCGTTTATCGATGCTATGATCCAAATTGCGAAAGAAGCAGAGGAAACCCCGGAGCTTGTACAGGAGGCACCGCATACCACAATCGTGAAAAGAATGGATGAAACAAAAGCGGCGAGACAGCCTGTTCTTAGATACGAGAAAAATATAAACGGCGAACTGGTAAAATAAAAAACAGCTGTCTGTATATCAGACAGCTGTTTTCCTTAGTTCTTCGCTTTAATCTTTCCGCCCCATTTTTTAAAGCCGCCTTTTAAGTTGTAAATCTCAGTGCAGCCATTTTTGCGCAGGGTTTGTGCCGCGCGTCCGCTGCGGACACTGTTTTGGCAGTACAGGTAGACAGGCTTGTCCGGACGGATTTCGTTTTTTCTCTGTTTCAGCTGGGAAAGCGGAATGTTGCGGGCGCCTAAAATATGTCCGCCCTCAAACTCATTTGGTTCACGAACGTCAATAAGCTGCGCTTTGCGGTAACCAGCGCGGAATTCTTCTTCGGTAAGTGTTTTCATAATTCGCTGCTGATAAACATACGAAGCAATCATATAGACGATAAACGCAGCAAAAATAATCAAAACGATCATATTAGACAATGTGATTCTACTCCTTTAGCATATAAAATCAAAACCTTGCTTCATAAAACAAGGCCATAGAGCCGTTTTCGACAAATACTATTATAGTAAAGCACGGCGCGATTGTCATCCATAATGGAACGAAAATATTTTTCATTTTCCCGGCAGTTTGATAAACTGATTCTATTAAAACGGTAAGGAAGGTCTCAAAATGGAAAAAGAAACTTGGCGGTTTATAGACTCAGGCAATGCAAGTCCTGCATTCAATATGGCGCTTGATGAAGCGCTTTTATATTGGCACAGTGAAAAGAAAATTCCTCCGGTTATCCGTTTTTACGGCTGGAACCCGGCGACACTTTCTGTAGGATATTTTCAAAATATTAAAAAGGAAATCAATTTTGAAGCAGTACATAAATATAATCTCGGATTCGTCAGACGCCCGACCGGCGGGAGAGGTGTGCTGCACGATCAGGAATTGACATACAGCGTGATTGTTTCGGAAGAGCACCCCGAAATGCCGGCCACTGTCACTGAGGCGTACCGGGTTATTTCAGAAGGCATACTTCAAGGCTTTAGAAATCTCGGTCTGGACGCTTACTTTGCCATCCCGAGAACCGAAAAAGAAAAAGAAAGCTTAAAAAATCCGCGGTCATCCGTTTGTTTTGATGCGCCTTCGTGGTATGAGCTGGTGGTCGAGGGACGCAAGGTGGCGGGCAGCGCGCAAACGAGACAAAAAGGCGTGATTCTTCAGCACGGCTCCATACTGCTTGATTTGGATGAGGACAAGCTGTTCGATCTGTTCCTGTATCCGAGTGAAAGAGTCAGAGAACGAATGCAGCGCAATTTCAAAAATAAAGCGGTTGCCATTAATGAACTCACTGAAAAGCGGGTGACGATGGATGAGGCCCGTGAAGCCTTTAAAGAAGGATTTGAAACAGGCCTTAACATTCATTTGGAGCCGTACGAACTAACTCAGGAGGAGCTTGATTTTGTTCATCACTTGGCAGAAACAAAATACGCTTCAGATGAATGGAATTATAAGCGGTAAACAGGGCTTTTGGCCTGCCGGGCATCCTTGTTTTTTCAAGGTCATTAGTGTAAACTTGTAATGGTTTATAAAGTTAAGGTGCTTTTTGGGAGGGTTTCGATGACAACACCAAGTATGGAAGATTATATTGAACAGATTTATATGCTGATTGAAGAAAAAGGATATGCACGGGTTTCCGATATCGCGGAAGCATTGGCAGTCCATCCCTCCTCTGTAACAAAAATGGTTCAAAAACTAGATAAAGACGAATATTTAATTTATGAAAAATATCGCGGTCTCGTGTTAACGTCTAAAGGGAAAAAAATAGGCAAGCGGCTGGTATACAGACATGAATTGCTTGAGCAGTTTTTAAGAATCATTGGTGTTGATGAAGAGAAAATATATAACGATGTCGAAGGAATCGAACATCATTTAAGCTGGAACAGCATTGATCGCATCGGGGATCTTGTTCAATATTTTGAAGAAGATGATGCGCGTAAAAAAGATCTGAAATCAATCCAAAAGAAAACAGAACATCATAATCAGTAAAAAGGCGGTCTCGAAGGAGGCCGTCTTTTTTGATGCGCTGAGCCGCGGGTCATTCGTTGGTCTATTTCTCCGCGTGTTTTCTTAAAATGATAGTAAACGATCGGATGGAGGGGGAGGGAATGAGATGTATATTGACGGTGTGTTTTCCGGCGGAGGAGTAAAAGGAATTGCGCTTGCCGGCGCTTATGAAGCGCTTGAGGAAAAAGGCTTCCGCTTTAAAAGGGTTGCGGGTACAAGCGCGGGCGCAATTATCGCCGCTTTCATTGCGTCAGGTTACACCAGCAAGGAAATCCACGCTTTGATTGAAGAAGTGGAGGGAGAGAAATTGCTGGACCAGCGATACTCATTTCTCCCCTTAAAAATGCTCCAGTGGGTGTCCATCTATTGGCGTCTCGGCTTATACAAAGGCGACACGATAGAAAAATGGATTGCTGATCTGCTAAGAGCGAAAGGCATAAGGGTATTTGGCGATTTGCAGAAAGGGTCTCTGCGCCTTATCGCTTCTGATCTGACAAACGGCACCATGATTGTTTTGCCGGATGATTTGGTCCGTTACGGGTTAAACCCCGATATGTTTCCGGTTGCCAGAGCGGTAAGAATGAGCTGCAGCATTCCGTATTTCTTTGAACCGATAAAATTAAAAACGGACACAGGCACCGCCACGGTTGTTGACGGAGGCGTGCTAAGCAATTTTCCAATCTGGCTGTTTTCAAAGGAAAGAAAACGCCCTGTAATCGGTGTAACGCTTGCGCCGCGGGAAAGAGAGCGTCCGAAAAAAAATATCCGCAACGCTTTCGAACTGTTTGGCGCTCTGTTTGAAACGATGAAGGATGCACATGACGCAAGGCATATTGCGTCACGTTATGAACAAAACATCATTTTTCTGCCGGTTGATGACGTAATGGCGACCGATTTTCATTTAACACAACAAAAAAAACTAGCCCTGATTGAGCTAGGTAAAAGACGGACAGAGCAGTTTTTAAAACAGTGGACCTATTAAAAAAGCGCTCTGTTTTTCTTTTTGTTTTTTTTCCCTTCTATAACAGTCAGTTGAGTCTGGCTTTTTTTCTTGAGAATCATCGGCTTAGGCTTGCTGGCGCTCGGAACGCTTCGCAGGTGGCTGGCACGCCCCTTATGTCCGGCGCGGTGCTTTGCTTTTTGTTCTTTCATTCGGCGCCGCGATTGTTTCGCCGCTTTTTTGAAGGCCGCTCCTTCGCTGCCCGCATTTCGATTCATTACATATTTCACAATAAAATAAATAATGATGCCTGCCACAATGACGGTTACCGCCATTTTTGCCATTTCTCCGGGATTGGTTACCAGCACATAGAGGAAACCGAATGCTCCCAGCGCAATTAATACAGCAATAATAGGTTGTACACGATGATTCATAACTGTCCACCTCCGAAAGTAATAGCAGGGCAACGGATACTAGATGACGCTGTGAGAAGGCTTCTGATTTTGTTCAGATATTTCTTCGAGTCTGAGAAGCTCGTTAAAGCTTTCGATGGCAACTTCAACCTGATCATCCTTAGGTTCTTTTGTTGTTAACAGCTGAAGCCAGAGCCCCGGGTAGCCAAGGAATTTCAGTCCGGGAATATCACGAACTTTGTTTGTCAGCTGCAGAACTTCAAAGGAAATGCCGAGTACGACCGGTATCAGTGCAACACGATCTATAACACGCAGCCAAAGCGGATCTGTCGGAACAAGCAAATAGACAAACATGCCGACAATAATCGTAAATAAAATAAAGCTTGATCCGCATCGGTAATGAAGCCGTGATTGGTTTTGAACATTCTTCACTGTAATTGGCAAATTCTGTTCATAACAGTTTATGACTTTATGTTCGGCTCCATGATATTGAAACACTCTTTTAATGAGCGGTGTCATGGACAGAAAATAAATGTAACCGAGCAGCAAAATCAACTTAAACAGGCTTTCAACCGCAATTTGCGCTGTATCCGATGAAAAAATCGGCCTTGTCAGTTCAGCTAAGAAAACCGGAACCAATGTAAATACGAATTTACTGAACAAAAATGATAAGACGCCGATTACCGTAAGGCTGAGATACATAGACAGCCCGGAGGATTTTTTTTCTTCCTGCTCAAGTGTCTCGTCTTCAGATGGATCGAGCCCGTAACGTTCGCTTGAAAAATTCAAATGCTTTGTGCCGTTTGCGCTCGCTTCAATAATGGCCGCGATCCCCCGTAAAAACGGTATCTTTTTCACGATGTTCAGTTTCGGATTGTGTTTGCGGGGAAGCTTAAAGAAGTCAATGCTTCCATCCGTTCTTCTAATAGCCGTAACGTAATGATGCTTTCCGCCAAACATAACGCCTTCCACAACTGCCTGCCCGCCGTAAGCGGGCGGAATTTTATGTTTTGACATATTATCAACCTGCCTATTTCTTTAGGATTGCTAACCATTTCCTTTCACTCTATTGTACAGGAAACAGCGCTAAACCTCTAGATTGACAGGCTGAAAAATTGCCATAGCCTTGCTTTTTCTACATGCATTATACCCGTTATTTTCAAATTTTACTCGCAGCTGTCAAAAAGTGTGAGCTTTTTTATTGACATTTCATTTTTTGGGCACACTTTAACTGGAGGTGCCATGATGACAAGCGAAAAAGATACAGAACAAAATGAAGAATTGAATGAGAAGCAAGGACCGCCTGTTTCAATGGCCGGCAGGGTAGCGGCAACTGGTTTTTGCGGAGGCGTATTATGGAGTTTCATTGCTTATATCGCATATTTGTTTCATTTTTCTGAAATCAGCCCGAATATGATTTTGCAGCCATTTGTGCTCGGAGATTGGAAAAAACATGGACTGGGAACCGTAATCAGCATCATTTTAATCGGAATTATTTCAATTGGCGCAGCTTTTCTTTACTTTCTTTTATTAAAACGCTTAAAAACAATGTGGCCTGGTATTTTATACGGCTTGCTGCTTTGGCTGCTTGTGTTTTTTGTTTTTAATCCGATTTTTCCTGATGTGCGCGCGGTGACCGAACTGAAATCAGATACAATTATTACGACCATTTGCATCTATTTGCTTTACGGGCTGTTTGTCGGTTATTCCATATCATTTGAATACAATGAGCTGAATTCGGAAAAGCTGGCACGTGCGCTGGGAACGCATAGAGAATAGTGTATTATCCTTTTCCAGTATGATAAAATGTTCACGAGAAGTGAACATTTTTTACATGAGAAACCCTCGCGAAAAGGAGAGATTCATGTGCCTCATTTTTTGATTTTGAACGGGCCGAATGTCAATCGGCTTGGGAAACGTGAGCCGGAGGTATTCGGCCGCCAGACACTCACCGATATAGAAACAGATCTTTTTCAATTTGCTGAAGCCTTACATATCCAGCTCACTTTCTTCCAGTCTAATCACGAAGGTGATTTGATAGATGCGATACATGAAGCTGAGGAGCAATACGGCGGGATTGTTCTGAACCCCGGCGCTCTGAGCCATTACAGCTATGCGATCAGGGATGCCGTTTCAAGCATCAGTCTTCCTGTGGTTGAGGTGCATTTATCAAACTTATACGCCAGGGAGGAATTCAGGCATCAGTCGGTCATTGCTCCGGTTGCGAAAGGGCAGATTGTCGGTCTTGGAGCTGAAGGCTACAAGCTTGCTGTTCGCTACTTATTAAGCCAGCAAGGGGGAGAATAAAGATGAAGCTAGAGAAAATAAGAAACCTGTTTGGACAGCTGGGGATTGACGGAATGCTGATTACAAGCAGCACGAATGTACGCTATATGACAGGGTTTACAGGTTCGGCGGGTCTGGCTGTTATATCAGGTGACAGGGCAGCGTTTATTACGGATTTTCGTTACACAGAGCAGGCGAAGGTTCAGGTAAAGGGCTTTGAAATCATTGAGCATGGCGGCAGCTTGATTCAGACTACTGCCGACACGATTGAAGCGTTCGGCATCAAGCGCCTCGGCTTTGAGCAAAACAGTATGACATACGGCACATACGCCTCATACAGCGCGGTTATCAGTGAGGCTGAATTAGTGCCTGTGGCTGAATCCGTAGAAAAGTTGCGCTTGATTAAGTCTAGTGAAGAGATTAAGATATTAGAGGAAGCTGCGAAGATTGCAGATGATGCCTTCAGACATATCTTGACGTTTATGAAACCCGGCATTTCTGAAATCGCTGTTGCCAATGAGCTGGAGTTTTATATGAGAAGCCAGGGGGCTGACAGCTCTTCTTTTGATATGATTGTTGCTTCTGGCCTTCGGTCAAGCCTTCCGCACGGCGTGGCCAGTGACAAACTGATTGAGAGCGGAGACCTTGTTACGCTTGATTTTGGCGCTTATTATAAAGGTTATTGTTCTGATATCACCCGTACGGTCGCTATCGGTCAGCCCAGTGATCAGTTGAAGGAGATTTATCAGATCGTATTTGATGCTCAGGCACTCGGCGTCGCACATATTAAGCCGGGAATGACAGGAAAAGAGGCTGACGCCCTCACAAGGGAGCACATTGCTGCAAAAGGCTACGGTGAATATTTCGGCCATTCAACCGGGCACGGGCTCGGCATGGAAGTTCATGAATCGCCGGGATTGTCCGTCAGATCTTCAGCTATCCTTGAACCGGGCATGGTGGTCACAGTGGAGCCGGGCATTTACATACCAGAAACAGGCGGTGTCCGCATAGAAGATGACATCGTCATTACAGAAAACGGCAACCGGACAATCACCCATTCCCCAAAAGAACTTATTATTTTGTGATTGGAATATAGGAGGACATTAAACATGATTTCAGTTAACGATTTCCGTACAGGATTAACGATCGAAGTAGACGGCGGCATTTGGCGCGTCGTTGACTTCCAGCACGTAAAACCTGGTAAAGGCGCGGCGTTTGTCCGCTCTAAACTTCGCAACCTTCGCACGGGGGCGATTCAGGAAAAAACATTCCGCGCTGGTGAAAAAGTAGCGAAAGCGCAAATCGAAACAAAAACAATGCAATACCTATATGCAAACGGAGATCAGCACGTATTTATGGATACTTCTTCTTATGAGCAGCTTGAACTGGGCGCGGCTCAAATTGAAGAGGAATTAAAATACCTGCTTGAAAACATGTCTGTGCATATCATGATGTACCAAGATGAAACGCTCGGTATCGAACTTCCGAACACAGTTGAGCTGAAGGTTGTTGAAACTGAACCTGGCATTAAAGGTGATACAGCGTCAGGCGGTACAAAACCTGCGAAAACGGAAACCGGCCTTGTTGTCAACGTGCCGTTCTTTGTGAATGAAGGCGACACACTTGTTGTCAACACTTCAGACGGTTCTTACGTTTCAAGAGCATAGAAAGAAAAAAAGAGTCTGTTCCCAAATGGGAGCAGGCTTTTTTTGTGCCAAAAAACAGAATCTTTCTTTTATACGAAAATGACAAGACTACTTCCGCAAGCTAGAGCATATCATATAAAAAAATGGGAGGTTGGGAGAGTGCTATGAAATTTTTACTTGGAAATATTAATTCTACTGTTTTAACAATGGCCGGATTGCGAGTTTTATCCTCTATGATTGAGCTGACGGCAGCGATTATCATGCTTGTGACAAATGATGTCCGGAAGGCGGTTGTGGTTAACAGCATTCTCGCTATTGTCGGTCCGCTAATATTTATCATCACCATGACTGTCGGAATCTACCAAATTGCCGGGCAGCTGTCGTATGCAAAGCTGATCCTGATTTTTACGGGAGTTGTTTTGATTTTGGCGGGTGTTCATAAATAAAGGGAGGCTTGTCATAAAGTCTGCCTCACATCATACATTTTAAAGAAGCCAATCGGTAGAAAGGAGGAGGCTCTGTTGAATGAAATCGCTGAGGTTCTCCCTGAATCCATGAAAAACGCCCTTTCTGAAATACCGGAACATCAATGGCTGGAAATCGAAGAAATCAGAATTCGGGTCAACCGCCCTGTTGAATTGATTCGAAAAGGACAACCTGTTTTTTTGTCCTACGCGGGCACGGTCGAGGATGCCCATCTGATCCTCAGCCGTCTCAGCAACTATAGTATGTATACGCTCGAGGAAGAGCTGAAGAAAGGGTATGTCACGATCAGAGGCGGCCACAGAGTAGGACTGGCAGGCAGAGTCATTACGGAAAACGGAGGTGTGAAAGGCCTCCGTGACATCACATCTTTTAATATACGAATTGCACGAGAAAAGCTGGGGATTGCGGAGCCGCTGCTTCCATACTTATATCAAGACAGCTGGCTGAATACACTTGTTATCGGTCCGCCGCAAACCGGTAAAACAACACTGCTCCGGGATCTGGCTAGACTTTCAAGCACCGGTAAAAACCGCATGTCGCCCGTAAAGACAGGAATCATCGATGAACGGTCAGAAATTGCCGGGTGCCTGCGCGGCATTCCGCAGCATCAATTTGGGCAGAGGGTTGACGTATTAGACGCCTGTCCGAAGGCTGAGGGACTGATGATGATGATTCGATCTATGAGCCCTGAGGTGATCATTGTCGATGAAATCGGGCGTATGGAAGATACAGATGCACTTCTTGAGGCGTTGCATGCAGGTGTTTCAGTAATTGTATCGGCGCATGGCTGGAGCATATCCGATCTGATGAAGCGGCCTTCATTGAAGCGTTTGTGGGAAGAAAGAGCCTTTGACCGCTATTTGGAATTATCGCGATCGAAGGGGCCGGGCACAATAAGCCGCATTTATGACAAAGACGGCAATGTGCTGTCTGGGACGATGGGCGTGAAGACATGCTGAAGCTGCTGGGCGCTGTATTCATTGTGGTGGCGACAACATGGACAGGTTTTGAGGTGGCGAAGATTTATACAGAACGGCCGCGGCAAATCCGCCAGCTGCGTGCGGCGCTCCAATCACTCGAGGCTGAAATTATGTACGGCCATACACCGCTTCATACCGCTTCACAGCAGATTGCCAAGCAGCTGGCACAGCCTGTTTCGGCTCTTTTTATCACGTTCAGTGATCAGCTTGAAAAGGGAAGTGATTCCGCGAAAACGGCGTGGGAGCAAAGCTTAAAGAAGGTGTGGGACACCCTGTCTCTGAAAAAAAATGAATATGAAGTGCTGAAGCAGTTTGGCGAGACACTCGGGATTCATGATCGAATCTCGCAGCAAAAGCACATTAAGCTGGCGCTGACACATTTGGAAGCCTCGGAAGCGGATGCTGAGCAGGCGCAAGCGAAAAATGAAAAGATGATAAAAAGTTTGGGCTTTTTAGCAGGCTTGTTACTCATTCTTCTATTGATGTAAACGTGAGGGGAGCAAAAATAAAATGGGAGTAGACGTGAATGTCATATTTCAAATCGCCGGAGTGGGAATCGTGGTCGCATTTTTGCACACGATTTTGGATCAGATGGGCAAAAAAGAATACGCCCAATGGGTGACGCTGTTAGGTTTTATCTATATTTTATTTATGGTCGCCACGATCGTAGATGATCTTTTTAAAAAGATAAAAGCTGTGTTTTTATTCCAAGGATAGGGGGGCTTGCAGATTGACATTGTTCAAATTGTAGGTTTAGGGCTGATCGCCACCTTCCTTTCTTTGATTGTAAAAGAACAAAAGCCGACCTTTGCGTTTTTAATCGTCGTGTTTGCCGGCTGTGCCATTTTTCTTTATTTGGTAGACCAAATCTATGACATTATTCGAATGATAGAAAAAATCGCAATTAATGCAAACGTCAACATGGTCTATGTTGAAACCATTTTAAAGATTATCGGAATTGCCTATATTGCTGAATTCGGGGCTCAGCTCACCAAGGATGCCGGTCAAGGGGCCATCGCCTCGAAAATAGAATTGGCGGGGAAAATTTTAATTCTCGTTATGGCTGTTCCTATTTTAACCGTTATTATCGAAACGATTCTCGGACTTATACCTTCCATGTCATAACCGAAAGGAGGCGGTAGATTGAAGCGTTTTTATTGGGCTTTGCTTTTGGCTGTGCTGATCATAGCAGGCCGTCCAGACATTGTACAAGCAGCAGGGGGCGCCGAACAAACGGAAGAGCATGCTGAAACGGCTGAGCAATTAGCGGAAAGGACAGCGGCCTCGCTTGAAACAGACAAGATCGGTGAATTTTGGAATGACATTATGACAGAGTACGGCGGGCTGCTGCCGGAAAGCCAAAAAGGCAGCTTAATGGAGTTTATCAATGGCGATAAATCATTTTCACCGCAAGAATGGCTGAAAGCTCTTTTTTCTTATTTATTTCATGAAGTGCTTGCAAACGGAAAGCTGCTGGGCACATTGATTTTGCTCACGATATTTTGCGTCATCCTGCAGCTTCTGCAAAATGCGTTTCAGCAAAGCACCGTCAGCAAAGTCGCCTACTCAATTGTGTATATGGTGCTGATTATCCTTGCACTGAACAGCTTTCATGTGGCAATCAATTATGCGACAGAAGCCATTCAGACGATGACCAGCTTTATACTGGCGCTCATTCCGCTCCTCTTGGCGCTTTTGGCATCCTCAGGCGGAGCTGTATCTGCTGCCTTCTTTCATCCTGTTATCCTCTTTCTGATGAACACAAGCGGTCTTTTAATTCAGAATATCGTCATGCCGCTGATTTTCTTATCGGCGATTCTGAGCATCGTCAGCACAATGACTGAGCAGTACAAAGTAACGCAGCTGGCCAACCTGCTCAGAAATATCGCCATCGGAGCATTAGCCGTCTTTCTCACCATCTTTCTCGGCGTCATCTCTGTTCAAGGGGCTTCAGCAGCAGTGACAGACGGCATTACCCTTAGGACGGCTAAATTTATAACCGGGAACTTTATTCCTGTGCTTGGCCGAATGTTTACAGATGCGACTGATACAGTGATCAGCGCCTCCTTATTGCTGAAAAACACAGTAGGAATTCTCGGTGTAGCGATTTTGATCTGTATTGCGGCCTTTCCGGCAATCAAAGTGCTTTCCCTCGCTTTTATTTATAAGCTGGCAGCCGCTATTCTTCAGCCGCTTGGAGGCGGGCCCGTCATTACCTGTCTTGACGTCATCAGCAAAAGCGTCATTTATATTTTTGCGGCTCTCGCCATTGTGTCTCTCATGTTTTTCTTAAGCCTTACCGTCATAATCACAGCCGGAAACCTCACGATGATGATGAAATAAAGGAGGCTGGCGAATGAGTTTTTTAACTGAATGGCTTACCACCATCGTGTTGTTTATCCTATTTGCTATTGTGATTGATATGCTGCTGCCGAGCTCCAGCATGCAAAAGTACGCAAAAATGGTAGTCAGCCTGCTCTTGATTGTCGTCATGCTTACTCCGATTTTTAAGCTTTTCAATACAGACCCCGAAGTCATCTTTGAATACCTCACAAAAAACGGGCAGTCAGAGTCTGCCGATATAAAAAATCAAGTCGATTCAAAAAAAATAGAAATACAAGCTTCCCAGCGCGCATATATTTTAGAAGAAATGGCTGTCCAATTAAAAAAGAAAGCGGAGGAGAGATTCAGTCATGATGAATATAAAGTAGGCCGCATCAAACTCACGTCAGGAGAAAAGGTAGATTCAGAAGAGGATATTAAAACAATCAGCGTGTATATGGCCCCGTCTTCTGAAAAAACGGTCCAAACGGTCGCGCCGGTCAACATTGATACAGATCACGCATACGTAACGAAAGAAGCAGCAGAACAAAAAGAAGCCAAACAGATACAAACGCAGCTTGCGGACATTTGGGAAATCGGAAGTGAGAAAATTACGGTTCATATGGAAGGCGGGGAGAGTGTCGGCAATGAATAAAAACGGCTTATGGAATGTATTGAAAAAGCAGTTTCTCCCGGGGCAAACGAAGGACGGTGAAAAGCCGAAGCTGACCAAATATCATTACTTTCTGTTCGTTTTTGTTCTCGGAGTTTCCTTTATGCTTGTCAGCCAGCTGTTTTCTTCACCTGAGAAAACAGAAAACGCCAAAATGACAACGGCAGTATCATCACAAGTTTCAGCGGACAGCAAAGAGAAAACAGCCGAAGTGTTTAAAGCCTCTAAATCTGATAAACCTAAGGACTCGATCGATGATTATGAAAAAGAATACGAAAATCAGCTGAAAGAAATTCTTGAAACAATCATAGGTGTGGAAGATGTTTCGGTTGTCGTGAATGTTGACGCAACGTCGCTGAAAGTATACGAAAAAAACAAATCAAACAAAAATACAACCACTGAAGAAACAGACAAAGAAGGCGGAACAAGAAGCGTTACTGACCAGACATCAGAAGAAGAAATCGTCATGATTAAAAACGGCGATAAAGAAACACCCGTCGTCGTCCAAACGAAAAAGCCTGATATACGCGGTGTACTCGTTGTTGCTCAAGGAGTGGACAACGTTCAAATAAAACAAACCATTATTGAAGCGGTGACACGGGTCCTGGATGTTCCAAGCCACCGGGTTGCGGTTGCCCCTAAAAAAATAAAGGAGGATTCATAAATGCTCAAAAAACAAACCGTTTGGCTATTAACAATGCTCAGTCTTGTCGTGGTGTTAAGCGTCTACTATATTATGTCGCCGGAAAGCAAAAATGCCGTGCAAATGAAAAGTGAAAAAAGCGCGTCCGACTCAGGAGAGGTCGCAACTGAAAAAGCGCCTGCGAAGCAAGACACAAAGGAAAAAAGCGGTACAGAAAGTGAATCAGAAAAAGAAGATGGAACAAAGGGCACGAAAGATTCATCAGCAGACAAGGAAACATCCGCTGAAGCCAGTGAAAAAGGAACTGTTGTAACAGAAACAGCCGATGATGATTTGTTTACGACCTACCGTCTTGATTTAGAAGATGCCAGAAGCAAAGAAAGAGAAGAGCTGAACGCCATTGTGTCAAGCGATGATGCAACAGCAAAGGAAAAGAGCAAAGCATATGATAAAATGACGGCTCTCAGTGAAGTGGAAGGAACAGAAAAACAGCTGGAAACCCTTATTAAAACACAAGGCTACGAAGACGCGCTCGTCAATGCTGAAGGAGATAAAATCAACATTACAGTCAAAGCAGACAAACATTCCAAATCGAAGGCGACAGCCATTATAGATCTTGTGGCAAAAGAAATCAAAACAATGAAAGACGTCGCTGTCACATTTGAGCCATCCAAGTAAGAAAGAGAAAAAACACGCCCGCTTAATAAGCGGGCTTTTAGCATTGCGATCATATTCAAGTTGAATTTAAAAGTCCGCTCCTGTAAGATAAACATAGTATGTACTTTTAGTAGTAACCTATAAAAAAGAAATTTCATACATAGGAGTGCGATTGAATGTTAAATATGAAAGAAATCCACGAGCTGATTAAAGCAATTGACGAGTCTACAATTGACGAATTCGTATATGAAAATGAAGGTGTATCCTTAAAACTGAAAAAACATGAAGCAGGCACTGTTCAAGTCATGCAGCAGGCACCGGCAGCACCTGTACAAGTACAGGCTCCGCAGGCAGTTCAGCCGCAAGCGCAGCAAGCAGCACCTGCCCAAGAAGCACCGAAGCAAGATGAGAATCTGCATAAAATCACTTCACCAATGGTAGGAACATTTTATGCATCTTCATCTCCAGAAGCTGGCCCGTATGTAACAGCTGGTTCAAAAGTAAATGAAAATACAGTTGTCTGCATAGTAGAAGCGATGAAGCTTTTCAACGAAATCGAAGCGGAAGTAAAAGGCGAAATCGTTGAAGTATTAGTAGAAAACGGCCAGCTGGTCGAATACGGACAACCTCTATTTCTTGTAAAAGCAGAGTAAGGAGACTTAACATGATTAAAAAGCTATTGATCGCCAACCGAGGAGAAATTGCTGTCAGAATCATCAGAGCCTGCAGAGAGCTCGGAATTGAGACTGTCGCTGTTTATTCAGAAGCTGATAAAGATGCCCTTCATGTTCAAATGGCCGATGAAGCTTTTTGTATCGGGCCGAAAGCATCAAAAGACAGCTATTTAAACGTTACAAATATTGTGAGTGTTGCGAAGCTGACTGGCACGGACGCTATTCATCCGGGATATGGATTTTTAGCTGAAAATGCTGATTTCGCTGAATTATGTGAAGAAGTTAACGTCACGTTTGTCGGCCCGAGCGCTGACGCCATTTCAAAAATGGGAACTAAAGACGTTGCGCGGGAAACGATGAAACAGGCCGGCGTGCCGATCGTACCTGGTTCACAAGGAATTATAGAAAATGTGGAAGAAGCGGTTTCGCTTGCTAATGAAATTGGGTATCCTGTAATTATAAAAGCCACCGCAGGCGGAGGCGGAAAAGGGATCAGGGTTGCCCGCACCGAAGAGGAACTGATTAATGGCATTAAGATTACACAGCAGGAAGCTGCAACAGCATTCGGAAATCCAGGTGTATACATCGAAAAATACATAGAAGATTTTCGCCATGTTGAGATCCAAGTGCTTGCCGATAACTACGGAAATACCATCCATTTGGGGGAACGCGACTGCTCGATCCAAAGACGCCTGCAAAAGCTTTTGGAAGAATCACCATCTCCTGCCCTTGACTCAGAAATCAGGGAGCAGATGGGAGATGCAGCGGTAAAGGCTGCAAAAGCGGTTGGCTATACAGGTGCTGGAACAGTTGAATTTATATATGACTACAAAGAACAGCGCTATTACTTCATGGAAATGAACACGAGAATCCAAGTAGAGCACCCAGTCACGGAAATGGTGACGGGAACTGACCTGATTAAAGAACAAATCAAAGTGGCATCAGGAATGGAACTGAGCCTGAAGCAAGAAGATGTTGAATTTGAAGGCTGGTCCATCGAATGCCGTATCAACGCGGAAAACCCAAGTAAAAATTTCATGCCGTCACCTGGCGAAATTAAAATGTACCTGCCTCCTGGCGGTCTTGGTGTCCGTGTCGATTCTGCTGCGTATCCGGGCTATTCCATCCCTCCGTACTATGACAGCATGATTGCAAAAGTGATCACATACGGAAAAACGAGAGATGAAGCGATTGCCCGTATGAAGCGCGCATTGAGCGAATTCGTCATCGAAGGCATTGAGACAACAATCCCGTTCCACTTAAAACTGCTTGAACACGAAACATTTGTGAGCGGAGAGTTTAATACGAAATTTTTAGAAACATATGATGTAATGGGCTCATAATTTTTACGGAGGTGAATTGAATGAAAGACAACAGCTTGCTTAAAATGGATCAAGAAGATACGCATTTAGGTAAGGTTGAGATTGCACCGGAAGTCATTGAAGTCATTGCCGGCATAGCAGCTTCTGAAGTTGACGGTGTTGCCGAAATGCGAGGAAACTTTGCGACAGGCGTCGTCGAGCGCTTCGGTAAAGTGAATCATGGCAAAGGTGTCAAAGTCGACCTGGCGGATGACGGAATTACGATCGATGTTTACTGTGTCGTTACATTCGGCGTTTCGATTCCTAAAGTTGCAGCGTCCGTTCAGGAAAACATTCGTCAAACCTTATTAAATATGACGTCTCTTTCGATTAATGAGATCAATATACACATCGTCGGCATTCAATTTGACACAAAAGCCCAGGAAGTTCAAATCGACGAAGAAATGTAAATGGCTTAACACGAAACCAAGGGGAGGGCGGCCCTTTGGTTTTTTTACACGTTACCCTTTATTTCAAAGCATGAAGAAAGCCGGCTCTAGCCAGCCGAGTTTCTTCATGATCGTGAAATCCGAATGATCATATTAAGGTTTGTGAAAATATTCGGTAATAGGGTAAAAAAACCTTGATTTCAATATGCGGATACGAAAAAAATATGTTATGATCTCTTTGTGGCTTAACGACAAGCGGATAAAGAGGATCAAAGGAGAAAGAAAATGAAAAGAAGAACAGCAAGAGAAAAAGCTTTGCAGGCACTATTTCAAATTGACGTCAGTGACATCGCAGTGGATGAAGCCATAGAACACGCACTGGATGAAGAAAAAACAGATCCTTTCTTTGAACAGCTTGTACACGGGGTATTGGAACACCAAGTCCAGCTGGATGAAATGATCTCCAAGCATCTGGTGAATTGGAAGCTCGATCGGATTGCCAATGTTGACCGCGCGATTTTGCGTTTGGCAGCATACGAAATGGCATATGCCGAAGACATTCCGGTCAATGTCTCTATGAACGAAGCGATTGAGCTGGCAAAACGGTTTGGTGATGACAAAGCGACAAAGTTTGTAAACGGGGTTCTTTCTAACATTAAATCTGATATTGAACAATCATAGGAGGAAAGAAAATGACTGCAACAATCATCGACGGAAAAGAAACGGCTAGAGAAAAACGCGAACAATTGGCAAAAGAGGTAGAAGAGCTTAAAAAGCAAGGCGTCACTCCCGGGCTGGCGGTTATTTTGATTGGAGATGATCCTGCTTCTCACTCTTACGTGCGAGGAAAGAAAAAAGCGGCTGAAACAATGGGAATGAATTTCAAGCTCGATCAATTTGACAGCAGCCTCACAGAAGCTGAACTGCTTTCCATTATCGATCAGTACAATCAAGACCCTGAGTTTCACGGCATTCTCGTTCAGCTTCCGCTTCCAGACCATATTTCTGAAAAAGCGGTGATCGAACGTATCTCTCCTGATAAAGATGTAGACGGTTTTCATCCGTTAAACGTAGGGAAAATGCTGCTTGGCGAAGATACGTTTCTTCCTTGTACGCCTCACGGAATTGTTGAGCTTTTGAAGAAAACCAATATCGACCTTTCCGGTAAAGAGGTTGTTGTAGTCGGCCGAAGCAATATTGTCGGCAAACCTGTCGGCCAGCTTTTATTAAATGAAAACGCGACGGTTACTTACTGTCATTCAAGAACAGAAAATATGACAGAGCATACCAAAAAAGCGGACATCCTGGTGGTGGCAGTCGGCAGAGCCAATTTCATCAGTGCAGACCAGATCAAAGAGGGCGCTGTTGTTATTGACGTTGGTGTTAACCGTCTGGAAAGCGGAAAGCTTTGCGGAGACGTTGAATTTGAAGGGGCAAAGGAAAAAGCCTCTTTTATCACGCCGGTTCCGGGCGGAGTAGGTCCGATGACCATCACGATGCTTGCGCATAATACTGTTAAATCTGCGAAACGTACGTTATCATAGATAATTGGAGATATTCACAGGCGGGCGTTTTGCCCGCCGTGAATATGAGCACGATACCCGCTTCTTCAGGCTCCTAAAGCCAGGGCGGGTTTTCTTTAGTTATGGTGCAGGAATGCTTATGAGAGGAGTTTGAGACATGGGCGAAACAGCGTATGTTACTGTCTCAGCGCTGACAAAGTATATAAAACGAAAATTCGATGTGGATCCTCACCTTGAAAATATTTGGATTAAAGGCGAATTATCGAATGTCAAAATACACACAAGAGGCCATATTTATTTCACATTGAAAGACGAAAACGCCAGAATGCAGTCGGTGATGTTCGCGAGACAGAGTGAGCGTCTGCCTTTTAAACCTGAAAACGGCATGAAGGTGCTGGTCAGAGGGGGAATTTCTGTATATGAACCGAGCGGAAACTACCAACTATATGCCAAAGAAATGCAGCCTGACGGGGTCGGAGCGCTTTATTTAGCGTATGAAGAGCTAAAAAAGAAGCTTGCCGGAGAAGGTTTATTTGACGACCGCTACAAAAAACAAATCCCCGCATTTCCAGCCACAATCGGGGTTGTGACATCTCCTACGGGTGCCGCTGTCAGAGACGTCATTACAACTCTAAAAAGAAGATATCCCCTTGTTAAAGTCATTGTTCTCCCAGCGCTCGTACAAGGCGAAAATGCGAGCAGATCGATCGTTAGGCGCATAGAAGAGGCAAATGAAAAAGAAATGTGCGATGTATTAATTGTCGGGAGAGGCGGCGGTTCGATAGAAGAACTGTGGGCATTTAATGAAGAAATTGTAGCACGCGCGATCTTTGCTTCTAACATTCCAATTATATCGGCTGTCGGGCATGAGACGGACTTTACGATCAGTGATTTTGTCGCTGATATCAGAGCCGCGACGCCGACAGGAGCAGCTGAAATTGCCGTGCCGCACACCACTGATTTAATCGAACGGACAAAAACAGCGGAAGTCAGAATGACAAGAGCGATGCAGCAGCATCTTGGCCAGAAAAAAGAACGGATTCAAACGCTGCAGTCCTCGTACGCCTTTCGTTTTCCAAAGCGTTTGTATGCGCAAAAAGAGCAGCAGTTTGACCTTGCTTATCAGCAGTTTCAGGCTCAGCTTACCGCTCTTTTAGATCGGAAAAACAGACAGCTTGAGCGTGAAACGTACAGATTAGAGGCGCTTCATCCTCATGAACAGCTAAAGCAAGCGAGAACACGATACGAGGAACAAACAAACCAGCTGAGAAAAAATATGAATATCCAAATGAAGCAGCTGCATTCCCAATTTCAAACTGTTCTTGGCAAGCTGAATGCGTTAAGCCCTCTTCAAGTGATGGAAAGAGGATACAGCTTGGCTTATAAAGAAGATGAACTCATTAAAAGTGTCAGTCAGATAGAAGAGAATGACCAGCTTGAGGTCAAGCTGAAGGATGGCGTGCTGACCTGTGAAGTATTAGAAAAGAGAGGGGAAGAAAAATGACAGACGTGAAAAAAAATGAAAACATGACATTTGAAGAGGCGATGAAAGGGCTTGAGAGCATTGTGTCAAAGCTTGAAGAGGGCGATGTGCCTTTAGAGCAAGCGATTAACTATTTCCAAGAAGGCATGGCTCTTTCAAAAATGTGCCACGAAAAGCTGCAAAAAGTTGAAAAACAAATGGACTTCATTTTGAAAGAAGACGGCGAACTGGCACCTTTCAGTGTTCAGGAGGAAGACGAAGGTGGCAAATAATTTAACGAGCTTTCTGGCGGAACGGAAAAAAACGATTGAAAAACAGCTTTCTGTTTATACAGAAAAGCTCGATATGCCGGACTCATTAAAAAAATCCATGCTGTACTCCCTTGAGGCTGGCGGAAAGCGGCTGCGTCCCCTCATTGTACTGGCCGTTTTAAACGCATATGGGAAAAGTGAAAAAGACGGTATTCCGGTCGGATGTGCCGTCGAAATGATTCACACGTATTCGTTAATACATGATGACCTTCCTTGTATGGATGATGACGATTTGCGCCGCGGGAAGCCGACAAACCATAAAGTGTTCGGTGAAGCGACAGCAGTCTTAGCGGGTGACGGGCTTCTTACGGAAAGCTTTAAGCTGATCACCTCCCATGTGTCAAACGAGGTGTCAGCGGAAAAGCGCCTTCGCCTTGTGAATGAACTGATTTCAGCGGCAGGCACTGAAGGCATGGTCGGGGGGCAAGTAGCTGATATGGAAGCGGAAAACCGCCAAGTCACGCTTGAAGAACTCGAATCGATTCATGAACGGAAAACGGCCAAGCTCCTTGGTTTTTGCGTAATCGCCGGGGCTATTTTGGCGGATGCGCCTGAGAAAGACATCGAAACGCTGCGTGCCTTCAGCAGCCACATCGGGATCGGTTTTCAAATCAGAGACGATATTTTAGATTTAGAAGGCAGTGAAGAGAAAATCGGCAAACGTGTCGGCTCGGATACAACAAACGACAAATCGACTTACCCGTCACTTCTGTCACTTGAAGGGGCCAAACATAAATTGAATGTACACATACAAGAGGCGAAGTGTCTGATCGGCGGACTCTCTCTTCAAAAAGACCTTTTATATGAACTTTGTGATTTAATTGCGGCAAGAGATCACTAAAACGATCCTAATTTGAAGCGGCTGCACGAGATATGGTAAAATGTAAGCAGTTTATATGAAAAATGATAAGGAAAAGCGTGCTTGTCTTTTTTTATGTCTGAGATTTGGCCGTTATCCGGCTCGGCATACGGAAGACATGTATCATTTAGAAATTCATGCTGAAAGTGAGTTGATCCGCTTTGGATCTTTTATCAATACAGGACCCGTCGTTTTTAAAAAACATGTCCATTGATGAATTAGAAAAATTAAGTGATGAAATCCGTCAATTTTTAATTACAACTTTATCCGCTTCCGGCGGCCACATCGGTCCAAACTTAGGTGTCGTAGAGCTTACTGTTGCACTGCATAAGGAATTTAACAGCCCGAAAGACAAATTTTTATGGGATGTAGGCCATCAATCGTACGTCCATAAGCTGCTGACAGGACGCGGAAAAGAATTTGCGACGCTTCGCCAGTACAAAGGGCTTTGCGGATTTCCAAAACGGAGTGAAAGCGAGCATGATGTTTGGGAAACCGGGCACAGCTCAACTTCTTTGTCCGGCGCGATGGGAATGGCAGCTGCCCGTGATATTAAAGGAACGGATGAATTTATTATTCCAATCATTGGTGACGGCGCGCTGACCGGCGGAATGGCGCTTGAAGCCCTAAATCACATCGGCGACGAGAAAAAAGACATGATTGTCATCCTAAATGATAATGAAATGAGTATTGCGCCGAATGTGGGCGCCATTCATTCAATGCTCGGTCGGCTGCGCACCGCCGGGAAATACCAGTGGGTTAAAGATGAGCTCGAATACTTGTTTAAAAAGATTCCGGCAGTTGGGGGCAAACTTGCCGCCACGGCGGAACGTGTCAAAGACAGCCTGAAATACATGCTCGTCTCCGGAATGTTTTTTGAGGAGCTTGGTTTTACGTATTTAGGCCCGGTGGACGGACATTCTTATCATGAGCTGATTGAAAATCTTCAATACGCCAAAAAAACGAAAGGCCCTGTTCTCCTGCATGTCATCACGAAAAAAGGGAAGGGCTACAAACCGGCTGAAACCGATACGATCGGTACATGGCACGGGACCGGACCTTATAAAATTAACACCGGTGACTTTGTAAAGCCGAAAGCCGCAGCTCCATCATGGAGCGGCCTTGTCAGCGGCACTGTGCAGCGGATGGCACGCGAGGACGGACGGATTGTAGCGATTACGCCGGCTATGCCTGTCGGCTCAAAGCTTGAAGGCTTTGCAAAGGAATTCCCTGACCGTATGTTCGACGTAGGAATCGCAGAACAGCATGCCGCAACGATGGCAGCGGCTATGGCAATGCAAGGAATGAAGCCGTTTTTGGCGATTTATTCAACCTTCCTGCAAAGGGCATATGACCAAGTGCTTCACGACATCTGCCGCCAAAACGCCAATGTGTTTATTGGAATTGACCGTGCAGGACTCGTAGGCGCGGACGGAGAGACACATCAAGGCGTGTTTGATATTGCGTTTATGCGCCACATTCCAAACATGGTCTTAATGATGCCGAAAGATGAAAATGAAGGACAGCATATGGTTCATACTGCACTCAGCTATGATGAAGGCCCGATTGCAATGCGTTTTCCGCGCGGAAACGGACTCGGAGTAAAAATGGATGAACAGCTGAAAACGATTCCGCTTGGGACGTGGGAAGTGCTGCGCCCGGGGAACGATGCCGTCATCTTAACATTTGGAACAACAATCGAAATGGCGCTTGAAGCAGCTGAAGAGCTGCAAAAAGAAGGGCTCTCAGTGCGCGTTGTAAATGCGCGTTTTATTAAGCCGATTGATGAAAAGATGATGAAGGATATTCTAAAAGAAGGCTTGCCGATTTTAACGATTGAAGAAGCGGTCTTAGAAGGCGGTTTCGGAAGCTCGATTTTAGAATTCGCTCATGATCAAGGTGAATATCATACACCAATCGATAGAATGGGTATTCCGGATCGGTTTATCGAACACGGAAATGTAACGGCGCTACTTGAAGAAATTGGATTGACAAAACAGCAGACGGCAAACCGCATTAGATTAATGATGCCGCCGAAGACACACAAAGGAATTGGATCATGACGTCAAAGAAAGAACGATTAGATGTATTACTAGTAGAAAGAGGGCTGGCCGAAACGCGGGAAAAAGCCAAGAGAGCCATTATGGCGGGGATCGTCTATTCAAACGAAAACCGCTTGGACAAGCCTGGAGAAAAAATTGACCGCGACCTTCCTTTAACGGTTAAAGGAAACCCGCTGAAATATGTGAGCAGAGGCGGTTTAAAGCTTGAAAAAGCGCTGAAGGAGTTTCCCGTCTCTGTTAAGGACAAAATCATGATTGATATTGGATCCTCCACCGGCGGTTTTACGGACTGCGCTCTGCAAAACGGAGCGAAACAGTCATACGCGGTGGATGTAGGCTACAATCAGCTTGCGTGGAAGCTCAGACAGGATGAACGAGTCGTCGTAATGGAACGGACGAACTTCCGCTATGCAACACCGGCAGACTTTACAAAGGGCATGCCGGAGTTTGCCACAATTGATGTATCCTTTATTTCACTGCGGCTCATCCTGCCTGTCCTTAAAACATTGCTTGTACCGGACAGCGACTGCATGGCTCTTGTGAAGCCGCAGTTTGAAGCGGGGCGGGAATCAGTCGGCAAAAAAGGGATTGTGAGAGACCCTAAAGTGCATGCTGACGTTCTCAAGCGAATGATCAGTTTTTCTGCGGCTGAAGGCTATATCTGCCAAGGCCTGTCATTTTCTCCGATCACGGGAGGAGACGGAAATATCGAATTTCTCCTTCATTTGCATTGGCCGGGAGAAGGACAGGAAGGACAGGAGCTGCCGGAAGAAGAGATCATCCGCATTGTAGAAGAGGCACATAAGACGTTAAAAGAAAAAAAAGCAGATGTACCGGAATAATAGGGCGCTATTATTCCTTTTTTCTGCATTCATGTACAATTTGCAGAGAATCATATAACATAAAAGAACAGATAAGCTGAAATAGAGGTGCTTACATGAACAAAGGCCAGAGGCATATTAAAATCAGAGAGATCATTACAAGCAATGAAATCGAAACGCAGGATGAATTGGTCGACATGCTGAAGCAGGATGGTTACAAAGTAACACAAGCCACGGTTTCACGTGATATTAAAGAACTTCACCTTGTAAAAGTGCCTACGAATAACGGCTCATACAAATACAGTCTTCCGGCAGACCAGCGTTTCAATCCGCTGTCCAAGCTGAAGCGGGCATTGATGGACGCCTTTGTGAAAATAGACTCAGCAAGCCATATGATTGTGCTGAAAACGATGCCGGGCAACGCCCAGGCAATCGGGGCGCTGATGGACAACTTGGACTGGGATGAAATTATGGGGACCATTTGCGGAGATGACACGATATTAATTATTTGCCGGACTCCTGAAGATACAGACGGCGTAAAAAACAGGCTGCTTGAGCTGCTGTAACAGAAATCTAACAAAGATAAGAGGTGTAATGCTGTTTGTTAGCTGAACTATCGATTAAAAACTTTGCCATTATTGAGGAACTGACGGTTTCTTTTGAACGAGGGCTTACGGTATTAACAGGAGAAACCGGAGCCGGCAAATCGATCATCATAGACGCTATTTCTCTTTTAGTCGGCGGCCGCGGATCATCTGAATTTGTCAGATATGGAGAAGCAAAAGCCGAGCTTGAAGGGCTGTTTCTATTGGACAGCGGCCATCCCGTTTTTGGTGTGTGCGCTGAGCAGGGAATCGACGTTTCAGACGAAATGATCGTCATGAGAAGAGATATCAGCACGAGTGGAAAAAGCGTCTGCCGTGTTAATGGCAAGCTTGTCACGATTGCCTCGCTAAGAGAGATCGGCAGGCTTTTATTAGATATTCACGGGCAGCACGATAACCAGCTTCTAATGGAAGACGAAAATCATCTCCAGCTTTTGGACAAGTTTGCCGGAGCCGAAGTGGAAAGCGCACTCCAAGCGTACCAAGAAGGGTACCAGCGGTATGTGAAGCTGCTTAAAAAGCTAAAGCAGCTTTCTGAAAGCGAACAGGAGATGGCCCATCGTCTGGATCTTATTCAATTTCAGCTGGAAGAAATTGAATCTGCCAAGCTAGAGCTTAACGAAGACGAACAGCTCCAAGAAGAACGCCAGCAAATTTCAAATTTTGAGAAGATCTATGAATCGCTGCAAAATGCATATAACGCGCTGCGCAGCGAGCAGGGCGGACTGGACTGGGTCGGAATGGCATCTGCGCAGCTTGAAGATATATCTGATATTAATGAACCGCTGAAAAAACTGTCTGAAAGTGTTTCGAACTCATACTATCTTTTGGAAGACGCTACATTTCAGATGAGAAATATGCTGGATGAGCTTGAATATGATCCGGAACGCCTGAACTATATTGAGACGCGTCTCAATGAAATGAAACAGCTGAAACGAAAATACGGTGCAACTGTTGAGGACATTTTGGAATACGCTTCAAAGATTGAAGAAGAGATTGACCAAATTGAAAACAGGGACAGCCATCTTCAAAGCTTGAAAAAGGAGCTTGACTCAGTCGGCAAGGATGTCGCAGTGGAAGCGGCAAATGTTTCGCAAATCCGGAAAGCGTGGTCAAAAAAGCTGGCTGATGAAATTCATCGGGAGTTAAAAAGCCTGTACATGGAAAAATCAACGTTTGATACGGAGTTTAAGGTCAGAACAGCGTCTCACAATGAGGAGGCACCGATTGTAAACGGCCAGCCTGTTCAGCTGTCTGAACAAGGGATTGATCTGGTGAAGTTTTTAATTTCAACCAATACAGGCGAACCGCTGAAATCCCTTTCGAAAGTCGCTTCCGGTGGAGAGCTGTCACGGGTAATGCTTGCCATAAAAAGCATTTTTTCCTCTCAACAGGATGTGACGTCGATTATTTTCGATGAGGTTGATACCGGTGTGAGCGGCAGAGTCGCACAGGCAATCGCTGAGAAGATCCATAAAGTGTCAATAGGATCACAAGTGCTGTGTATTACACATTTGCCTCAGGTGGCGGCCATGGCAGATACGCATCTTTATATTGCGAAGGAATTAAAAGACGGCAGAACGACGACACATGTCAAGCCGTTATCTAAGCAGGAAAAGGTGGCGGAAATCGGGCGTATGATTGCCGGAGTCGAAGTAACAGACTTAACGAAACGCCATGCGAAAGAACTTTTAAAACAAGCGGATCAAGTCAAAACAACGGGATAAGCTGCGCGGGAAGCGCAGCTTATTTTTTTCGCCGACATCCATTCGTTCATCAGTATATCCAATGTTTTTCTTTATATGACAGTTATAAATAAGCCGTCAGAAGGCAAAATTAAATGATGTAGCAGCAAGACATAAAGAAGGTGTGGGATAGGAGCGAGGAGAGTGAAGTAGTGAATGCCCGATAACATCAGAAAAGCAGTAGGTTTAATTCTCCTTGTTTCGTTATTAAGTGTAGGTTTATGCAAACCGCTAAAAGAGTATTTACTGATTCCAACGCAAATGAGAGTATTTGAAACCCAAACACAAGCGATTGAAACGGGTTTATCGGTAGACGCTCATGCACAAGAATCGTCAGAAGCGTTTACAGTTAAGAAAGACCCGCATGAAATCAAGGTGACAGGCAAAAAATCAGGTGAGTCAGAATTAGTATATGATCTAGCCGGATTTCCAATTAAAAAAACAAAAGTGCAAGTTCTTCCTGATTTAAAGGTCATACCTGGCGGACAATCAATCGGTGTAAAACTTCATTCCGTCGGTGTTCTTGTCGTCGGATTTCATCAAATCAATACAAGTGAAGGCAAAAAATCTCCGGGAGAAACGGCCGGTATTGAAGCGGGCGACATCATTATTGAGATGAATGGACAGAAAATTGAAAAAATGAATGATGTGGCCCCATTTATTCAGAAAGCCGGTAAAACTGGAGAATCGTTAGACTTGCTGATTAAACGTGATAAACAGAAAATCAAAACAAAGCTCATTCCGGAAAAAGATGAAGCTGAAGGCAAGTACAGAATTGGTTTATACATCAGGGATTCTGCCGCTGGCATCGGCACCATGACCTTTTATGAACCAAAAACAAAAAAATACGGAGCACTTGGCCATGTGATTTCCGATATGGACACAAAGAAACCAATCGTAGTGGAGAATGGAGAAATTGTTAAATCCACTGTGACATCCATTGAAAAAGGGACAGGCGGAAATCCGGGAGAAAAACTGGCGCGATTTTCCTCAGAACGCAAAACGATCGGGGATATTAACAGAAACAGCCCATTTGGCATTTTCGGCACACTGCATCAGCCGATTCAAAACAACATTTCAGATCAAGCATTGCCGGTAGCGTTTTCTACTGAAGTCAAAAAAGGTCCGGCTGAAATTTTAACGGTCATTGATGATGACAAGGTAGAAAAATTTGATATTGAAATCGTCAGCACGACGCCGCAAAAATTCCCTGCGACAAAAGGGATGGTCTTAAAAATAACTGATCCAAGGCTGTTGAAAGAAACAGGCGGAATCGTACAGGGGATGAGCGGAAGCCCGATCATTCAAAATGGAAAAGTGATCGGCGCTGTCACCCATGTATTTGTAAATGACCCGACAAGCGGTTACGGCGTTCATATTGAATGGATGCTGTCAGAAGCGGGAATCGATATTTACGGAAAAGAAAAAGCAAGCTGACTGCCGGAATTTCCGGCAGTTTTTTTGTTTTGATCCCTCTTCACTTCTCAGAATACATACGGTAAAATATACAAAAGAAGATTTTTCGACAAATTCACGTTTCCTTGTTTGTCAAATTTCATTTTTAGTCGAAAAACGGAGAAAAACATAGAATAACAAAGATATGCCACTAATATTGGTGATTATGATTTTTTTAGAGGGTATATAGCGGTTTTGTCGAATGTAAACATGTAGCAAGGGTGAATCCTGTTAACTACATTTGGGGAGGAAGAAACGTGGAGAAAATTAAAGTTTGTGTTGCTGACGATAATCGAGAGCTGGTAAGCCTGTTGAGTGAATATATTGAAGGACAGGAAGACATGGAAGTGATCGGTGTTGCTTATAACGGACAGGAGTGCCTGTCGCTGTTTAAAGAAAAAGATCCCGATGTGCTCGTATTAGATATTATTATGCCGCATTTGGACGGACTTGCGGTTTTAGAGCGGCTGAGGGAATCGGATCTGAAAAAACAGCCGAATGTCATTATGCTGACAGCCTTTGGACAAGAGGATGTCACGAAAAAAGCCGTCGATTTAGGCGCGTCCTACTTTATTCTCAAGCCGTTCGATATGGAAAACCTTGTCGGACATATCCGCCAGGTCAGCGGAAATGCCAGCAGTGTGACGCATCGTGCGCCATCCTCGCAAAGCAGCATTATACGCAGCAGCCAGCCTGTACCAAAGAAGAAAAATCTCGACGCGAGCATCACAAGCATTATCCATGAAATCGGCGTCCCGGCACATATAAAAGGCTATCTCTATTTGCGTGAAGCAATCTCAATGGTATACAATGACATCGAATTGCTTGGCAGCATTACAAAAGTCCTCTATCCGGACATCGCCAAAAAATTCAACACAACCGCAAGCCGTGTAGAAAGAGCGATCCGCCATGCGATTGAAGTGGCGTGGAGCAGAGGAAACATTGATTCCATTTCCTCGTTGTTCGGCTATACCGTCAGCATGACAAAAGCTAAACCGACCAATAGTGAGTTCATTGCGATGGTCGCGGATAAGCTGAGATTAGAACATAAGGCTTCTTAAGCATGAACATATTAAGCGATGATTAAATCAAACGTCTTTTATTTATTAGTTCGCGCTGATAAATAGGAGGCGTTTTGTTTTAGGGACATTTGTTATTATATAGTGATGATATGAAGGATCTATTTCCGTAAGGAGTGATGCATGTGTTTGAAAAGTATGGATTGTTGATTGCGCTATTTATTCTTGCGCTTTGCGTCAATTCGAACATCATGACAGAATCACGCATACTAGGCATCTTGATCGACTTTATCTCATTTACAGTCATGGTTTCATGTGTTTTCGCTGCTTGGAGAATCAAAACCAATCAATCAGAATCAAATTGAAACCTTTTCCCTGTAAAATCGTAAGTAAGGAAACATACATGAACAAAGGAGACGTACGGATGAAAAAGAAAAAAGCCAGAAAACGTGACGGGCTTCTGCTAGATTTTCTTACTGAAGCGGCAGGCTATCTGCTGTTCCTGCCGTTTAAATTTTTACACAAACTGTTTGACTAGAGAACAAAGTCCCTTAATCACAAGGGGCTTTTTTATAAATAAAGACTGCCGAATCCGTTTCGGCAGTCTCAACACGTTAGTCTTTATAAGGCACCCAGCCAGGCGTATTCACAATGGCTTGCCATAGCGGTTCAGGCAAGTGATATTTTTCTTTATCTGTACCTTTGATTACTGTTTCGATTTGTTTTTCACGGCCTTCTTTTACTTTCACAGTCCAGTCGGGATCAACTAAAATTTCGCGTCCCATCGCGACTAGCGGAATGCCGTTTTCGATCACGGCCAGTGCGTCATCTGCTGAATGAATAGAACCGACGGCAATAAGCGGCACTTTGTTTCCGACACGTTCATTCAATAAGTCCATGCGTGTGCGAGTTGGATCTGCACCTCGGCGCGCTTTTGAGTTCACGTCCATCAGTGAGATATGAAGGTAGTCCAATTCTTTCTCCCCTAAAGCGTCAACAAGCGTAAAGGTTTCAGTCATTGTCAATCCTGGTGTCTCAGGTTCTTCAGGAGACAGGCGGTAGCCGACTAAGAACGCACCCTTCGCATGTTCTTCAATGGCTTTTTTTACTTCATCGACAATAGCAAGCGGGAAGGCTAATCGTTTTTCGTCGCTTCCTCCCCAGCGGTCTGTACGCTGATTGGTTTTCGGAGAATAAAACTGCTGAATCAAGTAGCCGTTTGCACCGTGAATTTCAACACCGTCAAAGCCGGCTTCAATGGCACGTCTTGTCGCTTCTCCAAACGCCTTTACAATGTTTTCCGTTTCTTCTTCTGTTAAGGCGCGGGCAATTTTTTTGCCGTTATCAAACACGTCACTTGGTGCTACAACATCATGTTGTGGAACGAGCTCAGGCGGGCATTCCGTGCCGCCGTGATGAATTTGCACAACGGCTTTAGCACCTTGTGCCTGAATGGCTTGTGCTAATTTTTTTAAACCTGGAATGTTGGAATCATCATAGATGGCCGGCTGCCCGGGAAATGCTTTTCCGTCCGGCGTGACATTTGCGCAGGCTGTAATCACCATTCCCATCTCTTTTGAGCGGGGGATGATGTAGTCAAGCTCTGCTTCAGATATCGTGCCGTCATCATTAGAAGCATAGTGAGTCATGGGTGCTACTGTGATCCGATTGTCGATTGTAACGCCGCTTTTAAACGTAAACGGCTCAAAGAGCGGTTTATACTTAGGGTTCATTTCATCATCTTCTTTCGTTTGGATTCGCACATATTCTAGCCTATATGTAAAAATTAATGCAATTGATCTGCTTTACCGGCTGAATATCTTGAGTACAGAGTGATGTTTTCTTCGCTCTTTTTCAGGAGCTTTGTAGCCGCCGCTGATTTGGTGGCCAATGGTGCAAGTGATGACCGCTGCAGCGAGCAGCAGAACGAATTTTTTCATGGCTGTAACTTCTTTCTGTAAAGGAAATATCCTTTAAAAGGTTACGCCTGGCTGATTCAGCCGTCAAACGATTTGCTCACATCATTCCTCAAATTTTTTAAAATGAATAAAAAGTTGCTTCTTTCCGTTAATTTTTTCTAATATGCGCCTCAATTAGAGCCATTCTCATAGACAAATGCGATTGCTTTCTTTCTAACAACAGGAAATGATCAGGTCGGATAGCCCCTTTGAAAAATGTGGAACCGCAGTGCGGGCTTTCTCACCGGCTTTACAAATCTGCCATTCTGGTCAAAGATAAAAGCCAAACATCAGGAAGAGGTGATCATGTGAAACAAACGGTTCTTTTGCTGTTAACTGTGCTCCTTCTCTCAGGATGCAGTATTGCAAGTGCGGAGGACTCAGCCCCGAGGTTTACCGAAGAGGGAAAATATATTGGCACGGCTGATCCTCATACGATTGCGGTTTCTCTGAATGGAGAAGAAACCATGATACAAGTTCCGAAAAATAAGCGTGATGAATGTGAATCACTGCCAGATCACACAAATGTCTTGGTGAAATATATAAAAAAGGATAATGGAACCTTACAGCTGCAAGATATTCAGCTGCAGAAGAACTCGTCCTAAAAAGACCGGAGGGAGAAAGTTGAGATTGTTATGGAGGAGCTTAGCTCTGTGCGGATTGGCCTTGACGCTCGCCCCTTGTGCACAGGCGGCAGAGCCGATAGAAGGGAAAACAGTATATATTGATGCCGGACACGGCGGTGAAGACAGCGGAGCGGTCGGGAACGGTCTCTTTGAAAAGGATATTAATTTAGCCGTTTCCGAGCATGTGACGGACAAGCTGAAAGCGGAGGGGGCTAATCCTGTTGCGTCCCGGTCTGACGATCATTTTCTGAGCTTGGAGGACAGAGTGGCAAAGGCAAGTGCCAATCAGGCCGATCTTTTTGTCAGCATTCATGTGAATTCAGGGGTTGCTTCAGCGTCGGGAACAGAAACGTATTTTCAGTCTGATTATGAAGCGGAAAACAGCCGGCGTCTGGCGGCCGATATTCAGTCACAGCTCGTCTCATCCTTACAGACGAGAGACAGAGGCGTGAAAGAATCAGACTTTTACGTTATTACATATTCACATATGCCGAGTGTTCTGGCGGAGCTTGGATTTATCACAAACAGCTCTGATGCGGACAAGCTCGGAAACAAAGATTACCAGCAAAAGGCCGCGGATGCGATTGTCAACGGCATTGATTCTTATTATGATCAGTAGATTGATACAGCCTTAATCCTAGAGTGGAAACGCCAAAATCAGTATAATGGAGAAAACTTTAGGGTTGAGGTGAAACGATGACAAAGATTTTTGCCCATCGGGGGGCATCAGGTCAATATCCCGAAAATACAATGCTTGCATTTGAAAAAGGAATTGAAGCCGGAGCGGACGGATTAGAGTTTGATGTACAGCTGGCAAAAGACGGACGCATTGTTGTGATCCATGATGAAAGGCTCGACCGGACGACATCGCTCAAAGGATTCGTAAAGGATACAGCGTATGATGTGATAAAAACGGCGAATGCGGCCGCAAACCACGACCAAACGTACAGTGATACCAAAGTGCCGCTGCTTGAAGACGTGCTCTCTTGGGCGGAAAAAAAGAATTTTCTCCTCAACATTGAATTAAAAAACAGCGTGATTCGCTATGAGGGTATGGAGGAAAAAGTACTGGAGGCAGTGAAGCGGTTTAATTTAGAGGAAAGGGTCATTCTGTCCACGTTTAATCATGAAAGCTTGGCGCTATGTGCCCGGCTCGCTCCCCATATCGAAAGGGCGGTATTGACTTCAGATGTGCTTTATCAGGCTGATCGGTATATCACATCAATTCCGGCTGCCGGCTATCACCCGAAGTTAAACAGCCCAGGGGTCACAGATGAAGTCCTGAAGAAAATGAGGAACGGTTCGATTAAGGTAAGGCCGTATACAGTCAATCGTCCGGAAGATATGAAGTGTCTCATTGAAGCGGGAGCAGACGGCATGTTTACAGACTTTCCAGAAAAGGCTTCGGCATTGCTGAAAAATGATAGTTGTTAGAAGGAGGCTGTTTGACGCAGCCTTCTTTTTTCATTCATTCATGCCCGTTTCAAAGCATACATTCATAGAAGACAACTAGAAATTGTAAGCGCTGTCTATCTTCTGAATGAGGTGAAACCATGAGGAAAACAGTCATTGTAAGTGCTGCAAGAACTCCATTTGGCAAATTCGGCGGAGTTTTGAAAGAGGTGAAAGCTGCTGAGCTTGGGGGCATTGCGATGAAGGAGGCGTTACATCGGGCCGGAGTATCTGGAAATGAGGCGGAAGGAACTGTCATGGGCATGGTTGTCCAAGCCGGCTCAGGGCAGATACCTTCCCGCCAAGCTGCCCGTCTGGCTGGAATGCCTTGGAGTGTGCCTTCAGAAACGCTGAATAAAGTCTGCGCATCCGGACTGCGCGCTGTCACCTTATGTGATCAAATGATCCGGGCGTACGATGCGGACATTCTTGTTGCCGGGGGAATGGAAAGCATGAGCAATATTCCATATGCCGTCCCCGCAGGGCGCTGGGGAGCGCGGATGGGAGATGGTGAGCTTAGGGACTTAATGGTTTATGACGGGTTAACGTGCGCGTTTGATGAGGTGCATATGGCTGTTCACGGAAATACGGCAGCCAAGGAATATGGAATTTCACGCAGGGAGCAGGATGAATGGGCGCTAAGAAGTCATGTACGGGCAGCTAAGGCAGCTGATGAAGGAAAGTTTCAGGATGAAATTGTTCCCGTCAGCTGGATCGGACGAAAAGGAAAATCCAACACGGCAGATAAGGATGAAGCGATTCGACGTGACACAAGTCTGGAACAGCTTGCGACACTTTCTCCGATTTTTACAAGTGACGGTTCCGTCACAGCCGGAAATGCTCCGGGGGTCAATGACGGAGCCGGCGCGTTCGTGCTGATGTCTGATGACAAAGCTGCTGAGCTTGGCAAACGGCCTCTTGCTACAATTCTTGGATTTTCTACTATGGGGATGCAAGCGCGCGAACTAGCGGCAGCACCGGGGTTTGCAATCAACAAGCTGCTGAAAAACAACGGTTTAACCGTCCAAGACATTGACTTGTTTGAAGTAAATGAAGCGTTTGCTTCTGTTGTTTTGACATGCGAAAAAATCGTCGGTTTCGATCTTGAAAAAGTAAATGTAAACGGCGGTGCGATTGCGCTCGGCCACCCGATCGGCGCAAGCGGGGCAAGAATTCTCATGACGCTTGTTTATGAATTAAAGCGCCGGGGCGGGGGACTGGGCGTTGCCGCCATTTGCAGCGGAGCGGCTCAGGGAGATGCAGTCTTAGTGCAGGTTCATTAAAACATGATGAAAAAGGGGATTTGAATGGAAATCAAACAAATCATGGTAGCTGGCGCAGGTCAAATGGGAAGCGGAATCGCTCAAACAGCTGCCGGCGCGGGCTTTTATGTGCGGATGTATGATGTGAATCCGGAGGCTGCGGAGGCGGGATTAAAGCGGCTGAAGAAACAGTTAACCCGTGATGCCGAGAAAGGAAGAAAGACCGATGCGGAAGTGAAGGATGTTATCAGCCGCATTTCGCTCTCTCAAACGCTTGAAGAGGCAAAGCATGCGGACATTGTGATTGAAGCTATCGCAGAAAATATCGCGGCTAAAACTGAGATGTTTAGAAAACTTGATCGCATTTGCCTGCCTTATACGATTTTGGCCAGCAATACATCTTCCTTGCCTATTACAGAAATCGCAGCTGTGACAAATCGGCCTGACCGCGTCATTGGCATGCATTTTATGAATCCCGTCCCCGTGATGAAGCTGGTTGAATTGATTCGCGGCTTGGCTACGTCAGAAGAAACGGCCTTAGATGTTAAGGGATTAGCGGAAAAGATGGGGAAAACAGCGGTAGAAGTCAATGATTTTCCGGGGTTTGTTTCCAACCGCGTGCTTCTTCCGATGATTAATGAAGCCATCTATTGCGTGTATGAGGGGGTGGCGAAGCCGGAAGCGATAGACGAGGTGATGAAACTGGGCATGAACCATCCGATGGGTCCGCTTACATTAGCGGATTTTATCGGGCTGGATACGTGTTTATCGATTATGGAAGTTCTTCACTCAGGCCTTGGCGATTCTAAGTACCGTCCTTGCCCGCTGCTTCGCAAGTACGTCAAAGCGGGCTGGCTTGGCAAAAAGAGCGGGCGCGGCTTTTATCAATATGAGGAGAGGACTTCCTAAAAGTCAATTCCTTCCGGGGGTGGCCGAGTTGCATGTAACCCAAGAGCAAGTCATGATGCGAAAAATGGTCCGTGATTTTGCCCGAAAAGAAATTGCTCCCGCTGCGGAAATCATGGAGAAAACGGACGAATTTCCGTTTCGGCTGATCAAAAAAATGGGTGAATACGGCCTGATGGGAATACCGGTTCCTGAACGATACGGCGGCGCCGGAGCGGATGTTGTTTCTTATATTTTGGCGATTCATGAGATTTCTAGAATCAGCGCGGCTGTCGGTGTCATTCTTTCCGTTCATACCTCGGTCGGCACAAATCCGATTCTGTACTTCGGCAATGAAGAACAGAAGATGAAATATATACCGAAGCTTGCTTCAGGAGACCATTTGGGCGCATTTGCGCTGACGGAGCCTCACTCGGGGTCGGATGCCGGGAGCCTTCGCGCAACGGCGATCAAAAAGAACGGCAAATACCTATTAAACGGATCGAAAATATTCATTACCAACGGCGGAGCCGCCGATATCTATATCACATTTGCTTTAACAGCTCCAGATCAAGGCAGGCACGGGATTTCGGCTTTCATTGTTGAAAAAAACACACCCGGTTTTACCATTGGAAAAAAAGAAAGAAAGCTGGGGCTTTATGGGTCCAATACTACGGAATTGATGTTTGATAACGCAGAAGTGCCTGAAGAAAATTTGCTTGGCAAAGAGGGTGATGGCTTTCACATTGCCATGGCGAATTTAAATGTCGGCCGCATCGGCATTGCGGCGCAAGCGCTCGGAATTGCAGAGGCGGCTCTTGACCATGCCGTAGACTATGCGAAGCAGCGGGTGCAATTCGGCAGGCCTATCGCAGCCAATCAAGGTATATCGTTTAAGCTGGCTGACATGGCGACAAGGGCTGAGGCGGCAAGGCATCTGGTTTACCACGCCGCAGACCTTCATAACCGCGGCTTGGCCTGTGGAAAAGAAGCGTCTATGGCTAAACAATTTGCTTCTGATTCCGCGGTGAAGGCGGCGTTAGATGCAGTCCAAATTTTCGGAGGATATGGCTATATGAAGGATTATCCGGTTGAGCGGCTGCTGCGCGACGCAAAGGTGACGCAAATCTATGAAGGGACGAATGAGATTCAAAGACTAATTATTTCCAAGCATCTGCTTGGCGGGACCTGATTGACAAAAAACGCAAAACGGAGGTTGAGGATATGGAGGAGAAACAGCATTATTCTCCGGGTTTGGACGGTGTGATTGCCGCAGAAACGCATATTTCTTATCTTGACACGCAGTCCAGCCAGATTTTGATACGAGGCTATGATTTAATAGATCTTTCTAAAACAAAAAGCTATCTGGAGCTTGCCCATTTATTGCTGGAGGGCAGGCTTCCGGAAGAAAGTGAAATGGAAACGCTGGAAAGAAGCATAAACAGCGCATCAAGTCTGCCGGCTGATATTCTCCGTCTGCTTAAGCTGCTCCCTGAGCACACTCATCCGATGGATAGCCTGCGTACCGGCCTGTCGGCACTTGCCGGCTATGATCGGCAAATTGATGATCGGTCTCCTTCTGCAAATAAAGAACGCGCCTATCAGCTTCTCGGGAAAATGCCTGCCCTTACTGCTGCCAGCTACAGAATCATCAATAAGAAAGAGCCGATTCTTCCGCTTCAAACCCTATCCTACAGTGCGAATTTTCTATACATGATGACAGGAAAATTGCCTTCCTCACTGGAAGAACGGATCTTTGACCGGTCGCTCGTCCTGTACAGTGAGCATGAGATGCCGAATTCAACCTTTGCGGCAAGGGTCATCGCATCTACACAGTCAGATCTATATGGCGCTTTGACAGGAGCTGTCGCCTCCCTGAAAGGGAATCTTCACGGAGGAGCAAACGAAGCTGTGATGTATATGCTTTTGGAGGCGAAAACAACGTCCGATTTTGAGCAGCTTCTGCAAACAAAACTAAAAAGAAAAGAAAAAATTATGGGGTTCGGCCACCGGGTGTATATGAAAAAAATGGACCCGAGAGCGCTCATGATGAAAGAGGCGCTCCAGCAATTATGTGATAAAGCCGGTGACCATCGCTTATACGAGATGTGTGAAGCAGGCGAGCGGCTGATGGAGAAAGAAAAAGGGCTTTATCCGAATTTGGATTACTACGCTGCCCCGGTGTATTGGATGCTCGGCATACCCATTCCTTTGTACACGCCTGTCTTTTTCAGCGCGAGAACGTCCGGTTTATGCGCTCATGTAATCGAACAGCATGCCAATAACCGTCTCTTTCGCCCTCGTGTCAGCTATTTGGGCCCGCGCCAACAGGCGAAATCTTAAATGATGAAAGGAACTGGTAGAATGCTGAAAACGGATCATGTCATTGAAGAAATCACTGACTATGTGCTAGAGAAAGAGATTACAAGTTCTGAGGCGTTTACAACAGCCGGGCATGTGTTGCTGGATACGCTGGGCTGCGGGATTTTGGCGCTCCGGTATCCTGAATGCACAAAGCTGCTCGGCCCGATTGTCCCCGGAACAATTGTCCCGAATGGAAGCAAAGTGCCGGGAACGTCATATGTTCTCGATCCGGTAAGGGCAGCGTTTAATATCGGCTGCATGATCCGCTGGCTCGATTACAACGATACGTGGCTGGCGGCGGAGTGGGGGCATCCGTCTGATAATCTGGGAGGAATCCTTGCCGCTGCTGATTATGTATCGAGAGTGAGGCTTTCTGAAGGAAAAGAGCCTTTAACGGTACGCGACGTACTTGAAATGATGATCAAAGCACACGAAATTCAAGGCGTGCTCGCGTTAGAAAACAGCTTAAACCGAGTTGGCCTTGATCATGTGCTGTTCGTTAAGGTTGCGACAGCAGCTGTTGCAACGAAGCTTTTGGGCGGCGGAAGAGAAGAAATCAAAAATGCGCTTTCGAATGCATGGATTGATAACGCAGCTTTGAGGACATACCGGCATTTTCCGAATACCGGCTCGCGCAAATCATGGGCGGCAGGAGATGCAACGAGCAGAGGTGTTCATTTGGCGCTGATGGCGTTAAAAGGGGAAATGGGTTATCCCACAGCGTTGAGCGCTCCGGGGTGGGGGTTCCAAGACGTTTTATTCAATAAGCAGGAGATCAAACTCGCCCGCCCGCTCGATGCATATGTCATGGAAAATGTGTTATTTAAAGTGTCATATCCTGCGGAATTTCACGCTCAGACAGCGGCCGAGTGCGCCGTCATTCTTCACCCGCAGGTAAAGGGCCGGATCGATGAGGTTGACCGTATTGTGATCAGAACGCACGAATCCGCTATCCGAATCATTGATAAAAAAGGACCGCTTCACAATCCGGCAGACCGTGATCACTGCCTCCAATATATCACAGCGATCGGTTTGCTGTTTGGTAATATCACCGCACAGCATTACGAGGCTGAAACAGCGAGTGATCCGAGAATAGATAAACTTCGTAATAAAATGGAAGTAACTGAAAATAAAACATATACCGAGGATTACTTGAAAGCCGACAAGCGTTCCATTTCAAATGCCGTCCAAGTTCATTTTAAAGACGGAACGAGCACGGAAATGGTGGAATGTGAATTTCCGCTTGGCCACCGTTTTCGAAGAGACGAGGCAGTGCCGAAGCTGCTGGAAAAGTTTTCTGCCAATCTGAAAACCCATTTTGCTGATAAACAGCACAAACACATTTATGAGCGCTGTGCCAGCTATGAGACATTACAAACGATGCGTGTAAATGAATTCGTAGATATGTTCTGCATGTAAAAGAAGGAGGACTTGCGTCATGTCGTGGATCGTCAATAAGCAATCGTCACAAGAAGAGCTTGCCGGGCGTTTCCGCAAGCTGATGTCAGCGCCGGACATTCTGCAAATTCCCGGCGCCCATGACGGGATGGCCGCCTTGCTTGCGAAAGAGGCCGGTTTTTCTGCTATTTATTTGTCTGGTGCGGCATATACAGCCAGCAGGGGGCTTCCTGATTTAGGGATCAACACGTCGACAGAGATGGCTGACCGGGCCAAAGATCTTGTGCGTGCAGCTGACCTGCCTCTGCTTGTTGATATCGATACGGGATTTGGCGGTGTGTTACATGCCGCCCGAACTGCCCGTGAGATGCATGAAGCCAGGGTAGCCGCCGTTCAAATAGAAGACCAGCAGCTCCCGAAAAAATGCGGGCATTTAAATGGCAAACAGCTCGTTCCAATAAAGGAAATGACACAAAAAATAAAAGCGATCAAACAAGCGGCGCCCTCTCTTGTCGTTGTTGCCCGTACCGATGCCAGGGCGCAGGAAGGGCTTGATGCCGCGATGAAACGGTCAGAGGCTTATATTGAGGCTGGAGCGGACGCGATTTTCCCCGAAGCGCTTCAGGCGGAGGACGAATTCCGCCAGTTTGCCGAGCGCATCTCCGTTCCGCTCCTCGCGAATATGACCGAGTTTGGGAAAACACCGTATTATCGCGCTGATGAATTCGAAGATATGGGGTTTCGCATGGTGATTTATCCTGTTACATCGCTTCGAGCGGCGGCGAAAGCTTATGAACGGATGTTTGGTTTGATTAAGGGGAGCGGCTCACAAAAAGAAGGGCTACACGATATGCAGACACGAGAAGAACTGTACGATACGATTTCTTATTATGACTATGAAGCGCTAGATAAAACGATCGCCAAGACCGTTTTGCCTGATGAATAGTTTCGACAAAAAAGCCGGAGTGTTCTCCGGCTTTTTTGCAGCTATCGTTTTCTGAATCGCGGGCTGACCTGATTGCGTTTTCTGTCTCTGTATAAAATGAACCCGGCCAGCAGATAAAGGCCGAACGCAAAAAAAATGAATCCTGACAAACCTTGAAGCCAAAGCGCTCCGAATGGCTTTATTGTATGGCCGAAAAGCGTATCTCTCATCAGTTTAATGCCTAAAGCGGAAATGGCGCCGGGGAGGACTAATATCAAAAGCGCAAGAAGTCGGCTCATCCTCAGAAAACCCCTTTATCTTTTCATTTCCTTTATTGTCCAGCGGAAAAAATATTTTGTCAAGAGAAGAAAACGTGGTAACATAGGGTTGTGCAAATTATTGCAACGGAATAAATAGGTGTGCAAATTTTTTCATACAAAGGGGTATCGGGATGCAGAAGGTACTGATGGTAGGTGCCGGCAAAAGGGGAACGGCGTTATTACATATTCTGATCAAAGCAGCCATCATAGAGATCATTGCCGTTGTTGACAAAGACCCCGAGGCGCCGGGATTGAAAGAAGCAGAACAGTATGGGATTGCCGTTTCATCTGATTGGAAACCTTACATACAACAAAAACCGGATATCGTCATTCATACCACCGGCGATCAAGCCGTGTTTGACGAACTCCTTCAAAAAAAGCATGAAGAGACCATTGTCATGCCGGGAAAAATGGCGTACATCGTTTTTCAGCTGATGGAAGAAAAGCAGCACCTGATTCAAATGCTGAAAGAGCAAACATACAAACACGACAGAATCTTTAATTCCACCCATGACGGGATGATTTTTATTGATATCAATGAAGAAATCATTCTCTTTAACCATATGGCCGAAAAAATGGTCGGGAAAAAGCGCGAGGAAGTCATCGGGCGTCCCATAAAAGAAGTCATTCCGAGCACGAAGATGCCGCGGATTTTAAAAACAAGAGTGCCTGAATACAACCAGAAGCAGCTGTTAGGCGATCATTTGCAAATTGTGACGACAAGGCTGCCGATTATTGATGAAGGCGGACGTCTGCTCGGGGCGCTTTGTGTGTTTAAAGATATCACCGATGCGGTCGAGCTGGCAGAGGAAGTAACCAACTTAAAGCAGGTCCGTACGATGCTGGAGGCGATTATTCAATCCTCCGATGAGGCGATTTCTGTCGTTGATGAAAACGGCATCGGACTCTTGATCAATAAAGCGTATACGAAAATGACGGGGCTTTCTGAAAAAGAAGTCATTGGCAAGCCTGCAAACACTGATATTTCTGAAGGCGAAAGCATGCATTTAAAGGTGCTTGAAACACGACGCCCTGTCCGCGGTGTCAGAATGAAGGTCGGCCCGAATGAAAAAGAGGTCATTGTTAATGTAGCGCCGGTGATTGTGGATGGGATTTTGAAAGGCAGCGTTGGTGTGATTCACGACGTGTCCGAAATTAAAATGCTGACAGCGGAGCTTAACCGCGCCAGGCAAATCATTCGCACGCTTGAAGCGAAATACACTTTCGACGACATTATCGGCAAAAGCGAGCAAATGCTGGTTGCGCTTGAGCAGGCGAAGCTCGGGGCGAAAACGCCGGCAACCATTTTACTGCGCGGGGAATCAGGAACGGGAAAAGAACTGTTCGCCCATGCCATCCATAACGAAAGTGACCGGAAATACAATAAATTTATTCGCGTGAATTGTGCAGCCCTTTCTGAAAACCTGCTCGAATCAGAATTGTTCGGTTATGAGGATGGCGCGTTTTCAGGAGCGAAGCGCGGCGGTAAAAAGGGTTTATTTGAGGAAGCCAATAACGGCAGTATTTTCTTAGATGAAATCGGCGAGCTGACACAAAATATGCAGGCGAAATTGCTTCGGGTTCTTCAAGAGAAGGAAATCGTCAGAGTGGGCGGCACGAAAGCGATCCCTGTCAATGTCAGAGTGATCGCGGCGACAAATGTAAATATCGAAAAAGCGATGGCGGATGGAACGTTTCGCGAGGACCTGTATTACCGGATCAACCGCTATCCGATCTCCATTCCGCCTTTGCGGCATCGGCTGGAAGACATTGAGGCACTGAGCGTCAGGCTTATCCAAAAGATCAATCGGGATTACGGCAGGAATGTAAAGGGGCTCTCACAGCAAGCCTTGCGCGCCTTATCCGCTTACCATTGGCCCGGCAATGTCCGCGAGCTGGAAAATGTCCTTGGACGAGCTATGATTTTTCTGAATCCGCATATGGAATGGATTGAAAAAGACCACTTGCCTGTATTCGAACTTCCGCAAAAAGAAAGTGCCGCAGAACATGGGGCGGGTTTTGATTTTCCGGATATTGAAGGTGAAAAGCTGTCTGTCGCAGTAGAAAAATTTGAAGCGCATATGATCCAGCAAACGCTCGAAAAGCATCATTTTAACCGGACAAAAACAGCGAAAGCCCTCGGTGTCAGCATACGGAATTTATATTATAAAATGGATAAATATGGCCTTGCAAATGAAGGCATGCAATAATTTGCAGAATAAACGCAAACATCTGCACGGATTTTTCATACATCCGGTATGACAGCACGGCGAGGAGCTGGCATGGAACTTGCATAATAAAAGGCGGAGTCGAAACAAGAAAGGTGGTAACAGATGAAGCTGAAAGATTTGATCGGCAAAGCGTCGATGTACAAAAACAAGACCATTGCGGTTGCCCATGCTGAGGATGAGGAAGTGATCCGGGCTGTAAAGCTGGCAGCCGAGTACCTATCCGCCCGTTTTTTGTTAGTGGGCGACAGCAAAAAACTGAACGATCTGACATCATCTATGCAAGGGCATCAAGTGGAAATCGTTCATGCCGATACGCCTGAGGAATCGGCACAATTAGCGGTTCGTGCTGTGCATCACAAAACAGCGGACGTTTTAATGAAAGGGAATGTGCCGACTTCTGTTTTGCTAAAAGCTGTACTGAACAGACAGGAGGGCCTTCGGTCATCAAGTGTCCTTTCCCACGTGGCTGTGTTTGATATACCGGACTTTGACAGGTTGATGTTTGTGACAGATTCGGCAATGAATATTGCCCCTTCACTGGAAGAGCTTCGGCAGATTTTGCAAAATGCCGTTCATGTGGCCCGAGCAGTAGGGAACAATATGCCGAAAGCAGCTGCTCTGGCAGCGGTCGAAACGGTCAACCCGAAAATGGAAGCGACAATGAATGCAGCTGCTCTTGCTCAAATGTGCAAAAGAGGCCAGATCAAAAACTGCATTGTGGATGGACCGCTTGCGTTGGATAACGCCGTATCACAAATTGCCGCAGCCCAGAAAAACATTTCAGGAGACGTAGCGGGCAGTGCTGATATCCTTCTCGTCCCAACAATTGAGGCCGGCAATATGTTATATAAATCACTGATTTATTTTGCGAAGGCCAGCGTGGCGGCTGTGATTACAGGAGCTAAAGCGCCGATTGCCTTAACGAGCAGAGCGGACTCCGCTGAAAATAAACTGTATTCTATTGCGCTGGCAATATGCGCATCTGAAGAATACACACATTAGGAGGAACAAACATGGAACTTTTTAAATATATGGAGAAATACGATTACGAACAATTGGTATTCTGTCAAGATGAACAATCAGGCTTAAAAGCGATTATCGCGATTCATGATACAACGCTCGGTCCGGCGCTTGGCGGAACGAGAATGTGGACATATGAAAATGAAGAAGCGGCGATTGAAGACGCGCTTAGACTGGCAAGAGGCATGACCTATAAAAATGCGGCGGCAGGCTTAAACCTTGGCGGCGGAAAAACAGTGATTATCGGAGATCCGCGAAAAGACAAAAATGAAGAAATGTTCCGCGCGTTTGGCCGCTTTATTCAAGGATTGAACGGCAGATACATTACAGCTGAAGATGTGGGTACAACGGTTGAGGATATGGACATCATTCATGATGAAACAGACTATGTCACAGGGATTTCTCCTGCTTTCGGATCTTCCGGAAATCCATCCCCGGTTACAGCGTATGGGGTGTACAGAGGAATGAAGGCAGCAGCTAAAGCTGCTTTCGGAACAGACTCTCTTGAGGGGAAAACCATCGCTGTGCAAGGTGTAGGGAACGTGGCCTACAACCTATGCCGCCACCTGCATGAGGAAGGGGCAAACTTAATCGTTACGGATATCAACAAACAGTCAGTTCAGCGCGCAGTGGAAGATTTTGGCGCCCGTGCGGTTGATCCGGAAGACATTTATTCACAAGACTGCGATATTTATGCGCCTTGTGCCCTTGGTGCGACAATCAACGACAACACGATTAAACAGCTGAAGGCGAAAGTCATCGCGGGTGCGGCTAACAACCAGTTAAAAGAAACACGCCATGGCGATCAAATTCACGAAATGGGTATCGTTTACGCGCCGGATTATGTCATTAACGCGGGCGGAGTCATCAACGTGGCGGATGAGCTTTACGGCTATAATGCGGAACGCGCATTGAAGAAAGTTGAAGGCATTTACGGCAATATTGAGCGTGTACTCGAAATTTCTCAGCGTGACGGCATTCCGACGTATTTAGCGGCTGACCGCTTGGCAGAGGAACGGATTGAACGCATGCGCCGCTCAAGAAGCCAGTTTTTGCAAAACGGACACAGTGTATTAAGCAGACGTTAAGAAATTGATCTGGAGGTTATGAAAGTGCTACATGATGAAAAACGCATTCTCACAATTAATCCAGGCTCAACTTCAACGAAAATCGGTGTTTTTCATAACGAACGAAGCATTTTTGAAAAAACATTGAGACACAACATAGAAGAGCTGCAGCGATTTGACCATATTATTGATCAGTATGAATTTCGCAAACATCATATTCTCGAAACGCTTCATGAACAGGGAATCAATATCTCAAAGTTTGATGCAGTCTGCGCCAGAGGCGGCCTTCTTCGGCCGATTGAAGGCGGAACTTACGAAGTGAACGATGATATGATTGAGGACTTGAAAAGCGGCTATGCCGGCCAGCATGCTTCTAATCTTGGCGGCATTATCGCGCGTGAAATCGCTGACGGCCTGAATATCCCTTCGTATATCGTCGATCCTGTTGTCGTAGACGAAATGTCGGTGCTCGCAAAAATCTCAGGCATGCCTGAGATTGAACGGAAAAGCATTTTCCATGCCTTAAACCAAAAAGCTGTCGCCCGTAAGGCGGCAGCCTCTCTTGGCAAACGATATGAGAACATGAAAATGATTATTACCCATATGGGCGGCGGTATTACAATTGGCGTCCATGACCACGGACGAGTGGTCGATGTCAACAACGGCCTTCACGGAGAGGGGCCATTCAGCCCTGAACGTGCAGGAACAGTGCCTGCGGGAGATCTTGTCGATTTATGTTTTTCAGGACAGTATACAAAAGAAGAAATCATGAAAAAACTGGTGGGCACCGGCGGGCTTTTCGGCTATCTCGGTACGAATGACGCAGTAAAAGTGGAACAGATGATTCAGGGTGGCGATGAAAAAGCCCGCTTCATTTTTGATGCCATGGCGTATCAGGTAGCAAAGGAAATCGGAGCAGCCAGCGCGGCATTAAAAGGCGAGGTTGAAGCGATTGTGCTGACAGGGGGCCTTGCGTACGGCAAAAGCTTTGTTTCCAATATCAGATCATACATAGATTGGATTTCAGACGTTTTAGTCTATCCGGGAGAAAATGAACTGCAGTCTCTGGCCCAAGGGGCGCTCAGGGTATTGCTGGGCGAAGAGCAATCCAAACAATATCGTATTGAATAGACAGACAGGAGTGAAGTCACCATGGCAACTGAGTATGACGTAGTCATTTTGGGCGGCGGTACCGGCGGTTATGTAGCGGCGATCAGAGCCGCTCAGCTCGGCTTAAAAACAGCCGTCGTGGAAAAAGAAAAACTCGGGGGAACATGTCTGCATAAAGGCTGTATACCGAGTAAAGCGCTGCTTAGAAGCGCGGAGGTATACCGGACAGCTCGTGAAGCCGACCAATTCGGAGTGGAGACGGCTGGCGTGTCCCTCAACTTTGAAAAAGTCCAGCAGCGTAAGCAAGCTGTTGTTGATAAGCTTGCAGCCGGTGTGAATCATTTAATGAAAAAAGGAAAAATCGATGTGTACAACGGATATGGACGTATCCTCGGACCGTCAATCTTCTCTCCGCTGCCGGGAACGATTTCTGTTGAGCGGGGAAATGGTGAAGAAAATGACATGCTGATCCCGAAACAAGTCATCATTGCAACAGGATCAAGACCGAAAATGCTTCCGGGCCTTGAAGCGGATGGCGAGCATGTATTGACTTCGGATGAGGCTCTCCAAATGGAGAAGCTGCCTAAATCGATCATCATCGTCGGCGGAGGCGTTATCGGTATTGAATGGGCGTCTATGCTTCATGATTTTGGCGTAGAGGTAACGGTTATTGAATACGCGGACCGTATATTGCCGACTGAAGATCAAGACATTTCAAAAGAAATGGAAAGTCTTCTTAAGAAAAAAGGCATCCAGTTCGTCACAGGGGCAAAAGTGCTGCCTGACACAATGGCAAAAACGGCAGATGACATCAGCATTCAAGCGGAAAAAGACGAAGAAACCGTTACCTACACTGCTGAAAAAATGCTCGTTTCCATCGGCAGACAGGCAAATATTGAAGGAATCGGCATAGAAAACACTGATATTGTCACTGAAAATGGCGTCATTTCAGTGAATGAAAGCTGCCAAACGAAGGAATCTCATATTTATGCAATCGGAGACGTAATCGGTGGCCTTCAGTTAGCTCATGTTGCATCGCATGAAGGCATCATTGCGGTTGAGCATTTTGCGGGTCTCAACCCGCATCCGCTTGATCCAACACTTGTACCGAAGTGCATCTACTCAAGCCCTGAAGCTGCCAGTGTCGGCTTAACAGAAGATGAGGCAAAGGCGAATGGGCATAATGTCAAGATCGGCAAGTTCCCATTTATGGCAATTGGAAAAGCGCTCGTATATGGAGAAAGCGACGGATTTGTAAAAATCGTGGCGGACCGTGATACGGATGATATCCTCGGCGTGCATATGATCGGCCCGCACGTCACCGACATGATTTCAGAAGCGGGTCTTGCCAAAGTGCTGGACGCGACGCCGTGGGAGATCGGACAAACGATTCACCCGCACCCGACGCTTTCTGAAGCGATTGGAGAAGCAGCGCTTGCCGCAGACGGCAAAGCCATTCATTTTTAAAAGCATAAAGGAGGGGCTTGAATGAGTACAAACCGACATCAAGCACTAGGGCTTACTGATCAGGAAGCCGTTGATATGTATAGAACCATGCTGTTAGCAAGAAAAATCGATGAAAGAATGTGGCTGTTAAACCGCTCTGGCAAAATCCCGTTCGTGATCTCTTGCCAAGGACAGGAAGCAGCACAGGTAGGAGCGGCTTTCGCTCTTGACCGTGAAATGGATTATGTACTGCCGTACTACAGAGATATGGGAGTTGTGCTGGCGTTTGGCATGACAGCAAAGGATTTAATGATGTCCGGTTTTGCCAAGGCGGCGGATCCGAACTCAGGAGGACGTCAGATGCCGGGGCATTTTGGACAAAAGAAAAACCGCATCGTGACGGGATCATCTCCAGTGACAACGCAAGTGCCGCACGCAGTCGGCATTGCGTTAGCGGGACGTATGGAGAAAAAGGATATCGCAGCCTTTGTTACATTTGGTGAAGGCTCTTCAAACCAAGGCGATTTCCATGAAGGGGCAAACTTTGCCGCCGTCCATAAGCTGCCGGTTATTTTCATGTGTGAAAACAACAAGTACGCAATCTCAGTGCCTTACGATAAGCAAGTCGCATGTGAGAACATTTCCGACCGTGCCGTAGGCTATGGAATGCCTGGCGTAACCGTGAATGGAAATGATCCGCTGGAAGTTTATCAAGCGGTCAAAGAAGCACGTGAACGGGCGCGCAGAGGAGAAGGCCCGACATTAATTGAAACCATTTCTTACCGCCTTACACCGCATTCCAGTGATGACGATGACAGCAGCTACCGCGGCCGTGAAGAAGTAGAGGAAGCGAAAAAAAGTGATCCCCTGTTCACTTATCAAGCTTACTTAAAGGAAGCAGGCCTGCTGTCCGATGAGACAGAACAAACCATGCTGGATGAGATCATGGCAATCATTAACGAAGCGACGGATGAAGCGGAGAACGCCCCTTATGCAGCTCCTGAGTCAGCGCTTGATTATGTGTATGCGAAGTAGGGAGGAAGAACAAATGTCAGTAATGTCATATATTGATGCGATCAATTTGGCGATGAAAGAAGAAATGGAACGAGATCCTCGTGTTTTCGTCCTTGGGGAAGATGTAGGAAAAAAAGGCGGTGTATTTAAAGCGACAGCCGGCCTATACGAACAATTTGGAGAAGAGCGTGTGATGGATACGCCGCTTGCTGAATCCGCGATCGCCGGAGTCGGTATTGGAGCGGCTATGTACGGTATGAGACCGATTGCTGAAATGCAGTTTGCTGATTTTATTATGCCGGCGGTCAACCAAATCATTTCTGAAGCGGCTAAAATCCGCTACCGCAGCAACAATGACTGGAGCTGCCCGATTGTCGTCAGAGCGCCATACGGCGGAGGCGTACACGGGGCCCTTTATCATTCTCAGTCAGTCGAAGCGATTTTCGCCAATCAGCCCGGACTGAAAATTGTCATGCCTTCAACGCCGTATGACGCGAAAGGACTCTTAAAAGCTGCAGTTCGTGATGAAGATCCTGTGCTGTTTTTTGAGCACAAGCGCGCGTACCGCCTGATAAAAGGAGAGGTTCCGGCCGATGATTATGTCCTGCCGATCGGCAAGGCAGATGTAAAACGGGAAGGCGACGACATCACGGTGATCACATACGGCCTGTGTGTCCACTTCGCGCTGCAGGCTGCAGAACGTCTCGAAAAAGATGGCATTTCAGTGCATGTGGTTGATTTAAGAACGGTCTATCCGCTTGATAAAGAAGCAATCATCGAAGCCGCATCCAAAACAGGTAAGGTCCTTTTGGTCACAGAAGATACAAAAGAAGGCAGCATCATGAGTGAGGTGGCCGCGATTATATCCGAGCATTGTCTGTTCGACTTAGACGCGCCGATCAAACGGCTTGCAGGTCCTGATATTCCGGCTATGCCTTATGCGCCGACAATGGAAAAATACTTTATGGTCAATCCTGATAAAGTGGAAGCGGCGATGAGAGAATTAGCGGAGTTTTAAAGACGTAAGGAGGATACAAACATGGCTATTGAACAAATGACGATGCCGCAGCTTGGAGAAAGCGTGACAGAGGGGACGATCAGCAAATGGCTCGTCGCCCCAGGTGATAAAGTGAACAAATACGATCCGATCGCGGAAGTCATGACGGATAAGGTGAATGCAGAGGTTCCGTCTTCTTTTACCGGAACGATAACAGAACTTGTCGGTGAAGAAGGACAGACCCTGCAAGTCGGGGAAATCATCTGTAAAATTGAAACAGAAGGCGCCAATCCGGCTGAACAAAAACGAGAGCAGCCCGAGGCATCAGCAGCAGCTGAGACGCCTGCCGCAGAAACCCGCGCCGAAGCAGCCGATCAGCCAAATAAAAAGCGCTACTCGCCGGCGGTACTCCGTTTGGCAGGAGAGCACGGCATTGATCTTGATCAAGTGACAGGAACAGGTGCCGGCGGCCGCATTACGCGAAAAGATATTCAGCGCATCATTGAGGCAGGCGGCGTTCAAGAACGGGCTGAGGAGCCGAAAACAGCAGCTCCTGCACCAGAATCTGCACCAAAACCGGAACCGAAGGAAGAGGTTTCATCTCCGGCGTCTGCAGCCGGAGATAAAGAAATCCCTGTTACAGCTGTAAGAAAAGCAATTGCTTCCAATATGAAGCGCAGCAAAACAGAAATACCGCATGCTTGGACGATGATGGAAGTCGATGTCACAAACATGGTGGCATATCGCAACAATATAAAAGATTCCTTCAAGAAGACGGAAGGGTTTAATTTAACATTCTTCGCCTTTTTTGTAAAAGCGGTCGCCCAGGCGTTAAAAGAATTCCCGCAAATGAATAGCATGTGGGCGGGCGACAAAATCATCCAGAAAAAGGATATCAATATTTCAATCGCGGTTGCGACAGAGGATTCTTTATTCGTTCCTGTGATTAAAAACGCTGATGAAAAAACAATTAAAGGCATTGCGCGAGAAATTACAGACCTCGCCAAAAAAGTAAGAGATGGAAAACTCTCAGCAGACGACATGCAGGGAGGGACGTTCACCGTCAACAACACAGGTTCGTTCGGATCTGTTCAGTCGATGGGCATCATCAACTACCCTCAGGCTGCCATCCTTCAAGTAGAATCGATTGTCAAACGTCCGGTTGTCATGGATCATGGCATGATTGCTGTAAGAGACATGGTCAATCTGTGCCTGTCATTGGATCACAGAGTGCTTGACGGCCTCGTGTGCGGACGATTCTTGGGACGAGTGAAACAAATCTTAGAATCGATTGATGAAAAAACGTCAGTTTACTAAATAAGCAGAAAGAGCATTTTTTGAAACATAAATTCAAAAAATGCTCTTTTTCTATTCGTGATTATTGAGCGATTCGGATTTTCATTTCGACCCGATATTCTTCTTGTTTTTTCGGTGAATAATGAATCGGTATGATTAGCTCGTAAACATCACTGACAACAGTCAATTGGCGGTCAGTGATATACTTGATAAGCTTCTGTAAGTTGAGAAAATAATGCTCAGGAGAAAAATTATAAGCGATACAAACATATTTGCCTTTAGGAATCGTTGTGATTTCCATATCCGGCGTAATCGCCGAAATTTGTTTATTCGTCAGTACAGGCGTGAAAATATGCCGGTAAGTCATTTCATCAATGCTGGTGTACGGCTGAAAGGGGAAAGTAGCGCCGTAGCTATTGTTTGTAAATCCATCTGCTGATTCGATGAATGTTTTCAACTTGCTGTAGGAGGCGTTGAGCACGTTTTCAGGCCCGATTCCCTCTGCCTCTGTCTGAATGATGCGTGTTTCCTCTTCATCTAAAACAAACACCTCGCCGAGCGCGGGAAATTCCATCTGCCGTTTCATCCGCTTTTTTACCATTGCGATGGTTTGCTCCAATGCTGATAAAAAGTCTAATTTCTCCCTGATTTGCTTCTCCTGCTCTGAATAAAAAGCAAACAGTTCTTCCATTTCTAGGTCCTGTGCCTTTTTCATCTCTTCTAAAGGTGTGCCGATATATTTCAATGATTTGATCAAGTCCAGATGAATGAGCTGAGAATCTGTATAATAGCGATAGCTGGTATCCGGGTCGACGTAAGCGGGTTTAAATAGATCAATTTTATCATAGTAACGGAGCGCTTTAATTGACACGTTTGCCAGTTTTGAAACTTCTCCAATTGAATAATACGATTCCTCCATGCCATCACTCCTTCTATATCAGTATAATGAAGAAGCGCATTCTTTGCAGTACACAAAGAATACGCTTTTATCATGTGCTGGCTTTTGCATGGGCAGGCGCTTTCCAAGCAATGGTCAGCGCAATGCCTATAGCTAAAGAAACCGTTGCAAAGTAGAATGGATAATTTACGTCAATATCGAACATCATTCCGCCGATAATAGGCCCGAATACATTGCCGATGCTTGTAAACATTGAATTCATTCCGCCGGCAAACCCCTGTTCATTTCCCGCAATCTTTGACAGATAAGTCGTTACCGCAGGACGCATGAGATCAAATCCGACAAACACAGTGACTGTTACTAGCAGAATCGCAACATAAGAATGCACGATTGTCATCAAGAATACCAGACTCGTTGAGAGAATTAAGCTATACCGAATTAAAGGAATTTCCCCAAACCATCTTGTAAAGCGGTCGAATAAGACGACTTGCGTAATGGCGCCGACAATCGCTCCGCCTGTAATCATAATGGCGATGTCGCTTGCCGTAAATCCGAATTTATGGTCAACGAATAACGCGAATAATGATTCAAATGACGCTAAACCAAAAGACGAAATCAAGATAATAAGAAAAGCAATGAAATACATAGGGGCAAAAATCCGTTTAAAGCCTGTTTTCTGCCCTGTTATTTCCTGATTCTCAGGATTTCGCTCCGGCTCGCGCAGCGTGAGGATTGATAAAACGGCTGCCAGCAACGCAAAGGCTGCCGCAAAGAAAAAAGGCAGGCGGGAATGGATTTCCGCTAAAAATCCCCCGATCCCGGGTCCGATAATAAAACCTGTTGAAATGGCGGCTGACATATAACCGAGCGCTTTCGGCCGTGTTTTAATAGTCGTGATATCTGCGATAAAAGCCGTGACCCCGGGCATAATGAAGGCAGCGCTGATACCGCCAAGCATACGGGATATAAACAACATCTCTACTGTTTTTCCGATGCCGAATAATAACTCCGAAACACTAAAGAACAAAAGACCGATCACGATCATGATTTTACGACCAAAGCGGTCAACCCATCGACCGGCTATTGGTGAAACAATGAGCTGTGTAACAGCGAAGCAGGCAACCATATAACCGACCGCGGTACCCGATAAATTCAATTCATTCATAATGGTGGGTGTTACCGGAATCACAAGTCCGATCCCCAAAAAGGCAATAAATAAATTGGTCAATAATATTGTTAAGGTGATATTTTGTTTCTCCATGTGACTTCCCCTTTTTCGAAAGTGTATCCCTTATACTGTAAAGCCTCCTCCTAGGGGAGAGTCAACGGATTTGCAAAATCTTTCTAAGCCATAAAGACAGTTATTCAATTGCAGGAACAAGCATGTCGATGTGCTGCGGCAGGACTTGAATGACCGCGGGCGTTTGTGTATAAACTTCTCCATCCATATCAGCCTTTTTGGCCGTTTCTGTTTCAATCTCAATACGGGAGGCCTGAATATAGGACAGCTCTCCGGCAAAACGGTCAATTGTGCCCTGTTCCATGCTCATCAGCTCCCGCAATGCAGTGAGGTTGGTGTTGCGGCATATGAGGATATCGAGTAAGCCGTCTTCTATACTTGCATCAGGCAGGGGAATTCGGTTCGTTCCGATGTATTGTCCGTTCATCACAAGCAGCATAACGGCTTCTTCTTTAATTTCTTCTCCGTCAATTTTTAATGTCATCGGAAACGATGCGGCAGATGAGACAGTCCGCAATGCACTTGTAAAATAGCTGATTTTCCCCAATAATGCTTTTTCCGTTTCGTTAATTTGATTCGATGTTTCTGTAATCAAGCCAATCCCCCAGAAATTTAAAAAATAACGGTCGTTCATCTGACATACGTCTACGCTTGTTTTTTTTCCTGGCACAAGTGCTTCCGCCGCCTTTGCGAGATTTTGAGGAATGCCAAGCACTCTCGAAAAGTCATTGCATGTGCCGCCTGGCAAAATCCCGACTGCTGGCCTTTGTTCTAAAGCGCTGATGCCGTTTATGCATTGATGGACCGTACCGTCGCCGCCGAGAATAAAGACGGTGTCAACAGAATCATCAATGGATTGGCAAAAATGATACGCATCGTCTTTTTTCTTTGTCTGTCTAATGATCACCTCATCAAAAGATTGTGATAATACCGGCACCACTGCCCCTAATGCTTTTTCTATATTTTTGTTGCCGGCATTTCCGTTATGAATCAGTAACCCTTTCCGGTGGCTCATATAAAACTGCTCCTTTATTTTACATCTGGTAATATGATCCCCTTTTTCTGTCAACAGTAAACGGAAAGCGAAAAAAGTGTACGGCCAAGCAATGTCATTTGCCGATATGGACGTTTCCTTGCTATCATAGGAACAGATGATGAAAAAGGAGAGGTCTTCATTGAACATGGACTTTAATTTATTTATGAATGATATTGTCCGCCAAGCGAGACAAGAAATTACAGCTGCCGGATACACTGAGCTGAAAACAGCTGAAGAGGTGGATGAGGCGCTTGCGAAAAAAGGAACGACGCTCGTCATGGTAAACTCAGTTTGCGGATGCGCCGGGGGAATTGCGAGACCGGCAGCTTACCATTCCGTTCACTATGATAAAAGACCTGATCAGCTCGTTACCGTTTTTGCCGGACAGGATAAAGAAGCGACAGCGCGAGCGCGTGACTATTTTGAAGGATATCCGCCATCTTCTCCGTCATTTGCGATTTTGAAAGACGGAAAAATCATGAAAATGGTAGAACGTCATGAAATTGAAGGACATGAGCCGATGGCAGTTGTGGCAAAGCTGCAAGAAGCCTTTGAAGAATATTGTGAAGAAGTATAAGACGAAAAAAACCGGAGCCGCTTAGGCATCCGGTTTTTTTATGCATAAAATCCCAAAGAGATATGAATAAATATTAAGAGATTATTCAATCCGATTGTACAATAAATCTATATTTATCTAGTGATATCAGAAAAGATACCGCTGGAAAAATAAGCTTGAAGATAATTTTTAAAAATAGTATTGCATAAAAATAAGAAACTGTTTAAAATACAAATTAACGAATAAATATTCAAAAGAACTAAAAGTAATGAATATGGGGGAAATGGATCATGAAAAAATGGCTCTTATTACTTGTGGCTGCCTGCATCACTTTAGCACTATCCGCTTGCGGGTCAAGCAATTCAGGTTCTGAAGGCGGAAAGAAAAAGTTAATTATGGGTACTTCGGCGGATTACAAACCGTTTGAATATAAAGAAGGCGATACTATTGTCGGCTTTGATGTAGATTTGGCAAAAGCGCTTGCGAAGAAGACTGGCTACGAAATTGAAGTGCAGGATATGGACTTCAACAGCTTAATTACAGCGCTGAAATCAAAACAGGTGGATCTGGTTCTGTCAGGAATGACACCGACGCCTGAGCGTAAAAAACAAGTTGATTTTTCCGATGTGTACTACACAGCGAACCATATGATTGTCAGCAAAAAAGACAGCGGCATTACATCTCTGAAAGACCTGAAAGGAAAAACAGTCGGCGTTCAGCTTGGCTCTATTCAGGAAGAGAAGGGGAAAGAGCTTTCTCCGGAATATGGCTTTAAAACAGAAGACCGCAACAGAATTTCTGATTTGGTGCAGGAAATCAAATCTGACCGCTTTGATGCCGCGATTATCGAAGACATTGTAGCAGAAGGGTATTTCAAATCAAATGACGACCTGCAAGGCTTCGTGATTCCTGATGCGAAAGCGGAGGAAGCCGGTTCAGCGATTGCTTTCAGAAAGGACAGTGAACTGACAGACAAATTCAATAAAGCGCTCAAGGAAATGGAAGATAACGGAGAGCTCGAGAAATTGAAGAAAAAATGGTTCACTGGCGAGAAGTAAAAAAAGCGGCTCAACTTTTTCGTTGAGCCTTTTTATTGAATAGGAAATCTTTTTTCCTGTAAGAAAAGGAGACAAAGACTATGAATTTGGATTTTTCAGCAACGATCCCCCAAATTCCTTTTATATTAGAAGGCTTGGCAATTACTTTGAAAATTGTCATCGTATCAGCCATTATCGGACTTATACTGGGAATTGTGCTAAGCTTATGCAAGATCAGCACGTTTCGTCCTCTTATCTGGATCGCTGATTTTTATACATCAGTGTTCCGCGGTACGCCTTTAGTGCTGCAGCTTATGATTGTCTATTTCGGGCTTCCTCAGCTGCTCGGATTTCAAATTGACCAGTTTTGGGCTGCGGTTGTCGCATTGTCATTGAATTCCGCCGCTTATGTATCGGAAATCATCAGAGCCGGAATCAACGCCATTGATAAAGGGCAAAAAGAGGCGGCTGTCGCACTGGGTGTCCCGTACGGCAAAATGATGAAGGATCTGCTTTTGCCGCAGGCCTTCAAAAATATATCACCCGCTATTTTGAATGAATTAATTACGTTAACAAAAGAATCGGCGATCGTCACCGTCATCGGGCTTGGTGATGTCATGAGACGCGCATATCAAGCTGGCGCCGCTACTTACAATTACCTTGAGCCGCTCATTATCGCCGGATTGATTTATTATGTGCTTGTCTTGATTTTAACGTTTATCGGCAAGGCTGTAGAAAGGAAGCTGAAATCCAATGATTAAGGTTGAAAAGCTGTCAAAATCATTTGGGAAACATGAAGTATTAAAAAACATTTCAACAACGATCGCTGAAGGTGAAGTTGTTGCCGTAATCGGCCCTTCAGGCTCAGGCAAATCAACGTTCCTTCGCTGTTTAAACCTGCTGGAAAAGCCTAACGGCGGAACCATTATGATCAAAGACCAAGAGATCACGAAGCCGAAAACCAACACATTAAAGGTCCGGGAAAACATCGGGATGGTTTTTCAGCATTTTCATCTCTTTCCGCACAAAACGGTTCTCGAAAATATTATGTACGCGCCTGTAAATGTCAAAAAAGAATCAAAACAAGCCGCGCAGGAAAAAGCCGAAGAGCTGCTCCGCAAAGTCGGGTTATTTGAAAAGCGAAATGACTATCCAAACCGTTTATCAGGCGGGCAAAAACAACGCGTCGCCATCGCCCGGGCACTTGCGATGAATCCGGAAATCATGCTGTTTGACGAACCGACCTCTGCCCTTGATCCGGAGATGGTCAAAGAAGTGCTTCAGGTGATGAAAGAGCTCGTCGAAACCGGCATGACCATGGTGATTGTCACGCATGAAATGGGCTTCGCAAAAGAAGTGGCAGACCGAGTGCTGTTTATGGACCAAGGAATGATTGTCGAGGACGGCAACCCGAAAGAATTTTTTCTTTCGCCAAAATCCAAAAGAGCGCAGGACTTTTTAGAGAAAATATTATAGAATATAGAAAAAAAGAAGAAGGCTGATCGCTTCTTCTTTTTTATTGAAGAAACAAATAGAAATGGAGTCCGACATGTTTAAAATTGGTTACCGCACAATAAAGACCGCGCTTGGAACAGCTTTGGCTATTTATATAAGCCAGCTATTGCATTTGCAAAACTTCGCTTCAGCAGGAATCATCACCATTTTGTGCATTCAAATCACACAAAAACGGTCGCTTCAGGCGTCATGGGCCCGCTTTGCGGCATGCTGTCTGGCAATTGTTTTTTCTTATCTCTTTTTTGAGCTGATTGGCTATCATCCGTTTGTTATCGGAGCGCTTCTATTGATATTCATTCCGATAACGGTCCTGTTAAAAATTAACGAGGGAATCGTCACCAGTTCCGTTATTATCCTTCATTTATACATGTCCGGCGGCATTACGCCTGTTTTCATCTGGAATGAAGTTCAGCTGATTACGGTTGGCATCGGCGTCGCTCTATTGATGAACTTGTATATGCCGAGTCTTGACCGGAAGCTGATTGCCTATCGCAAAAAGATAGAGGATAACTTCGCTGTCATTTTCGCAGAAATAGAGCGGTATTTGTTAACTGGTGAGCAAGATTGGAGCGGAAAAGAAATTCCGGAAACGCACCAGCTCATTACGGAGGCGAAAAACCTGGCATACCGTGATGTGCAAAACCACATTCTGCGCTACGAAAACCTGCATTATCATTATTTTAAAATGAGAGAAAAGCAATTTGAAATTATCGAACGCCTTCTTCCTAAAGTGACTTCTATCTCGATTACGGTAGATCAGGGAAAAATGATCGCTGAATTTATTCACGATTTACGGGAAGCGATACACCCGGGAAATACGGCGTACAAATTTTTGAAAAGACTTGCTGACATGAGAAAAGAATTTGAAGAGATGCCGCTTCCGGTGACAAGAGAGGAATTTGAAGCACGAGCCGCTCTCTTTCATCTTCTCGGGGAAATGGAGCAATATTTAGTCATCAAAAGTTATTTTAAAGGAATAAAAGCGCAAAAATCACTCGCATGATCCGCATGAGCTCTTCCTTCATTGGTCAACCTAATGAAAAAGGAGGAGCTTATGCGTTTTTTCTTATGTTCAATTTTTATGATGATTTCACCGATTTGGCCGCTTGGCGAAAACCCGCTGCCCGGCGATCCTTACGTCATTGTCAACAAGAGAACAAACGAACTGGCTGTCATCCTCGACAACAAAGTAGAAGGCGTGTACAGTGTGGCGACAGGAAAAACAGATGAACTGACCCCGGAAGGAGAATTTTCGGTGACGGTAAAAGCGGCGAATCCTTACTACAGAAAGAAAAATATTGAAGGAGGAGCTCCTGACAACCCGCTTGGGGCAAGGTGGATCGGGTTTGACGCGAAAGGAACAGACGGGCGGATTTACGGAATTCATGGGACAAACCGAGAAGAATCAATAGGGAAATTTGTGTCCAACGGCTGTATACGTATGCATAACGATGAGGTTATTCATCTGTTTCAAACGATTCCGGTGGGTACGAAAGTGCTGATTACGGACGACTCCCGCTCTTTTGAAGAGATTGCTATCGAGCATAAAGCTCTGATAAAAAAGCAGGATGTTCCCATTCAATAAGGCCGCCTGCTTTTTTATCGTTAGAAAAACATAACGATTCCTGAGAGTACAGTTGAAAGAATAAAAACTCCCAAAATCAAGATTAAAACACTTTTCATCAGTTTTTGAGACATGATTTCACTCCTTAGACAATCTGTCTATATTTTAGCGTGTTTTGAATGGGCGGACAAGCGATATCTATTTGGAAAGCAGGGATGAAAATGAACAGGCTTGACCATATTGGGATAGCCGTTTTTTCGATCGAGGACGCAAGAAACTTTTATGAAAATATACTGGGGCTTGCGTTTCTTCATCAAGAAACGGTAGAAGAGCAAAAGGTGAATGTCGCTTTTTTTCAAGCGGGAAGCGTCAAGCTGGAGTTGATAGAGCCGTTGACACCTGACAGCCCCGTCCGTTTATTTTTGGAGAAGAAAGGGCAGGGGGTGCATCATATTGCGTTTTTATGCACCAGCTTATCTGAACAGCTGCAAGCATTGTCTGACCGGCAAGTTCAATTGATCGACCCGTATCCGAGACAGGGGGCAAACGGGAAAAAGATCGCATTTCTTTCTCCGCGGGAAACAAACGGCGTTCTTGTTGAGCTTTGCGAGCCGAAAGGAGACCAAACTGATGAACATGAATGAGCATATTGATCATCTATATACGAGGCGGAGGCAGGCAGAACAAGGCGGAGGACATGAAAAGCTGTCCCAGCAGCGGCAAAAGGGAAAGCTCACTGCTCGTGAAAGGATCACGTTTCTTCTTGATCAGGATAGCTTTATCGAGTTGCATCCCTTCATGGAGAGTCAAGTGTTAACAAGAGAACAGCGTATTTTAGGGGATGGAGTCGTGACAGGATACGGGACAATTGACGGACGCTCTGTATATGTATTTGCGCAAGATTTCACAGTGTTCGGCGGGGCGCTTGGCGAAACCCACGCCAAAAAAATCTGCGCACTGATGGATCTGGCAGCAAAAAATAAGGCGCCGATTATCGGGCTGAATGACTCAGGTGGTGCGAGAATTCAAGAGGGTGTGGTATCATTAGATGGATACGGTCACATATTTTACCGAAACGTCTTATATTCCGGAGTCATTCCGCAAATCTCGGTTATTTTAGGGCCGTGCGCTGGAGGCGCTGTATATTCTCCGGCACTCACAGATTTTATATTTATGGCTGAACAGACCGGCCGGATGTTTATTACCGGACCGAAAGTGATTGAAAAAGTGACAGGAGAGCAGGTTGATGCGGAGAGCTTAGGTGGAGCGGGAATACATAATGCCGTCAGCGGAAACGCCCACTTTTCCGGACATACGGAGAAGGAGGTTTTGACAGGAGTGAAAAAACTGCTGTCTTATTTGCCGCTGAATGGCCAGACAATAGCGCCGCAGCCAGAGAAAGAGGCTTCCAGACCGTTATTAAACCATCTCGTGCCCGCTGACACGACAAAGCCGTATGATGTTCGAACGGTGATTAAGGAGCTGGCTGATCCGCAGTCTTTTTTTGAGATTCAGCCGTTTTTTGCGAAAAACATTGTCATCGGGTTTGCAATGCTGGGTGAAAAAACGATCGGCATCATTGCGAGCCAGCCGAAGCATCTGGCGGGCAGCCTGACGATTGACGCTGCTGATAAAGCAGCTAGATTCATCCGTTTTTGCGATGCGTTTGATATACCGCTGCTAACTGTCGAGGATGTTCCGGGGTTTCTGCCCGGTGTTCAGCAGGAGCACAGCGGAATTATCAGGCACGGAGCAAAATTATTGTTTGCTTATGCAGAAGCGACCGTCCCAAAAGTCACGCTCATTATCAGAAAAGCGTACGGCGGAGCCTATGTCGCTATGAACAGCAAAGCAATCGGAGCGGACCTAGTATTTGCATGGCCGAATGCTGAAATCGCAGTGATGGGTTCAGAAGGCGCCGCATCGATTTTGTATGAAAAAGAGATAAAAGCTTCAGCCGACCCGCAAAAGACAAAAAACGAAAAAACAGCTGAATACAAAAAGCAAAACGCGGGCCCATACAAAGCGGCGGCCTGCGGAATGGTCGATGACATCATTTTGCCGGAAGAATCAAGGAAAAGATTGATTCAAGCTTTTCACATGCTTACACATAAGACAGAAGAGAGACCGAAAAAAAAGCACGGTAACATACCGCTTTAACATGGAGGGACTTACAAATGGTGAATGAAAAACGCCTGCTGGAAGAATTTTTAGAACTTGTCCAAATTGACTCAGAAACAAAGCACGAAGCTGAAATCTGCAAAGTGCTGAAACGAAAATTTTCTGATTTAGGTGTGGACGTTAAAGAAGACGATACAATGGATATCACGGGCCACGGAGCCGGTAACCTGATTTGCACGCTAAAAGGGACAAAACAAACAGATACGATCTATTTTACATCTCATATGGACACAGTTGTACCTGGAAACGGCGTAAAACCAGTTGTAGAGAACGGTTACGTCAAAACTGACGGCACGACGATTTTAGGCGCTGATGATAAAGCGGGACTGGCTGCAATGTTTGAAGCGATTAAAGTGCTGAAAGAAGAAAACATTGCACACGGCACGATTGAATTCATCATTACAGTAGGTGAGGAATCAGGCCTGATCGGAGCGAAGGCGCTTGACCGTTCTATGATCACGGCATCTTACGGCTATGCCCTTGATTCAGACGGAAAAGTCGGAAATATCATTGTAGCCGCGCCGACACAGGCAAAGGTAAGAGCGGCAATTTACGGAAAAACCGCACACGCCGGGGTTGAACCTGAAAAAGGCATTTCAGCCATTACAATTGCTAGCAAAGCCATTTCAAAAATGCCATTGGGCCGCATCGATGAAGAAACAACAGCAAACATCGGCCGGTTTGAAGGCGGCACACAAACAAACATTGTGTGCGACGAAGTCCATATTCTTGCTGAAGCCCGCTCTTTAGTTCCTGAGAAAATGGAAGCTCAAGTTCAGAAAATGAAAGCTGCTTTTGAAGAGGCCGCTGCCCAGATGGGCGGACGCGCAGAAGTCGAAATTGAAGTCATGTACCCGGGCTTCAAATACCAGGACGGCGACCAAGTTGTTGAAATCGCGAAAAAAGCGGCAGCTAAAATCGGACGTCCGAGCGAGCTGCAAACAAGCGGCGGAGGAAGCGACGCGAACGTGATTGCAGGTCATGGCATTCCGACGGTTAACCTTGCTGTCGGTTACGAGCAAATTCATACAAAGAATGAAAAAATGCCGGTCGAAGAACTCGTTAAAACGGCAGAAATGGTTGTTGCCATTATTGAAGAGGCGGCAAAATAAAAAAGAAAAACCCGAGTGCGCTCAAACGCATCGGGTTTTTTCTTGCATTCAGCGCCATTGCCTAAGCGGCCAAAATAACACGTCCTGTTTTTTGGCGTAATGAAGCAATGGATCTGACGCTGGCAATGCAATGTTGTGAGCATCAGCCACCGTATTGGCGGAAAACTCGGCCTCGGCATGTTGCAGCTCCCAAGGATGATGATGAATGTCTTCGTAAAAGAGCTTGCTGCGATAAGTGGTGTAGAGTCTGTATCGCTCTGTCAGCCAGTAATCCAGCGAATCCTCTTCCGCTGTAAAAGGAGCTGAAATGGGCCGGTATGCGGCGCGGAATGCTGCTTCTCCGTCGTCTCTCCGCTTGCTGACATAGTCAATGCCGTCACCGTTTTTGTCAGCTTTCATATCCGCGCGAAAATAAGGTAAATGAAAGAACGTGCGAGCGCCCAGGACCGCCAGCCGGTGATCAGCATCTAAGCTGAAAAAATAAATGCCGGGCTTGCCTTTATAAGTGACATAGGTGCGGAGGTTTAGCTCAGGAAACGCACGCGCACCGGGAATGGCAGGGAGAAAACGCGCCCTCAGGTTCGTGAGCATAAAGGGAAGCATACTGACCCAAGCTTGTCCGTTATATGTATCTAACTCTAAAACCGGCGGAATCATCACCCGAAGGATAGAAGCATCAATAGGCCAGTGGGCAAATAAGACATCATTCCAAGTTTGTCTCATGATCCAGATTCCCTCAGGCACAGAAATATTTTTTTGCTGAAAGCGTTCCGTCACGTATATGCTCCTTTCAGTTGGATGTGAGTAAAGGTATTCCCGGTTTCTATCGTTTTAAACGATACAGCTGTTTTTTAAGGTGGCCATTTTCGCCTCTGCCATGACAAAAAAAGAGTATGGTGAAATAAAAAAACAACCCCGGCTTTTCGCTCGGGGTTACTTTTTATTTCACCGGCTCAGTAAGAGCGGCGGCTTTTTTACTTTTATGATGTGTCATTTGAAGGACAACGTTTTGCACTGTCAGAAACAGCCCGCTTGTAAACCAGTAAAGCGGAAGGGCTGCCGGAACATTAAGCGAGAAAATCGTCATCATCACAGGGAAGATGAACACCATCAATTTTGCAGACTGCTGCGCTGCCGGATTTTGCGGGACAGCGGAATATTTCGCGCTCAGCTTTTGAGCGACATAGGCTTGGACAAAATACATAATCCCTGCACTAAGGGACATAAGAATATCAGATTGCCCTAAACTGAACCATAGAAACGAGTGTGACGCAATTTCAGGTGTTGAGCGAATCGCGTAATAAAGCCCAATCATAATCGGAGACTGAATCAGCATTGGAAGACAGCCCATCGCAAGCGGGTTGATATTATGCTCCTGATACAGCTTCATCATTTCCATTTGCAGTTCTTTTTGCTTTTCCGGGTCCTTTGTCTTTTTCAACTTGGACTGAATGCTGTCAACCTGAGGTTTAATAACAGCCATTTTCTCTTGGAACATGCGCTGTTTTTTGAACTGATTGACAAACAGAGGCAGTACAACCACACGCACAATAATGGTTACGAGAATAATAGAGAGTCCGTATTCTCCGTGAAAGAACCCGGCAACTCCCTTAAGCAGAGCGGAAAACGGTTCGATTAAATAGTCGTGAAAAAAACCGACGTTGCTGAGGCCTCCCACCTGATTCGTCGCCGCAAACGCGGCATTGCCCGAGCATAATACGATCAAAAAGATACCCATAGCCAAAAGTGTTTGATATGTTTTTACCAATTTGTTCTCCTCCTTTTGATAAATGCGGTTTATAAAAGAAGGGAACTGGCGTCTTCCTCATCGTTCACAGGCGAATTCATGCGGAAGACTTTACGTATCCAAGTTGTAATGCGATGATATATAATAATAAGAAAGTCTGTTCGGTTAATGTGAAAGACTGTCTGATGTTCATCAGTTCGTTTAGATTTCCATTGCTCGCCGGCACGGCACTCTCGTAAGAGGAATGCAATCCCGATTGCCGTCAGAGCCGGAAGAATAATTGTGAAAAAATCGACTAAGAATAAAACGTCATTTATCGATTCCACAAACATTGTAATCACATCCATTCAATACCTTCATTTTACTATATGTACAAGCTGTTGTCTAATGAACGAAAAGGAGATTTATTTATGCCGGGAAAGGGCCGAATTATTTTCCATATTGATATGAATAGCTTCTACGCATCGGTGGAAATGGCATATGATCCGGCTCTCCGTGGAAAGCCGGTCGCAGTTGCCGGAAACGTAAAGGAGCGCAAGGGCATTGTGGTGACATGCAGCTACGAAGCGAGAGCGCGCGGTGTCAAAACAACAATGCCGGTTTGGGAAGCGAAGCGCAATTGTCCTGAGCTCATTGTTCTTCCGCCGAATTTTGACCGCTATAGAAGCTCTTCAAGAGCGATGTTTAACATCCTCCGTGAATATACTGAGCTGGTGGAGCCTGTCTCCATCGACGAAGGCTATATGGACATGACCGATACACCGTACAGCAGCCGCGCTCTGGAGACGGCAAAAGAAATCCAAAGCAGGCTGCAAAAAGAGCTGCTGCTTCCGTCAAGCATAGGGATTGCGCCGAATAAATTTCTCGCTAAGATGGCGTCTGATATGAAAAAGCCGCTTGGCATCACGATTTTAAGAAAGAGACAAGTGCCTGATATCCTTTGGCCGCTTCCGGTTGGAGAGATGCACGGAGTTGGCAAAAAGACAGCGGAAAAGCTGAAGGGCCTCGGCATTCATACGATTAAAGAGCTAGCGGCAGCTGATGAGCACTCCCTGAAACGTCTGCTTGGCATCAACGGTCCGCGCCTTAAAAATAAAGCAAACGGCATTCACCATGCGCCGGTTGACCCGGAGCGCATTTACGAATTTAAAAGCGTCGGCAACTCATCTACCCTTTCACATGATTCCAGTGATGAAGAAGAGCTGTTAGGCGTTTTCAGAAAGCTGTCCGCTTCCGTGAGTGATCGTTTGCAGCGCAAGGAAGTCATGGCTTCGAAGCTTTTTATTATGATTAGATATGCAGATTGGAAAACCATCACAAGAAGCATCACGCTGAAAAATCCGATCGATCAAAAAAATGAAATTATGAAAGAAGCGGAGCACCTCTTTTTTAAGCATTGGAATAAAAATCCTGTCAGGCTGCTTGGCATTACCGGAACGGATTTAGTGGAAAAAGAGCAGGCCTATAAGCAGCTCGATTTGTTCAGCTTTAATGAAGATGCGAAGGATGAGCCCATTCAGCAGATGATGGAAAAGCTGAATGAAAAGTACGGCTCCAAGCTGATCAGAAAAGGGGCAAAGATAAAAAAAGAGGAGAGCAAAACGAAGGGAACAAGCTTTAATAAAGATTTCTTTCAGGATGAAAAGAAAAGCTGAATCGCTTGAAAAAAAGGGTGAAAGTATGGTAATTTCTTTATTATAAATATCATTTTATTTTAATTTAAATTTTAAAATGATGAAACGTTTGCAGAAGGGACGTTAGAATATGTCAAAACAACAAATCGGCGTTATCGGACTTGCGGTCATGGGTAAAAATCTGGCTTTAAATATCGAAAGCCGGGGATTTTCTGTTTCTGTTTATAACAGATCAAGCAGTAAGACTGAGGAGTTTTTGCAGGAGGCAAAAGGCAAAAATGTTGTTGGCACATACAGCATTGAAGAGTTTGTTCAATCCTTGGAAACACCCCGCAAAATCTTATTAATGGTTAAAGCGGGAACGGCAACAGATGCGACAATTCAATCTCTTCTTCCTCATCTAGAGAAGGATGATATTTTAATTGACGGCGGAAATACATATTATAAAGATACACAGCGCCGTAACAAAGAACTCGCTGAAAGCGGCATTCATTTTATCGGAACAGGTGTTTCCGGCGGAGAAGAAGGAGCGCTTAAAGGGCCTTCTATCATGCCTGGCGGCCAAAAAGAAGCACATGAGCTTGTGAAGCCGATTCTTGAAGCGATTTCTGCAAAAGTTGACGGAGAACCTTGTACGACATATATTGGTCCGGACGGTGCAGGCCATTATGTGAAAATGGTCCACAACGGCATTGAATACGGAGATATGCAGCTGATCTCTGAATCTTACTTCATTCTGAAACAAGTGCTCGGCCTTTCAGCTGATGAGCTTCACGAAGTCTTCGCTGAATGGAATAAAGGCGAGCTTGACAGCTATCTGATTGAGATTACGGCTGACATCTTCACGAAAAAAGACGAAGAGACAGGCAAACCGCTTGTTGATGTGATTCTTGATAAAGCAGGACAAAAAGGAACAGGAAAATGGACAAGCCAAAGCGCGCTTGACTTAGGTGTTCCGCTTCCAATTATTACCGAGTCTGTATTCGCGCGCTTTATCTCAGCTATGAAGGAAGAGCGTGTGAAAGCGAGCGGTCTTCTTTCAGGACCGGAAGTGAAGCCTGTTACAGAAAATAAAGAAGAGTTGATTGAGGCAGTCAGAAAAGCGCTGTTCATGAGTAAAATCTGTTCTTATGCGCAAGGGTTTGCCCAAATGAAAGCTGCTTCTGAAGAATATAACTGGGATCTTAAATACGGTGAAATCGCTATGATCTTCCGCGGCGGCTGCATCATCCGAGCGGCGTTCCTTCAGAAGATCAAAGAAGCTTACGATCGCGAACCTGAGCTTGACAACCTGCTTCTTGACAGCTACTTCAAAAATATTGTAGAAAGCTACCAAGGAGCGCTTCGCCAAGTGATTTCACTTGCAGTTGCCCAAGGAGTGCCGGTGCCATCGTTCTCAAGCGCATTGGCTTACTATGACAGCTACCGCACAGCCGTACTCCCTGCAAACTTAATTCAAGCGCAGCGTGACTACTTTGGCGCTCATACTTATGAGCGTACTGATAAAGAAGGCATCTTCCATACTGAATGGATGAAGTAATCAATAGAAACCCCCGAAGCTCTTAGGGCTTCGGGGGTTTTGTTTGTAAATATTTATATGCAGAAAAAGCCGGAAACGCTCATGAGCATTTCCGGCTTTTTCCGTATTATATATTCCACCAATGCAAGCCGTCTTTCGCCAAAAGATCATCAGATGCTTTCGGTCCCATAGAGCCTGATTCGTAGTTTGGAGATAAGGTTTTGTTTGCTGCCCATGATTCAGAGATGGAGTCGACAAAGCTCCAAGAAAGGGCAACTTCATCCCAGTGTGCAAAGTTTGTTGCATCGCCAAGAAGACAGTCGTGAATTAATTTTTCATACGCTTCAGGAGTGTTCATCTCGTCATTGCAATTGCTGCAGTAATCCAGTTTGATTGGCTGAGCATGTGCTGCTCCGCCAAGCTTTTTAGCATTTAAGTAAAGCGTAATGCCTTCGTCAGGCTGAATATGGATGACGAGCAAGTTCGGATTCATGTTATTTTCATTGCCATAGTACAGGTTCATCGGAATGTCCTTGAATTGGACGACGATTTTTGTGGTCTTTTCTTTCATCCGTTTTCCGGTACGGATATAGAACGGAACACCAGCCCATCTGAAGTTATCGATCAAAAGCTTCCCTGAAACAAAGGTCTCCGTATTGGAGTCAGGAGCGACATTTTCCTCATCTGTATAAGCAGGAACCGGCACACCGTCAATTTCACCGGCTTGGTATTGTCCGCGCACAAAGTACTCATCCACTTCGTCTTTTTTAATAGGGCGGAGCGCTCTCAGAACCTTTACTTTTTCGCTGCGGATTTCTTCTGTATTCAATTTGATCGGCGGCTCCATTGCAAGCAGGGCAACCATCTGCATAATGTGGTTTTGCACCATGTCGCGCAGGGCGCCTGATTTTTCGTAATATCTTGCACGGTCCTCGACGCCAAGTGATTCGCTGGATGTAATTTGAATGTTTGAGATGTAGCGGTTTGTCCAAAGCGGTTCGAAAATCGCATTGGCAAATCGAATCACTTCAATGTTCTGAACCATTTGTTTGCCTAGATAATGGTCGATTCTGTAAATTTGATCCTCTGTAAACGCTTCGCGGATTTCTTTGTTCAATGCCTGTGCGCTTGGCAGATCATGGCCGAACGGCTTTTCAATGACAAGGCGCGACCAGCCTGTTGTTGCTGTTACACCTTCTGATTTTAATGTTTTTGCAATTGTTCCGAAGAATTCAGGAGCCATTGCCAAGTAGAACATTCTGTTGTTCGGAATTTGATATGTATCTTCCAGCTGGTTAAGCAATACGTTAAGCTCTTGATAAGAGCTAGGGTTTGTCACGTCAAACGGGTGATAGTAAAAATGAGACGTGAAATCATCTATATGTTTATCTGCAGATGAGGAAATGGATGTTTTAACGGTTTGGCGAAGATCCTCATTAGACCAAGGTCTTCTTCCAACTCCTACAACTGCAAATTCTTCTCCGATTTGTCCGTTTTGGTATAAACGGTGAATAGACGGATACAGCTTTCGTTTTGCTAAATCTCCAGTTGCACCGAATATGACAATTACTGCTTTTGGCTGTTGGTTTGTTTTCACTAAAAGTACCTCACTTTATTCGAAGCTTTATTTTAGTACACCCCGTATATTTCCTTCATTTTAAATCTAAAATTCAACGAAAGCAAACATTTCAGCCCATTTTTTGCTGAATGCCGTAAAAATGTTTCTAGAACGAAAGGATTGTTCCTTTTAAGGGCAAGATTCACATTTCGCGCATGATCCTGTATTCTTGTAGGTAACTAGTTCTAGTAGGAGGAAGGAAACGTGGAATTACTTTTTTTAGGGACAGGAGCCGGCATTCCCGCGAAGGCGAGAAACGTAACGTCTGTCGCATTAAAATTGCTTGAAGAAAGGCGTTCGATATGGCTGTTTGACTGTGGGGAAGCCACGCAGCATCAAATTTTACATACAACGATTAAACCTCGTAAAATAGAAAAAATCTTTATTACCCACATGCACGGCGATCATGTATACGGGCTTCCGGGGCTTCTGGGGAGCCGTTCCTTTCAAGGCGGAGAAGACGAGCTGACGGTGTACGGCCCTAAAGGGATTAAGGCGTTCATTGAAACAAGTCTTGCCGTTACGAAAACCCATTTGACATATCCGCTTGTGATCAAGGAAATCGAAGAAGGCACCGTGTTTGAAGATAGTCAGTTTATTGTTACAGCAGCAACTGTTATTCACGGAGTAGAAGCGTTCGGGTACCGTGTGCAGGAAAAAGACGTACCAGGTTCCTTAAAGGCGGATTTATTGAAAGAAATGAACATCCCGCCCGGACCTGTGTATCAAAGAATCAAAAAAGGCGAAACGGTAACGCTTGAAGACGGGCGCATCATTAATGGGTATGATTTTCTGGAGCCTCCCAAAAAGGGAAGAGCTGTAGTGTTTTCCGGGGATACGAGAGTAAGTGACAAACTAAAGGAGCTTGCAACGGATTGTGATGTGCTTATTCATGAAGCGACCTTTGCTAAGGAAGATCGGAAACTTGCTTATGATTATTTTCACAGTACAACAGAACAAGCTGCCGTAACAGCGAAAGAAGCCGGAGCGAAGCAGCTCATATTAACCCATATCAGCGCAAGATATCAGGGAGAGGCCTCTTTGGAGCTTCAAAAAGAAGCGGCTGACGTTTTCCCAAACAGCGTGGTTTCATATGATTTCTTAGAGGTAAACATCCCGCGAGGCTGAAGGAATAGTTCTTATTTGACAATTTTTGCTGACGTTGTATAATAAAACGTAACCATTACGCTTTATGAGGAGATGTTAACTATGAGAGTCAATGTTACTTTAGCCTGCACAGAAACGGGAGACCGAAATTACATCACAACAAAAAACAAACGCACCAATCCAGACCGTTTAGAGCTGAAAAAATATTCACCGCGCTTAAAAAAATATACCCTTCATCGCGAAACAAAATAACAAAAAAAAGACCGGCTGATGCACCCGGTCTTTTTTTGTTAATTGACTGCCTGATAAAGCGGGGCGGCCTGCTGGCACGCTGCGCACCATACGTCATAAATAGCCAAATGAACGATGTGAGGTTCATCATGATGGATGTTGTGCGAGCTGTTTTTAGCTTGAATCCAGCCGCTTTGGTTAGAGAGAGACAATATGCTGCTGTGCAGGTTTTGCCACTCCTGTTCGTCAGCGAATTTCTGTGTCCGTTCACCTGATGACAACACAAGAAGAGGCATGTTTCCTAAGTGGATTTGCCGCTGGTTGAGCACATGCAGACTTTTTGAGAATTCTGCATGTGTGCCTTCAAGCATCATTTTTCTCGTATATGGTTTGTGCATTTCTTCGGGTATAAAGGTGAAGCTGGCGCAATCTCCTAAAGCTGGGTCAAGAAGGACCATGCCGATAATATCACACCTGTTTTTGCAGGCCCATAAACCGGTGATGACAGCTCCGTAAGAGTGTGAAACAGCCAGATAAGGAGGTTTTACATCTGCCGCTTTAAGCAAACTCTCTAATTCTTTCACCTGTTGTTCAGCTGTTCGTTTAGCGGTGCTGTGTCCGCTTTTCCCTATTCCTGCCCGATCATATGTGAAAATGCCAAATTCATCATCAATGTCCGCCATTAATGGTTTCCACGTTTCAGAAGAAGTACCGTAGCCGGCCTCAAAGACAATCGTTACACCATTTGATCCTCTCCGGTGTTGTGTATGAAATGCACAACCGTCAATCGTATATGTCTTTTCCATCCAAGCTGAGTTCATTGGAGTCATCTCCTCTAATTGTTTCTACTAGGGAGACGGAGAACTCGCGCTGATCGTTTCTCTAAAATGAAAAAAAGAGATATCCGGTTGAGGATATCTCTTATGGACATTACCAGCCTCTTTCGTATTGAACAGGGGCAGGAATCTCTGTATGAAGCTGTTTCGCAGCCGTTCTTGCAAAGAATGGATCCCGCAAAAGCTCTCTGCCGATGAAGATGAGGTCGGCACGTCCGTTTTGCAGAATTTCTTCAGCCATTGAACCGTCTGTGATCATGCCGACAGCACCAGTTGCCATGTCAGCCTGTTCACGGATTTTTTCAGCGAAGCTGACCTGATATCCAGGAAATACGTTAATGTCTGCATGAACAAGGGCGCCTGAGCTGCAGTCAATTAAGTCAACACCTTGCTCCTTCATCCATTTTGCAAAACCGATGTGATCAGCGATGTCTAAGCCTTTGTCTGTATAGTCAGACGCAGATACACGGACAAATAAAGGACCGTCCCATACTTGTTTGACTTCATCGATGACTTCTCTCAAGAAACGATAGCGGTTTTCAGGTGAGCCGCCGTATTCATCTGTGCGATGGTTGGAAAGCGGGGATAAAAATTCGTGAATTAAATATCCGTGCGCCGCATGAATTTCAATTACATCAAAGCCGGCTTCTTTTGCGCGGGCAGCCGCTTGTTTGAACTCCTGAATCGTTTCTTTTATTTTTTCTGCTGACATTTCAACAGGTGTTGCTGATTGTTCGTCAAACGCAATCGCCGATGGAGCGAAGATATCTCCTTCAAGCTCTGCTTTACGTCCGGCATGGGCAAGCTGAATGCCGATTTTTGAGCCTTGTTCTTTGACCTGCTCAGTCAGTTTGGCAAAGCCTTCAATATGCTCGTCACTCCAAATTCCTAAGTCTTGGTCCGTGATTCGTCCTTGAGGATTAACTGCTGATGCCTCGACAATAATCAGCCCGACCTGGCCGATTGCGCGCGATATGTAATGTGCCATGTGGAACGGCGTTAATTTTCCGTCCTTTTCATGAGAAGAGTACATGCACATTGGCGACATGACAATTCGGTTTTTTAACGTCATATCTTTAATTGTAATCGGTGTGAATAATTTTCTAGGCATTTCTTTCGCCTCCCGTAAGGTTTTTAGAGGTTGATTATATCAAGTCATTTCTTTCCCGTCATATAAACTGCTCAAACGATCTCTTTTTGTCGAACTTTTCTGTATAATGAACAAGAGAATCATCTTATTTTTCAGGTTAGAAGCGTTTTTATACATAGGAGGGGCGGAGATCGATGAATTGGCAGACGAAGGACGAATTGCTGACCCTTTTAACTTCTCTAGTGCAATACGAAAGCATCACAGGTTCAAAGGGAGAGGCGGCACTTGCAGAATATCTTTATTTTATTTTGAAGGACAAGCCTTATTTTCAAAAACATTCTGATGATGTAACACTTCATCCGATGGACGATGGCAGATCCTTTCTTACGGCTCTTGTCAAAAAAAAGAATGTCAAAAAGACAGTGCTTTTGCTGAGCCATTTTGACGTTGTTGACATAGAAGATTACGGAGAATTCAAACATATGGCTTGTAAGCCTGCTGAGCTTTTGAGCTCCTTTTTAGAGAAAAAAGAGCTGCTTCCGGAACGTGTGAGAACAGATGCTGAAAGCGGGGACTGGCTGTTTGGAAGAGGGACGATGGATATGAAGGCAGGGCTTGCCGTTCAGCTGTCGATGCTTGAGCGGGCAATGAACGGTGAATTTGAGGGCAATTTGCTGCTGATTACGGTTCCTGACGAGGAAGTGAATTCAAGAGGCATGATTCAAGCGGTTCCTGTATTGAAGGAAATGGAGAAAAAGCATGATATCACATTAACCGTTTGCCTGAATGCTGAACCGATGTTTGAAAAATTTCCTGGCGACCAGCAGCAATATTTTTATACAGGAAGCATTGGCAAGGTGCTTGCGGGATTTTTCTGCAAGGGGATCGAAACCCATGTCGGAGAGCCGTTTTCAGGCATAAACGCAAATTTAATGGTATCTGAGATGAACCGTTTGCTTGAACTGAATGCCGATTATTGTGAAAAGATTGACGGTGAAGTCACTCCGCCGCCGGTAAACTTAATGCAAAAGGACTTGAAAGAGTCGTATTCAGTTCAGACACCGCATACAGCTGTCACGTTATTTAATGTGCTGTCAATGAAACGCTCGGCTAGTGAGCTGCATCAGATGCTGCTGAAAACCGCAGAACAGGCGGCGGAGGAAATAACCGCGAACATTCGGAAGAAAACACAGGATTTTCAGCAATTTGAGCCATTCCAGCCGATTGAACGGGCCATCACTGTTTTGACATTTGATGAGCTCATCGCGCGTGCGAAAAAGCGTGCTGGAAACTCGGAAACAGAGCGGGTTTTGAATTATGCCTTTGCCAACAGGGGAGATCTTGGAGACAGGGATTTTTCGACCAAAATTGTGTCTGAGCTTGCTTCGCTTTGTAAAGAGGATGCGCCGCTCATCGTTCTTTTTTACAGCCCGCCGTTTTATCCGGCGGTTTCTTCAAAGGACGATCAATTGATCAGGCATACAGCTGAGCGGCTCATGCATTATGCGGCTGACGAGTACGGCATAGCATTGCGGGAGATTCAGTATTTCCCCGGACTTTCAGACTTAAGCTATCTGCAGCTGGAAAAGCAGGATGTCGACGCTTACACAAACAATATGCCGCTCTTTAACAGAGGATATTCACTGCCAAGCGGAAAAGAGGCTTTATATGTCCCGGTTTTAAATGTCGGTCCGGCTGGAAAAGACCCGCACAAATGGACGGAAAGACTGTATATGCCTTATTCCTTTGAGGTGCTTCCCGACCTGCTTTCATTTACGATCTCCGCGCTATTCAAACAATCGGAAACAGCCGGTCATCAGTTGGAGGAAAAATAAAAGACAGAAGGCCTTGGCCTTCTGTCTTTGTGCTTTCATTTATGAATGCCTCTCTAAAGCCGCTCCGGCAAACTGCTCTTTGATCTCCGCGCTGCGTTTAGCGGTCTCTTCAATACAGTGAATAATCGCTTCTTCAAAGCGGGATTCCTGTAAAGCACGAAGGCCTGCCTCTGTTGTGCCCCCCGGACTCGTGATTTCCTTGCGGAGCTGTGCGGGCTGTTTGCCGCTTTGGAGGAGCATCTCCGTCGCCCCCGCCATTGTCTGCAAAATAAGCGCTTTTGCTGTTTCCTCATCCAATCCTACTTTCTGCGCCGCTTTTTCCATTGCCTCAATATAACGGTACACGTAGGCCGGACCGCTTCCGGCGATCGCCGTGACAGCGTCAAGATGCGGTTCCTCAACCAGTGTGGCATCACCGATTGTTTCCAATAAAGCCGTTGCGGCGATAATATCATCCTGACTTGCTTCCGCGCTTACGGAAAATCCGGTTGCTGATTTTCTGATGGCTGCCGATGTATTAGGCATGACGCGAATGATCGCGAGCCGCCTGCCAAAATAGTGCTGAATTGTTTCAATGGTAAGGCCTGCAAGCACTGAAATCACAAGCTGGTCCTTGATATACGGACGGATGCTGTCAATGCTTTCCGCCGCGTCCTTCGGTTTAAAAGCGAGAATGATGATATCGGTTTGAGTGAAAAACTCATTTTTATCTCTGCATGGACGCACGCCGTACGTTTCCTTTAATTCAATCAGACGCTCGTCATTTGAGCGGTTTGTGATATAGATATGTTCTGGTTTTGTAATGCCGCTTTGCAAAAAACCGTTAATCATTGCTTCTGCCATGGACCCGGCGCCGACAAATCCTATCTTTTTCATTGATATCCTCCTTCTATCAGAACAACAAAAAACCCTTTCATCACGTAAAGGACGAAAAGGTTCGCGGTACCACCCTCATTAGCACAGATTGTGCCCAGCTCAAATCCCGTAACGCGGGAAACGTTTAGGTTTTCCTAACCGCGACTTGAGGGCAGGTTCTACAAACAAGCGGGCCGCGATACCTTTCAGCCGGGGGTATCGCTCTCTTTGGCCATTGCCTTGTGTACTATTCCTCGTCATAGCGTTCCAATGGTTTCTCGTTTTAGTTTGTTGTTCATTATGCAATGGCGGACAAGCTAATGTCAATAGCTTTTTCAAAAAGGGTTGTTCTCATTCAGCAATAATGACACAAGACCGAGAAAAAGCTAAAATATGAATAATGAATGAAGACAAGGAGCGAAAGGATGACAACTGCAGATGTAATTGCGATACGCGTCCCGACGCCATTTGCTGTCGGCGATGTTCTCGTTTACTTAGTAAAAGGCGATGCGCTGACACTTATCGATGTTGGGCCGAATACAAAGGAGGCTGTCAGAGCCCTTCAAGAGCAGCTTGCCGCTGTAAATGTGAAAATGTCAGATATTGAGCAGGTTGTACTGACTCACCATCACGCTGATCATACAGGCTTGCTTGATGTCTTTCCTGATGGAATCGAAGTGATTGGACATCCGTTCAACGAACCTTATATCAGCCGAAATCAAACTTTTATGGATTGGCAAAAACGTTTTTTTCAAAAACTGCTGCCGGAATTAGGCGTTCCTTTTGATACGGGTAAGGCAGATAAGCTGATTCGGTCCGCGTACGCATTTTCCTGTACGAGATCCCTGACGAAAACAGTCAGAGAAGGCATGAGCATTGATGGGCTTGAGGGCTGGTCGGTTTTGGAGATGCCCGGACATGCCGAATCACATATCGTTCTTTTCCATGAAAAAAGCGGGAGAATGCTTGGCGGCGATCTTCTGCTGGCCAACAGCTCGTCTAATCCGATTCTGGAAGCGCCGAAAGCGGGAGACATAAGGTCAAAGCCCTTAGTGGATTATCAGCGGTCTTTGCGAAGGCTTTCTGAACTTGATCCAACAATCGTGTTTCCAGGTCACGGCGAGACGATCACGAGCGTACAAACACTGATTGAGAAGCGGTTTGACAAGCAGAGAAATAGGACGGAGGATGTGCGGCGCATGCTGGAAGAAAAGCCGATGACCGCTTTTCAGGTTTGTCAGCAGCTTTTTCCTTCTGTGTATGAAAAGGAATTATTTTTAACGATGTCAGAAACGGCGGGGCATCTTGATGTGCTGGAGAGTGAGGAAGCCATCACGTCATATCGGGAAGGAAATACTGCATACTTTAAAACAATAAAGAGGTGAAATGGGTGAAACATATAGAGGGAAAGCGGATTTGGATAACCGGCGCTTCAGGAGGGCTCGGTGAAAGAATCGCATACTTATGCGCGGCTGAAGGTGCCCATGTCGTGCTGTCAGCAAGACGTGAGGATCGTTTGCTTGAAATAAAAAGGAAAATAACCGAGGAATGGAGCGGCCAGTGTGAGATTTTTCCCCTCGATGTCGGCCGCCTAGAGGATGTTGCTCTTGTCCGCGATCAGATCGGATCGGTGGATGTGCTGATCAACAATGCGGGCTTCGGTATTTTTGAAACGGTTTTAGACTCGACACTGGATGACATGAAAGCGATGTTTGATGTGAATGTCTTCGGCCTGATCGCCTGTACAAAAGCTGTGCTTCCGCAAATGCTTGAGAAAAAAAGGGGCCATATCATCAATATCGCTTCTCAAGCGGGAAAAATTGCAACACCGAAGTCGAGTCTTTATTCCGCGACAAAACATGCCGTGCTCGGCTACTCAAACGCTTTACGGATGGAGCTATCGGGAACAGGCATTTATGTGACAACAGTCAATCCGGGACCGATTCAGACGGACTTTTTTTCCATTGCTGATAAAGGCGGGGACTACGTCAAAAATGTCAGCCGCTGGATGCTTGATCCCGATGACGTGGCAGCTCAAATTACAGCTGCAATTTTCACGAACAAACGGGAGATCAATCTTCCGCGCTTAATGAATGCCGGCACCAAGCTGTATCAATTGTTTCCTGCTCTCGTTGAAAAGCTGGCAGGACGCGCGTTTATGAAAAAATAACGATGGAACTGCCTGTGGCGAGATGGCTTGTTGGCATGCTCACAGGCAGTTTGATAGAGGAAGGGAGAAATATTTGGATGTCGATCAATCAAGAAGCCCTTCATGTTCTGCTCAAAGATCCGTTCATTCAGAAACTGATTGACGCAGAGCCTGTTTTCTGGGCAAATCCGGGGAAGAAAGAGGACCCGTTATTTCATGCAGATGAGTGGGAAAGTGAGATAGCGGAGGCGGAAAAAAGGCTGCGTCGATTTGCTCCTTATATTGCCGAGGTGTTTCCTGAGACGAAAGATGCCAAAGGAATGATCGAGTCTCCGCTTTTTGAAATGCAGCATATGAAGGAAAAGCTTGAAGCGGCATATCAGCAGCCATTTCCGGGAAAATGGCTTTTAAAGTGCGACCATGAGCTTCCGATTTCAGGCTCGATTAAAGCGCGGGGCGGGATTTATGAAGTATTAAAGCATGCTGAAAAGCTGGCGCTTCAAGAAGGAATGCTTCAGGAAACCGATGATTACCGCATTTTACAGGAAGAGCGGTTTGCCGATTTTTTCTCCCGCTATTCGATCGCTGTCGGTTCGACTGGAAACTTGGGGTTAAGCATCGGCATCATCGGCGCCGCACTCGGATTTCGCGTGACAGTGCATATGTCCGCTGACGCTAAGCAGTGGAAAAAGGATCTCCTTCGCCAAAAGGGTGTCAATGTCATGGAGTATGAATCGGATTACAGTGAAGCGGTGAAAGCAGGGAGACGGCAGGCGGAACAAGATCCATTCTGTTATTTCATTGATGATGAACATTCCCGCCAGCTGTTTTTAGGATATGCTGTGGCTGCCAGCCGCTTAAAAACGCAGCTCGACTGTATGAATATACAACCAAGTCTTGAGACACCGCTGTTTGTCTATCTGCCATGCGGTGTCGGCGGAGGTCCGGGCGGTGTGGCATTTGGACTGAAGCTTTTATATGGAGACCATGTTCATGTGTTTTTTGCCGAGCCGACTCATTCACCGTGTATGCTGCTGGGACTTTATTCCGGCCTCCACGAGCAGATTTCTGTCCAGAATATCGGTCTTGATAATCGGACGGCTGCTGACGGGCTTGCCGTAGGGAGACCTTCAGGATTTGTCGGCAAGCTCATTGAACCTCTTTTGAGCGGCTGTTATACCGTAGAGGACGATACGCTTTATACCTTGCTTCATATGCTGGCTGTATCTGAAAATCAATATTTAGAACCCTCTGCTCTTGCGGGCATGTTTGGGCCAATTCAGCTTTTTTCGACAGAAGAGGGAAGACGCTGCATGCAGAAACATCACATGGAACATGCCGTACATGTCGTCTGGGGAACGGGAGGAAGCATGGTTCCACAAGAAGAAATGGCCGGGTATAACCGAATTGGCGCGGATTTGCTGAAAAACGAAATGAAAAAATAAGCAGACAGTGAAAGGGTTTTCCGTTACAATCTTTGTAAGGGTTTTAACCTACAGAGAGTCAGGTGTAAACAGTGAAAAATAAAGAGCTTAATTTACATACTTTATATACACAGCATAATCGTGAGTCTTGGTCTGGCTTTGGGGGACATTTGTCGATTGCTGTTTCTGAAGAAGAAGCAAAAGCCGTGGAAGGGCTGAATGATTATCTTTCTGTCGAGGAAGTGGAGACGATTTATATTCCGCTTGTTCGCTTACTTCATTTGCATGTCAAGTCTGCCGCTGAACGCAATAAGCATGTGAATGTGTTTTTGAAGCATCCCCATTCAGCCAAAATTCCGTTTATTATCGGCATCGCCGGCAGTGTGGCCGTCGGAAAAAGCACAACGGCCCGGATCTTGCAGAAGCTGCTTTCGCGTTTGCCGGACCGCCCTAAAGTGAGCCTTATCACAACAGATGGTTTTTTATTTCCTACAGCCGAGCTGAAAAAGAAAAATATGCTGTCAAGAAAAGGATTTCCCGAGAGCTATGACGTAAAGGCGCTGCTCGAATTTTTGAATGACTTAAAATCAGGTAAAGACAGAGTGAAGGCCCCGGTGTATTCCCATCTTACCTATGACCGCGAGGAGGGTGTGTTCGAGGTTGTGGAGCAGGCCGATATTGTGATTATTGAAGGCATTAATGTTCTTCAGTCGCCCACCTTGGAGGATGACCGGGAAAATCCGCGTATTTTTGTTTCCGATTTCTTTGATTTTTCGATTTATGTGGATGCGGAGGAAAGCCGGATTTTCACTTGGTATTTAGAGCGTTTTCGTCTGCTTCGGGAAACTGCTTTTCAAAATCCTGATTCATACTTTCATAAATTTAAAGACTTGTCTGATCAGGAGGCTGACGAGATGGCAGCCTCGATTTGGGAGAGTGTCAACCGGCCGAATTTATATGAAAATATCCTGCCGACTAAATTCAGGTCAGATCTCATTTTGCGTAAGGGAGACGGGCATAAGGTCGAGGAAGTGCTGGTAAGGAGGGTATGAAACTGTGCATCATATTGAACTGTATGTCTCTGATTTGGAGACGTCTAGGCGGTTTTGGGGCTGGTTCTTAAAAGAACTTGGCTATAAAGAGTACCAAAAATGGAGCTCAGGCATCAGCTGGAAGAAAGATGGTTTTTACTTAGTAATTGTGCAGGCGAAAGAGCCTTTTCTAGAGCCGGAATACCATAGATGCCGAGTCGGTCTGAACCATCTCGCATTTCATGCTGAATCCAAGCATCAAGTCGATCAGATGACCGAAAAATTAACGGCAAAAGGCTATCGTGTGTTGTACCGAGACAGGCATCCTTTTGCCGGAGGAGACGGGCATTATGCAGTTTATTGTGAGGATCCTGACCGGATGAAGGTAGAGCTCGTTGCCCCAAGTGGTTAATCGTGATCTTCGGGCAGGCTGTTAAGCTTTTTCTCCATGCGATCCAGCTGCGCTTTTCGGTTCTTCGCATACTTGAAGCCTGTAACAGCTGCAAAGATGACAGCGGCAAACACGATAAATACGAAAAGCTGAAACATCACATCACCTATATTCATGTGCATCACCTCATTTTTGCGGGAGAGATTGGTTCTCTCCCGTTTTTTTGTTTAAAGCGGCTTTTCCAGCGCGGACCGGTGTTTTGTCATTTCCGTTTTCATCTGCCGATAGGCAAACGCTAAAAATGGCAGGCCGAGCAGGGTGATGCCGCTCAGGACAGAAAAAATAAAAATCGGCCGGCCGGCGCCGAACAGGTCTATACATATACCCCCGACCCAGGGACCGATGACGTTTCCGAGCTGTGAAAAACCAATTGCCCCGAAATAAGTGCCTTTTAATCCTGGTTTTGCAATCTGGTCTACAAACAAATCCATCATAGAGAATAAAAGCACTTCGCCGATTGTAAATGTGACCACAATCATCACAAGTGATGAAACGCCGTGTGATATGGTGAAAATGGCCATGCTGATACTCACCATCACATTACCGAGCATCAGGGAGCAAAGCGGCGAAAAACGTTTTGCAAAATGGACAATGGGAAATTGCGTTGCCAACACAACGATTGCGTTTAATGTCAGCATCAACCCATACAGCTTCGTTCCGTTGCCCATCAAGGGGTTTTGCGCCATATACTGCGGGAATGTGGAACTGAATTGTGAGTAGCCGAAGGTGCATAGCGCAATGCCGACCAGAGCAATTGTAAAAAGATGATCCTTTTGCGTCACCATAAACGCTTCCCGTACGCTCATATTCCGTGATTGGTCTTGTGCTGGCGAGGATGAATGCTTTTTAAATTGGATGGCAAGCACGAGGCCGTATAGTCCGTAAATGACGGCAGGCGCCAAAAAGGGTGCGGTCGATTGCGACGAGCCAAAATACAGGCCAAGCACCGGCCCGAAGACAACGCCGATATTAATAGCTGCATAGCGTAAATTAAAAACAAGCAGTCTCGTTTTTTCTTCTGTCATATCAGACAGCAACGCCTTTGAAGCGGGCTCAAACAATGATTTGCAAAGGCCGTTTAATGCGTTTACCACAAAAAACACCCACAGATGAGATGCCGCCGCAAATCCTGCAAATACCAGCATCCAGCCGAAAATGGATACAAGCATCATGTTTTTTCTGCCGAATTTGTCCGAGATATATCCGCCGTAAAAGCTTGCAAGGATGCCGACTGATGAGCTTGCGGCGATGACCAGCCCTGCATAGGAGGCTGATGCGCCTTCGACTGCTGTTAAATAAATGGCTAAAAAAGGAATGCTCATTGATGTTGCCATTCTGCCAAAAATGGTTCCGATAATAATTGTCCAGCTGATCGAGTGGATCTCTTTCCATTTCTTCATGAATCGTATTCTCTCCTATATGTAAGATCTTTTCTATCATATATGAAAAAATTTCCTTGTCCAATGGGGAATTCAAAATATTTTGTTATTGACATGAAACATGTGTGGTTGTATGAAATTCAATATCCTATGGTGAAGGATGGGGTACCCCGTTGAAATTGAAGTTAAAGCATTCGGAGGGAGAATGACGATATGTTCGACTCTTATCTATGTGTGGAAACACAATATGAATTGATGCGGGCATTTTCAAGCAATCAGGCAGGGCGTGGAAGGATACGGATGCCTGTTTGATGCATGAAAGCCAGTGTTTTTAACCTATCAGGATGCGGGTTGCGTTTTGCGAATGCTCAGTGGTGACGGACATGAAATCAAGATTTACGCGCACGAACTGGGCGGCCTTATTATAGGGGACAGCTTCCGCTGATGAAAACCGGCATGAGCCGCTGGACAGAAGAAGAGGCCGCGTCCTTTTCGGATGAATGAAAGAAGAGTTGCGAAAATAAATAACACGCTTGAGAATGGACAGCTTACCCGTTTTGCGGGGGCATTCGGGTGGCTTTTACGCCGGGAGCACTATGAATCTATGGCGCGTGAAAATATCCTGCTTTGCTTTCTCTGCAGGCCTTTCTGCCGTATGTCACCTGTGACTGTTATTTGTTTTTTCAAAGGGAAGCCGCATCAGCGGCTGAAAGAAATGACAGTCAGATTCGGACGCTGTGCGGTGTGGCCGGCGTTTAAGAGAACAGCCCTTGGTTTGTGACATAGTCATAAATGATATCTTCTATATGCGCATGCAGATCCTCATCGGGTTCTTCATTCCGCCTTTCTTCTAAGGCTGCTTTCAAGCTTTGTTTTTCATACGGGCTTAACGGATCTATGGCAACATTTCTGCCGTATTGGCGCAGTGCCTGTCCCATCATTTTTTCGACAAATTTCTCCATCATGACTCTCCTATCTTTATGCTTCGCTTTTATTCTACTAAATGTTTTTCTTCTCTCAAACCCTTGGATCATATTTTCTGTCAGACAAGAATCATTTACCAGTATAAATCGAACATACTTTCGCATATAATAGAAAAACGAACATAAGTTCTTTTTTAGAGGTGTGTATGATGAAAGAAAAAGTGATTTTTCTCGTTGACATGCAATCGTTTTATGCATCTGTAGAGAAAGCGGAAAATCCACATTTGAAAAATAGGCCCGTTATTGTTTCGGGTGACCCTGAAAGAAGGGGCGGTGTCGTATTGGCTGCCTGCCCGCTGGCGAAACAAAAGGGTATCGCGAACGCCTCTCGGCTGTGGGAGGCGCAGGAAAAGTGCCCTGAAGCTGTTGTGCTCCGGCCCCGTATGCAGCGGTATATTGATGTATCACTGCAAATTACGGCCATTTTAGAGGAATATACAGACCTTGTAGAACCGTATTCCATCGATGAGCAGTTCATGGACATTACAGGCAGCCAGAAGCTGTTTGGGACGCCGGAGGAGATCGCGAAAAGCATTCAGGGCAGAATCATGCGGGAGATCGGCGTTTATGCGCGGGTCGGAATCGGTCCTAATAAAGCGCTGGCCAAAATCGCGTGCGACAATTTTGCCAAAAAGAATAAGAACGGTATTTTTACCTTAACGAAAGAAAATATGAAAACCGAAATGTGGCCGCTCCCGGTGGGCAGCATGTTTGGCGTCGGGAGCCGCATGAAGCATCATTTAAACCGTATGGGCATCAGCACGATCGGCGGGCTCGCGGCTTTTCCGCTCGATCTTTTAAAAAGGAAATGGGGCATTAACGGCCACGTGCTGTGGATGACGGCGAACGGGATCGACTATTCTCCCGTATCAACTTCATCTCTGGACGGGCAAAAAGCGATCGGCCATGGAATGACTCTCCCGAGAGACTACGAACACTTTGACAAAGAAATCAAAGTCGTGCTGTTGGAGCTGAGTGAAGAAGTGTGCAGGCGAAGCCGAAACGCCGGAGTCATGGGGCAAACGGTGTCCGTGAGCTGCAGAGGGGCTGATTTTGATTGGCCGACGGGCTTCAACCGGCAAGTGAAGCTGGCGGAGCCGACGAATTCTACACAGGATGTATATGAGGCTGTATGCGGGCTGTTTCTTAGATTTTGGGACGGAAAGCCTGTCCGCCGCCTCGGGGTCAATCTGTCTCAGCTCTCATCTGATGACATATGGCAGCTTAATTTATTTCAGGATTATGCAAAAAAAATGAGCCTCGGTTATGTGATGGACGGCATTAAAAACCGGTTCGGCGACACAGCAATCATCAGGGCGGCGTCACTGACAGCAGCAGGCCAGGCATTTGAACGTGCGGCTAAAATAGGAGGGCACTATAAATGAATGACCATTTAAAAAGAGGCAACCTGCTGTGGGAAGGAAGCAGGATGTTTCTGCCGGAACATAAACAAAGCCTGCTTGAGAGAAAGCGTCATAAACAGAAGCTGCAAAAGCCGATTCTTGATCCTGATAAGCTGGAGGAAATGAATCAAACGCTTTGCACCGCGATGGAATTTGCTCAGGATATCACTGTCAGCTGCTTTCAGAACGGTGAAATTGTCCGCTGCACCGGGAAAATCTGCCGGTATGAAGAGTTTGAAAAAACAGTATGGGTAAAAGGAGACGAAGATCAGCTTTATAAGCTGAAACTTGATCAGGTGCTTGATATTGTGCTGTAAAGTCTCTCCCTCCTGCACAGGAGGGAGAATATGTGTAAAAATATCAAACATTGTTCCCTCGGCAATCTGCAAACGTATGATACAGGAAAGAAGGCATTTACAATTCCAGTCAGGCAAAATATAATTTTTATATTGTGAGAAAAAAAGAGCTGACATTCGTTTTGCCAGACGGAGGGAGATCAAATCGTAATGGATATTCGAACAATCACGTCTTCAGATTATGAAATGGTGACGTCTGTAATGAATGAATGGTGGGGCGGCAGACAGCTGAAAGAAAAATTGCCGAGATTATTTTTTGAGCATTTTCAGGACACAAGCTTTATCACATCTGAACATAACAGCATGACTGGATTTTTAATCGGATTTCAATCGCAATCGGATCCTGAAACGGCATACATCCATTTTTCCGGTGTGCATCCAGATTTCAGAAAAATGCAAATTGGAAAACAATTATACGATGTCTTTATTGAGACAGTAAAACAAAGGGGCTGCACCCGGGTCAAGTGCGTCACTTCACCTGTGAATAAGGTATCAATTGCGTATCACACCAAATTGGGCTTTGACATTGAAAAGGGCACCAAAACGGTAAATGGCATCTCAGTGTTTGCAAACTACGATGGCCCGGGCCAAGACAGGGTACTGTTTGTCAAAAACATATGAGGGGGAAATATGATGAATTTTTTATCAAAAACAACTGAGCCTCCTTACTACGCGGTTATTTTTTCTTCTGTCAAAAGCGAAAATGACACAGGATACGGAGAAACAGCGGAGCGGATGGTATCGCTTGCGGCGGGGCAGCCTGGATTTTTAGGTGTCGAAAGCGTGCGTGAAGCGGATGGAAGAGGCATAACGGTTTCCTACTGGGACAGTATGGACGCAATTAACAACTGGAGGCATCACACTGAACATCAAGCGGCAAAAGAAAAAGGAAAAAGCGTTTGGTACGCGTCGTATGCAGTCCGCGTCGCAAAAGTCGAAAGACAGCGGCTGTTTGCAGGAGAAAACGAATGATAGAATTTCTTCAGCATAAGGAAGACATCACAGCGCGTGAGATTATTGCCGTACAGCAGCCCGCCTACATAAAGGAAGCGGAGCTTATCGGTTTTGACGGTATCCCCGCCTTACAAGAGAAGGCGAAGGATATTCGAGCATCTCATGAACGGTTTGCGGGATATCGGAAAAACTGCAAACTGATCGGTGTCATTTCATACGAGAAAAACATGCATCATCTAACGATTTGCAGGCTTGTTGTGCATCCCGACGGTTTTAGAAAAGGGATTGGACGAGCACTTCTGCAATTTGCCATTGATCAGAACGAAGACGCTCAGAAAATTGAAGCAGTCACAGCCGAGAATAATACACCCGCAGTGTCGCTCTATACACAGCTGGGATTTCAAAAGGCAGAAACCGTCAAAGCAGCGGAGGGCTTATTGCTGTCGGTCTTTCATTTGTATCCGAAACGAGAAGTGAAAGTCGTTCTCTACAACGAAAAATGGGCGGAACTTTTCAATGAAGAAAAAGAACGGCTGAAGCTTGTGTTCGGACCGGAGATCAGCGCTGTTCATCATATCGGAAGCACCTCGATACCAAACATGGCGGCAAAGCCAATCATTGACATTTTAATTGAAGCAAGAAGTATTGAAGCTGTGAACCGATATGATTCAAAAATGAAGGCAATCGGCTATACACCGAAAGGAGAAAACGGCATAGCGGGCAGGCGTTATTTCCAAAAGGGCGGAAATAAACGCACTCATCATGTCCATATGTACGAAAAAGGAAACCCTGCTATTGAAAGGCACCTATTATTCAGAGATTATCTTAGAGCCCATCCAAAAATAGCGGAGGAATACGCCATTCTCAAAAAACGGCTGGCAATTCAGCATCCGGACAGCATCAATCAGTACATACAAGGGAAAGATGATTGGATCAAGACTGCAGAAGAACATGCGAAGCGGTGGAAAGAAGGCAGAAACAATGCGAATGGAAGCGTTGTATGCTACAATAGCGAAAATGATGAAAACGGGGGTCTCACCTTATGAACATACATGTGACAGATGCAGCAAAACAGGCACTGCAGCAGGCGTTTGACGCCAACCCGGAAAAAAAAGCCCAGCTCCGTTACGATGCAGAGGGATGCGGCTGCGCGGTAAGCGGTGTACCGACAATCTGGTTAGCAGAAGAATTAACGGGACAGTGCGAGCAGCTGGAAACGAACGGAATCCCGCTGTATATCCAATCGTCACAAAAAGTGTTTTTTGACGATCAAATGACGATCGATTACAATGAAAAAGCCAAAACGCTGGCGCTAAAAAGCCCGGCTGAAATGCTCAGCCCCAGAATGAGCATATTAGTAAAGTAGGGAGACACGAAACGTGGAACAAAAGCTGAAGTCAATGAAGAACACAGCACAGAATAAAACGTGGGTATCCTTCCTGAATCAAAACCATCCTTATACCTTGCTTCACTGGTCGATTGGAGGAGCAGAATCCGTCAAGAAAGACGTTTGGCTATTGCAGGATGAAATGACATTCGAAACGCAGGAGTTTACAACGATAGATCTTGCGATTGAATGGATCAGAGAAAATATGGATGGCATTACCGACGTTTTATGAAATGGAAAAGCGAAAGAGCTGAAGAGGCCTTTCGCTTTTTTATTCTGTTGAATCCTTTATTTTATCTAAAAACTCCTGCACCGTTTTTCGGTACATGTCCCGGTTTTTTGTATACGACATGGCATGTTCTCCGTTCTCGGCAATATACAGCGCCTTCGGTCCGGGTTTCTTTTCATACAACCGTTCGGTTGAAGAAACCGGAATATAGTCATCATCCTTACTGTGAATAAAGAGGACCGGTTTTTCAATTTTATCAATGACAGCAAGCGGAGAAACTTCGCGTGCGCGATAGCCGCCCCTCAGCTTTAAAAAGAAGTCGGTGATGGGGAGCAGAGGCCAAGCAGGGAGCCTGTATTCCGCTTTCAGCCGATAGGCAAGCTGTTCATCAAAACGTGCGAATGGGCAATCGGCAATATAAAAATCAGCGCCATCATCACAGTGTTCACCAGCGTAAAGCAGGGCAGTTGCAGCTCCCATTGATTCGCCGTGAATTCCGATCAATCCGCGATGATCTGTTTTGTTCTTGACCCAGCTGACAACCTCGCTGAGATCATCCTTTTCATAAAACCCGTAGCTAGTCGTCTTTCCGCCGCTTTGCCCGTGCCGGCGATGGTCATAAACAATCACATTCCAGCCAAGATCAAGAAATAAATGCATATATTTAAGAGAATTCAGCACATTCATCGTCACCCCATGGCAGATGATGATGGTGTTTGAGGTGTCATGCGGCGCGACATAATAGCCTTTTATATCATAGCCGTAAGCGGATGGAACGGCAAAAGGGATTTTTTCCATTTGTTCAAATGATTCAAACACATCATGTCCGTCGTCCGTCTCTCTTTTCATAATGTCTTCATCCGTTTTTTTCTTGATGAACATAATGATATTTGAAAACATCATTCCGATTGCGGTTACAGCGGCTAAGAGAGCGCCAATGGCCAAAAGGATTTTCTTCAAAAGTCACAGCACCTTTCAACTAAATATAGGAAATTTATACTCGGAATCATTATACCAAACACTGCTGCGCTGTCCGAAAAAGTTCTCACAAGAGAGTCCGCTTGTTCAGTCTGCATGCTCCGTGATAAACTGGCTTCAAAACAAACACGGGGGAAGCGTACATGAAAAAACAAAAATCCGCTGACAAACACCAGTTAAAAGATGACCTTCAATCAGACATCAAAGCAAAGCTTATGGAGATGAAGAGCCAATTGAAGGAAGAGGACGAAAAGAGGCAGGAAAGAGAAAAAGCAGAACAAATCAGAAAGAAAAAAGAGATCGAAAAAAACAAAAGCTTTGAAGAACTCTTTAATGAAAGCCAAATGGATTGGCACAAATATAAATAAACCAGCACCCGTAAAGGTGCTGGTTTTTCTGTTATGAGCGGTGAGCCTCGTAAATGTCCTGTTTCGTATGAGATTGGAGCGCTTTGATTTCTTCTTCGTGTAAACGCCGCGCGTTTGCAGCCTTAACATTTTCCCGTAACTGCTCAATCTTACTGGCGCCTGTAATCACTGATGCGACAGCCGGCTGTGCTAATAGATACTGCAGCGACTTTTCCGTCATAGAAAGATCGGAAGCAATGTCCTCCATTGCCTTGCGGGCATTTGTCAGTTCTTCGAACGAATAGGACAAGTATCCGTTCTGTTTGATGCTGTCCGCTGCTTGATCAAGGGGTTTTTCAGTTAAGAGCCCTTTGGCAACAGGACCTCTGGCAACAACGCTGATTTGATGTTCTTCTAAGAGCGGAAGCCATTCCTCAGGACGTCGGTCAAACAGGCTGAATTGCATCATAATACTGACGATATTTGATTTTTTCACATATTCTTTGATCACATTCGGGCGGATGGAAGAAATGCCATAATAACGGATGACACCTTCTTGTTTTAATTCCTCAAACGCTTCGATCGTTTCCTCAATGTGGTCCTCTATCGTGCCGCCGTGAAGCTGATAGAGATCGATATAATCAGTTTTCAGCCGCGTAAGGCTCTTTTTGACGGCTTCTTTTATGTAAGCTTTTGAAGGATCCCAATACCAGCTATCGTTTTCAACATTCCAGCGGTTTCCCGCTTTCGTTGCCAAAATAATGTCTTGGCGTCTGTGTTGAATCGCATCACCGACGATTTCTTCGTTCCGTCCGCGATCGTACAAATCCGCTGTGTCCAAATAGTTGATGCCAAGCTCGATCGCTTCATCCAGAATGGACAATGCTTTGTTTTTTTCAGTTCCAAGAGACATACAGCCGAGTCCGACTTCGCTTATTTCTAAATCGGATGTACCCAGTTTGCGCTTTCTCATGTGCACACTCCTTTTTTAGGCTTTGTATTGACCGTAATATAAAGGAGCTAAACTTTCAACTTTTACGGCTTGGAGATCCAATCTTTCACATATTGGAATGTGCGTCCATACTCCTTTAATTTCACCCGAATCTCCCAAGCCTTTCCGACTAAGACAACACCTTTTGGCATGCGGTGCACTTTCACGAAGAAGCCCCCTTTTCTCTAGTATGATAAAATGTATGGGGCATGATATAGAGACAGAACGGGAGATGAAGAAATGAAGTCATTAGAAGAAAAAACAATTGCCAAAGAACAAATCTTTTCAGGTAAAGTCATTGATCTTTATGTAGAGGACGTTGAGCTGCCAAACGGAAAAACGAGTAAACGTGAAATTGTGAAGCATCCTGGCGCTGTAGCCATATTAGCTATCACTGATGAAGGGAAAATCATCATGGTGAAACAATTCCGTAAGCCGCTTGAGCGGACGATCGTTGAAATTCCGGCCGGAAAGCTAGAAAAAGGAGAAAAGCCGGAGTACACGGCGCTTCGGGAGCTTGAAGAGGAAACGGGGTATACAGCGAAAAAACTAACAAAAATCACTGCATTTTATACATCGCCCGGCTTTGCGGATGAAATTGTTCACGTATTCCTTGCTGAAGAGCTATCTATACTCGAAGAAAAACGGGAGCTTGATGAGGACGAGTTTGTTGAAGTGATGGAGGTGACGCTTGAAGATGCGCTGAAGCTGGTTGAATCCCGCGAAGTATATGATGCTAAAACAGCCTTTGCGATTCAGTATCTTCAGCTGAAAGAAGCGCTCCAAGCGCAAAAATGAAAAAGATTTACGCGGATTTGCACATTCATATCGGCCGGACCTTTACAGGAAGGGCTGTCAAAATCACAGGGGCCAAAACACTGACACTGGACCGGATTTTGGTTGAAGCCAGTGAACATAAAGGAATTGAACTTCTAGGCATTATCGACTGTCATTCTCCCGAAGTCATTTTAGAGCTTGAGGAAGGCCTTTCATCTGGGAAATATCGCGAGCTTGACGGCGGGGGGATTCGTTACCGCAGCACGACACTTTTATTGGGAAGCGAGCTGGAGATTTATGATGAAGCCTGCAGCGGGCCGATCCATGTGCTTGTGTTTATGCCGACGCTGGCTGAAATGAAGCAGTTTTCAAACTGGCTGTCAGCGAGGCTGAAAAATATTCATTTAAGCTCGCAGCGGATATATGAAACGGGCTTGAATCTGCAAAAAAAAGTAAAGGAAATGGGCGGGCTGTTTATCCCCGCTCACATCTTTACACCGCATAAAAGCCTATATGGAAAAGGGGTTAAATCAAGCCTAACCGAGGTTTTTGATCCCGCTATGATAGATGCGGTTGAACTTGGGTTAAGCTGTGATACAGACATGGCTTCACATGTATCTGAATTGAATCAGTATACTTTTTTAACAAATTCTGATGCGCATTCGTTAGGGAAAATCGGCAGAGAATATAATGAACTATATGTGCAGTCAGTTGATTTTACTGAATTTGTTCTTGCATTAAGGGGACAAGGTGACAGAAAAATTATCGCGAATTATGGCTTGGACCCGCTATTGGGGAAATATTATCAGACGGCTTGCGAAGCGTGTGGAGAACCTGCTGTGAACGGGGAAACGGCGTGCGCGAAGTGCGGAAATTCCAGGTTTACCAAGGGAGTCAGCGAAAGATTGCGTGAATTGAGTGATCAGGCTGAAGTTCGCGTCTCGCGTCCGCGGTATGTTCATCAGATCCCGCTGCAATTTGTTCCGGGTGTCGGTCCGAAAACGCTGGACAAACTAAAAAAAGCCTTCGGAACAGAAATGGCTGTTCTTCATGAGGCTGCAGAAGAAGATTTGGCTCGCGTTGTCCCGCCGAAAACCGCGGCGCTTATTGTAAAAGCGAGATCCGGAAAGCTGGAATTGAAAGCCGGAGGAGGAGGAACCTACGGGAAAATTAAACCGTGAGTTAAGGATTAACTCAATTCCTCCTGTACTTTTCTTTTTGTCCGGATAAAGGTGATCAGCTGGATGATTTCATCTTCACTCAGCGGCTTGCCATCAACAGAAATGTGGAAGTCAAGGCTGCTCCACGTGGCCAATTCAATGGTCTGAGGGGCAGTCTGCTTTTGTTTCTCGCGGCCCAAAAGTTCATCGCAGGTTGTGTCAAAGAGGTCAGCCAGCATGGCAAGCGCCTCAAGTGAAGGCCGGCGGTAGCCAGACTCGTAGCCGGCATATGTGCTTTTTGCGATACCCAGAAGGTCTGCTGTATATTGAAGCGACCAATTTTTCTTTTTTCTCAATTCAGTTAAACGATCTAGATTCATGAACTTCCGCTCCTTTTTCACCTTGAGCTGATTATATCATATAGGTATTAGGAAGTGTACGCGAATTGAATAATAATCTCTTGCGTATTTTATTTTCCGTGTCTATAATTGCATTAAAAGTATGCGAAAAGCGAATACCTTCTCGCAACCCATCTTTAGATACAGTGAAGAGGTGCATGGTATGAAAAAATTATTGATGTTGACAACTGGAGGAACGATCGCTTCAGTTGAAGGGGAAAATGGGCTGGCTCCCGGGGTTAAGGCTGATGAATTATTAAGTTACGTATCAAAACTTGATAACGATTACACGATGGAAACTCAGTCGCTTATGAATATAGACAGCACCAATATGCAGCCTGAATACTGGGTGGAAATAGCGGAAGCCGTTAAGGAAAATTATGATGCCTATGACGGATTTGTTATTACACACGGTACGGATACAATGGCCTATACATCTGCCGCACTATCGTATATGCTGCAGCATGCCAAAAAGCCGATTGTCATCACCGGCTCGCAGATCCCGATCACGTTCCAAAAAACCGATGCCAAAAAAAATATCACAGACGCCATTCGCTTTGCTTGTGAAGGTGTGGGCGGCGTTTATGTAGTGTTTGACGGCAGAGTTATTCAAGGAACGCGTGCGATCAAATTAAGAACGAAAAGCTACGACGCATTTGAAAGCATCAATTACCCATATATCGCTTTTATCAACGAAGACGGGATCGAATACAACAAACAAGTAACGGAACCTGAGAACGACACTTTCACAGTCGACACTTCACTATGCACAGATGTATGTCTGCTGAAGCTGCATCCGGGTTTAAAGCCTGAAATGCTTGATGCCCTCAAAAGCATGTACAAAGGAGTTGTCATTGAGAGTTATGGCAGCGGAGGCGTGCCATTTGAAGGCAGAGACATTTTGTCAAAAGTGAATGAGCTGATCGAAAGCGGCATTGTTGTCGTGATCACAACTCAATGTCTGGAAGAAGGCGAAGACATGAGCATTTACGAGGTCGGCCGCAGAGTCAACCAAGACTTAATTATCCGATCCAGAAATATGAACACAGAAGCAATCGTGCCAAAATTGATGTGGGCACTCGGCCAGTCTTCGGATCTTCCTGTCGTCAAGAGAATTATGGAAACGCCGATTGCTGATGACGTTGTTCTGTAAAATGTCAGAAACGATGACCAACAAAGAGAAAGTAGGTTAAAGATTATGTTAAACGGCCAAAAAGAATACCGCGTGGAAAAAGACTTCCTTGGAGAAAAACAAATTGAAGCAGATGTTTATTACGGAATTCAGACGCTCCGTGCTTCTGAAAACTTCCCGATTACGGGCTACAAGATCCATGAAGAAATGATTAACGCGCTGGCGATTGTAAAAAAAGCTGCGGCTCTTGCCAACATGGACGTGAAACGGCTGTATGAAGGAATTGGCCAAGCTATCGTACAAGCCGCTGATGAGATTCTGGAAGGCAAATGGCACGATCAGTTTATCGTCGATCCGATTCAGGGCGGTGCCGGAACTTCTATGAACATGAATGCGAATGAGGTTATCGGTAACCGGGCGCTTGAAATCATGGGACATAAAAAGGGAGATTATATCCATTTAAGCCCAAACACACATGTGAATATGTCACAGTCGACAAACGATGTGTTCCCGACCGCGATTCATATTTCCACATTGAATCTCTTGGAAAAACTGCTGAAAACAATGGAAGACATGCATAGTGTGTTCAAACAAAAAGCGCAGGAATTTGATTCTGTTATAAAAATGGGACGGACACACCTTCAAGACGCTGTTCCGATTCGTCTTGGCCAGGAATTCGAAGCGTACAGCCGTGTTCTGGAGCGTGATATCAAACGGATCAAGCAATCACGCCAGCACCTGTATGAAGTCAACATGGGCGCAACTGCTGTCGGTACAGGCCTGAACGCAGATCCTGAATATATCAAACAGGTTGTGAAGCACCTTGCTGATATCAGCGGCCTTCCACTTGTCGGCGCTGACCATCTTGTCGATGCCACACAAAATACAGATGCCTATACAGAGGTATCAGCTTCATTAAAAGTCTGCATGATGAATATGTCGAAGATCGCCAACGACCTTCGCTTAATGGCATCAGGACCGCGCGCCGGACTTGCGGAAATTTCCCTGCCTGCGCGTCAGCCGGGATCATCTATTATGCCGGGGAAAGTCAATCCTGTTATGGCGGAGCTGATCAACCAAATTGCGTTCCAGGTTATCGGAAACGACAATACAATCTGTCTTGCTTCTGAAGCCGGCCAGCTTGAATTGAACGTCATGGAACCAGTGCTTGTCTTTAACTTGCTTCAATCCATCAGCATCATGAACAACGGCTTCCGTTCGTTCACTGACAACTGCTTAAAAGGCATTGAAGCCAACGAAAAGCGTATGAAGCAATACGTAGAAAAAAGCGCAGGCGTGATTACAGCGGTCAATCCGCATCTTGGATATGAAGCGGCTGCCCGAATCGCCCGGGAAGCGATTATGACAGGCCAATCAGTCCGTGATCTTTGCCTGCAGCATGATGTGCTGACAGAAGAAGAATTGGATATTATTTTAAATCCATATGAGATGACAAAACCAGGGATTGCAGGGAAAGAACTATTAGAAAAATAAAATTTGAACAAAAAACAGCTTATTCATCTCCGAAAAGTCGGATGAATAAGCTGTTTACAACATAGGGATGAGGAAGTATAGTATACGTGTTGCACTATTTATTGAAAGCGTTTTAGCTTTTTACATGAAGGGGGACTTCTTATGAAGGATGTAAGACTGCCAACACTATTCGAAATTATTATTGTACTAGGATCATTTTTAGCACTTGTCATGTCGTTTACAGTCTTTTTAGACTTGCCGATACAGCTCGCGCTCTTCATCTCCTGGTTTATTGCAATGATTCTCGGAATCAGACTCGGTTATTCTTATAAAGATATGCAAAATGCGATACTGCATGGAATATCAAACGGTCTTGAAGCTGTTCTGATTCTCGTTTCAGTCGGGGCGCTCATTGGAACATGGATCGCAGGAGGCGTTGTGCCGACACTGATTTATTACGGATTAGAATTTATTCACCCTAGTATCTTTTTACTGGCAACATTGATTATTTGTTCAATCATGTCTGTGGCAACAGGAACATCATGGGGAACAGTCGGAACTGCCGGCATCGCCATGATCGCAATTGGAGAAGGATTAGGGATTCCGCTTCCTCTTGTAGCGGGAGCTATCCTTTCAGGCGCATATTTCGGGGACAAGCTTTCTCCTCTGTCTGACAGTACAGTTTTGGCTTCCTCACTATCAAAAGTCGATGTATTGGATCACGTGAGAGCAATGCTTTATTTATCAATACCCGCATATGTGATTACGGCTATTTTATTTACTATTACCGGCTTTATGTACGGCGGGAAAAATATTGATCTTGATAAAGTTGAATTCTTGAAATCATCTTTACAAAATACGTTTGATATTCATATTTGGATGCTGATTCCGGCTGTTGTTGTCATTGTCTTATTAGCGATGAAAAAGCCGTCTATGCCGGTTATCGTGATCGGTGCTTTGCTTGGCGCAATCTGGGCTGCTGTTTTTCAAGGCATGAATATTGCCGATGCGATTGCTACAGCGTACAACGGGTTTTCTATTAAAACAGATGTTGAATTTTTGAACGGCTTGTTAAACCGCGGCGGAATTGTCGGAATGCTCAGTTCCCTTGTCGTGATTATATTTGGTCTTGGTTTTGGCGGCCTGCTTGAGAAACTCGGCGTGCTGAAAGTCATCGTCTCTATGTTTGAAAAGAAATTAACATCTGCAGGCAATGTTACTTTATCGACGCTGATTGTAGCGTTTTTAGCGAACATCTTCGGCTGTGCGATGTATGTATCTCTTATTTTGACGCCGAAGATTATGGAAGACAGCTATGATCGTTTACATCTGGACAGAAGAGTGCTATCACGTAACTCAGAGGTCGGGGGAACATTAACCTCAGGTATGGTTCCTTGGTCTGATAACGGTATTTATATGGCGGGGATTCTAGGAGTTTCTACCTTCTCTTATCTGCCGTTTATGTGGCTCAGTTTTGTTGCGATAGGTCTTGCCATTATCTATGGTTATACAGGAAAATTTATATGGTACACGAAAAACAATATAGGTAAAGCCGAAAAACTAGGCTAATAGGGGAGGATCACTGAATGATAGCGAAACACATGATTCGGACACTGATGATCGAAACGCCGTCCGTTCCCGGGAATCTTGGAAGGGTGGCTACGGCAATCGGCCTTCTGGGCGGGGATATTGGTGAAGTGGAGACGGTAAAAGTCGGACCCAATTACACAATGCGGAATATTACCGTTCAAGTGGAGAATGAAGAACAGCTTCAGGAAGTGATCATGGCTGTACAAGCCCTGGGAGAAGGGATCAGGCTTCACACTGTGTCTGATGAAGTCCTGTCCGCACATGAAGGCGGAAAAATCCAAATGAAAAGCAAAATGCCGATCCGCTCGCTTGCAGAGCTCGGGCGTGTCTATACACCAGGTGTTGCAGATGTGTGCAGGCTGATCGAAAAAGAACCTGAAAAAGCGTCTATCTATACAACGATCAGCAATTCTGTCGCGATTGTAACGGATGGTACGGCTATTCTCGGTCTTGGGAATATTGGTTCTGTCGCAGGCATGCCTGTCATGGAAGGAAAGGCTGCTCTGTTTGACCAGCTGGCGGGGATCAGCGGCATTCCGATATTGCTTGATACGAGTGATCCTGAAGAAATTATCAAAACGGTAAAGCATATTTCTCCGGGTTTTAACGGCATTCTGCTTGAGGATATCGGCTCTCCGCATTGCTTTGAAATCGAGGACCGCCTAAAAGAGGAGCTGAACATCCCTGTTATGCACGATGATCAGCATGGTACAGCTGTTGTGACGCTGGCAGCTGCCATCTCGGCATGCAGAAGTGCGGGTGTTGACCTGAAAGAAGCGAAAGTCGGGCAAATCGGACTGGGCGCAGCAGGCGTTGCCATCTGCCGGATGTTTATGGCTTATGGGGTGAAAGCTGTTTACGGAACAGACAAATCAGAGGCAGCAATGAGCCGGCTCGAACAATATGGCGGACAGGCAGTGGCCAGCATTGAGGAGCTCATGGAAACATGTGATATTGTCATAGCCACAACGGGCGTTCCGGGATTAATTAAACCGGCATTTGTACGTTCTGGCCAGGTGATTTTGGCTTTATCGAATCCGAAGCCGGAAATTGAGCCGGAGGCCGCTCTGCAGGCCGGCGCAGCATATGCAGCAGACGGACGTTCTGTTAATAATGTGCTCGGCTTCCCCGGTATTTTCAGAGGAGCGCTCAACGCAAAAAGCAAGGAGATCAATCATGATATGCTTGTGGCAGCAGCAGAGGCTATCGCAGCCTGCACAAAACCAGGTGATGTAGTCCCTCAGCCGCTTGATTCAAAAGTCCATCATGAGGTAGCGGCTGCGGTCGAGCACGCGGCTCTTACAGCAGTTAAATAAATGAAGTCAAACAGCACCTGTTTATGCCAGGTGCTGTTTTTTTTCTCATCATATGATGATCTTTGCTATAATTGCTGTGAATCATAAAGGGAGTGATCAGCATGGCAAAAAGCCGAGCGAGAAAGAAGCGGGAGCATCTGCTCAGAAACGGCGGACGTGACGTTTTATTATCAAGAGGAAGTTCACCATCATTCAGCACACATGAAAGAATGACAAAAAGAAAAATAGAGATTTTGAATAAAAGAAAGTATAAGAATCCTTATGATCATACGGCATTTGATGATAAGGATTTTTTTGTGTCCGCAAAAGCCGCCTAGTATCCTTCTCTATCGTTTCTTTTTGAAAAAGGGCATGTTTTTCCGTTTCTTTCATACAATCTATTAAATCAAATCACTAGAACGGGCGGGAGGAAACGGTATGCGAAAAATCTCTTATAAAGACATGTTTCTCGGACATGTCAAAGATCATCTCTCTCTTTATATATTTGTATCCGTGCTGTTTTTCATGGGTGTCATCTTTGGCGCGATCATTGTCAACAGCATGACCATCAGCCAGAAAGAAGATTTATATTACTATTTAAGCCAATTTTTCGGACAGCTTTCGGATGGAAAACAAGCAAGTGCATCGGATATGTTTGGGCAAAGTATCTTTCATAATGCAAAATATTTAGGGCTGATGTGGATATTGGGGATTTCCGTCATTGGCATGCCGATTATTTTTATCATGATCTTTCTGAAAGGCATCGTCGTCGGCTTTACTGTCGGGTTTCTTGTCAATCAGATGGGGATCAGCGGTTTTTTCTTATCATTTGTCTCCGTTTTGCCGCAAAATGTGCTGCTGATTCCGGCTTATCTTATAATGGGCACGTGTGCGATTGCGTTTTCTTTAAAGTTAATCAGGCAGCTGTTCGTGAAACGAAGCCTGCATGACGCTCCGATTCAGTGGTTCGGGAGGTATGCCTTTGTGCTTCTGGTCATTCTGTTTTTAGCGCTGATCTCATCTCTCTTTGAAGCATATTTATCTCCAGTTTTAATGGAAAAGCTTACATCTAGACTTTTTTAAAATTATTATTAAAAGAAAAACATTTTATTTATCAGTTTATAATAATTATAGTTGGAACTCTACGCGTATTTTGTTATAATGAGTCATGGAATGCGGCGTAGGAGGGAAAGACATGGAAAACCGTATTGATCGAATTAAGAAACAGCTGCACTCATCCAGCTACAAACTTACGCCTCAGCGTGAAGCGACAGTAAGAGTGCTGCTTGAAAACGAAGAAGACCATTTAAGCGCAGAAGATGTATACCTCCTCGTAAAAGAGAAATCTCCTGAGATCGGTCTCGCAACAGTATACCGTACGCTTGAATTATTAACTGAATTAAAAGTCGTTGATAAAATTAACTTTGGAGACGGCGTATCCCGTTACGACCTTCGGAAAGAGGGCGCAGCTCACTTTCATCACCACTTGGTGTGCATGGAGTGCGGAGCCGTTGATGAAATTGAAGAAGATTTGCTTGAAGACGTGGAAGAAATCATTGAACGTGATTGGAAATTTAAGATTAAAGATCATAGATTGACGTTTCACGGCATTTGCCACCGCTGTAACGGAAAAGAAACTGAATAAGACGGTGCCGAGCGCGAACCTTTTCTCATGGGGAAAGGTTTTTTTGCTGTTTCTATGTATAAAACCTTTCTGATTTGGCATATGGTTTAAATAACTGGAACCATAGGGAAAGGATCGATTAGGACATGGGAAGATTCGTGAAAACAGCTCTCGATGCATTGAAAGTTTTCATCCTGTTTACCGGTTTTACCGCTCTGTTCTATTATGCTATGATATGGGTGAATCAAGAGTATGAAAACTATCATCGGTACGATAAACCGGAAGGCTCCGCTGTAAAAGTAGTTGAAATGGATCAGGATGAAAAAGGCGGATGGTTCGACCGGTTGATCTTTTTTTACCAAAACGGGGAGTAGATCAAGAGTGAAAGATCAAATAAAGGATTTCATCCACTACGTCATGGTAGAGAGAGGGCTTTCCCAAAACACGGTGGTATCCTATGAACGTGACTTGAAAAGCTATTCTCTCTATATAACAGAAACCCTTCACGTTACAGATTGGAATCACGTAACCCGCATACATATTATCCAATATTTAAAGCACTTGAAGGACTCTGGGAAATCCGGAAAGACATCAGCGCGGCATTTGGCATCCATTCGCTCTTTTCACCAATTTCTGCTCAGGGAAAAGGTGACGGACAAGGACCCTTCCGTCCATATCGAAACACAAAAAACCGAACGGGCGCTTCCGAAGGTGCTCGCGCTCAATGAGGTCGAGCGATTATTGGACACGCCTAAGCTGACGAGCCCATTCGGATATCGGGATAAAGCGATGCTGGAGCTGCTTTATGCGACAGGCATACGAGTCAGTGAAATGATTGAATTGAAAACGGCTGATGTTCATTTATCCATGGGTTTTGTCCGCTGCTTCGGAAAAGGAAGAAAAGAACGGATTGTGCCAATCGGCGAAGCCGCCGCTTCCGCTATTGAGGAATATATCACAAAAGCCAGGGGGAAACTGCTGAAGAACAATGTGTCTGACGCGCTCTTTTTAAATCATCACGGCAAACAGATCAGCCGCCAGGGATTTTGGAAAAACCTGAAGAAAATCGCGCTGGAAGCCGGGATCAAAAAAGAGCTGACCCCGCATACGCTCAGGCATTCCTTTGCGACGCATCTGCTTGAGAACGGGGCTGATTTAAGAGCGGTGCAGGAAATGCTCGGCCATGCGGATATATCCACGACACAAATTTATACGCATGTGACGAAAACAAGGCTGAAGGATGTGTACAAGCAGTTTCATCCGCGCGCCTAGCCGCAGGTGGCTGCGGCTTTTTTGTTTAGAGCGACAGAAAATATTGAAGTTTCTCATTATTTCTGAATGCATTGTCAACGGGAATGAAAACGGTTTATACTTGAGTTGTCAGACCTCTTAGCGATACAATAGACGTATAGAAAAAAAGGAGGCTTTCAAGATGCCTGCATACAAATATAATCGAGTGTTTTTAATTGTGATGGACTCAGTCGGAATCGGCGAAGCGCCGGATGCCGCTGACTTTAATGACGAAGGCGCCAACACGCTTGGGCATATAGCTGAGCATATGAATGGATTACATATGCCGAATATGGCAAAACTCGGTCTTGGTCTCATCGGAGATATCAAAGGTGTAGAGAAAACAGAACATCCGCTTGCGTATTATGGAAAAATGCAAGAAGCGTCAAACGGCAAAGATACCATGACCGGCCATTGGGAGATCATGGGCTTGTATATTGATAAACCGTTTAAAGTGTTTCCGGAAGGTTTTCCTGATGAACTGCTTCAGGAGCTTGAAAAGAGATCTGGACGCAAAATTATCGGAAACAAGCCTGCTTCCGGCACAGCGATTTTGGATGAACTGGGCCAAGAGCACATGGAGACAGAGGCTTTAATTGTATACACATCTGCCGACTCTGTTCTGCAAATTGCCGCTCACGAAGAGGTTGTGCCGCTTGAAGAGCTGTACCGCATTTGCGAAACGGCAAGAGAGCTGACGCTTGATCCGAAGTATATGGTAGGCCGCATTATCGCACGGCCGTTCGTCGGAGAGCCTGGACAATTCAAGCGGACGCCAAACCGCCATGACTATGCGCTTAAACCGTTTGACCGCACTGTCATGAATGAATTGAAAGACAGCGGCTTAGATGTGATCTCCATCGGAAAAATCTCAGATATTTATGATGGAGAAGGCATTACTTCTTCACGGAGAACGGTTTCTAATATGGACGGAATGGACAAGGTGATTGATACGCTGGGAGAAGACTTTACGGGTCTGAGCTTTGCGAACCTTGTTGATTTTGACGCCTTATTCGGACACCGCCGTGACCCTGAAGGCTACGGACGCGCGCTTGAAGAATTTGATGCGCGGCTTCCGGAAGTGTTTGAGAAAATGCAGGAAGACGATCTGTTAATCATTACAGCCGACCACGGAAATGATCCGATTCATCATGGAACCGACCATACACGCGAGTATGTGCCGCTTCTCGCTTACAGCAAAAAACATAAGAAAGCGCAAATGCTGCCGCTTGCAGATACATTTGCCGATATCGGCGCAACGATCGCTGATAATTTCCAAACGAAAAAACCGAAATACGGGAAAAGCTTTTTATCTTTATTACAATAGGGGGACTGTTTCTTGAAAGACAGAATCGAACGCGCAGCCGCTTTTATTAAGCAAAACCTGCCGGAATCTCCAAAGATCGGCCTTATTCTGGGCTCAGGTCTTGGTATTTTGGCGGACGAAATCGAAAATCCGGTTAAGCTGAGATATGAAGACATACCTGAATTCCCGGTATCGACTGTTGAAGGACATGCGGGACAGCTTGTGCTTGGCACACTTGAAGGAGTTTCCGTCATTGCGATGCAGGGCCGTTTTCATTTTTATGAAGGCTATTCAATGGAGAAAGTCACTTTCCCTGTACGCGTGATGAAAGCGCTCGGCGTAGAAGCATTGATCGTGACAAATGCCGCTGGCGGTGTCAACACTGAATTCCGTGCGGGAGACTTAATGATTATTACCGATCATATCAACTTTATGGGAACAAATCCGTTAATCGGGCCAAATGAAGCCGATTTCGGCGCCAGATTTCCAGATATGTCGTCAGCGTATGACAAAGACCTTTCCAGCCTGGCTGAAAAGCTTGCGAAAAACCTTAACATTCCAATTCAAAAAGGCGTGTATACCGGTGTGACAGGACCATCTTACGAAACACCGGCGGAAGTCCGTTTCTTAAGAACAATGGGCTCTGACGCAGTCGGCATGTCTACTGTACCGGAAGTCATTGTGGCGAATCATGCAGGAATGCGTGTCCTTGGCATTTCCTGCATCTCTAACGCGGCAGCCGGCATTCTGGATCAGCCTTTAAGTCACGATGAAGTAATGGAAGTGACCGAAAAAGTAAAAGCGGGATTCTTGCAGCTTGTAAAAGCGGTCGTCGCTCAGTACGAATAAAAATTGAATCATAGCAAGAGCAAAAGACAGCTGTGTCTATTGGACGCAGCTGTCTTTTTTTATGCCGAAAAAAGATACGAAACATTTTCCATCAGTGGCGTATAAAACCATCCTGCTTGGAAAAAATAAAAAAGATTATGAAATGGAGGGCTTTTGAGATGAAACGTCTTTTATCCACTTTGTTGATTGGTATAATGCTGCTTACATTTGCACCGTCTGCATTTGCAAAACAAGACGGAAAAGGCACATCGGAGCTTGCTCATGAAGCGAAGTCTGCGGTGCTGATAGAACGTGACACAGGAAAAGTGCTTTACAACAAGAACAGCAATGAGAGACTGGCGCCTGCAAGCATGACGAAAATTATGACGATGCTTTTAATTATGGAAGCTTTAGATGAAGGCAAAATCAAAATGAGTGATAAGGTTCGTACAAGCGAGCATGCCGCTTCAATGGGCGGTTCACAGATATTTCTTGAGCCCGGCGAGGAAATGACTGTCAAAGAAATGCTGAAAGGCATCGCAATCGCATCGGGAAACGACGCTTCCGTAGCGATGTCTGAATTCATTTCCGGCTCTGAAGAAGAATTTGTGAAGAAAATGAACAAAAAAGCAAAAGAGCTCGGCTTAAAAAACACATCCTTCAAAAACCCGACCGGACTGACCGAGGAAGGGCATTACAGCTCTGCTTATGACATGGCCATCATGGCTAAGGAATTATTGAAATACGAATCCATCACGAAGTTTACCGGCACATATGAAGATTATCTGCGCGAAAATACAGATAAAAAGTTTTGGCTGGTGAATACGAATCGGCTTATCAAATTTTATCCCGGCGTAGACGGCGTAAAAACAGGCTATACAGGTGAAGCGAAATATTGTCTGACAGCTTCGGCTAAAAAAGGAAACATGCGGGCCATCGCGGTTGTGTTCGGAGCGAGCACACCTAAAGAAAGAAACGCGCAAGTGACAAAGATGCTTGATTTCGCCTTTAGTCAATATGAAACGCATCCTTTATTTAAACGAAATGAAACAGTGGCAAAAGTAAAGGTCAAAAAAGGAAAACAAACATTTGTTGAACTGACTACTTCTGAGCCGATTTCAATCTTGACGAAAAAAGGCGAGGATATGAAAAATGTGAAAAAAGAAATCAAAATGAATGACAATGTAAGCGCTCCGATTCAAAAAGGCCAAGAGCTTGGCACACTCGTTTTGAAAAAGGATGGAGAAGTGCTCGCTGAAAGTCCCGTGGCTGCTAAAGAAGATATGAAGAAAGCCGGGTTCTTAACATTCTTGAAGCGGACGATGGGAGACTGGACAAAATTTAAGTAATTATGCCGAATGATCACTAGTTTTGTCACGGTGAAGGAATTCATTCCGTCGAAATCGAAACACTCATTATCCGATCATATCAAGGAGGAATGAGCATGAGCCTTGGAATTGACATGCATGTCAAAGAATCTGTGCTTTGTATTCGATTAACAGGCGAACTCGATCACCATACGGCTGAAACCTTGAAACAAAAAGTGACTCAATCTTTGGAAAAGGATGATATCCGCCATATTGTGCTGAACCTGGAGGACCTTTCCTTTATGGACAGCTCGGGGCTTGGTGTCATATTAGGAAGATACAAGCAAATTAAGCAAATTGGCGGGGAAATGGTCGTTTGCGCTATCTCTCCTGCGGTGAAGCGGCTGTTTGATATGTCGGGTCTGTTTAAAATTATCCGATTTGAACAATCAGAGCAGCAGGCGCTGCTGACGCTGGGGGTGGCATCATGAAAAATGAAATGCATCTTGAGTTTTCGGCCCTCAGCCAGAATGAATCGTTCGCCCGTGTGACAGTCGCTTCATTTATTGCTCAGCTTGATCCGACAATGGACGAACTGACCGAAATCAAAACAGTCGTGTCAGAGGCTGTGACGAATGCCATCATCCATGGATATGAAGAGAATTGTGACGGAAAAGTTTACATTTCAGTGACGCTGGAAGATCATGTCGTATACATGACTATTCGCGATGAAGGCATGGGCATTACAGATCTAGAGGAAGCCCGCCAGCCATTATTCACGACGAAACCTGAGCTTGAGCGCTCCGGAATGGGCTTTACCATTATGGAGAATTTCATGGATGATGTCAGTATCGATTCATCACCGGAGATGGGAACGACGATTCGCTTAACAAAGCACTTATCAAAAAGCAAAGCGCTTTGTAATTAAGGAGATTTGTTATGGATGTGGAGGTTAAGAAAAACGGCAAGAACGCTCAGCTGAAGGATCATGAAGTAAAAGAATTAATCAAACAAAGCCAAAATGGCGACCAGCAGGCAAGAGACCTCCTCATAGAAAAAAACATGCGTCTTGTTTGGTCTGTCGTACAGCGGTTTTTAAACAGAGGATATGAGCCTGATGATCTTTTCCAGATCGGCTGCATCGGGCTGCTGAAATCTGTTGACAAATTTGATTTATCCTATGATGTGCGTTTTTCAACGTATGCGGTGCCGATGATTATCGGTGAAATCCAGCGTTTTATCCGTGACGATGGGACCGTAAAGGTGTCAAGGTCATTAAAAGAGCTCGGAAACAAAATCCGTCGCGCGAAGGATGAGCTTTCAAAAACACTGGGCAGAGTGCCGACGGTGCAGGAAATCGCCGACCATTTGGAGATTGAGGCAGAAGATGTCGTACTCGCCCAAGAGGCGGTAAGGGCACCGTCTTCGATTCACGAAACGGTTTATGAAAATGACGGAGATCCGATTACCCTGCTTGATCAAATCGCTGACAATTCAGAAGAGAAATGGTTTGACAAGATTGCGCTGAAAGAAGCGATCAGCGATTTGGAGGAAAGGGAAAAATTAATCGTCTATCTCAGATATTATAAAGACCAGACGCAATCCGAGGTTGCTGAGCGGCTTGGGATCTCTCAAGTTCAGGTTTCCAGGCTTGAAAAGAAAATATTAAAACAGATCAAGGTTCAAATGGATCATACGGATGGCTAGTCTGCAGTGCAGGCTGGCTTTTTTGTATGCAAAAGCGTGGTAATTTATGGTCTTTTCAAGCGGATGAATGAGAACAAAATCGAACCACATACTACATATATAACCACCGAAAGATGGTGATCAATGATGGAACGACGTATATTTATCCGGCTTCGCCACCGTGTGCTGGCGCATCCGGGAGATATTATTACCGTTGGGGACGCTGCGCAAATTGAAGGGCAGGTTCAGCTGAAGAAGAAACTTTCGGCAATGCCGCTTTATCAGGTGACGGAAAAAGATAAAAATATCGTAATTCTGGATATCATACATGTGCTCAGAGCCATTCATTTACAAGAACCGGCCCTTGATGTTCAAACGGTAGGCGGGGCAGAAACCATTGTTGAAATTCAGTATCAGAAACGGCAAATATCGACGGTTCTGTTTATCGGTGTCTGGCTGCTTCTCTTTATCGGATCGTGTCTTGCCATCATGAACTTTCATGAGGATGTCAGCATGAGAGACGTTCATATCGCTTTATATGAAATCATAACCGGAGAGAGGAATGACTATCCATATTTGCTTCAAATCCCATACAGCATCGGTTTGGGACTGGGGATGATCGTGTTTTTTAACCACATATTTAAAAAGCGCCTAAATGAAGAGCCCAGCCCGCTGGAGGTTGAGATGTTCAACTATCAGCTAGATCTCGATCAATATGTCGCCATGCATGAGAATGAAGAAACAATAAAGGACCTGCATGATCGTTAGTGTATTGTTCATTATTTTTGTCGGGCTCGGCGGAGGCATCACGGTGGGGGCTGGCTTCGTTGCTTTTTTAACCGTAATGGGAATCATTCCGCGGCTGATGCAGCTCACCAAAACGATGAGATTTGTTCAGGCTTATGAAGCGGCTGTTATTCTGGGCGCGGTTTGCGGAGGATGGGAGACGCTTCATATGAACCATCTTTTTTTAACAAAATGGATTGCCGTGCCGGTCGGGCTGCTGGCAGGTTTGTTTGTCGGGATGCTTGCGGCTGCCCTGACAGAGGTTTTAAATGTCCTGCCGATATTAGCAAAACGAATCGGGCTCAGAAGTAAAATTATTATTCTGTTAATGGCCATCGTGATTGGAAAAATCGTGGGGTCTTTATTTCACTGGCTGTATTTTATTGATCACTCATAAGGAGGTTTACAAATGACCAACATAAAAGAAAACTACAAATCAAAAGTGAAAACATATCAGCCTAAGCCGCCTTACGTGTGGAACTGTGTAAAAGCTTTTCTGGTAGGCGGTCTGATCTGTGCGATCGGGCAAGGTCTGCAAAATTTTTATATCCATTTTTTTGATTTTAATGAAAAAACAGCGGGAAATCCGACAGCGGCAACACTGATATTAATTTCTGCCCTGCTTACCGGGTTCGGCATCTATGACAGAATCGGACAGTTTGCAGGCGCCGGTTCAGCCGTACCGGTCACAGGTTTTGCCAACAGTATGGCAAGTGCCGCTCTTGAATATAAAAGCGAAGGGTTAGTGCTCGGAGTAGCGACAAATATGTTTAAACTGGCGGGAAATGTCATTGTTTTCGGTGTTGTTGCCGCTTATATCGTCGGAATGATTCGGTTTGCTTTTGAGAAACTGATGTCATAGGAGGAGAAGATAATGAAATTAACAGGAAAGCAAACCTGGGTATTTGAAAATCCCTTATTTGTCAATTCAGCGGGAACGGCAGCGGGACCAAAGGAAAAAGAGGGCCCGCTCGGCTCTTTATATGATAAAACCTATGACGAAATGCACTGTAATCAAAAAAACTGGGAAATGGCTGAACGCCAGCTGATGGAAGATGCGATTACTTCAGCGCTTCAAAAAAGTAATCTGACAAAAGATGATATTGACCTATTGCTGGCAGGCGATTTGCTGAATCAAAACGTGACGGCCAATTATGTGGCAAGACACTTGAAGATTCCGTTTCTTTGTATGTTTGGCGCCTGTTCAACATCAATGGAAACAGTGGCTGTCGCATCGGCCTTAGTTGACGGCGGGTTTGCCAAGAGAGCCCTCGCTGCCACCAGCAGTCATAATGCAACGGCCGAAAGACAGTTTCGCTATCCAACGGAATACGGAGGCCAAAAACCGGATACTGCCACCTCTACTGTAACCGGGAGCGGAGCAGTGGTCATCAGCCAAACCCCGGGAGACATCCAAATCACAAGTGCGACTGTCGGAAAGGTTTCTGACTTAGGAATTACAGATCCTTTTGATATGGGATCAGCCATGGCTCCGGCTGCAGCTGATACGATTAAGCAGCACTTTATAGATCTCAACCGGACAGCGGATGACTATGATCTTATCCTGACAGGTGACCTGTCCGGTGTGGGATCTCCCATCGTAAAAGACATCTTAAAGGAAGATGGCTATCCGGTCGGCACAAAGCATGATGACTGCGGGCTTCTGATTTACACTCCGGATCAGCAGGTCTTTGCCGGAGGAAGCGGCTGCGCTTGTTCAGCGGTTGTTACTTACTCTCACATTTTTAAACAGCTGAGAGAAGGAAAGTTAAATCGTGTATTTGTCGTGGCGACCGGGGCGCTGTTAAGCCCGACGATGATCCAGCAAAAAGAAACCATTCCAACCATCGCCCACGGGGTTGTATTTGAGCGTGCAGGAGGTGCATCTTAACATGGACTACCTTTTGGCTTTTGTATGCGGAGGGGCCATTTGTATTGTAGGCCAGCTGCTTTTGGACATTTTTAAATTGACGCCGGCCCATGTTATGACATCATTTGTTGTGATCGGCGCGATCTTAGATGGCTTTGGCATTTATGATAAATTTATTGAGTTTGCCGGAGGAGGCGCCACCGTTCCGATCGTCAGCTTCGGCCACAGTCTTCTGCACGGTGCCATGCACCAGGCGCATATACATGGATTTATCGGAATCGGCATGGGGATTTTTGAGCTGACCTCTGCCGGTATTTCAGCAGCCATTCTCTTTGCCTTTATCGTAGCTGTTATTTTCAAACCGAAAGGATAATGCCGACATGACGACAAAACGAAAGGTCATACTGGTAACAGACGGGGATGTGTACGCCGCTAAAACAATTGAATATGCCGCAAACAAGGTGGGAGGTCGATGTATTTCACAATCAAAAGGCAATCCTTCCATCCGCAGCGGCGCGGAGCTTGTCAAGCTGATCACCTCAGCACAGTATGATCCCGTATTTGTCATGTTTGACGACTCTGGCCTGCAAGGAGAGGGTCCGGGAGAAACCGCTTTGACCTATGTCGCCACCCATCCGTCAATTGAAGTGCTCGGAGTGATTGCGGTTGCGTCAAAAACCCATCAGGCTGAATGGACCAGAGTTGACGTAAGCATTGACCGCAATGGAGAAATAACTGAATACGGAGTGGATAAAGTCGGAGAAAGGGAATTTGATGAGCACAGAATGAGCGGAGATACAGTCTATTGCCTTGATAAACTTGATCTCCCGCTTATTGTCGGCATCGGAGATATCGGCAAAATGGGCAGGAAAGACGATATCTCAAAAGGGTCGCCAATCACCATGAAAGCGGTCGAGTTTATTTTAGAAAGGAGCGGGTATCATGCCGGACCACAAGGAAGAGAAAATTCGGGTTTATCGGAATCCAGCTAAAAATGAAGCGTACTTCAAAAACCGTGTCGGCATGGGGACAAGCTATGATGTTGGTGTTCGCAAGCTCACCATTTTAGATAAAGAAATCCAGCTTTACTATCTGAATGGATTATGTGATACGGCCTATATCATTCATTTAATGAGAGAGCTTGTTGCCATTAACAATCGGAAAGAAGATCCCGAAGAGCTGATCGATATTGTCGAAAACAGGCTGCTTAATTCCCAGGTGGAAAAAGTAAAAACTTTGGATGAAACCACCGACCAAGTGCTGTCAGGGCTTGTCGCGGTCATTGTTGAAGGCGCAGGATTCGCATTTATTATTGATGTCAGAAGCTATCCGGGCAGGAATCCGGAAGAACCTGATACGGAAAAGGTGGTCAGGGGAGCCAGAGACGGATTTGTTGAAAATATCGTCGTCAATACGGCTCTTCTCAGAAGGCGGATCAGGGACGAACGTCTTCGCGTCAAGATGACAAAAGTCGGCGAGCGATCAAAAACGGATCTGAGCATTTGTTATATAGAAGATATTGCAGACCCTGATCTGGTTGATATCGTCGAAAAAGAAATTGCTGCCATTGATGTTGATGGATTAACAATGGCTGACAAAACAGTAGAAGAATTTATTATTAAACAAGGCTACAATCCATATCCGCTCGTTCGCTACACAGAAAGGCCGGATGTGGCGGCTAATCATGTACTTGAAGGTCATGTCATTATTATGGTTGATACATCGCCGAGTGTGATTATTACCCCGACGACTTTGTTCCACCATGTTCAGCATGCTGAGGAATACAGGCAGGCACCTGCAGTCGGTACTTTTTTAAGATGGGTAAGATTTTTTGGAATCATTGCTTCCACTATACTTCTCCCGATCTGGTTTCTATTTGTTCTTCAACCGGACCTGCTGCCCGAGAATATGAAATTTATCGGTTTAAATAAAGATACGCATATCCCGATCATTCTGCAGATTTTCTTAGCTGACTTAGGGATCGAGTTTCTCAGGATGGCTGCCATTCACACACCGACCGCTTTATCGACAGCAATGGGATTAATTGCGGCTGTACTGATCGGACAGATTGCCATTGAAGTCGGCCTGTTTTCGCCTGAGGTGATTTTGTACGTCTCGCTTGCAGCGATTGGAACCTTTACGACGCCTAGTTATGAATTAAGCTTGGCAAACAAAATGGGCCGTCTTGTCCTCATGATACTCGTCGCCTTATTTCATATAAAAGGGCTCGTTATCGGATTTACAGTGCTGATCATTGCCATGGCCAGCATCAAATCCCTCCAAACACCGTACCTATGGCCGCTGATTCCCTTTAACGGCAAAGCGCTGTGGCAGGTACTGATCCGCACAGCGAAACCTGGTGCAAAAGTAAGGCCTAGTATCGTTCACCCAAGAAATCGCTTAAGGCAGCCTACTAATTCATAATCGCATTGAAACTGACTGAAGAGTATGATAATGTATGTCTTAATTATGAAGGGACAGTCGATAAAAACTGTCCTTTTCACCCATAAGCGGAGAAAGAGGGAATGACATTGTTCTTACATGGCACAAGCAGACAAAATCAACATGGGCATTTAGAAATCGGAGGTGTGGACGCTCTCTATTTAGCGGAAAAATACGGCACACCTCTTTATGTATATGATGTGGCTTTAATACGTGAGCGTGCTAAAAGCTTTAAGCAGGCATTTATTACTGCAGGCCTGAAAGCACAGGTGGCATATGCGAGCAAAGCATTCTCATCAGTCGCGATGATTCAGCTTGCTGAGGAAGAGGGACTTTCTCTAGATGTCGTGTCAGGGGGAGAGCTTTATACAGCTGTTGCGGCAGGCTTTCCGGCAGAACGCATTCACTTTCATGGGAATAACAAGAGCAGGGAAGAACTTCGGATGGCACTTGAGCACCGCATCGGCTGCATTGTGGTAGATAATTTCTATGAAATTTCCCTTTTGGAAGACCTATGCAAAGAAACGGGACACTCTATCGATGTTCTTCTCCGGATTACGCCTGGGGTAGAAGCGCATACGCATGACTACATTACAACTGGTCAGGAAGATTCAAAGTTCGGTTTTGACCTTCATAACGGACAAACTGAACGGGCGATTGAGCAAGTATTGCAATCAGAGCATATTCAGCTGCTCGGTGTCCACTGCCATATTGGCTCGCAAATTTTTGATACGGCCGGATTTGTGTTAGCAGCGGAAAAAATCTTCAAAAAACTGGACGAGTGGAGAGAATCATATTCGTTTGTATCCAAGGTGTTGAACCTTGGGGGAGGTTTCGGAATCCGTTATACGGAAGACGATGAACCGCTTCACGCTACTGAATATGTTGAAAAAATTATCGAAGCTGTGAAAGAAAATGCTGCCTGTTACGGTTTTGATATTCCTGAAATTTGGATAGAACCGGGCCGTTCTCTCGTGGGAGACGCAGGCACAACCCTTTATACGGTTGGCTCTCAAAAAGAAGTGCCGGGTGTCCGCCAGTATGTGGCTGTAGACGGAGGCATGAACGACAATATTCGCCCAGCGCTCTATCAGGCTAAATATGAAGCTGCAACAGCCAACCGTATCGGAGAAGCGCATGACAAAACGGTATCGATTGCCGGTAAATGCTGTGAAAGCGGTGATATGCTGATTTGGGATATTGACCTGCCGGAAGTAAAAGAAGGCGATCTTCTTGCCGTTTTTTGTACAGGCGCTTACGGGTACAGCATGGCCAACAATTACAATCGAATTCCGAGACCTGCCGTTGTATTTGTGGAAAATGGCGAGGATCACTTAGTTGTGAAGCGAGAAACGTACGAGGATATTGTAAAACTTGATCTGCCATTTAAAACAAGTGTAAAGCAATAAAGAAAGCGCCGATTTCTCGGCGCTTTTTATTATTTGAATATAGAAACAATCGCGTTCCAGATAGATACGAAGAAATCAATGACTTTCTGGATGAAGTTTTTGCCCTCATCTGATTCTATGAATTTCGTAATCTTATCTTTTGCTTTATCAAGCTGGTCACTGACCTGTCCCCAGTCAATGTTAGCATTTTTCATCTTATTGAACAGGGAGACAAGCTGATCTTTTTGGCTGTCTGTAAGTGTGACGTTTAGATCAGAAGCTGCGTCGTCCACTTGTTTTTCAATGTCAGCCTTATTGTCAGGCACACCGTTTTTAGCGAATTCTTCTTTCATTTTTGCAATCAGTGCTGCCGCATTTTCGTTACCGATTTTGTCTCCAAGCTCTGATGTCGTGACAAGCTCTTGGTTGGCCACTTGCTTCACATCTTCCGAGATCGCTTCGTCAGACGAAACTTCATACGCCTTAATCAATCCGGTTAAAGCCGCAGTCCCAGATACTTCAAACGGTGCTGTAACATACACCTTCGCATCCTTAACACCGGCTGTCATCAGCGCATTCAGGTACATTTCATCTGTAATGCCGCTGATATTATGTGTCTCAACATTCAGTCCAGAGCCTTTTTTGGCAATGGTGATCGACGATGAAGAAATCGCCCTTGATCCGATTTGAGCGTTAGATATATATTTTCCTAAATATTCATGTTCTTCCTTATTAGTCACAGTTACCGTTGTGGCATTGTCAGGGACATTCATTTCATCAAGCACTTTTTGTTTATCAGATTCTGATAAATCAGCACCAAGTGTTACAATGACATCTCCAACTGCGGCATCCGCGAGACTGACTTTCGGAACCGTCAGCAGCAAAACGGCCGCTGCCAGCATTCCAATCCATATTTTTTTCAAAGCAGTTTGACCTCCTTCAATTTCACAAGCAGCTGGATAGAGCTGCTTTGCGAGGACCTGAATCATGATGTAAATACAGTTCCGTTAGGTTAGACGGAGATAAAGAGATCCAGGTTTCATTTTTATTTTTTACTAAAGCCGGGAGATTCGTTTTCCCCCAAAAGGTGTGGTATAATAGCGGCGACAAGGAGAGCAGGCTATAACCTATCATACATAATCTCCTTTGAAAATTAAAATAAAGAAAGTAGGCATACAATTGAAAACAGGTTACTTTTTATTAGAAGACGGCAACAAAATTGAATTTGAACTTTACCCTGAAGCTGCACCGGGTACTGTCGCAAACTTTGAAAAGCTTGCAAACGAAGGCTTTTATGACGGACTTACATTCCACCGAGTGATTCCAGGCTTCGTCAGCCAAGGTGGATGCCCGCACGGAACTGGCACAGGCGGTCCGGGATACACAATCAAATGTGAAACACAAGGAAACCCGCATACACATGAAGCGGGCGCACTTTCTATGGCACACGCAGGAAAAGACACAGGCGGCAGCCAATTTTTCATCGTACATGAGCCGCAGCCGCATTTGAACGGTGTTCACACTGTGTTCGGTAAAGTAACAAGCGGATTAGAATTCGCGAAAAACATGTCTAACGGCGACGTCATGAAAGAAGTTCGCGTAGAAGGCTAACAGGCAGGCAAAAGGCTTCCTCGTATCGGGGAAAGCCTTTTTTTATTGGGTTAAAATGTTCAATAAAAAACCGCCCGAGTGCTGGTAGCAGTTGACAAATCAGGAATTTAGTTAGCGGTTAAGGAAGGATGCGCCGTAAGTGGTTCCCCCGTGTAATGAAGTTATTAAAATGTTTTGGTAACGTTCTGATCAGTGAATTGATGATTAATCATTTTAGCCTTGCTTACAAAGCTATTTTCAAAGACAATTCCTGTGTTTAAACCTCCGGAACCAAACACAGATTTTGACACAGTTAATGGCCTGATTATAAAAGCGCCGCCTATGTTTACTACGCTGTTTCCGGAAACATTGTTTATATTGATAGGATAGTCAATCATACTATCGAGTCTCCTTTCAAATTTTGCTATTTTTTATATGTATTAGTGCTAGAGTCGACAAGCGTATACTTATTGGTAAAAATTTATCTTTTATATGATATCGTGCATAGGTGATATTCTCTTCAATCATTGCATCTTTTTTAGCCAGTCATGTGTATTCGCTCTAATTTAAATTTGAAATATATGCTTTTATCTGCGGTTCTCATATGTAAAATTAAGAAAACTTTAAAGTTGTGCGGTTCATCAAAAATGGAATTTTGTAGTAAAATAAATCAAAACAAACGTGATGTGACGAAAAGGAGCTTAGCGTTATGAACAACAAAGGCTGTATAAAATGCGGCGGCACTGAAGCGGGCCAAAAAGAAATAGCCACTACTGGCACGGGATTATCGAAGTTGTTTGACGTGCAGCATAACCGTTTTTTAGTGGTGTACTGCAAGAATTGCGGGTATTCAGAGTTTTATAATAAAGAGTCTTCAACTGCCGGCAATATATTGGATTTGTTTTTTGGAGGCTGATCCATGTTTTCGAGGTTTGATGATTTTAAACATATGATGAAAGCAAAACGGGATGCCGGTTATGTCACCTGTGAAATAGGCTGCCGCAAACATTTCAGTAACCTACATGACGTGAATCATTTCGTCAAGCACCATGGGTATCGTGGACTTGACGATCAATGGAACGCAGTAGATGAACAGACCGCCCGTAACCTCATGATTTATATACTATCTAAAGATTTAGCATACGAGAACTCTCTTTCTTCCGAGCCCATCGCTTTTGAATTATGCGATTATTTCTTTCAATGCTTTTCGGATGATCCTGCGTATTATACGAACGCTGATGTTGATGTGCAGTCCGGTAATGTTAGATTAAGCAACTGGAGTCCTATCACCCAAGCGACATTTGATGCAGGGCTGGTTGTGATCGACAAGAAAAAGATAGGCATGTTTTGGGTGGAAGATGAAGATTAACAGATTGTAAAATCACTTCAATGGTCCTGATGGGATTTCTTTTCGATTCGTGATAACATAAATGAAAGATCGCTGTTTATTGGAGGAAATCAGTTGAAATCAGAAAATGTTTCGAAGAAAAAATCAATACTAGAATGGGCAAAAGCAATTGTGATTGCTGTCATTCTCGCTTTGCTCATCCGCAATTTTATTTTTGCGCCGTATGTCGTTGACGGTGACTCTATGTATCCTACACTTCATAACCGTGAAAGGGTTTTTGTCAATATGACAGTCAAATACATCGGCGAGTTTGACAGAGGAGACATCGTCGTATTAAACGGAGATGATGTCCACTATGTCAAACGTATTATCGGCCTGCCTGGAGATACGGTTGAAATAAAGAACGACCAGCTTTATATCAACGGGAAAAAGGTGTCCGAGCCTTATTTGGCAGCTAATAAAAAGAGGGCGAAGCGGGATGGTTTTGACCATTTGACCGATGATTTCGGCCCGGTGAAAGTGCCTGATGACAAGTATTTTGTGATGGGCGATAACCGACGGGAGTCAATGGACAGCCGAAACGGGCTTGGCCTCTTCACGAAAAAACAAATTGCAGGTACTTCAAAGTTTGTTTTCTATCCATTTAACGAAATGCGCAAAACAAATTAGGATCAAGCAGCTTCCTGAACGGGAGGCTGCTTTTTTTAATTGTTTTTTACGATCATCCCCCAAAACCAGAACATAAATTCGTATATCTATAGAAAAGAAATTTTTGCAGAAATGTGAAACATATTCCCGTTATGCATCGTTATATTAATAATTTACGAGAAGTTACGGTTTTTTATTCATGAAAAAAAGGAATAACTCATATGAATGAATAGATTCATATTGGCTGGAGGTTTAAAAATGGGAAGAATAAAAACCAAGATTACCATTCTGTTAGTGCTTTTGCTTTTACTTGCAGGCGGTTATATGTACATAAATGATGTTGAACTGAAAGATGTTCCGACAGCAATTGGACAAACCTTGTCCTCGGAAGAAGAGGAATACACCATCGAGGAATATAAAGTGACTCAAATTGACGGCACTGAGTATCATGGAGAAGCAGAAAACGGCACAAAAATTATTTTCAACGGAAAAAAATTAAATCAAGATTTGTCTGATATAAAAGAAGGCGACAAGATCAAGGCATACTTCAGCAAATCAAAGCGGATCGATGGTTTAATCAAGGTTGCCAAAGTGAATGATTAACGAAACATCACCTTTCGGGTTGAAGGGTGATGTTTTGTTTTTCTCAAATTGTAAGTTTATTTCATTGCGTACTTTAAGAAGGATCGCTATAATAGCCAATAAGGACAAATGAATAAAGATTGTATCCTTCGGGGCAGGGTGGAAATCCCGACCGGCGGTAGTAAAGCGAATATGCTTTAGAGCCCGTGACCCGTGTGCATATGCGCGCGGTGGATTCAGTTTAAGCTGAAGCCGACAGTGAAAGTCTGGATGGGAGAAGGATGATGAGCCGCTATGCAAATGGTTCAAAAATGCATAGTGTTATTTCCTATTGCATAAAATACCCAAGCCCCGGATTTTTCATAAATTCGGGGCTTTTTTGACGGTAAATAACAAAAGAGGGGAGGGAAACAAATGGAAGAGTATTATATGAAGCTGGCATTAGATCTTGCGAAGCAGGGGGAAGGACAGACAGAATCCAATCCGCTTGTCGGCGCTGTAGTGGTAAAGGACGGACAGATTGTCGGAATGGGCGCTCATTTAAAATATGGCGAAGCTCATGCGGAAGTTCATGCCATCCATATGGCCGGAGCACATGCAAAGGGTGCTGATATTTACGTTACACTCGAACCGTGCAGCCATTACGGAAAAACACCGCCATGTGCAGAGCTGATTATCAACTCTGGAATCAAAAGAGTGTTCGTGGCGATGAGAGATCCTAACCCGCTTGTGGCTGGAAGAGGGATCGGCATGATTGAAGAAGCCGGCATTGAAGTAATAGAAGGCATCTTGGCAGACCAGGCGGAGAAGCTGAATGAAAAATTTCTGCACTTCATGAGGACAGGCCTCCCTTACGTCACACTAAAAGCTGCCGCAAGCCTTGACGGGAAAACTGCTACCAGCACGGGCGACAGCAAATGGATCACGTCAGAGACTGCCAGACAGGATGCCCAGCATTACAGGAAAAATCATCAAAGCATCCTAGTCGGAGTTGGCACGGTGAAAGCCGACGATCCAAGCTTAACCTGCAGGCTGCCAGATGTCGCAAAACAGCCGGTTCGGGTGATTCTTGACACCGAACTCTCGATTCCTGAGGACGCCCAAGTGATTTCCGATCAGGCAGCGCCAACATGGATTTTTACAACGGCACGCGCAGACGAGGAAAAGAAAAAACGGCTTACAGCTTTCGGAGTGAACATATTTACACTTGAAACTGAGCGCATTCAAGTTCTCGATGTTCTGAAAATCCTTGCGGAAGAAGGCATCATGTCGGTGTATGTGGAAGGCGGATCAGCTGTTCACGGAAGCTTTGTCAAAGAAGGCTGTTTTCAAGAAATCATCTTCTATTTTGCCCCTAAACTAATCGGAGGAACGCATGCTCCCAGCTTAATCTCCGGTGAAGGTTTTCAATCAATGAAAGATGTCCCCTTATTACAATTCACTGATATAACCCAAATCGGCCGTGATATCAAACTGACGGCAAAACCGATAAACGAGTAGGATGGTGACCATGTTTACAGGAATAATTGAAGAAACAGGCACAATCGAATCCATGAAAAAAGCAGGGCATTCAATGGCCTTGACAATCAAATGCACAAAGATTCTAGAGGATGTTCACCTGGGTGACAGCATTGCGGTTAACGGCATTTGCCTGACTGTTACTGATTTTACAAAGAATCAATTTACGGTAGATGTTATGCCTGAGACAGTCAAAGCGACGTCACTGAATGATTTATCAAAAGGAAGCAAAGTAAATCTGGAAAGAGCGATGGCGGCAAACGGCCGTTTCGGAGGCCATTTCGTCTCAGGACATGTCGACGGAACTGCTGAAATCACACGCATTGAAGAGAAAAGCAACGCAGTTTACTATGATGTAAAGATGGACCCTTCTTTAACAAAAACATTGGTCTTAAAGGGATCTATTACCGTAGACGGCGTAAGCCTAACCATATTCGGCCTGACAGAAGATACAGTGACGATTTCTTTAATACCGCATACGATCGGCGAAACGATTTTTTCAGAAAAAACGATTGGCTCTAAAGTGAATATCGAGTGCGATATGATCGGAAAATATATGTATCGATTTTTGCATAAAGCCAATGAAAATAAGACCCAACAAACCATTACAAAAGCCTTCTTAAGCGAAAACGGCTTTTAGAGAGGAAGATTTGCATGTTTCATCCGATAGAAGAAGCACTAGACGCTTTAAAAAAAGGCGAAGTCATCATCGTTGTAGATGATGAAGACAGAGAAAATGAAGGAGACTTTGTGGCTCTTGCCGAGCATGCAACTCCAGAAGTCATTAACTTTATGGCGACACACGGAAGAGGGCTGATTTGCACGCCGCTTAGCGAGGAGATCGCGGATAAGCTTGACCTTCACCCTATGGTTGAACATAATACAGATTCTCACCATACAGCGTTTACGGTAAGTATTGACCACCGTAAAACGAAAACGGGCATAAGCGCCCAAGAAAGATCTTTTACCGTTCAAGCATTGCTGGACAGCAAATCCGTGCCGTCTGATTTTCAGCGTCCGGGGCACATTTTTCCGCTGATTGCGAAAAAAGGAGGTGTCCTGAAAAGAGCGGGCCATACAGAAGCTGCTGTTGATCTTGCTGAAGCCTGCGGATCTCAAGGCGCCGGCGTCATTTGTGAAATTATGAATGAAGACGGAACGATGGCAAGAGTGCCTGAACTCATTGAAATTGCGAAAAAGCATCAATTAAAAATGATCACCATTAAGGATTTAATTCAATACCGTTACAATCTAACAACTCTTGTCGAGCGTGAAGTCGACATTACGCTGCCTACTGATTTTGGCACATTTAAGGTTTACGGATACACAAATGAGATAGATGGTAAAGAGCATGTCGCATTTGTGATGGGAGATGTGCCGTTCGGAGAAGAACCAGTATTGGTCCGAGTGCATTCAGAATGTCTCACAGGTGACGTGTTTGGATCTCATCGCTGTGACTGCGGCCCGCAGCTGCACGCTGCGCTGACACAAATTGCCGCAGAAGGCCGCGGAGTGCTTTTGTACCTGCGCCAAGAAGGCCGAGGAATCGGTTTAATCAATAAGTTAAAAGCTTATAAGCTTCAGGAACAAGGCTATGACACCGTAGAAGCCAATGAGGAGCTGGGATTCTTGCCTGACCTTCGAAACTATGGCATCGGTGCACAAATGTTACGCGACCTCGGTGTACGGAATATGAAGCTTTTGACAAATAATCCGCGCAAAATCGCCGGTCTTGAGGGCTATGGACTCAGCATTTCAGAAAGAGTGCCGCTTCAAATGGAGGCGAAGGAGCACAATAAAAAATATTTGCAAACCAAAATGAACAAGCTAGGTCATTTACTTCATTTCTAATCACAAATATCACAAAAAAGGATGGGAATCATATGAATATCATACAAGGAAATTTAGTTGGTACAGGTCTTAAAATCGGAATCGTAGTAGGAAGATTTAATGATTTTATTACGAGCAAGCTGCTAAGCGGTGCAGAAGATGCGCTGCTCAGACACGGCGTAGACACAAATGATATCGATGTGGCTTGGGTTCCAGGCGCGTTTGAAATTCCGTTTGCTGCGAAAAAAATGGCGGAAACAAAAAGATATGACGCCGTTATCACATTGGGCACTGTTATCAGAGGCGCGACGACACACTACGATTATGTCTGCAATGAAGCTGCAAAAGGCATCGCGCAAGCAGCAAACACTACTGGCGTGCCTGTCATCTTTGGAATTGTGACAACTGAAAACATCGAACAGGCTATCGAGCGTGCCGGCACAAAAGCGGGCAACAAAGGTGTAGATTGTGCTGTTTCTGCCATAGAAATGGCAAATTTAAACCGTTCATTTGAATAATTTGCTGAAAACAGTTTAAAAATATGGCGAAAATGATATAATGTGAGAAAACGGATCACCTATTGTATCCGTTAATAGCAGACTGGACATTTTGGATATAGAGGGGTTTTTATGTTAATTCGTTATAAAAAATCGTTTGAAAAGATTGCGATGGGACTTCTTTCGTTTATGCCAAATGAAAAAGACCTTAAGCAGCTTCAGCAGACAATTAAGGACTACGAAACGGATACAGACCGCCAGCTCTTTCTTTGGAAAGAGGACGAGGATATCGTCGGAGCAATCGGAGTCGAAAAAAAGGATTCTGAGGTTGAGATCCGGCATATCAGTGTGAATCCTTCTCATCGCCATCAAGGAATCGGAAAACAGATGATGGATGCTTTAAAGCATTTATTCAAAACGCAAGTACTGGTTCCGAATGAATTAACGCAGAGCTTTTTCGAACGTTGTCAAGGTCAGCAGGATCAAGACATTTCATACAATAATTAAGCAGAGGCTGGGATCAGCCTCTGCTTTTTTTTCTGCGTTCTATTTCTTTTTCACGTTCCAGGATGACGTCAGTCCGATCCCGTAAACGGTGCTTGTCGATAAGAAATGTGTCGGTGAGTGTGCTGGGCTGTCCCCATGTGTACTCTTTTTTAATGCATTCGACGCGGCATGCTTCCTCCAGCTTCTCATCTTTGATCGGCAGCATTATGCTTCGATAGGAAGAGCCCGTTACAATTTGTTCGTAAATCGACTGCATAAGCTTGAGCAAACGGCTATGATCAAGCCCTAAATCTTCGACCGCTTGTTTTTCTGCTTGAAGAATCCGGATGCTGTTCGCCATCAGCCTTTTTGCCCCGGCTGTATTTTGCCTTCTGTGATGATACAATGCAACCGCAAGCTGAATAAAGCCGACCCAATAGCGTTTTCGTTTCTTTGGCGGATCTTCCTTCCAATATTCTTCTAATATTTCATGGCATTCAAAATAATCCCGTGTTGCGTGAAATTCAACGAGATAATCAATATAAGCTTTCGGATACAAGGTGCTTCCTCCTTTAATCTGCCTTTAGTGTAACACAGGAAGGATAAAAGGAAAAAAGAACGCTCAGCCTCGGGTTTCTTTTGTTAGCACGACAATGAAAGGGAATCGCCGTTAAAGCTGTTTCCTCCCATCTCTCTTGTTATGAGCGAATGTCTTTGTTGTTTTGAATATTCTGTACAAATTGCTTCAAAACAGGAAATGAAATAGTATTGGACGAGAGCTTTTTGGTGGCTTATACTAAAGGGTAGCCAGTTTATCCGGCAATGAGAGTGATACTTGAAAATGGTGAGATGATGGAAGAATATCAAGTGAAAATTGATACGTTTGAGGGCCCATTGGACCTGCTGCTTCATTTAATCAATCGTCTTGAAATTGACATATATGATATACCTGTGGCGAAGATCACTGAACAATATTTATTATATGTACATACGATGCGTGTGCTTGAGCTCGATATTGCCAGCGAGTATTTGGTCATGGCTGCCACGCTGCTCAGCATTAAAAGCAGAATGCTGCTCCCGAAGCAAGAGGAGGAGCTTTTTGAAGATGAATTACTTGAAGAAGAAGATCCGCGGGAGGAACTGATTGAAAAGCTGATTGAGTATAGAAAATATAAAGATGCGGCGAAGGATTTAAAAGAACGGGAAGAAGAAAGACAAAAGTCGTTCACGAAACCGCCGAGTGATTTGAGCGAATATGCAAAAGAAGTAAAACAGTCTGAGCAAAAGCTCTCTGTCACTGTCTATGATATGATCGGGGCTTTTCAAAAAGTGCTGAAACGCAAAAAAATAACTAGACCGATGGAAACAACAATTACAAGACAGGAAATACCAATCGAAGACAGAATGAATGAAATCGTGCACAGTCTGAAATCAAGAAGAACAAGAATCAACTTTATGGATCTGTTTCCGTATGAGCAAAAAGACCATTTGGTTGTGACGTTTCTAGCCGTACTCGAGCTAATGAAAAATCAGCTGGTTCTCATTGAACAGGAGCACAATTTTTCAGATATTTACATTACGGGGAGTGAATCCATTCATGGGGCTTGATATCGTGAATTGGAAAGCTATAGTGGAGGCCCTTCTTTATGCGGCAGGCGATGAAGGGCTCACAAAAAAGCAGCTGTTAACAGTGCTTGAAATCGAAGAGCCTGAACTGAACACCATCATGGCGGATGTGACGGAAGAATACCGCGGGGATACGAGGGGCATCGAACTTATTGAATATGCAGATACGTACATGCTCTCTACTAAAAAAGACTTTGCGCCATACTTGAAAAAACTGATTGAGGTGCCGTCAAAGGGCCTTTCTCAAGCATCTTTAGAAGTGCTGGCCATTGTTTCCTATAAACAGCCGATTACGAGAGCAGAAATTGAAGAAATCAGAGGCGTGAAATCAGAGCGGATTTTACACAGCCTTGTCGCAAAGGCGCTATTATGTGAAGTCGGACGGGCTGACGGTCCGGGACGGGCTATTTTATACGGCACAACGCCGACTTTTTTAGAACAATTCGGTCTGAAAACGCTGGACGAGCTTCCGCCGCTGCCTGAAAATGCGGAAGAAGACGTTCTTCAAGAAGAAGCCGATTTGTTTTTTGAAAACTTTAACCAAACCTTCGAAGATATGAAATAGAAGTTTAATGAATCGCGCTTTTTCATCATCATAAGATATAAGGAAGAAGCTATCATGAAAGAAGCAAAATGTGAGAGACAAAGACATGAGGGGAAGATACCAAGCGAAATGGGACATTCGATTGTGCGAGCGCAGACTCAAAAAACAGGCGAATTCTTATCAATGGTTGTCAATACCGTTAACGATTACCTAAACCAAACGACGCTGGAATCCTTACAGGCTGAATTGCCTGTTGAGAAAGGATACTGCTGTGATGTACTGAGCACTCTGAGAAGAATGACAGTATTTTGTGAAGGCGGCGCAGAAGCGTGCCGCCGTCTCCTCATGCAGGAGCCTTTTCAGGAAGCCAGAGCGGAAAAAACACTTTACAATGTGTATCACCAATGTATTGAAGAGTTCTTTATGCCGAAAAAAGACACATGGTGTGAAAATAGCCGTGCGTCTTATACGGGGGTCAGCGCAATTGAGTTTTACCATGCTGTTCCTGCGTCGCTCGAGCAATTATTATTGCCGCTGAGCGCAGCCTTTCTGAAGATGAGGGAAGAGCTGGCTCATTACGAAGCGTCCGGATCAAACATGGCGTCAATCAGATAACCTTTACTCTCCCTTTTTCAGGGAGAGTTTTTTTATGTTTGCCTCCAGATATATAATTGTATTCATAACTGGTGGACATGCGCATAAACTTGTACAAACCACCACAAGGACGTGAGCAAACATGCGCATTTTCAAAAAAACAGTATTCATGGTCATCATTTCTTTTCTTATTGCAAATGTAAATGTGAACACAGCACATGCTGCTATAGATGTCAGTGCAAAAAGCGCGATCGTTATTGACGGAGCGTCAGGCAGAGTGTTATTTGCCAAGGATGAACATGAAAAAAGGCGGATTGCAAGCATCACAAAAATCATGACAGCCGTCCTCGCCATAGAATCCGGTAAAATGGATGAAACGGTGACGGTTTCGGCAAATGCTGTCAGAACAGAAGGCTCTGCCATTTATTTAACAGAAGGGCAAAAAGTGAAATTAAAAGATCTTGTCTATGGACTGATGCTGAGATCAGGTAATGACGCCGCTGTTGCAATTGCCGAGCATGTCGGGGGCAGCCTTGATGGATTTGTCTATATGATGAATCAAAAAGCGGAGCAGCTTGGCATGGAGAATACCCGTTTTCAAAACCCGCACGGATTGGACGACCATGAAAATCATTATTCAACAGCTTACGACATGGCCCTATTAACCAAATACGCTATGAAGCTGAAAGACTATCAAAAGATTTCCGGAACAAAAATATATAAAGCGGAAACGATGGAAAGCGTCTGGAAAAACAAAAATAAACTGCTGACCATGCTTTACCCATACAGTACAGGAGGGAAAACAGGCTATACAAAACTTGCAAAACGGACACTGGTTTCAACGGCTTCAAAGGACGGCATTGACCTGATAGCCGTCACGATAAATGACCCTGACGATTGGGATGATCATATGAATATGTTTAATTATGTGTTTGATCATTATCAAACCTATTTAATCGCGAAAAAAGGGGACATTCCAAAGCTGAAAGGCACTTTTTATGAATCGAAGGCTTTTATCAAACGTGACATCACCTATTTGCTAACCAAAGAGGAAAAGGAAGACGTCAAAATAAAAACCACGCTGCTTAAGCCGCAAAAAGCATGGGAAAAAGACGCCTCGAAAATTCCCGACATCGTAGGGCACATGAACATCATGTTCAACGATGAAACGATCGCAAAGGTGCCGATTTATTATGAAAATGAACGACACCAAAAACCGAAAAAACAATTTTTTGAAACGTTTAAATCAATCTTTCTGAATGCGGCTGGCGGGGCAAAATGGTCAATATAATTTGGGTCAGCTTAACCGTGATTGGACTTGTTTTTGCGATGTGCAACGGTACTCTGCAAGATGTAAATGAAGCCGTATTTAAGGGTGCGAAGGAAGCTGTTACGATCTCATTCGGACTGATGAGCGTGCTTGTTTTTTGGCTGGGCTTAATGAAAATAGCCGAGCAGTCAGGGCTTTTGGATATTTTCAGCCGGATGTGCAGGCCTTTTATATCTAAACTGTTCCCTGATATCCCGCCGGATCACCCGGCGATGGGCTACATTTTATCCAATCTCATGGCGAACTTCTTCGGCCTTGGGAATGCGGCGACTCCGCTTGGCATTAAAGCAATGGAGCAAATGAAAAAGCTGAATGGAAACCGTTCGGAAGCAAGCCGGTCGATGATTACTTTTTTAGCTGTCAATACGTCCTGCATCACGCTCATTCCGACAACGGTGATCGCTGTTCGAATGGCCTATTCCTCCAAAACACCGACAGATATCGTCGGACCAAGCATTTTAGCGACACTCATTTCTGGAATCGGCGCCATTATCATTGACCGGTATTTTTATTACCGCCGCAAAAAGAAGGGAAGGTGAGCGGATGGAAACCATCAACTGGCTGTCTTTAGCCATGATTCCGATCATTATTGCCGGAGTTCTTCTTTATGGAACAATCAAAAAGGTTCCCACATATGAATCGTTTGTCGAAGGCGGAAAAGAAGGGATAGAAATCGCCTTTTCCATTATTCCCTACTTAGTCGGAATGCTTGTCGCCATAACGGTTTTCAGATCATCGGGCGCGCTTGATTTTATCATGGACCTTTTAAAGCCGGTTTTCTCCGCTATCGGCATCCCCGCTGAGGTGGTTCCGCTTGCGCTGATTCGTCCGATCTCCGGTACGGCCGCACTTGGCATGACGACAGATTTAATTGCAGTATACGGGCCGGATTCCTTTATCGGCAGGCTGGCTTCCGTCATGCAGGGATCAACCGATACAACGCTATACGTACTGACTGTGTATTTCGGAGCGGTCGGCATTAAAAAAATGGGTGATGCATTAAAGGTGGGACTTCTTGCTGATTTAATCGGCGTAGTTGCATCTATCATCATCGTTACGTTATTATTTGGGAGCGCCTGAAAAAGGCGTTTTTTTGGATTTGGCATAGGAATTTGAAAAAGCTTGTTTGTTAAGGTTGAAAAAAGTAAGATAATACTTGAGGTGAAAGACATGGAAAGACTGCAAAAAGTAATTGCTCATGCCGGAGTCGCATCGCGCAGAAAGGCAGAAGAGCTGATTAAAGAAGGAAAAGTAAAGGTGAACGGCAAAGTAGTAACAGAGCTTGGTGTTAAGGTCACCGGGTCTGATCAGATTGAGGTAAACGGATTAAAGGTGGAACGTGAAGAGCCGGTTTACTTTCTCTTATATAAGCCAAGAGGCGTTATTTCCGCAGCCCAAGATGACAAAGGGCGCAAAGTCGTGACGGACTTTTTTAAAGAAATCCCGCAGCGCATTTACCCGATTGGGCGTCTGGATTATGATACGAGCGGTCTTTTGCTTTTAACCAATGACGGCGAGTTTGCCAATAAGCTGATGCACCCTAAATATGAAATAGACAAAACATACGTAGCGAAGGTGAAAGGCATCCCGCCTAAAGAGCTGCTCAGAAAGCTGGAGCGCGGCATTAGGCTGGAAGAAGGCAAAACGGCGCCTGCTAAAGCGAAGCTGCTGTCTTTGGACAAGAAAAAGCAAACAAGCATTATTCAGCTTACGATTCATGAAGGACGCAACAGACAGGTGCGCCGCATGTTCGAAGCGATCGGGCATGAGGTAATCAAGCTGAAGCGTGAAGAGTTCGCGTTTTTAAACTTGCGCGGCTTGCACACGGGAGATGCCAGAGAGCTTACGCCGCATGAGGTCAAAAGACTCAGAGCGCTGGCGGAGCACGGTAAAAACGCTTTCTAAATTTCACATAACCTTCAAAAAGTAAGAAATGTGTAATGAGAGTGCAATGATATAATTGAATGGATATGCAATAGGGGGAAGGGGGCAGTGGACAATGAAGAAAAAAAGGCGTTTATTCATTCGGACCGGCATCCTTCTCGTTTTAATCTGTGCACTTGGCTATACAATTTACAACGCTGTATTTGCCGGCAAAGAGAGTATATCCGAAGGGTCCGACGCACCGAATTTTGTCCTAGAAGATACGAATGGGAAACGTATCGAGCTCAGTGATTTAAAAGGGAAAGGTGTTTTTTTGAATTTCTGGGGCACATGGTGTGAACCGTGCAAAAAAGAATTTCCTTATATGGCGAACCAATATAAGCATTTTAAAGACCAAGGTGTTGAAGTTGTCGCGGTAAATGTTGGGGAGTCAAAGATAGCAGTACATAATTTTATGAAATCCTACGGAGTCAATTTCCCGGTTGTTCTGGATACAGATCGCCAAGTGCTTGATGCCTATGACGTATCTCCGCTTCCGACAACCTTTTTAATCAATCCGGAAGGAAAAGTTGTCAAGGTGGTGACCGGCACTATGACAGAAAGCATGATACACGAATATATGAATCTGATAAAACCCGGAGAGGCTTCGGGATGAAGCAAGTCAAATGTGAATGCGGACATGTAAACCCGGTCGGAACCGTTCTATGTGAATCGTGCGGAAGAGCTCTCCAGGAAACTCAGCCTCCGCTTGCTGATATGAGATATGACGGAAGCGCAAGACGCTCACAAACCTATAACAAGACGATCATCGATAAAATCTGGAATTTCTTTTCTTCGGTTAAGGTGGGAATATGGCTTATCGTCATAACCCTTGCCGCATCAGCGTTCGGCACCATTTTTCCCCAAGAAGCCTATTTGCCGCCGGGCGCACAGGCTGATGCTTATTACAAAGAGCAGTACGGCATGTTCGGCCAGCTTTATTATTTGCTCGGGTTTCATCATTTATATGGCTCTTGGTGGTACTTGCTGCTCATTGCCTCGATTGGCATTTCACTCGTGATCTGCAGCCTCGACCGGGTCATTCCGTTGTACAGAGCGTTAAAAAACCAAGGTGTCAGAAGGAGTCCTGCTTTTTTAAGAAGGCAGCGCTTGTTCAGTGAAACGAATACTGTACTGAATGGGGAAGCAAAAGAGAAGATTGTTGCTCTCTTAAAGAAAAAACATTATAGAATCAGAGAAAAAGAGGGTAGCATTCTTGCCGAAAAAGGACGATTTTCCCGCTGGGGTCCATATGTCAACCATATTGGATTGATTATCTTTCTGATCGGTGCGATGCTGAGATTTGTGCCCGGCATGTATGTCGATGAGACGCTTTGGGTCAGAGAAGGCGAAACCGCTGCAATTCCGGGAACAGACGGAAAATATTACTTGAAAAACAATCAATTCAGCGTAGAGACCTATAACAGCAAAGCGGAAAAAAAGGTATTCGCAGACGCGATTGACAGAGTCGGGGACGGAAGAGTGGCAAAAAATTTTCAAACAGATGCCGTACTCTACAAGAGAGAAGGAAAAATTGTTTATGGCGAGAAGCCGAAGCTGAAAAAAATAATAGAAGAGGACATCCGTGTCAATCAGCCGCTGCGTTTTGATTCTTTTTCTGTTTACCAGGTGGATTATAAAGAGAATCAGCTTGATCAAATGGTATTCCAGCTGATAGACAAAAAAACAAAAAAATCCTTTGGGAGCTTAAAGATCAACCTTCTGGATCCAGATTCGGTTTATGATCTTGGTAACGGTTACAAAGTTGAAATTGCCAGCTACCTTCCAGACTTCTATTTTAACCAGGACGGAGAGCCGAGCACGAAAACAAAGATCCCTAACAATCCGGCTTTCGTCTTTAATATCATAACGCCGGACAAACCAAAGGGCGAAAAAAGCTTTGTCGCCATCCAAGAAACAATCGAAGGCTCCGGCAGCAATAAATACAAGCTGAAATTTGACCATGTCGAAACGAAAAACATTACCGGACTCACAGTCAGAAAGGATCTGACACTCTGGGTGCTTGCTGTCGGCGGAGCCATTTTTATGATCGGTGTCATACAAGGGATGTACTGGCAGCATCGAAGAATCTGGCTTCACTCACAGGACGGTGCAATTATGGTGGCGGGGCATACGAATAAAAACTGGTATGGCCTGAGGAAGGATTTATCCTTTATATTGGCTGATTCCGGATTGACTGAACCGGAGGACCAAAAAGAATTAATCAAAACAGAGAAATAGGCGAAAAGGGAGTGATGTCATGGCAGAGCTGAGCGGAAATTTTCTTTATGCGGCCTTTCTTGTGTATTTAATCGCTGTCCCGATTTTCGGCGGGGCCATACGCGGAAATAAAGATAAAAAGGGCAGGCCAAACCGATGGGCCAATATTGGGATCGCCCTTTCTATTATCGGTTTTCTCTGCCACCTGTGTTATTTCATCACAAGGTGGGCTGCCAGCGGCCATGCGCCTGTCAGCAATATGTTTGAATTCACCACCGCCTTTGGCATGATGCTTGTTTTGGCGTTTATTATTCTTTATTTTATCTACAGATTGCCATCATTAGGCTTGTTTACGCTGTCAATCGCTTTATTGCTGATTGCTTACGCCAGCATGTTTCCGACGGATATCTCGCCCTTAATCCCGTCGCTGCAGAGCAATTGGCTGTATATTCACGTAACAACGGCCGCGCTAGGGCAAGCTATACTTGCTATCAGTTTTGTAGCAGGTGTCATCTTTCTTTTGAAGCATGTAGACCAGACAAAACCAGGCAAAAAAACGTTCTGGCTTGAAGCGATTATGTTTATCCTGGTCACAACTGTCGCCTTTATTGTCATCACATCGGCATTTCGTTTTGCAGGCTATGAAGCGGAGTTTAACTGGGTGGATAAAAATAAAGAAAAAAGCGTGATGGTGTACGAAATGCCTGCGCTTGTCGGCCCGCATGGGGGAGAGCTTTTGACTGAAGGGCGTATGGAGCCGCTTGCCGAGCTTCCCGCTCTTTTCTCAGGCAGAAAGGTGAACACCGTCATTTGGTCATTTGGAGCAGGGTTAGTTTTGTACGGCGCTCTTCGTCTGATCATTAGAAAAAGAATCAGCGCCCTATTACATCCGCTGGTGAAAAACGTCAATCTTGATCTGGTGGATGAGGTTGGGTACAGGGCCGTATCAATTGGGTTTCCAATCTTTACGCTCGGCGCGCTGATCTTTGCGATGATTTGGGCTCAGCTCGCTTGGACTAGATTTTGGGGCTGGGATCCGAAGGAAGTATGGGCGCTGATCACGTTTTTGTTCTATGCCGCTTATTTACATTTAAGACTGTCAAGAGGCTGGCATGGTGAGAAATCAGCCTGGCTGGCCGTAATCGGTTTTGCTATTATTATGTTTAATTTAATATTCGTAAATCTAGTGCTTGCCGGACTTCATTCTTATGCATAGTCCTTAGAAAGCGACACAGTTCTCAAACTTTCTCACGATTTGATAAAATGAAAGTAACAGAAGGAAAGCAGGGGGAAAACGATGGACCAAATGAACGAAACCAAAATATTAGTAGTTGATGACGAAGCCAGAATTCGCCGCCTTTTAAGAATGTACCTTGAACGTGAAAATTATGTCATAGACGAAGCGGAAAATGGTGATGAAGCCATTGCCAAAGGGCTTGAGGCCAATTATGACTTAATCTTGCTTGACCTGATGATGCCGGGGACTGACGGAATTGAAGTGTGCCGTCAAGTTCGGGAAAAAAAAGCGACACCAATCATCATGCTGACCGCAAAAGGAGAAGAAGCCAACCGGGTGCAGGGGTTTGAAGCGGGAACTGATGATTATATTGTCAAGCCGTTCAGTCCGAGAGAAGTCGTGCTGCGGGTAAAAGCCCTTTTGAGAAGAGCGTCCCAAACCTCTTATTTCAATGCCAATACACCGACGAAAAACGTGCTCGTGTTTTCACATCTGTCCATTGACCATGATGCCCACCGCGTAACGGCTGACGGAACAGAAGTCAGCCTGACGCCAAAAGAGTATGAGCTCTTATACTTCTTAGCGAAAACGCCTGACAAAGTGTATGACCGGGAAAAGCTTCTGAAAGAAGTATGGCAGTATGAGTTTTTTGGTGACCTGCGGACAGTGGATACTCACGTCAAACGCCTGAGAGAGAAGCTGAACAAAGTATCGCCGGAAGCTGCGAAAAAAATTGTCACCGTATGGGGTGTAGGCTATAAGTTTGAGGTAGGCGCTGAATGAAATTTTGGAAAAGCGTAGTAGGCAAGCTGTGGTTTACGATCCTTTCACTCGTTTTGATCGTATTGTTCATTTTAACGGTTCTTTTGCTGGAGTTTATTGAGAATTACCATGTGGAAGAAGCTGAGAATGATTTAACACAGCTTGCGAATAAAGTTGCTGTCATCATAGAAAATCACGAGGACCAGGCACTGGCAAGATCAATCACTTGGGAGCTCGCTGATAACTTAACAAGCATTGCCATCATTCAGGATGAGAAAAAATACTGGTATTCTCCGAATGATAAAAATCGCCTGTCGTCCATTACGGTTGAGCAAATACAGCATGACAAAGACTTAAATAAAGCTCTCCAAAACCATAAAAAAGTAAGCAAGCGAACAGGACTGAGCGATAAAGACACGGATAATGAACGTCTGATTGTAGGTGTCCCGTATGAAAAAGACGGAAAGAAAGGCATGGTCTTTTTATCTCAGTCTTTGCTTGCTGTTAAAGATACAACAAAACATACAACACGCTATATTTTTCTGGCCGCGGGGATTGCGATTGTACTGACCACGTTTTTCGCTTTCTTTTTATCAAGCAGGGTCACTTACCCGCTTCGAAAAATGAGAGAAGGCGCACAGGATTTGGCGAAAGGTAAGTTCGATACAAAAATCCCGATTTTAACCCAGGATGAAATCGGTGAACTGGCAACCGCTTTTAATCAAATGGGACGGCAGCTTAACTTTCATATTAATGCGCTCAATCAAGAAAAAGAGCAGCTTTCTAACATTTTGAGCAGTATGGCCGACGGGGTCATCACCATTAATATTGATGGTACAATCCTTGTGACAAACCCTCCGGCTGAACGTTTTCTTCAGGCTTGGTATTATGAGCAGAACATGAATATCAAAGAAGGCGATAATCTTCCGCCTGAAGCAAAAGAGCTGTTCCAAAACGCTGTCGGCACTGAGAAAGAACAAATGATTGAGATGACGCTGCAAGGCAGATCATGGGTGCTCTTGATGTCGCCGCTTTATGCGGAATCGCATGTCAGAGGAGCGGTTGCAGTGCTGCGCGATATGACTGAAGAACGCCGCCTTGATAAGCTGCGGGAGGACTTCATCGCAAATGTCAGCCATGAACTGAGAACACCGATCTCTATGCTTCAGGGATATAGTGAAGCGATTGTCGATGACATTGCAAGCTCTGAAGAAGACCGGAAAGAAATTGCTCAAATCATTTATGACGAATCGCTGCGAATGGGCCGCTTAGTCAATGACTTGCTTGATTTAGCCCGAATGGAATCAGGCCATACAGGCTTGCATTATGAGAAAATCAATGTCAATGAATTTTTAGAGAAAATCATTCGGAAATTTTCCGGTGTTGCGAAAGAAAAAAATATTACTTTACATCAAGACATTTCTCTCACAGAAGAGGAGTTTATGTTTGATGAAGACAAGATGGAGCAGGTATTTACCAACTTGATCGATAACGCGCTGCGGCATACATCATCCGAGGGCAGTGTTTCCATTGCAGTCCATTCTGTTAAGGATGGATTGAAAATTGATATCAAAGACTCTGGATCAGGTATACCGGAAGAAGATCTGCCATTTATCTTTGAGAGGTTCTATAAGGCAGATAAAGCGCGGACAAGAGGCAGAGCAGGAACAGGGCTTGGGCTGGCTATCGTTAAAAATATCGTAGAAGCCCATAACGGATCGATTACGGTGCACAGCCGAATGGATAAAGGGACGACATTTACATTTTATATTCCGACAAAACCATAAAATCCGGTCTGAATTTGCCGAAGAATCTTGTTCCATAAGAAACACCCGCTAATCGAGCGGGTGTTTTTTTAAAAGCCAATATTAATAAAATTTAAGGATATGTTAATATAAATTCCCTTCCAAATTCCAGTTTCTCGTAATATAGTTGTAATGTAACTTTTCAAGCTATTAATACGACAAAAAAGTGAACGGAGGGGTTTCAAATGGAAGAAACCTTTCAATTGTTATATGATACATATCATCAAGATTTATACCAATTTTTATTTTATATGGTAAAGGATAAAAGCCAGGCGGAAGATCTTCTTCAAGAGGTTTATATCCGGGTATTGAATTCTTATCATACGTTTGAAGGAAGAAGCAGTGAAAAAACATGGCTTTTGTCGATCGCACGCCATGTTGCGATCGACTGGTTCCGTAAACAGCAGACGATCAGACAGCGTATACTCGGCACATTTGACTGGGATACACAGGATGTCAGAGATCAGCAATTGCTTCCGGACGAACTTGCGGTTCAACATGAAAATGTCCGTGAAATTTATGCTGCCCTTGATCAATGTACGATCGATCAAAGAGCTGTGATTATCTTGCGGTTTATTCAGGGATATTCAATTCAGGAAACAGCCAATGCTCTGCGCTTCTCGGAAAGCAAAGTAAAAACGACCCAACACAGGGGACTCAAAGTACTTCGGAAACATATGGAGCTTTTGAGGGAGGAGCTAATGGATGATGAAGTCAGAATGGAACGAAGAACAGATAAAGGAGTTGTTAAATCAACTTCCGGCAGTTAAAGACCATCGTTCGCCTCAGGATATTTACAAGCGGCTGACGATGGCAAATAGCAAAAAAAAGCCCGCTGTTAGGTGGATTGGCCCCGCATGTGCCACTGCAATTGCGGTTTATATCGCCTTCATTATTTCTCCTCAATTCTTTGATCAGGCACAGCCTCAACAAAAAGAAGCGTCCCAAGAGAACGCTGTTGCGAAAACTGAGACAGCAGACAGCCCAAAAGCTGCATCATCCCTGGATCAGACATCGTATGTTGTTCCTGAAAAGGAACAGGACAATTACATCACTGTGGCGATTGCTGATGCCGAAACATCCACAATTATACCCGTCAGCATCCAAAAAACAAATGCAGACCAAACGATCCAGGACATGCTGTCTGTAAGTAGTGAATTGGATATCTTGGATCATGCCATTACGATTCCATCCTTCATAGATGAACTAGAGATAAAGGAAAAACCAAAGCAGAAGGAATTAAGTATACAGGTCCATCAGCCAGTTACGGCTTTTTCTTTAAAAGATGATACACTGTTAAAAAAATTGCTGAAAGAATCCTTAAAATGGAGCCCATATGAAAAAATAAAATTTTTATCGGAACAAAATGAGAGTGGCGTTCGTATTGGTTCATATGGGACTTTTACAGAAATATCGATTCCCAAACAGTCGAGAAGAGCTTACTACTTGTACAAAAATGAACAAGGAAACTTTCTCATTCCGTCAGAAAAAACATTTGATACGGTCAAAGAAGCGATTAAAGAAATGGAATCGAGCAGCCAAGAAGATACAGCACCTCTTATTCAAGCGGGGACTATCCATTCTGTAACGAAGAAACAGAAGCACTTATATGTCCGCTTCTCAAAGGAATCAGAAGTTGAGGATTCTATTGCGAGTATTTTAATGATTGAGGGTCTTCTGTTAACAGCAAAAGAGTTTGGTTTTACAGAAGTGACCTTTACGGAAACCAGAACAAACAAAATCGGCAGATATGACGTATCAGATGCTATTCCGGTACCGGCTGCTCCAAATCCGATTTTCTTAAACTAAAATGGGCCCCTTCAGGCTCTTTTTTTAGTTTGTTTTCATATAATAAAAATTTTCAAAAAAAAGTTGTGCGTGTATAATAAAACAAGGTAACGATTGAAAGGATTTGAGATGAGTGAACGTGTTAACAATCAAAGGAGTTTCCATCGGTGAAGGGATGCCGAAAATCATCGTTCCGCTGATGGGCAAGACGGAAAAACAAATTCTGAATGAAGCAGAGGCAATAAAATTACTGAATCCGGATATTGTGGAGTGGCGAGTCGACGTATTTGAAAAAGCTAATGACAGAGAAGCCGTCACACAGATGATTTCTAAGCTGCGGGAATCATTAGCGGACAAGCTGTTTCTATTTACATTCAGAACCCATAAAGAGGGCGGGAGCATGGAAATGGACGAAAGTTCCTATCTTGCTTTGCTGGAAGCGGCAGTCCAAACAAAAGACATCGATCTTATTGACATTGAATTATTTTCAGGAGATGCAAATGTGAAAGCGTTAGTATCCTTGGCGGAGGAAAACAATGTTTATGTGGTGATGTCAAATCATGATTTTGAGAAAACACCTGCGAAAAGTGAGATTCTTTCGAGACTTCGGAAAATGCAGGATTTAGGGGCGCATATCCCCAAAATAGCTGTCATGCCGAATGATACAGAAGACCTCTTAACACTGCTTGATGCGACGTATACAATGAAAACAAAATATGCAGACCGTCCAATCATTACAATGTCAATGGCTGCAACAGGTCTGGTCAGCAGGCTTAGCGGTGAGGTTTTTGGATCAGCTTGTACTTTCGGCGCAGGAGAAGAAGCATCGGCACCTGGTCAAATACCTGTTTCTGAGCTGAGGAATGTCTTAGAGATTTTGCACAAAAACACACGAAAATAGAATAATAAAAAACTCAAGCTTATAAAGCTTGAGTTTTTTTAGGATTATGGAAGATCAATGAGCTTTACAGACACAATATCAGGAATATCTGTTAGTTCTTTCACAATTTTATCTTCAAGATGTCTGTCAAAGGAAAGCATCATGATGGCTTCTCCGCCTTTTTCTTTACGGCCAACCTGCATGGTTGCAATGTTAATATCGTTATCTCCGAGAATACGTCCAACTCGACCGATGACACCTGTTGTATCCTGATGCTGGATATATACCAAGTGACCTGTCGGATAAAAATCGATATTAAATCCGTTGATCTCGACAATACGCTCTCCGAAATGAGGAATATACGTTGCCGTTACAGTAAAGGTGCTGCGGTCTCCCGTCACTTTTACGCTGATACAGTTATCGTATCCAGATTCAGAAGAGGAAATTTTTTCACTGAAGCTGATGCCGCGTTCTTTTGCGACACCTCCGGCATTGACTTCGTTAACAGTTGAGTCAACACGCGGTTTTAAGAAGCCTGACAGAAGGCTTTTTGTAATAAACGATGTTTCAAGCTTGGCAATTGTGCCTTCGTATTGAATGGCAACATCCTGTACCGGCTCTTTCATGCATTGGGAAACTAGGCTGCCAATTTTTCCTGCGATTTGATGGTAAGGCTTAATCTTAGCGAACTCATCTTTTGTCATGGCAGGAAGGTTGATAGCAGACATGACAGGAAGACCTTTTGCGAACTGCAGCACTTCTTCTGACACTTGAGCCGCGACATTTAACTGAGCTTCTTTAGTTGATGCTCCCAAGTGAGGAGTGGCAATGACTAATGGATGGTCAACGAGTTTATTGTCAACAGGCGGTTCAACTTCAAAAACGTCAAGCGCCGCACCGGCAACATGCCCGCTTTCCAAAGCTTCGAGAAGTGCTGCTTCATCGATAATACCGCCTCGCGCACAGTTAATTAAGCGAACACCTTTTTTCGTTTTTGCAATTGTTTCTTTATTCAATAAGCCTTTTGTTTCTTTTGTTAAAGGCGTGTGCACCGTGATGATATCTGCGGTTTCAAGCACTTCTTCAAATGTACGGCTGTTTACGCCGATTTTTTTCGCTCTTTCTTCAGTTAAAAACGGATCAAAAACGTGAACGGTCATACCGAACGCTCTCGCACGCTGTGCAATTTCGCTTCCGATTCGGCCTAATCCTACAATCCCAAGCGTTTTTCCGTAAAGCTCTGAACCGACGTAAGCTGTGCGGTTCCACTCTCTGGATTTCACTGAGATATTAGCCTGCGGGATATGTCTCATTAAAGAAGAGATCATTGCAAATGTATGCTCAGCTGTCGAAATGGTGTTGCCGTTTGGAGCGTTAATCACGATTACCCCGTGTTTAGTCGCCTCGTCAATGTCGATATTATCTACACCGACACCGGCTCTGCCGACAATTTTTAAAGAAGTCATTTTTTTGAAAAGGTCTTCTGTTACTTTTGTCGCGCTCCGCACCAAAAGAGCATCAAAAGTATGTAATTCATCCTCTGCGTCTGCTACGTTTTTTTGAACGATTTCAATAAAGTCTGATTCAATTAGTGGCTGTAAGCCGTCGTTGCTCATTTTGTCTGAGACCAATACTCGAAACATCGTTAGATTTCCTCCTAAATTGACAAACTAAATATCTGATAATTTAACATATTCTCAATAGAGTGTCAACGTGTATTGACGCAGTAAAGGATAAAAGGAAAGCCTATAAATCAATGTTCTTACAGTATTTCAGGGGTTATATATAATTTGAAGCAATTCTCTATACAGCCAACCAGTTATCGTTTATAATGGAACTAAATTCATATGATCAATCTTCGGGGCAGGGTGAAATTCCCTACCGGCGGTGATGAGCCGATGGCTCTAAGCCCGCGAGCTGTTTTTACAGCAGGATTCGGTGAGATTCCGGAGCCGACAGTACAGTCTGGATGGGAGAAGATGGAGGTTCATAAGCGTTTTGAAATTGGATTTTCAAACGTTTCTTTGCCTAGCCTAATTTTCGAAACCCCGCTTTTATACACAAAGCGGTTTTTTTATTGGCTGGAAAAGAACCTTTCCGTTTTCGAGTAAGATGTGATCGAAAAGGAGAGAGTGAAGTGAAAGTAAAAAAATTAGTTGTGATCAGTATGCTGAGCAGCATTGCATTTGTTTTGATGCTGTTAAATTTCCCGTTTCCGGGTCTTCCGGATTATTTAAAAATTGATTTTAGCGACGTGCCCGCTATTATTGCTATTCTGATTTACGGACCTTTGGCGGGTATTGCCGTAGAAGCAATAAAAAACGTTCTTCAATATATCATTCAGGGAAGCATGGCTGGAGTTCCTGTAGGGCAAATTGCGAATTTTATCGCAGGAACACTCTTTATATTGCCGACTGCTTTCTTATTTAAAAAGCTGAACTCAGCAAAGGGATTAGCTGTCAGTCTGCTTTTGGGAACTGCAGCGATGACCATTTTGATGAGTATTTTAAATTATGTTCTGATTCTTCCCGCATACACGTGGTTTTTACATTCACCGGCATTATCCGACAGTGCGCTGAAAACAGCGGTCGTCGCTGGTATCCTGCCGTTTAACGTCATAAAAGGCATTGTGATCACGATTGTATTCTCACTTATTTTCATCAAGCTTAAGCCATGGATTGAACAACAGCGAAGTGCTCATATCCATTAAATAAAAAAGCTCCCGCAGGGGAGCTTTTTTTGTTACTTCTATTCAAATTTAAGCGGGTCGCCTTCAAATGGCTCATCCGCCACTTTGATGGAATCAGTAGGGCATCCTTCAAATGCGTCAATCATATCTTCTTCCAGTACCTCAGGAACTTCGACAACACCTTTGTTTTCATCAAGCGTTACGAACGCGATGCCTTCATCATCGTAATCGTAAATGTCTGGTGCAGCAGCTCCGCAAGCGCCGCATGCAATACATGTATCTTTGTCTACGATTGTGTACTTTGCCATGAATAAAACCTCCCAGATTGTTCTTGGTGGAACAAATGGATCAATCTTTATATTTAATCAATTTAACACCTATTCCTCTTACTTATTGTAATGATGTTCTTGCCACATTTCAACAGAAAAATCATTGAGAATGCTTATCATATCAGGGGTTATCTACATAACATCCCCCTTAATGATGACTTTAAACGTCGATTTCTGTTTAAAATCTGTTAAAATAAAAAGAGCAAATCAACGATTTTTGTCAGGAAGAATGTGGGTGGATAGGTTGTCATTAAATTACTTCGATATTATGGCTCTCGATTGCCTTTGCAAAATTAACGGAGAACGGTCGGGAAGCGCTGTTTTTCACCTATTCAAAGGCAAAAGATCGTCACAAACCATTCAAGATGCCGGCTTATTTCAGACTGCAAAATACTTTGGGATGGCGGCGCAATGTTCAAGAAGCGATATTTCAGCATCGCTCACCAAGCTTGAACAGCATTCATATCTGAAACCAATGTCTGAAACAGATACATACAAAGTGACAGCCAGCGGCGCAGCAGCATTGAAGCATGCCCTCAGCGAGAAGCCTTGGCCCGTTTATTGCCACGGCGCTTATTATCAGCAGGCTGCCGGTGTGCTCTGGAAAAGGCTTTCGCTGCTTGTGCAGGTTTTATCTCATAAACTGCGAGGGAGCAGGCAGTATATCCCTGTTACGAAGGATCATAAAACACTTCACTGGGTAAAGAAATACCTGTCACGGCATACGGATCATATAGAGATGGCAAGCAGCCTTTTTGCCATGCTGGAGGCGCATTTGCATGAGATTGATGAAAAAGCGGCGCAAATTTTTGTCTACTCCTTAACCTCTCATGACAGGATCGGTTATACGAGCAGGCAGCTTGCTGACACGCTGAGAGAAGATGAATGGTATGTGTATATCATGTTTTGGGCTTCGGTACATTATTTTATTCATTCTCTTCCGGAGTGTGAAGATACTTTGTTAAAGGATCTCCTCTCTGATGTGCATTTAGATAATGCCCTGACAGAGTCAACGAGGAAAACTTGGCAGATGGTCAAAAGAGGGATCCCGATTCATCGAATTGCTGAAATCAGAAAGCTGAAAACAGCGACGATCGAAGACCATATAGTTGAGATTTCTCTTCATGAGCCTGCGTTTATGATTAATGACTATGTATCAGCGGAAGATCAAATCCAAATTGCAGAGTTTGCCAAACGGATGCGGACGAACAAAATCAAACAAATTCGTGACGGGCTGGAGCAGCGATTCAGCTACTTTCAAATCAGACTGGCATTGACAAAGCAGGTGCAGCAATATGACTAAATTACAGCAAACGCTACAACATTTTTTTGGTTTTACTTCCTTTAAAAAAGGGCAGGAGGACATTATCAGAAGCATTCTCAGCGGGAAGGATACCATTGCGATGCTGCCGACTGGGGGAGGAAAATCGCTTTGCTACCAGCTGCCTGGATATATGCTTGACGGCATGGTATTAATCGTTTCTCCATTGCTTTCTTTAATGGAAGATCAGGTACAGCAGCTAAAAGCACGGGGGGAAAAGCGTGCGGCCGCTTTGAACAGCATGCTAAGCAGGCAGGAGAGACAATTCGTTTTGGAGCATATTCATCGCTATAAATTTTTATACTTGTCCCCTGAGGCTTTGCAGTCGCCATATGTATTGGAAAAATTGAAAGCAGTCCCCATCAGCCTATTCGTTATTGATGAAGCACATTGTATATCAGAATGGGGGCATGACTTCAGGCCTGACTATTCAAAGCTCGGACAGCTGAGAAAACAACTTGAGCACCCTCCGGTTCTGGCATTGACCGCTACAGCAACAAAGGATACGCTGCAAGATGTCATGAACCTGCTGGAGCTGCAGCATGCCGAACGTCATCTCAACTCAGTCAACCGTCCAAACATCGCACTTAGGGTTGAAAATGCGGCGGATACGGCCGAAAAAATAGATAGGGTTATTCAGCTGGTTGAAAACCTGCAAGGGCCGGGAATTGTTTATTGCCCGACACGGAAATGGGCTGAGGAATTAGCGGGTGAAATTAAAAACAAAACGAGCAGCAGAGCCGACTTTTACCATGGCGGTATGGAGTCTGGCGACAGGATTTTAATTCAGCAGCAGTTTATTCATAACCAGCTTGATGTCATATGTTGTACGAATGCGTTTGGAATGGGTGTCGATAAACCTGATATCAGATATGTGATTCATTTTCACCTCCCGCAGACGGCTGAAGCTTTTATGCAGGAAATTGGCAGAGCAGGGCGCGACGGAAAACCGAGCGTCAGCATTTTGCTGCGGGCACCAGGGGATTTTGAACTGCAGGAGCAGATTATCCAAATGGAGAGTGTCACAGCTGAAGAAATCGCCAATGTGATCCGTGTGCTTGAAAAGACGGATGATCGGGATGAGAGAAGGCTTCGTGACGTATTAATGCAGTATGGTGTCGGAGAAACGCAAGCGCGTATGATGATTCACCTCTTTATGCAGGGCAAAACATCAATTGAATTGATGAAGCGGGAGATTTCCTATCGGATGGAGCTGAAGATGGAAAAAATGCGCCGCGTATCTTTTCTGCTTCAGCGTGACGGCTGTTTAAGGGAATCGCTGCTAACCTATTTTGATGAATCATACGAGCCTGATGACGGAAATCTCCCGTGCTGTTCACAATGCGGTTTTGATCTATCCTTGTATGAACAAAAAGGAGAACGGAGTAAAATGGCGCCATTAGACAGCTGGAGTTCGGAATTGCACCGCATATTCAGCATGCAGACTGTAGGTGAGCTGAACTGAAACAGCAAAAGGATTTCATTCAGCATATGTCTGACCGTGATATGCTGAAGCAGTTATATTTGACGCAGCTTTTAATCATCATCGTAGCAGCAGGAGCGGGATTATTCTTTTTTGAGAATGTAAAAGACGTACTAAAGCTATGGGATATTCGTGATATGCGAATCATATGGTATGGTGTTTCTATTGCGGTTATTGTTATTTTAGCTGATATGGCAGTGATGAAATGGTGCCCGCCTCATTTATATGATGACGGCGGAATCAATAAAAAAATATTCAGTAAGAGGCCAATCCCTCATATTATATTTTTAACGCTTCTGATTGCTTTCGCGGAAGAAATGTTATTCAGAGGAGTGCTGCAGACTCATATCGGTTTATGGGCGGCCAGTCTTATATTTGCCGTTCTTCATTTTCGGTATTTGTCAAAATGGCTGTTATTTATCATGGTGACAGCAATCAGCTTTTTGCTCGGTCTGATATATGAATGGACCGGTAACTTATTTGTTCCGGTGACGGCGCATTTTGTCATTGATGCCGTGTTTGCCTGTCAGATTCGTTTTGAACATGTGAGGAGGGATATACATGACGAACATGTCGAGAGTGGAGAGAAAAAAAGCCCAGGATCTTTATGAAGATCAAAACGCCGCATCGGCGGAAGATTATTTCGATGATGTTGGAGAAAGCCTTCCGACAAGACAATCTGTAAAAAATCAAAGAGAACAGAAAAAAAAGCAAGGCAAAACAAAAACGCCATTATTCACTGTGCTCGCTGTATTATTTGTATTTGTGCCGGTTATCGTTTTAGTCACCTTATTTTATCTAAAAAGCCATCCGGATAATCATGATGATTATGAAGATGTGTTTATCGACAGCAGCCAAAGCAAATATGAGATTGTGCCGAAATCTAAGGATAAAAAAGACACCGCAGACACTGGAAAGACGAAAGAGACCGCTCTGCAGCAAGAGTCAAAAAAAAAGTCTGAGGACACAAAGGCAAAAGAGCCGGCAAAAACAACAACTGATAAGAAACAGCCAGCTGTAGCTGAAAAAGAAGACTCAGCAAATAAGGAGGAAGCAACCGCCGCGGCTGCTTCCTCTTCCCAACAACAAACCGCAGCGCCGCAAAAACAGCAGCCGGATGAGCCGGTTCAATCTGAGCCGAAACGCGTTGTCAAGCACACCGTCCAAAAGAAAGAAACGCTATACCGCATTTCTATGAAGTACTATAAAAGCAGGTCAGGAGAAGAAACAATTCGCGCGTATAATCACTTGAATGGAAATGATGTTTACACCGGACAAGTTTTGGACATCCCCTTAATGGATGAATAGGGCATTTTTTTTATTTTACGTTCATATATTGTAGCAATGAAAATGGACAAGGTGTGAAGCGTATGGAATCCTTATGGAATCAGCTGGATCAGTTTACAGACGCGCCGACCAAACAGATGCTCCAAGCGCTGGTGAAACGAAAACAAAAATTTGAAAATTATGCGTTGCAATGCCGCAGATGGCGATGGGCTTCACTCATTTGCTTGGGCTTATTATGTCTTATGATCATGGTTAAAAGCCCGGCGCCTCAGCTCGTTCTTCAAGAAATGCTCAGCCATACCTTTTATTTATTTTGGATGATGGCAACCGCTTTTGCATACTGCACTTCATATTACTTTAAGAAAAAGGAAGAAAAAGCTGAGGGTGATTTCCATAAACTGAGATGCGAAATTATTCAGAAAAGCACTGATCTGTGGCCGCAGCCGGATAAATGGAAGGCGAGAGAGTCTGTTTTTCAAATGATGAAGCACAGATATGACATTAATCTATATTTTGAAAGTAAATAAAATCGGGCGTTTTCTCAAACGATAGAAACGTCTTTTTTTATTGTCCGTCTTATTGATAAGTTCTAAAAAAAGAATGGAGAGTTTTTATGAAGCTATCAGTGAAAATTGCCAGTGTGCTAACTGTTGCGGCAGCGGCAATGACGGCAAAAATGTATTCAACTGCAAAAGGCAACCATTTAAAAACACATACGTTTCCTTTATTAAAAATGAAGGGCAAGCCGCCGCTTACCATCTTTTTTATTTCGGACATTCACAAACGTCTTATCGATCAAGATCTTTTGGAAAAAACGCGAAGCCATGCCCCTCACCTGGTTATCATCGGCGGAGATTTAGCTGAGGGCGGGGTGCCTATTGCGAGAATTGAGGAAAACATCAAAAGACTCGCTGATTTCGGGGTTCCAGTTGTATTTGTGTGGGGGAATAATGATTATGAAGTCAAGCAGCATAAGCTTTATTCCATATTCAAAGCGCACGGTGTCATCACTCTGAGGAATGAGTCATTTCCGTTTTCGTACAACGGCCATACGATTGGGATTGCCGGGGTTGATGATATCAGAATGGAGATGGATCATTATGAGGAAGCCATTAAAGAACTCGACAAAAGCAGGCTGAATATTTTGGTTTGTCATAATCCCGAGATTCATGAACAAATCAATGAAGCTGACGGTATTGATGCGATATTTAGCGGACATACCCATGGCGGTCAGATCAGGTTTGGAAAATTCGGCCCGTATGAACTTGGGAAAACAGGCATTGTTAAAAATGCGGCGTATCTCATCAGCAACGGATATGGCACGACAAAAGTGCCTCTACGTCTAGGTGCTGAGCCGGAAACACACATTGTGAATCTTTGTGCGCCAGAATAATTTCTTAAAACCAAAAAATCCATAAGACAATAAAAACTGCATTGTGCTTGTCTTACTAGTGAAGTCAGTGTAAACTGATAACAATTAAGAACCTATGACTCATCATCTCATATAATGTGTTATATGATTTGTGTGCAAGTAGAGGCAGGAGGGAACGTTATGCGGCTTGAGCGTCTGAATTATAATAAGATCAAAATCTTTTTAACCCTCGACGATTTGACAGACCGGGGATTGACAAAAGAAGACCTCTGGAAGGACTCATTTAAAGTCCACCAGTTATTTAAAGATATGATGAACGAAGCGAATACAGAGCTCGGCTTTGAAGCGAATGGACCGATTGCAGTGGAAGTGTATTCTCTCCAAGCACAAGGGATGGTTGTGATCGTAACAAAAAACCAAGACGCCGAATCAGAAGAAGATGAGTATGATGATGATTACATCGAAATGCAAGTCAAGCTTGATGAAAGTGCGGACATCATTTATCAATTCCATTCCTTTGAAGATATCATTCAGCTTTCAGAAAGCTTACAGCGAATCGGTATCACAGGGGGAACTGTCTACCACTATGACGGACAGTACTTTTTAAGCCTTGAAGACCTTGGGTCACATACGGCTGAGGGGGTTGTGGCGGTTCTGGCTGAATACGGCAATCCGACAACTTTAACGATTTACCGCTTGCAAGAGTATGGTAAGCTCATTATGGACGGTAATGCCGTTGAAACGATACAGACTCATTTTTCATAAGAATGCAACGGAAAACTGCTGATTTCACAGCAGTTTTTTTCGTTAAAAAACATGGAAAAACATAACGTTTATTCTATGCACGGATCATATGAAGGTGTATACTATTCTCTGAAAGGGAGCATGTGAGAAACAGAAGATTCTAGGAGGTTAACTCAAATGGCAGCCGATCGAAACACCGGTCATACAGAAGAGGACAAACTTGATGTATTAAAATCAACCCAAACCGTAATACATAAGGCTCTGGAAAAATTGGGATATCCAGAAGAAGTGTACGAACTGTTAAAGGAGCCGATGAGATTATTAACGGTAAAAATACCTGTTCGTATGGACGACGGTTCAGTAAAGATTTTTACAGGTTATCGTGCGCAGCACAATGACTCTGTCGGTCCGACGAAAGGCGGGATACGTTTTCACCCGAACGTAACAGAAAAAGAGGTGAAGGCGCTTTCTATTTGGATGAGTTTAAAATGCGGCATAATTGATCTTCCATATGGCGGTGGTAAAGGCGGAATTGTTTGTGATCCAAGGGATATGTCGTTTAGAGAGCTGGAGCGTCTGAGCAGAGGGTATGTCAGAGCAATCAGCCAAATTGTCGGACCTACGAAAGACGTGCCGGCACCGGATGTATTTACAAACTCACAAATCATGGCATGGATGATGGATGAGTATTCAAGAATTGATGAATTTAATTCGCCTGGATTTATTACAGGCAAGCCGCTTGTGCTTGGCGGATCTCACGGAAGAGAATCTGCGACTGCAAAAGGGGTTACCATCTGTATTAAAGAAGCGGCTAAGAAAAAAGGCATCGATATTAAAGGTGCGCGTGTCGTTGTCCAAGGCTTCGGAAACGCTGGAAGCTATTTGGCGAAATTTATGCATGATGCGGGAGCAAAGGTTGTCGGCATCTCGGATGCGTATGGCGGACTTTATGATCCGGAAGGCCTTGATATCGATTACTTACTAGACCGCCGTGACAGCTTCGGTACCGTAACAAAGCTTTTCAACGATACAATTACGAACCAAGAGCTATTGGAACTGGATTGTGATATCCTCGTTCCTGCTGCGATTGAAAATCAAATTACAGAAGAAAATGCCCATAATATCCAGGCTAAAATTGTTGTTGAAGCGGCAAACGGGCCAACAACGCTTGAAGGAACAAAAATTCTTTCAGACCGGGACATTTTGCTTGTGCCAGACGTGCTGGCAAGTGCCGGCGGCGTAACGGTTTCCTATTTTGAATGGGTTCAGAATAACCAAGGCTTCTACTGGAGTGAAGAAGAGGTAGAAGAAAAATTGGAAAAAATGATGGTCAAATCATTTAACAACATTTATGAAATGGCTAAAAACCGAAGAATTGACATGAGACTCGCTGCTTATATGGTCGGCGTTCGCAAAATGGCTGAAGCTTCGCGTTTTAGAGGCTGGATATAAGTTGATGATTTGCATAAAAATAAAAAATCTCCTATGATAAAATAGGAGATTTTTTTATTCGGAAATAGAAAAATATGTAGTGAAATGCCAATCGCAGGAGTTGACGGAAATGATTCAAGAAAAAGCAATAATTATAGGCGGAGGACCTTGCGGGCTATCTGCCGCCATTCACCTAAAACAAATTGGCATTGATGCCCTCGTCATCGAAAAAGGAAATGTCGTTAACAGTATTTACAATTATCCGACGCATCAAACCTTCTTCAGCTCAAGTGAAAAGCTTGAGATCGGGGACGTCGCATTTATTACGGAAAACAGAAAGCCTGTCAGAATTCAGGCTTTGTCGTATTACCGGGAAGTCGTCAAACGGAAAAACATCCGTGTAAATGCGTTTGAAATGGTGCGTAAAGTGACGAAAACGGAAAACAATACATTCGTAATTGAGACGTCAAAAGAAACCTACACGGCGCCATATTGTATCATTGCCACAGGTTATTATGATCATCCAAACTACATGAATGTATCCGGTGAGGATTTGCCGAAAGTCTTTCATTATTTTAAAGAAGGCCACCCGTACTTTGATAAAGATGTCGTCGTGATCGGCGGGAAAAATTCAAGTGTAGACGCTGCACTTGAACTCGTGAAATCTGGAGCGCGTGTCACTGTTTTATACAGGGGCAATGAGTATTCGCCAAGCATTAAGCCTTGGATTTTGCCTGAATTTGAATCGCTTGTCAGAAACGGCACAATCCGCATGGAATTTGGCGCTTGTGTCGAAAAAATCACCGAAGATGAAGTTGTATTCCGCTCCGGCGAGAAGGAACTCATCACTATTAAAAATGATTTTGTATTTGCCATGACAGGCTATCATCCCGACCATCAATTTCTTGAGAAAATGGGAGTTGAAATTGATAAAGAAACAGGACGTCCATTTTTCAATGAAGAAACAATGGAAACCAACGTTGAAGGTATTTTTATTGCCGGGGTCATTGCTGCTGGGAACAATGCAAATGAAATATTTATTGAAAACGGCAGATTCCACGGGGGACATATCGCAGCAGAAATCGCAAAAAGAGAAAATCATTAAAGAAAGGGAGCATATGATGAATTCGTATGCTCTTTTTGTTTTTTTAAGTTCAGACAGATGTAAAATTGTAACCAACATGGTAGGATAGACTTAGGAATATAAAGGAAAGAGGTTGCCTGATGTTTGCAATCATCTCTGCAGGAATTGCTCCCGGCATCGCGCTGTTAAGTTATTTTTATTTAAAAGATCAGTATGATAATGAACCTGTACATATGGTGCTTCGGTCGTTTTTTCTAGGGGTTGTTCTTGTATTTCCCATAATGTTTATCCAGTACGTGCTTGAAAAAGAGAATGTTGGTGGCGGAAGCTTTTTTGTTTCTTTTTTATCTTCAGGATTTTTAGAGGAATCGTTAAAATGGTTTATTCTGATGGTCAGTGTATACCCGCACGCCCACTTTGATGAGCATTATGACGGGATTGTGTACGGGGCTAGTGTTTCGCTCGGTTTTGCAACCCTCGAAAATATTCTTTACTTAATTGGCCACGGTGTGGAGCATGCGTTTGTCAGGGCGCTCCTGCCTGTTTCGTGCCATGCCTTAATAGGCGTTATTATGGGATTTTACCTTGGAAAAGCCCGTTTTTCCGCTGATAAGGCGCGTGTAAAGTGGCTTATTCTTTCTTTAGCTGTCCCGTCCCTTTTGCATGGATCGTATGATTTTATCCTGATAGCACTCAGCAATTGGATTTATTATATGTTTCCATTTATGTTATTTTTATGGTGGTTTGGTTTGCGCAAAGCGAAAAAAGCCCGTTCCGTCAATATGATGCAAGTATAGAAGCCGCACAGAAACCGTGCGGCTTTTTTGTGTGCCGATATATCAAATGAGATTTATGTTCTGAGGGATAACAAGGAAAGAGTGTATAAAAATAACCTCGTTACAGAAAATACGATTACACTTAAAAATTTGCTGTAGGAGGCTTGAAAAGATGAAGTCCAAAGGATCGATTATGGCGTGTCTCATTCTTTTTTCCTTTACAATATCGACGTTTATCAATACTGAAACCATCTCTGCCTTTTCGAATCAGGTCATTCAAAGAGGGGCAACTGGGGACGATGTCGTTGAACTCCAGGCGCGCCTTCAATATAACGGATACTATAACGGGAAAATTGACGGTGTTTATGGATGGGGAACGTATTGGGCAGTTCGAAATTTTCAGGATCAATTCGGGTTAAAAGAGATTGACGGCCTTGTCGGGGCTAAAACAAAGCAAACCTTAATATCTAAATCTAAATACTATCGTGAATATGTCATGCAGCAGCTTCAAAAAGGGAATACATTTACGCATTACGGAAAAATTCCGCTGAAGTATCAGACGAAACCGTCTAAATCAGCAACACAAAAAGCAAGACAGCAAGCAGAAGCGCGGCAAAAACAGCCTGCTGAAAAAACAACGCAGCAGCCTAAAGCGAATAAACAGCAAAATAATACACCTGCAAAAGCAAGAAAACAGGATGCGGTCGCTGCTAACATGCCTGGCGGATTTTCCAACAATGATATCAGGCTGCTTTCTCAGGCAGTTTATGGCGAAGCCCGGGGCGAACCGTACGAGGGACAGGTAGCCATTGCAGCAGTCATTTTAAACCGATTGAACAGCCCGTTATTTCCGAATTCTGTAGCGGGGGTTATTTTTGAGCCGCTTGCCTTCACAGCAGTAGCCGACGGGCAAATTTACATGCAGCCGAATGAAACGGCCCGAGAAGCAGTGCTGGATGCCATCAATGGCTGGGACCCATCAGAGGAAGCACTGTACTACTTTAACCCGGATACGGCTACAAGTGCTTGGATTTGGGGGCGCCCGCAGATTAAAAGAATCGGTAAACACATTTTCTGTGAATAGCAGGACATGAGAAAGCATAAAAAGAGGTGTGATAAATGATCAGAGGAATTTTAATCGCCGTGCTCGGTATTGCAATTGTCGGTACAGGCTACTGGGGATACAAAGAGCACCAGGAAAAAGACGCAGTTCTTCTTCATGCTGAAAATAACTATCAGCGGGCGTTTCATGAACTTACCTATCAGATGGATCAGCTCCATGATAAAATTGGAACAACACTGGCCATGAACAGCCAAAAATCACTGTCACCTGCATTGGTAGATGTGTGGAGGATTACATCTGAAGCCCATAACAGCGTCAGTCAGCTGCCGCTTACATTAATGCCGTTTAACAAAACTGAAGAGCTGTTATCAAAGATCGGCGATTTCAGTTATAAAACGTCAGTCAGAGATTTGGATCAAAAGCCGCTTGATAAAAAAGAATATACATCACTTAATAAGCTATATCAGCAGTCAGAAGATATTCAAAATGAACTGCGTCATGTTCAGCACCTTGTCATGAGCAAAAACCTTCGCTGGATGGATGTAGAGATGGCGCTGGCTTCTGATGAAAAACAAAGTGATAATACGATTATCAACAGCTTTAAAACTGTTGAAAAAAATGTCGGCGCATTCTCCACCGGAACAGATCTTGGCCCGAGTTTTACCAGCACAAAAAAAGAAGACAAAGGTTTCAGCCATCTGAAGGGAAAACAAATTTCCGAACAGGAAGCAAAACAAATTGCTGAGCGCTTTGCCCCGGATGACAATTATTCAATTAAGGTTGTAAAGAGCGGGAAAAAAACAAATCGCGACGTTTACAGCATCAGCATGAAAGACCCGGACCATAAAGCAGCGATTTATATGGATATTACGAAAAAGGGCGGACATCCGGTTTATTTAATTCAAAACAGAGAAGTGAAAGATCAGAAAATCAGTTTGAATGACGGATCGAACCGAGCGCTCGCTTTTTTAAAGAAAAACGGATTTGAAACAGATGATTTGGAAATTGATGAAAGTGCCCAATATGATAAAATCGGCGTATTTTCATATGTTCCTGTTGAAAATAAAATCCGGATGTACCCTGAAGCGATTCGTATGAAAGTGGCCTTGGATGACGGTGAGGTTGTCGGCTTTTCAGCAAGGGACTTCCTGACTTCCCACAGAAAAAGAGATATACCTAAGCCGGCAATTACTGAAGCACAAGCGAAATCTAAATTGAATAAAAATGTACAAGTGAGAGAAACAAGGCTGGCTTTGATTACAAATGAACTTGGCCAAGAAGTGCTGTGCTATGAAATGCTCGGAACCATTGAAAATGATACATTCAGAATGTATATAAATGCCAATGATGGATCGGAAGAAAAAGTTGAAAAACTAAAAAACGCCGAACCTATATATAAAGACCTATAAAAAACAGGAGGAAAGGACTAAATGTCTTTTCCTTTTTTTCATTACGTGCTTTAATAAAAAAGTGAGTATATTGATTACGAAAGAGTGAAGTCAATGATAGAGATTGGAGAAAATGTACTTTTAGAATATATAGAAGAAAATGAATTGAAAAAAGCAAAGAGCAAGGCAGTCAGCATCGAAAACAATGAGCTTTTGATCGCGTACCCGGTTGATATAGTCACAGGGCGAACTGTGATTTTACATAACGATATGGAAGTAACCGTAGAGTTTGTGGGCAAAGACGAAGTTCCTTACCGTTTTACAAGCCGTATAAAAGGTAAAGTGAAGGACAAACTTCAAATGATCTGTCTAGAAGTGCCTCCGCGTGAAAAAATGAAACGAATCCAGCGCCGCCAGTATGTAAGAACTGATGCAGTATTGGATGTGCAAATTCAGCCGGCAAATAAAGAAGGGTTCCGCACACTCTCCTATAATATCAGCGCAGGCGGCATAGCCGTGATTTTAGCTGAAGGCCGTTCTTTTCAATCCGGGGAATCATTGCGTCTTATCATCAGTCTTTCTGCTGAAGAGGAAAACACACGCCAAATAGAAACAAAAGCGGTTGTCAGACGAATCTTTGATGACCCGAAATCAGGGAAATGTAAAATGACCCTAGAGTATACGGGAATCGCAGCAAGTGACCAGCAGTTCCTGCTTCAATATTGTATCCGTCGCCAGTTAAATAAGAGAAGAAAGGCCCGGATGGAATAAAGATCGGCAAACACTTCCATACTATTTGTGATGGAGGTGCTCCGATGAAAACATTTGAACGGCTGCTGATGAAAATATTGTTCATTCAGGCCATCATTTTACTTGGTGTCCAGTTTCTTTTTCACTATCAGCATATTGAACCTTATGTATCAAAAGTGATTCAATATGAAGGGGTGGATAAAATGGAGGAGAACAGCAGGATTGAAACCTTCAAACATTAATTATTCATCAATTTTTCACCCTTTTTCATAAAGTTCGTGATACAATCCATAGAGGAGAAAAGAGCAAGGAGAGGAATTATGGAAAAGAAATTATCGATTGCAATCGACGGCCCGGCAGCTGCGGGGAAAAGCACTGTTGCTAAAATTGTGGCTGAGAAAAAATCGTACATATATATTGATACAGGCGCGATGTATCGGGCGATAACGTACACAGCTTTACAAGAAAACGTTGATCTGACAAATGAAGAAAAGCTGGCTGAGCTGCTAAAGCGAACAGATATTGAACTGATTACAACAAAAGAAGGACAAAAAGTGCTCGTTAACGGCATCGATGTGACTGAGGCGATCAGAACAGATGAAGTCAGCAACCAAGTTTCAATTGCGGCCAAGCATAGAAGTGTCAGAGAAGAAATGGTGAAACGCCAGCAGCAGCTTGGGCAAAAAGGCGGTGTCGTCATGGACGGGCGTGACATCGGAACTCACGTGCTTCCGAATGCTGAAGTGAAAATTTTTCTTCTGGCATCTGTTGAAGAGAGAGCGAAACGCCGTTATGAAGAAAACGTAAAAAAAGGCTACGATGTCAACTATGAAACATTGATTGAGGAAATTGCAAGAAGAGACAAGCTTGATTCAGAGCGCGAAGTGTCTCCGCTGCGCAAAGCAGAAGATGCTCTAGAGATCGACACGACGTCTCTTTCCATCCAAGAGGTAGCAGATAAAATCCTCGAGGCAGTGGAACAAAAGTCCCGCTGATTATGGCGAATGCCACTTTTTTTGAATTTTTCAACGAAGAAAGAATGTTATTGCTTGACAAACCTGTCCTTTTATTAGAAGTTAATACTAATAAAACTTTTTATTGATCATTCAAAAAACTTTTTTGGATGATTCTTTAATACATATTCGGCTAAAAAGCGGGCATGTTTATATGTTCAGCTTTCAAACCGTTTTAATTAAGCTGTGTAGGTTTGGACCAAGGAGGTTATTCAAATGACAGAGGAAATGAATCAAATTGATGTTCAAGTGCCAGAGGTTGGAGATGTAGTTAAAGGGATTGTGACAAAGGTAGAGGACAAGCATGTGGATGTTGAAATTATCAATGTCAAACAGTCCGGCATTATTCCAATCAGTGAATTATCAAGTCTTCATGTAGAGAAAGCATCGGATGTTGTAAAAGTAGACGACGAGCTTGACCTGAAAGTAACAAAAGTGGAAGACGATGCTTTGATTTTATCTAAACGTGCTGTTGATGCAGACCGCGCTTGGGAAGACCTTGAGAAAAAATTCGAAACAAAAGAAGTGTTTGAAGCTGAAGTGAAAGATGTCGTGAAAGGCGGCCTTGTCGTAGATATCGGCGTTCGCGGTTTTATTCCGGCATCACTTGTAGAAGCTCATTTCGTTGAAGATTTTACTGACTATAAAGGAAAAACACTGTCTCTGCTCGTTGTAGAGCTTGACCGTGACAAAAACCGCGTCATCCTTTCACACCGTGCCGTTGTTGAAAGTGAACAAGCGAATAAAAAACAAGAACTGCTTCAGTCTCTTGAAGTTGGAACTGTACTTGATGGCAAAGTGCAGCGCCTGACTGATTTTGGCGCGTTTGTTGATATCGGCGGTATCGACGGACTTGTACACATTTCTCAGCTTTCCCACTCCCATGTCGAAAAGCCGTCTGATGTTGTTGAAGAGGGACAAGAAGTAAAAGTGAAAGTGTTATCGGTTGACCGTGATAATGAACGTATTTCTTTATCCATCAAAGATACACTCCCTGGACCGTGGAGCCAAATCGGCGAGAAAGTGAAGCCTGGCGATGTGCTTGAAGGAACAGTGCAGCGTCTTGTCAGCTTCGGTGCTTTTGTAGAGATCCTTCCGGGTGTTGAAGGTCTCGTTCATATTTCTCAAATTTCCAATAAACACATCGGCACGCCGCATGAAGTTCTTGAAGAGGGACAGACTGTAAAAGTGAAGGTTCTTGATGTGAATGAAAATGAGGAGCGCATTTCATTAAGCATGCGTGAACTTGAAGAAGCGCCTAAAGCCGATCAGGAGGATTACCGTCAATATCAGGCGAAGGAAGAAACAAGCACTGGCTTCCAGCTTGGAGATCTGATCGGAGATAAGCTGAATAAACTAAAATAATTGGTGATAAACGTGACTCGAGCAGAACGGAAAAGACAACACATCAATCATGCCCTGTCAACCGGCCAAAAGCGGGAAACAGGTCTTGATGATATTACGTTAGTTCATGTCAGTCTGCCCGATCTTGCATTAGAACAAGTAGATATTTCCACTAAAATCGGCGAACTTTCAAGCAGTTCGCCGATTTTTATCAATGCAATGACTGGCGGCGGCGGACAACATACATATGAAATAAATAAATCGCTTGCACGAGCGGCTCGTCAGGCTGGAATACCTCTTGCTGTCGGATCGCAAATGTCAGCATTAAAAGATCCCTCAGAGCGTTTTTCGTATGAAATCGTTCGAAAGGAAAACCCAAATGGACTGATTTTTGCCAACCTGGGAAGTGAGGCGACAGCTGATCAGGCAAAGGAAGCAGTTGATATGATTGGAGCAGATGCGCTGCAGATTCACTTGAATGTGATTCAGGAAATTGTGATGCCTGAAGGGGACAGAAGCTTTAGCGGCGCTCTGGACCGCATTGAACAAATTTGCAGCAAGGTCAATGTACCAGTCATTGTGAAAGAAGTCGGCTTTGGCATGAGCAAAGAATCGGCTGGAAAGCTGTATGAAGCTGGTGCAGCAGCAGTTGATATCGGCGGTTACGGGGGGACAAATTTCTCGAAAATCGAAAATCTGCGCAGGCAGCGGCACATCAGCTTTTTTAACTCCTGGGGTATTTCGACAGCTGCAAGTTTGGCGGAAATCCAATCTGTATTTCCCGGCTATACAATGATCGCGTCCGGCGGCTTGCAGGATGCGCTTGATGTGGCAAAGGCAATTGCGATGGGAGCCTCTTGCACCGGAATGGCAGGACACTTTTTAAAAGTGCTGACTGACAGCGGAGAGGAAGGACTGCTTGAGGAAATTCAGCTGATCCTTGAGGAATTAAAAATGATTATGACCGTGCTGGGCGCCAAAACGATTGCTGATTTGCAAAAGGCGCCTCTTGTCATAAAAGGTGAAACCCATCACTGGCTCACAGAGAGAGGGATCGATACGTCCAGCTATAGTGTACGATAAATAGAAAAGCCCAAAACTTAATGAGTTTTGGGCTCAGGCTGTCGAGAAAATCTCGACAGCCTTTATTTTTCCTTAAAATATCCATTCTCCTGTAATAAAATAAAAGAAAGACTAAAAAGGACGGTGTCTTTCTTATGTTCCACACAAGAAATTCTTCTCAAAACACAGCCGAATTTGTTCTGCTTGACCAACTGGTCGAAGAGGATCATCTGCTTCGAAAAATTGATAAATACATAGACTTCTCTTTTATCATTGAAAAGGTTAAGCCTTACTACAGCGAAAACAAAGGCCGCCCCTCACTTGATCCACTAATTTTATTCAAAATGATGTTTATCGGCTACCTCTACGGTATCCGTTCAGAAAGGCAGCTCGAAAAAGAAATTTACTACAATATGGCGTACAGATGGTTTTTGGGACTGAATATCAATGACCCAGTTCCGCACCACTCGACCATCAGCTGGAACAGACGCACACGCTTTAAAGATACAACCATCTTCCAAGACATTTTTGATGAGATCGTTCTTCAGGCCATCAATCATGACATGGTGGGCGGACGTGTCCTATTCACTGATTCCACTCATCTGAAAGCCAATGCCAACAAGCATAAATACACAAGAAAAACAATAGCGCAGGATACACAAAACTATATCAAGGATTTAAATGAAGCCATACAAGAGGATCGGGAGGAACACGGAAAAAAGCCATTAACAGCCAAAGAGGAGGTGAAAGCTGAAAAAGAGATCCGCCACAGTACAACCGATCCGGAAAGTGGCTATCTGTATCGCGAAAACAAACCAGAAGGTTTTTTCTATTTAGATCACCGCACAACAGATATGAAATACAACATTATCACCGATGCCTATGTCACACCCGGAAATGTCCATGATTCTGTGCCCTATCTTGACCGATTGGATCACCAAATCGCACGATTTGGTTTTCAAGTAGAAGCCGTCGCCCTTGATTCTGGTTATTTAACGACTCCCATCTGTAAAGGATTAGCTGACCGCCATATTTTTGGCGTTATTGCCCATAGACGATATCACCCTACCAGAGGCTTGTTTCCAAAATGGAAGTTTCATTATGACAGTGAGAAAGACAGTTACATTTGCCCGAACCAGCAAACACTTACATACTCAACAACTGACCGAAAAGGCTACCGGTCATATAAATCAAATCCTGAAATATGTTCCTCATGCCGGCTGCTTGGGAACTGTACAAAATCAAAGAATCGGCAGAAAGTGATTACTCGGCATGTATGGGAAGATCATAAAGAAAAGGTCAGACAAAATCGCTTGTCTGTTTCAGGAAAAAACCTCTACAAAAAAAGAAAAGAAAAAATAGAGCGAAGCTTTGCAGATTCAAAACAGCTGCACGGGCTTCGCTATTGCAGGTTGAGGGGGAAACGAAATGTGAGTGAACAAGTTCTTCTCACAGCCGCATGCCAGAACATGAAGAAGATTGCCACATACCTAGCCAAGCAAGGCTAGGCATGTGGGAGCGCTTTTTCTGCATCTGAAACCTGATGAAAATCTAAAGAAACAGCATAAAACAAAAAAGCTTGTGGAGAAAAACATCGTTTTCTCTACAAGCTGAGCCCAAAACTTAATGAGTTTTGGGCTTTTTGTATTATGATTTTCGCTTTTTGAATCTTCCGTTTTGTTCAAGGCTTGTCGCTCCGTCATAGTGAATGGACTGGTCGCGGTCTGATTCGACTCTGCCTGAAGCTTTTAGTTTTTTCTCCTGTCTGTCTTTTCCCATGATCATACTCCTTAATGTAAGATGGATTGTTTAAAAAATGCGCTTCGGCTCCATACTGTGAGTATGGAGGAAGCGAAATGGCACAATTTTATTACTATTGGTCAATGTGGTTTCTGTGGGTTCTGACAACCTTTATTTTTGGAAAAACGAAAAGACGATTTGCCGTCTCTGTCTTTATTTTGACTAATATAATCCTAAGCATACATGACATTACTTTATATTTTTCCCTGAATGCTGCTTATATGATGTTTTTCATCTGCGGATGTGTCTATGCCGGGTATTTGGGGATGTATCGTTTTCGTTATCTCATGGTCTTTCTGACGCTTGTTGCCGGATATGCCTTTGTTTATCTTTTTGCATTATATGATCCGGTTTGGTTCATCATAAAACCTGAGTGGGCTGCCGTTATATTAATAGTGCTTTTGACAGCTTCGATTGAAAGGGTTTTCGAGAAGCAGCTTGCCTTATTTGTCTTAGGGATGTGCCAAGGCGAACTGGTGTATTCGTTTGTGATTCAGAAGTTGGCCGGGGCTTTGGCTGTCGGCGGCTTTCAATGGCTGAATGCGTGTTCTGCGGGCATGATATTGCTGTTTGGCATATCCAAATATGAACAGCTCGCAAGCCAGATTGGTCAAAAAAGCAAAAGATCAAACAAAGGAGCTACCAAAATGTCATGAGTGATTACATCTATCCGATTATTGCTGGGGTCATTGCCGGAGTAGCAACACGGCTTTATATGCTGAAAACGGATTACCGCCAGTATCCGACCTATATTCATGGGAAAGTCATTCATATTGCACTAGGGCTGATCGCGGCTGGTTTAGGGGCCATTATTATGCCGGCGCTTTTGCAGGAGGAATTTACGGCCATCACATTTTTAACGTTAGCCGCGACGCAATTTAGAGATGTCCGAAACATGGAGCGGAACACGCTGACGCAAATGGATTCGTATGAACTCGTCTCAAGAGGAAGCACATATATTGAGGGAATTGCCATTGCTTTTGAAAGCAGAAATTATATAGTGATCTTTACAGCGCTTTTGACAACGTCTGCGTATGTGTTTTTATCCATTTGGGCTGCGGTCATAGCGGCTGTTGTATGTTTTTTGCTGGCGATGAAATTTATGTCAGGCAGTGTGTTGAAGGATATTGTAGATATCAAGTACATAAAGCCTCGCTTTGACGGTCCGGGATTGTTTGTTGATAATATTTATATGATGAATATCGGGCTTCCGGAGAAACAGGAGCTGATTTTAAAGCATGGCATGGGATTTATTTTAACGCCAAAAAATTTTAATTCAGCAGCGACGATTGCCAACTTAGGGCAACGCCAGGCCATTTTATTTGATGTTTCCAATGTGCTCGGGGTTTATCGGGATTCGGGAGAGCCGTCTCTGACACCAATTGCAAAACGTGATTTAAATGATGGGAGAGTGGCGGTATTTGTTCTGCCGCAAATTCACCACCCCGAAACGGCTGTTCAGATCATCAGCAATGTTCCGACCTTGGAAAACGCGATCAGAATGCCGACGGAATTTATCAAGAACCAGGATAAGGTGATAGGATGAGTGAATCTCTCACGAAAGTGATTTTGTCTGTGATCACGACGAACCGGAACCGGGCTGCGGGAGGAGCGCCTGTATTTTTTTGCAATGACCAAAAAGAGATGGAGCTTTTCGCTAAAAATCTTGAAGCGATTCTTGACGGAATAGCGCATAGAATTGGAGATGACGTGTATTTGATCGTGAAACATTTTTAAGAATAGTTGTGATCCCAGTAAAAACTGATATAATAAATGAGTTAAGCCCTTCCTCTGAAGGGTTTCTTTTCATAAAAGTGAATGAAATGATTTTAATAACCGGTTGGAAATTTATGTAAAAATGAAAGCGGCTGGATCGAAAGGAAGGGTACTATGGGTAAACCTGTCGTAGCCATTGTCGGGAGACCAAATGTAGGAAAATCCACAATCTTTAACCGGATTGCGGGAGAAAGAATTTCAATAGTAGAAGATACCCCTGGTGTGACAAGGGATCGGATATACAGCTCGGCTGAGTGGCTGAATTATGATTTTAATTTGATTGATACTGGCGGTATTGATATCGGTGATGAGCCGTTCTTAGCGCAAATTCGCCAGCAGGCGGAAATCGCCATGGATGAAGCGGACGTCATTATTTTTATGGTGAACGGCCGTGAAGGCGTGACAGCTGCTGATGAAGAAGTAGCGAAAATTTTATACCGCACGAAAAAGCCAGTTGTTTTGGCGGTTAATAAACTGGATAACACTGAAATGAGAGCGAATATTTATGATTTTTATTCGCTTGGCTTTGGTGAGCCGTATCCAATTTCGGGAACACACGGACTCGGGCTTGGTGATTTACTGGATGCCGCTGCGGAGCATTTTAAAAACATTCCTGAAACGAAATACGATGAAGAAGTGATTCAATTTTGCCTGATCGGGCGTCCGAATGTCGGAAAGTCCTCACTTGTGAACGCGATGCTCGGCGAAGAACGCGTCATTGTGAGCAACGTGGCAGGAACGACAAGAGATGCTGTTGATACGGTGTTTACGTACAACCAGCAGGAGTTTGTCATTGTTGATACTGCCGGAATGCGAAAAAAAGGGAAAGTCTATGAAACGACTGAGAAGTATAGTGTGCTGCGGGCGCTGAAAGCAATCGACCGCTCAGAAGTCGTTGCGGTTGTGCTTGATGGCGAAGAAGGCATTATTGAACAGGACAAGCGCATCGCCGGTTATGCACACGAAGCGGGCAAGGCCGTCGTGATCGTTGTAAACAAATGGGATGCCGTTGACAAAGATGAAAGCACGATGAAAGAATTTGAAGAAAATATTCGTGATCACTTTCAATTTCTTGATTATGCGCCAATCCTATTCATGTCAGCCTTAACGACAAAACGGATCCATACGCTGATGCCTGCGATTATTAAAGCAAGCGAAAACCATTCACTTCGAGTTCAGACGAATGTCTTAAATGATATCATCATGGATGCGGTGGCAATGAATCCTACGCCGACTCATAACGGTTCTCGTTTGAAGATTTATTATGCGACTCAAGTGGCAGTTAAACCGCCGAGTTTCGTTGTGTTTGTAAACGATCCGGAATTGATGCATTTTTCGTACGAACGCTTTTTAGAAAACCGAATCAGAGATGCGTTTGGTTTTGAGGGGACACCAATCAAAATATTTGCAAGAGCTAGAAAATAAAAAGGTGTGAATCAAAATGAAAAAAGTTACTATGCTTGGAGCGGGGAGTTGGGGAACGGCGCTAGCTTTAGTTCTGACTGATAACGGAAATGAAGTGTGTGTATGGGCTCACCGTTCAGATTTAATTCATCAAATTAATGAGTTACATGAAAACAAAGATTATCTGCCGAATGTTAAGCTGCCTACAAGCATTAAAGGAACAACAGATATGAATGAAGCTGTTTCCGACGCAGATTTTATTATCGTTGCGGTTCCGACAAAAGCAATTCGTGAAGTGCTGAGACAGGCTGTGCCTTTCATAACGAAAGAGGCAGTCTTTGTTCACGTCAGCAAGGGAATAGAGCCTGATTCGCTGCTGCGGATTTCTGAGATTATGGAAATTGAGCTTCCGAACGATGCCAGAAAAGATATTGTTGTCCTTTCTGGTCCGAGCCATGCGGAAGAAGTGGGGATGCGGCATCCGACGACTGTTACATCATCTTCAAAGAGCATGCGGGCAGCAGAAGAGGTGCAGGATTTATTTATTAATCACAATTTCCGGGTGTACACAAACCCTGATATTATCGGAGTTGAAATCGGGGGAGCCTTAAAAAATATTATTGCCCTTGCCGCAGGAATTACAGATGGTTTAGGGTATGGGGACAATGCCAAAGCTGCTTTAATCACACGCGGACTTGCCGAAATCGCGAGACTCGGAACGAAAATGGGCGGGAATCCCTTGACGTTTTCTGGATTGACTGGAGTGGGCGATCTGATTGTTACGTGCACAAGCGTTCATTCCAGAAACTGGCGTGCCGGCAATTTGCTCGGAAAAGGGTACGAGCTCAAAGACGTTCTTGAAGAGATGGGAATGGTAGTCGAAGGCGTCCGGACGACAAAAGCGGCTTACCAGCTTTCGCAGAAATATGATGTGAAAATGCCGATTACAGAAGCGCTTCATCAAGTTCTATTTAACGGGCAAAAAGTGGAAACGGCTGTTGAATCTTTAATGGCGAGAGGAAAAACCCACGAGATGGAGGATCTGGTCAATACGTTTGAAAATCAAGTGAAGTAAATGTGTCAATCGTTTGGAAGACCGCATATCTTAATTGAACGAAAACCCGAAAAACAGAAGAACACCCAAGTCTTGGGATCTCCTGAAACATTTTGCCGATTTAGGCAATAGAGGATGCATCTGTATGCCAAGTCGCATACTATAGCATCGAAGTCCAAGAGAGTGTTTCTTAAACGTGCAGGTGAATATAGTCAAGTTGACTGAAGCGAAGGTCCCCCTCTTTGCTTCAGTTTTTTTGTTCTATCAAAGGTTGGAAAATCTGGTTGATCTTTTCTGGGGGTGTATATTAAAATTAAAATATAACGCTTACATCATACATATCGGGGAGGCGCAGGTCATTGAGTCTGGCATTGATGAAAATGTGGTTTGCACTAGGGTCCATGGGTCTGATGTTTCTGGCTGTAGCTTCCATCTATTTAAGCCGCTTTAAGTTTCAAAACCGTTTTCTGAAGATTGCGGTTTCATCATTCGCTTTTACGTGTATGCTCATATCTGGAATTATTGTGTTTCTCGTGGTATTCAGCGGCCCTGTCAATGAATAAAGCTGTAAAAGGAAGTGCTGTATGGGTAAACTGAAGTGCGCTATGATTTTTGCGGCAGCCGTGCTTTTATCAGGCTGTTTATATCCAAATGAGCGGAAAAGCAGTGTACACGCCATTCCTTATCAGGACCAGCTAAAGCAGGTCCAGTCTGCTGTTGATGAATTTCAAAAGGCAAATGGTGGACTGCTTCCCATTCAAACAAAAGATATGTCGACACCGCTATATCAAAAATATCCGATAGACTTTAACCGTCTAGCGCCGAGGTATATGGCCGAACCTCCAAGCACGGCATATGAAAGCGGGGGAGACTATCAATACGTTCTTGTAGACGTAGAGAACGATCCGACTGTTAAATTGATTGATCTAAAGATGGCTGAAAGAATCCGCGACGTAAAATTGCGTGTTCAAATGTACCGCCAAGAGCATCAATACCCGCCCTACAAAGATGTGCTGTCACGTGATTTATTTACACTCGATGAGAAGAAGCTGGGGGATGGAACATCTCTTGCAGTGACAAGCCCAATATCAGGGGATTCCTTGCCGCTTATGATTGACGGAGACGGAGAAATATATGCCGATTACCGGACTGAGCTCGCTTCTTTTCTCAAAAAAAGCAAAAAAACGTTTAAACCCGGGTCTGAAATCCAGGATATGATTTGGCAAGAAACCCCCTTTGTCCCCGCGTTTTCTGTGAAATATACGGTAAATCACAAACAGGAACCTGTTTTTTTAGAAAATGATATGAAAAAGGAATGAACCTTTCTCCCGTGCATACAAATAGGGAGAAAGGTTTTTTTATACTTTAATAGATTGAGGATGGGAAATTTTCTAAAGATGTCATATTGAAATAGGACAACGTCATACACATATAGTGTCCTGTGTTTTGATTGAAAGAGCTTAATAAAATTGATAAGGATAGGAAGTCCGGGAGGGGATCACTTGGAAAAGGTCGATATTTTCAAGGATATCGCTGAACGAACAGGAGGCGATATATACTTAGGAGTCGTAGGTGCTGTCCGTACAGGAAAATCCACGTTCATTAAAAAATTTATGGAGCTTGTGGTGCTCCCGAATATCAGTAACGAAGCAGACCGGGCCCGTGCGCAGGATGAACTGCCGCAGAGCGCAGCCGGTAAAACGATTATGACTACAGAGCCTAAATTTGTTCCGAATCAGGCGATGTCTGTTCACGTGTCAGACGGACTCGATGTCAATATAAGATTAGTAGATTGTGTAGGTTACACAGTGCCCGGCGCAAAAGGATATGAAGATGAAAACGGACCGCGGATGATTAACACGCCATGGTACGAAGAACCGATCCCATTTCATGAGGCTGCTGAAATCGGCACACGAAAAGTCATTCAAGAACACTCGACCATCGGAGTAGTCATTACGACAGACGGCACCATTGGAGATATCGCCAGAAGTGACTATATAGAGGCTGAAGAAAGAGTCATTGAAGAGCTGAAAGAGGTTGGCAAACCCTTTATTATGGTCATCAACTCAGTCAGGCCGTATCACCCGGAAACAGAAGCCATGCGCCAGGATTTAAGCGAAAAATATGATATTCCGGTTTTGGCAATGAGCGTGGAAAGCATGCGGGAAACAGATGTGCTGAATGTGCTCAGAGAGGCCCTCTACGAGTTTCCAGTGCTTGAAGTCAATGTCAATCTCCCAAGCTGGGTAATGGTGCTGAAAGAAAACCATTGGCTGCGTGAAAGCTATCAGGAGTCCGTGAAAGAAACTGTTAAAGATATTAAGCGTCTCCGGGACGTAGACAGGGTTGTCGGCCATTTCAGCGAGTTTGAATTCATTGAAAGTGCCGGATTAGCCGGAATTGAGCTTGGCCAAGGGGTGGCTGAAATCGATTTGTATGCGCCTGACCATTTATATGATCAAATCCTGAAAGAAGTGGTCGGTGTAGAAATCAGAGGAAGAGACCATCTGCTTGAGCTCATGCAGGACTTCGCCCATGCGAAAACAGAGTATGATCAAGTGTCCGATGCCTTAAAAATGGTCAAACAGACGGGATACGGCATTGCAGCGCCTGCTTTAGCTGATATGAGTCTCGATGAGCCGGAAATTATAAGGCAGGGCTCACGATTCGGTGTGAGGCTGAAGGCTGTCGCTCCGTCGATCCATATGATCAAAGTAGACGTCGAAAGCGAATTCGCGCCGATTATCGGAACGGAAAAACAAAGCGAAGAGCTTGTGCGCTATTTAATGCAAGACTTTGAGGATGATCCGCTCTCCATCTGGAATTCAGATATTTTCGGAAGGTCACTGAGCTCAATTGTGAGAGAAGGGATTCAGGCGAAGCTGTCATTAATGCCTGAAAACGCACGGTACAAATTAAAAGAAACGTTAGAAAGAATTATAAACGAAGGATCAGGCGGCTTAATCGCCATTATCCTGTAATACCGGAAGACCTCTTTATAGAATGGGAGGTCTTTTTTCTTTGCTCTTAATAATGGAAAAGGATCAAGGAATAGGATGAAAAAAGTAAAAAAAGGAATATTTGTTCGGTAAATCACGTTAAATCCTTGACGAGCAAGGGATTGACGCTTTAAAATGCTTGATATGGCTTTTTATATGTGTTACTCTACATACAGAAATTCTTCACTTTGTTGGACAAACATTCCTCAGAGTGCAGTTTTTCTTAAAAAGCCGTTTAATTGTCTTTCTCTTGCCTGCTCTGATTTTTTTCTGAGACAGGTTTAGAATCAGACTGAACTGTGAAGAAATGATAATAAACGAACTGAGCTTATTTCCTTTTGGGAGGAGGTGAAAGGCATGAACAAAACAGAACTTATCAATGCGGTTGCAGAAGCAAGCGAATTGTCTAAAAAAGACGCTACAAAAGCAGTTGACTCTGTTTTTGATACGATCTTAGATGCACTTAAAAACGGTGATAAAATCCAACTGATCGGTTTTGGTAACTTCGAGGTGCGTGAACGTTCTGCACGTAAAGGACGCAACCCACAAACAGGTGAAGAAATCGAAATTCCAGCAAGCAAAGTACCTGCTTTCAAACCAGGTAAAGCGCTTAAAGACGCAGTTGCCGGAAAATAATTGTGAATATAGATCGTGTATGCATCTAGCTTACATACACTTTATTTCTTCACAAAAAAGCCCCTTTCTAAGGGGCTTTTCATATTTCAAGGGCATGGGCTTCCTGACAGGGCATTCACTTTGCTTTTAGCGGGGCATGTGTGCTAGAATCGAAATTAAATGTATTCATTGGTGGAGGACATAGAACATGAAAGAAGTTAATAAAGAGCAAATCGAACAAGCTGTTCGTCAAATTTTAGAAGCGATCGGAGAAGACCCGAATAGAGAAGGGCTTCTTGATACTCCGAAAAGAGTCGCAAAGATGTATGCCGAGGTATTCTCCGGCTTGAATGAAGATCCAAAAGAACATTTCCAGACTATCTTCGGTGAAAACCATGAGGAGCTTGTTCTTGTAAAAGATATCGCGTTTCATTCTATGTGTGAGCATCACCTTGTTCCCTTTTATGGAAAAGCACACGTTGCATATATACCGCGAGGCGGAAAGGTCACCGGACTCAGTAAACTGGCACGTGCCGTTGAAGCCGTTGCAAAGCGTCCGCAGCTTCAGGAACGCATCACTTCTACAATTGCGGAAAGCATTGTAGAAACGCTTGACCCGCATGGCGTAATGGTAGTGGTTGAAGCAGAACACATGTGCATGACGATGCGCGGTGTAAGAAAACCGGGTGCAAAAACTGTCACTTCAGCAGTCAGAGGCGTTTTTAAAGATGATGCCGCTGCCCGTGCGGAAGTATTGGAACATATTAAACGCCAGGACTAATAAAGATAGAGGGTGCTATAAATGAACGAAAAGCATTCAAGTGATTTTGTCGTCATTAAAGCGGTTGAGGACGGAGTGAATGTGATCGGCCTGACAAGGGGAACAGACACAAAGTTTCACCATTCCGAAAAACTCGACAAGGGAGAAGTGATCATCGCTCAGTTCACAGAGCATACTTCTGCCATTAAAGTCAGAGGAGAAGCGCTCATTCAAACCGCATACGGAGAAATGAAAAGCGAAAAAAAATAAGCTGGCTGTCCCCGCTGTTAAACGCAAAATGCTCGCAAACAGCGGGAGGATACAGCCAATTTCTTTTTTTTATGCTATAATGATACCTGCGTAAGTGAATGAAAAGATAAAACTCATACATAGATTAAGAAATAAATGTGAATTTGGGGACAAGGGTGATATTTTTGCAAGACATCTACGGAACTTTAGCCAATCTGAACACGAAATTAAAACAAAAGCTGTCTCATCCTTATTTAGCGAAGCATATTTCTGCGCCAAAAATTGATGAGGATAAGCTTCTTCTTTTTCATGCTTTATTTGAAGAAGCCGACATAAAAAACAACGACAGAGAAAATTATATTGTCACAGCGATGCTTGTACAAAGCGCCCTTGATACCCATGATGAAGTGACGACAGCCAGAGTCATAAAACGAGACGAAAACAAAAACCGCCAATTGACTGTTCTCGCAGGCGATTATTTCAGCGGGCTGTACTACTCTTTACTATCTGAAATGAAGGATATCTACATGATTCGGACGCTTGCTACAGCCATCAAAGAAATCAATGAACATAAAATTCGTCTATATGACCGTTCTTTCAAGGACGAACACGATTTTTTCGAAAGTGTGGGCATTGTTGAATCAGCTTTATTCCATCGGGTGGCGGAACACTTCAACCTTCCTCGCTGGAAAAAGCTGTCGAGTGATTTTTTTGTATTTAAGCGGCTTATGAACGGAAATGATACGTTTCTGGATGTGATCGGCAGTTTTATACAGCTGGGAAAAACAAAAGAAGAGATATTAGAAGATTGTTTTAAAAAAGCGAAAAACAGCATTGAGTCACTTTTGCCTCTAAATTCACCTATTCAGCATATTTTATTAAACCGTCTGAAGACAATCAGCCAAGATCAAACCTATCATCAGAAAGTGGAAGAAGGGTAACCATTATGCAGGACTCAAAAGAACAGCGCGTACACGGAGTGTTTGAAAAAATATACAAAAACTATGACCAAATGAACTCTGTCATCAGTTTTCAGCAGCATAAAAAATGGCGCGATAAAACGATGCGCATCATGAGTGTAAAAGAAGGCTCCAAGGCACTTGATGTCTGCTGCGGAACGGCTGACTGGACGATTGCTCTTGCAAAAGCAACCGGAAAAACCGGCGAGGTTAAAGGCTTAGATTTCAGTGAAAATATGCTGAGTGTCGGCCAGGAGAAAGTAAAAGCAGGCGGATTCAGCCAAATTGAACTGCTGCATGGAAATGCGATGGAGCTTCCTTTTGATGATGATACATTTGATTATGTCACCATTGGCTTCGGACTCCGCAATGTACCTGATTACTTGACTGTACTGAAAGAGATGAGACGCGTGGTGAAGCCAGGCGGCCAGGTGGTATGTCTGGAAACATCCCAGCCGGAAATGTTCGGATTCAGACAGGCTTACTTTATGTATTTTAAGTATATTATGCCGTTTTTTGGGAAACTGTTTGCCAAGAGTTATAAAGAATATTCATGGCTTCAAGAATCGGCCAGGGAATTCCCTGGAATGAAGGAACTGGCAGGCCTGTTTGAAGAGGCGGGCTTAAAAAATGTCAAATATCATTCGTTTACTGGCGGAGTCGCTGCCACGCATATCGGATGGAAATGAAAACACAGATGTTTGGGTGAATGATATGAAATTTAAAATGGCCTACTCTTTTTTAAATGACGATATTGATGTGATTGAACGAGAACTTGAACAAACCGTACGTTCTGATTATCCGCTTTTAAGCGAGGCGGGTCTTCACCTGCTGCAGGCTGGAGGGAAACGTATTCGGCCTGTTTTCGTGCTGCTTTCCGGCATGTTTGGCGATTACGATATTAATAAGATTAAATATGTTGCCGTCACTCTGGAAATGATTCATATGGCATCTTTGGTTCATGATGATGTTATTGATGATGCGGAGCTTCGCAGAGGGAAGCCGACAATCAAAGCAAAGTGGGACAATCGCATTGCGATGTACACAGGCGATTATATGCTGGCGGGATCTCTTGAAATGATGACAAGAATCAACGAACCGAAAGCCCATAGGATTTTGTCACAGACTATTGTTGAAGTTTGTCTTGGGGAAATCGAGCAGATCAAAGACAAATACAACATGGAGCAAAATCTAAGAACATATCTCCGCCGCATCAAACGAAAAACGGCCCTCCTGATCGCGGTCAGCTGCCAGCTCGGAGCCATTGCGTCCGGAGCTGATGAAAAGATTCATAAGGCGCTGTACTGGTTTGGGTATTACGTCGGCATGTCTTATCAAATTATTGATGACATTCTTGATTTTACTTCAACTGAAGCAGAGCTGGGCAAACCTGTTGGAGGAGATTTGCTTCAAGGAAATGTTACATTGCCAGTGCTGTATGCCTTGAAAAATCCTGCATTAAAAAACCAGCTTAAATTGATTAACAGCGAGACAACGCAGGAACAGCTTGAACCGATCATTGAAGAAATCAAAAAAACAGATGCAATTGAAGCATCTATGGCAGTAAGCGAAATGTATTTGCAGAAAGCTTTCCAGAAATTAAACACGCTTCCTAGAGGGCGCGCACGTTCGTCTCTTGCAGCCATCGCAAAATATATCGGTAAAAGAAAATTTTAATTTTTGTAGATATTAAGAAATTTCTCCGCCCCTGATTGATTAATTATCAGAAAGATGTTACGATTTCGGTGAGCAGTGTGAAAGCCTATACATACATAATGATGGGGTGGAGAATGTGATGGAAAAGACTTTTATCATGGTGAAACCAGACGGTGTCCAACGTCAGCTCGTTGGGGACATTTTATCCAGATTCGAACGTAAGGGCTTACAATTAGCTGGTGCCAAGTTAATGAGAGTGACTGAACAAATGGCTGAGAAACACTACGCCGAACATCAAGGAAAGCCTTTCTTCGGTGAGCTTGTTGAGTTTATTACTTCAGGGCCTGTATTCGCAATGGTTTGGGAAGGCGAAAATGTCATTGAAGTAACGAGACAGCTGATCGGAAAAACAAATCCTAAAGAAGCTTTACCTGGTACGATTCGGGGAGATTATGGCATGTTTGTCGGAAAAAACATCATCCACGGCTCTGATTCTCTCGAAAGTGCAGAACGCGAGATTAACATTTTCTTTAAGAATGAAGAATTAGTATCATATCAGCAGCTCATGGCGGGCTGGATCTATTAATCATTGTGAAAATAAGCAACAGAGCCGGCATCATGTAACGCCGCCGGTTTTCGATTTGTTTTGTAAAGGTTTACATTCAAGTGAATAAAGGGTTCAATGGCAGTTGTGGATCAGGCCTCTGCCTTTCCCAACATTCTAAAATCAGCTGAAAAGCTGATTTTTTTATTGAAACAATACAATTTCCTGAGAAAACAAGCTATACTAGGACAAAAAGACAGCGAGACTGGGAGAGTAGAGATGGATACATACAGCGTATTTACAACGAAATGGAAACAATTAACCGGAGTCGATTTGACACTATATAAAGAAGCACAAATGAAGAGAAGGCTGACGTCACTTTATGAGAAAAAGGGGTATCAAAGCTTTAAGGACTTTGCGGCTGCATTAGAAAAGGATCAAGCCCTTTTAAATGAAACATTGGACAGAATGACGATCAATGTTTCAGAATTTTATCGTAATTATAAAAGATGGGAAGTTCTTGAGACTGCTATTCTGCCGTTAATCAAGACCTCCAAACCTTTAAAGATTTGGAGTGCCGCCTGCTCAACGGGTGAGGAGCCTTACACGCTTGCCATGCTTTTGGATCAGCAAAAAGGCCTTTCCGGCTATCAGATTATGGCGACTGATATTGATGAAAAAGCATTGGAAAAAGCAAAAAAAGGCGTCTATCAGGAGCGGTCTTTACAGGAAGTGCCGTCTTCTGTGAAGGATCGTTATTTTACTCAAAACGCAAATAGAAGTTATGAAGTAAAACCGGAAATCAAAAAGAATATTACATTCAAAAAGCACAATCTGCTGGCGGATCGTTATGAACAAGACTTTGACTTAATTGTGTGCCGCAATGTATTTATTTATTTTACTGAAAGCGCGAAGGAAGAGCTTTATTTAAAAATGGCACATAGCTTGAAAAAGAATGGAGTTCTTTTTGTCGGCAGCACTGAGCAAATCTTCAATCCTGAGAAATTTGGCCTGACTCCAGCTGATACATTCTTTTATCAAAAAAGATAGACTGACTTTTTGCTGAAAAATATGTTATAGTAGTTTTACTTAAAAGCGTTAATGCGATGAAGGGAGAAGAAGTCATGAGATATTTAACAGCCGGAGAATCACACGGCCCGCAACTGACAACCATTATTGAAGGTGTGCCTGCCGGGCTTTACATAACGGAGGAAGATATCAATTTTGAGCTTGCCAGACGCCAAAAAGGCCACGGCCGCGGCCGCCGCATGCAGATCGAAAAAGACCAGGCCAAAATTATGAGCGGTGTGCGCCATGCCCGTACGCTCGGTTCACCAATCGCTCTCGTAGTAGAAAATAACGACTGGAAACATTGGACAAAAATCATGGGCGCCGCTCCGATTACAGAGGATGAAGAAAAGGAAATGAAGCGCCAAATTTCCAGACCGAGACCTGGGCACGCTGACTTAAACGGTGCGATTAAATATAATCATCGTGATATGAGAAATGTGCTTGAACGCTCTTCAGCAAGGGAAACAACTGTCAGAGTGGCGGCAGGAGCTGTCGCTAAAAAGATTCTTTCCGAGCTTGGCATTAAGGTGGCGGGCCACGTATTGCAAATTGGCGCAGTTAAAGCTGAAAAAACAGAATACACGTCAATTGAAGACCTGCAGCGTGTAACGGAGGAGTCTCCGGTTAGATGCTACGATGAAGAGGCAGGCAAAAACATGATGGCTGCTATTGATGAAGCAAAGGCAAACGGAGATTCCATCGGCGGAATTGTAGAAGTCATTGTCGAAGGAATGCCGGTAGGTGTTGGCAGCTATGTCCATTATGACCGCAAGCTGGACAGCAAACTTGCTGCTGCTGTGCTGTCAATTAACGCATTTAAAGGTGTCGAATTCGGCATCGGATTTGAGGCGGCAGGCCGAAATGGTAGCGAAGTCCATGACGAGATCATTTGGGACGAGGAAAAAGGATACACCCGTGCTACCAACAGACTTGGAGGACTGGAAGGCGGCATGACGACAGGAATGCCGATTGTTGTCCGCGGAGTTATGAAGCCAATTCCGACTTTGTATAAACCGCTTAAAAGTGTGGATATTGAAACGAAAGAACCGTTCTCTGCCAGCATTGAACGTTCAGACAGCTGTGCAGTGCCTGCGGCAAGTGTAGTAGCTGAAGCGGCTGTCGCATGGGAAATTGCGAACGCGGTCGTTGAACAATTCGGCTTAGATCAAATCGACCGCATTAGAGAAAATGTGGAGAATATGAGAAAATTGTCGAGGGAATTTTAATGAAAACACTGCATGTTCAAACCGCTTCCTCGTCGTATCCTGTTTTTATCGGACAAGGCATCAGAAAAGAGGCTTGCGAACTATTAACCTCTTTAAACAGGCCTTTAACACGGATTATGCTTGTCACGGATGAAGAGGTGGACCGCCTGTATGGCGAAGAAATGCTTCATTTGCTGCAAGAAAAATGGCCCGTGAAAAAAGTGACGGTGCCGAGCGGAGAGCAGGCGAAATCCATGGACATGTACACAAAACTGCAGAGTGAAGCGATTCGTTTTCATATGGATCGCTCCTCATGCATCATCGCATTCGGTGGCGGTGTTGTTGGAGATCTTGCCGGTTTTGTGGCGGCTACTTTTATGCGCGGTATTGATTTCATCCAAATGCCTACGACTCTCTTGGCGCATGACAGCGCGGTCGGAGGAAAAGTAGCCGTGAACCATCCGCTTGGAAAAAATCTAATCGGTGCGTTTTATCAGCCGAAGGCGGTACTATACGATACTGACTTCCTGCGTTCTCTGCCTGAAAAAGAGCTTCGGTCCGGAATGGCAGAAGTGATTAAACACGCATTTATCTATGACAGAGCGTTTCTGGAAGAGCTGCTGAATATCCGCTCACTGCATGATATCACCAGTGATCAGCTGAATGACATGATTTTTAAAGGGATTTCAATTAAAGCGTCTGTCGTTCAGCAGGATGAAAAAGAAGAGGGAATCAGAGCTTACTTAAACTTCGGACACACGCTCGGCCATGCCGTTGAGGCGGAATATGGATACGGACAGATCACTCATGGTGATGCGGTAGCCCTCGGAATGCAGTTTGCTTTATTTGTAAGCGAAAAGACTGCGGGCTGTGAAATGGACAGAAAACGTTTGGTCAGCTGGCTGAAAAGGCTGGGCTATCCAAGTCAAATTAAAAAAGAGACGGAAACTTCGATTCTATTAGACCGTATGATGAATGATAAGAAAACCCGCGGCGGGAAGATTCAGTTTATCGTGCTCAACGAATTAGGGAAAGTTGCTGATCGCACATTTTCCAGAAATGAACTTGAGAGCTGGCTGAACAAATGGCGAATGGAGGAGACCTCATGATGATTCGCGGAATTCGCGGAGCAACTACAGTTGAACGGGATACTGAAGAAGAAATTTTACAAAAGACAAAACAGCTGTTAGAGAAAATCATAGAAGAAAACAAAACAAAACCGGAAGATGTTGTTCAAATGCTTCTTTCGGCGACACCTGACTTGCACTCCGTTTTCCCGGCAAAAGCTGTCCGAGAGCTTTCAGGGTGGCAGTACGTGCCGGTAACCTGTATGCAGGAAATGGACGTAACCGGCGGTCTGAAAAAGTGCATAAGAGTCATGATGACGGTCCAGACAGATGTTCCTCAGGATCAGATCAGACATGTATATTTAGAAAAAGCCGTCGTATTAAGGCCCGATTTATCATTGACAAAAAATACTGAATTGTAATACGATAGGAACAGCTTAGAAATACACAAGAGTGTGTATAAAGCGATTGAATGAGTTGAGTTAGAGAATAGGGTAGCAGAGAATGAGTGTAGTTGAGCTGAGACATGTATGTTTATTCTACCCAAAAGAAGCCTTTCTTTTGGGTTTATTTGTTATATAAGATTTTATCCTCTCATGCCATCTTCTCATTCTCCTTGCCATAAGGAGTGAGAGCAATGAATTTCCAATCAAACATTTCTGCATTTTTACAGGACAGCTTGTCCTACCACACGATTCCGATTGTGGAGACCTTCACAGTCGATACGCTGACACCCATTCAAATGATAGAGAAGCTCGACAGGGAGATTACGTATCTTCTTGAAAGCAAGGATGATACATCCAATTGGTCAAGATATTCGTTTATCGGCCTGAATCCATTTCTCACAATTAAGGAAGAGCAGAGCCGTTTTACAGCTGTTGATCAGGACGGCAAATCTCTTTACACAGGAAATGAACTAAAAGAAGTTCTCAATTGGATGAATACAACGTACAACATCAAAACGCCAGATCTGGGCATTCCCTTTGTCGGCGGAGCTGTTGGGTACTTAAGCTATGATATGATCCCGCTGATTGAGCCTTCTGTTCCTCTGCATACAAAAGAAACAGGAATGGCAAAGTGTATGCTATTTGTTTGCCGGACATTAATTGCGTATGATCATGAAACCAAAAATGTCCACTTTGTCCAATATGCAAGGCTCAATGGACAGGAAACAGAAAACGAAAAAATCAATGTGTTTCATCAAAATCATCAAGAGCTTCAAGATCTCATTGAAAAAATGACGGATCAAAAAAACATCAAAGAGCTGTTTCTTTCTGCTGATTCATATAAGACGCCGAGTTTCGATACAGTATCTTCCAATTATGAAAAATCTGCTTTTATGGCTGATGTAGAAAAGATCAAAGAATATATAAAAGCGGGAGATATCTTCCAGGGCGTTCTCTCACAAAAATTTGAGATTCCGATATCAGCAGATGCCTTTGAGTTATACCGAGTGCTTAGGATCGTCAATCCTTCTCCGTATATGTATTATATGAAACTCCAAGACAGAGAAATAGTCGGCAGTTCTCCGGAACGGTTAATCCACGTTCAAGACGGGCATTTGGAAATCCATCCGATAGCCGGTACGAGAAAACGAGGTGCAGACAAAGAGGAAGATGAAAAACTCAAAATTGAGCTGATGAAGGATGAAAAAGAAAAAGCAGAGCACAACATGCTCGTTGATCTTGCCCGGAATGATATCGGCAGAGTAGCAGAGTATGGATCTGTTTCTGTGCCGGAGTTCACAAAAATTGTCTCCTTTTCGCATGTCATGCACATTATCTCGGTGGTTACAGGCCGATTGAAAAAAGGGGTTCATCCTGTTGATGCACTGATGTCCGCTTTCCCGGCGGGAACTTTAACAGGCGCTCCAAAAATCCGCGCCATGCAGCTTTTGCAAGAGCTCGAGCCAACGCCGAGAGAGACATACGGAGGCTGTATCGCCTACATCGGATTTGACGGAAATATTGACTCTTGTATTACGATTCGCACGATGAGCGTGAAGGATGGTGTGGCATCGATACAGGCAGGTGCTGGCATTGTGGCTGATTCAATTCCGGAAGCCGAATACGAAGAAAGCTGTAATAAAGCGGGTGCGCTGCTGAAAACGATTCATATTGCAGAAGACATGTTTCATAGCAAGGAGGATAAAGCTGATGAACAAATTTCTACAATTGTGCGTTGATGGAAAAACACTTACTGCCGGTGAGGCTGAAGCGCTGATGAATATGATGATGACAGCGGAAATGACTCCTTCTGAAATGGGCGGTATATTGTCTATTCTTGCTCATCGTGGAGAGACGCCAGAAGAGCTTACTGGCTTTGTGAGGGCGATGCGCGCGCGCGCCCGTACAGTCGATGGACTTTCTGATGTTGTTGATACTTGCGGAACCGGAGGAGACGGTATTTCCACTTTTAACATCTCAACGGCTTCGGCAATTGTTGCCTCAGCAGCTGGTGCGAAAATCGCTAAGCATGGCAATCGCTCTGTCTCTTCTAAAAGCGGGAGCGCTGATGTTTTAGAGGAGTTAGAGGTTCCGATTCAAACCACTCCCGAAACGGTCAAAAAAAGCATTGCAGCAAACAACATGGGATTTCTTTTTGCACCGCTTTATCATTCATCTATGAAACATGTAGCGGGTACTAGAAAAGAGCTAGGTTTCAGAACGGTATTTAATCTGCTTGGTCCGCTCAGCAATCCCTTGCAGGCGCAGCGTCAGGTCATCGGGGTCTATTCTGTTGGAAAAGCGGGACTGATGGCAAGCGCACTGGAGACGTTTCAGCCGAAGCACGTCATGTTCGTATCAAGCCGTGACGGTTTAGATGAGCTTTCAATTACAGCACCGACCGACGTGATTGAATTAAAGGACGGGGAGCGCCGGGAATATACCGTTTCACCCGAAGATTTCGGTTTCAAAAATGGCAGACTTGAAGATTTACAGGTGCAGTCACCGAAGGAGAGTGCCTGTCTCATTCAGAATATTTTTGAAAATAAAAGCAGCCGCTCTGCTTTATCTATTACAGCTTTTAATGCAGGGGCTGCGATATACGCAGCGGGGATCACGGCCTCACTGAAGGAAGGAACGGAGCTAGCGTTAGAGACGATTACAAGCGGAGGCGCAGCCGCGCAGCTTGAACGACTAAAGCAGAAAGAGGAAGAGATCTATGCTTGAGAATATCATCAAACAAAAGAAAGAAGAAGTAAGAACACTGGTCCTGCCGGAAGAGCAGACTTTTGAAAAACGTTCATTTAAAGAGGCGCTGTCAATCCCGAATCGGATGATCGGGTTGATTGCCGAAGTAAAGAAGGCGTCGCCGTCAAAAGGGCTCATTAAAGAGGATTTTGTCCCTGAGCGTATTGCAAAAGATTATGAAACTGCGAAGGCAGATGCGCTTTCCGTTTTAACTGACACCCCCTTTTTTCAAGGGAAAAACAGCTATTTATCAAACGTAAAGCGCGCTGTTTCGATTCCTGTACTCAGAAAAGATTTTATTATTGATTCTCTTCAAGTAGAGGAATCAAGAAGAATCGGAGCGGATGCCATATTGTTAATCGGAGAAGTGCTTGATCCCTTACACCTTCATGAATTATATCTTGAAGCAGGTGAAAAGGGAATGGACGTGTTAGTGGAGGTTCATGATGCAACAACGCTAGAACAAGTATTGAAGGTGTTCACACCTGATATTCTCGGCATCAACAATCGAAATCTAAAAACATTTGAAACATCTGTAAAGCAGACAGAACAAATCTCATCCCTTGTTCCGAAAGAATCACTTCTTGTCAGTGAAAGTGGAATCGGTTCTTTAGAACACTTAACATTTGTCAAAAAACATGGAGCGAGAGCTGTGCTTATCGGTGAATCATTGATGAGGCAAGCATCACAGCAAAAAGCAATCCATGCTTTGTTTGGGGAGTGAGGATGTGAAGAAGCCGGCATTAAAGTATTGTGGTATACGGTCACTGCAGGATTTGCAGCTTGCAGCGGACTCACAGGCTGATTATCTGGGCTTTATATTTGCTGAAAGCAAACGAAAAGTATCTCCGCAAAATGTGAAAAAGTGGCTGAGTCAAGTTCGTGTCGAAAAACAGGTTGCGGGTGTTTTTGTTAATGAATCGATAGAGACGATGGCACGCATTGCCGAAGACTTGAATCTCAATGTCATTCAGCTTCACGGTGATGAGGAACCGGCGGATGCCGATGCTCTTCGGATGCTGACAGGTTGCGAAATATGGAAGGCGCTTCACCATCATGAGAATACTATTCAAGAAATAGCGCGTTTTAAAGGTAATGTAGACGGCTTTGTGATTGATTCATCTGTAAAAGGGGCGAGAGGCGGCACCGGTGTTGCTTTTTCTTGGCACTGCGTGCCGGAGTATCAGCAGGCGGCTATAGGCAAACGTTGCTTTATCGCAGGCGGTGTGAAGCCGGACACCATCACAGACCTGTTGAAATGGCATCCGATAGGAATTGACCTTGCCAGCGGAATCGAAAAAAACGGACAAAAAAATCGAAATCTGATGAAGCTTTTAGAAGAAAGGATGAACCGATATGTATCCATATCCGAATGAAATAGGCAGATACGGCGATTTTGGGGGAAAATTTGTTCCGGAAACACTCATGCAGCCGTTAGAAGAAATTGAAACTGCATTTAAAGAGATCAAGGATGATCCCGTTTTTCGCGCCGAATATTACAAGCTGTTAAATGACTATTCCGGAAGGCCGACTGCACTAACATTCGCTGATCGAGTCACCAAATACTTGGGCGGTGCGAAAATCTATTTGAAACGAGAAGATTTAAACCACACAGGTTCTCATAAAATTAATAATGCGATGGGCCAAGCACTGCTTGCCAAAAAAATGGGAAAAACGAAAATTATTGCTGAAACAGGTGCCGGTCAGCACGGCGTTGCCGCTGCAACAGTCGCAGCCAAGTTCGGCTTTTCCTGCACTGTGTTTATGGGTGAGGAGGATGTTGCCCGCCAGTCACTGAACGTTTTCCGCATGAAGCTTCTTGGAGCGGAAGTTGTGCCTGTAACAAGCGGAAACGGCACATTGAAGGATGCCACAAATGAGGCGATCCGGTACTGGGTTCAGCATTGTGAGGATCATTTTTACATGATTGGATCAGTTGTCGGACCGCACCCTTATCCGCAAGTGGTCCGTGAATTTCAAAAAATGATCGGAGAGGAGGCGAAGGATCAGCTGAAACGCATTGAAGGCGCTCTGCCTGATAAAGTAGTGGCGTGTGTAGGCGGAGGAAGCAATGCGATGGGCATGTTTCAGGCGTTTTTAGATGAAGAGGTTGAACTGATCGGCGCTGAAGCAGCCGGAAAAGGAATTGATACGCCTCTTCATGCCGCTACTATTTCAAAAGGAACTGTAGGCGTTATTCACGGCTCATTGACTTATCTCATTCAAGATGAGTTCGGGCAAATAATTGAGCCGTATTCTATTTCAGCAGGACTCGACTATCCTGGGATCGGGCCGGAGCACGCTTATTTGCATAAGAGCGGCCGTGTCACATATGACAGTATCACAGATGAAGAAGCGGTGAATGCATTAAAACTCTTATCAGAAAAAGAAGGGATTTTGCCGGCAATCGAATCTGCCCATGCGTTAGCGAAAGCATTTAAACTGGCCAAAGAGATGGATCGTGATCAAACCATTCTCGTCTGTTTATCAGGCCGGGGGGATAAGGATGTCAACACATTAATGAATGTATTGGAAGAAGAGGTGAAAGCGCATGTTTAAATTAGACCTTCAAGCGTCAGAAAAATTGTTTATCCCGTTTATTACGGCGGGCGATCCGTCGCCTGAGGTTTCGGTTAAACTGGCGCAGTCTCTCCAAAAAGCGGGTGCCACGGCACTGGAGCTTGGTGTTGCATACTCAGATCCGCTTGCAGACGGTCCGGTAATCCAGCGGGCTTCAAAGCGGGCGCTTGATCATGGAATGAATATCGTCAAGGCAATCAAATTAGGCGGAGAAATGAAAAAAAACGGAGTGAATATTCCGATTATCCTCTTTACGTATTTTAATCCTGTGTTACAATTGAACAAAGAATACTTTTTCGCTTTACTGCGGGAAAATCATATTGACGGTCTGCTTGTTCCGGATCTGCCATTAGAAGAAAGCGCCAGCCTTCAAGCCGAATGCAAAAACCATGAGGTGACGTATATTTCTTTGGTTGCGCCGACAAGCGAAAGCCGTTTGAAAACCATTATTGAACAAGCCGAGGGCTTCGTCTACTGTGTATCTTCTCTAGGTGTGACCGGTGTCCGCAATGAATTCAATTCATCCGTGTACCCGTTCATCCGGACAGTGAAGGATCTCAGCGCTGTTCCGGTTGCTGTAGGGTTCGGCATATCAAACCGCGAACAGGTCATGAAGATGAATGAAATTTGTGACGGTGTCGTAGTGGGAAGTGCGCTCGTCAGAAAAATAGAAGAATTAAAGGACCGGCTCATCAGCGCTGAAACGAGAGATCAAGCGCTGCAGGAGTTTGAAGATTACGCAACGGCGTTTGGCGGCTTGTACAGTTTAAAATGAGGTGACTCGATTTGCGTATCAAAGAACATTTAAAACAGCTGAAGCCTTATCAGCCAGGAAAGCCGATTGAAGCGGTGAAATCAGAATATGGCTTGGATAAAGTTGTGAAGCTTGCTTCGAACGAGAATCCGTATGGCTGTTCGGAAGCTGCAAAAGAGGCGCTTCATCAAGAGATTCAACAGCTTGCGCTTTATCCGGACGGGTATAGCGCCGCTTTGCGGACAAGGCTCAGTGTGCACCTCAATGTCAGTGAAACATCACTAATTTTCGGAAACGGTTCAGATGAAATCATTCAGATCATCTGCCGTGCACTTTTAAACGATAAAACAAACACGATTACTGCTGCCCCGACTTTTCCGCAATATAAACATAATGCGGTGATTGAAGGCGCTGAGGTTCGCGAAATCGCGCTTCGTTCTGACGGCTCACATGATTTAGACGCCATGTTTGAAGCCATCGACGAACAGACGCAAGTCGTTTGGATTTGCAGTCCGAATAATCCGACTGGCACTTATACATCAGAAGGGGATTTACTCGCATTTTTGGAGCGCGTTCCTTCTCGTGTCCTCGTTGTTCTTGACGAAGCATATTATGAATATGTAACGGCAGAGGATTATCCGGAAACCGTACCGTTTTTAAACAAGTATTCCAATCTGATGATATTGCGGACATTTTCAAAGGCTTACGGCCTGGCAGCACTCAGAGTCGGTTACGGAATTGCCGACGAGAACCTGATTCGCCAGATTGAGCCGGCAAGAGAGCCGTTTAACACGAGCCGTCTAGGCCAGGCTGCGGCGATCGCAGCGCTTGATGATCAAGCATTTATTGCTTCCTGTGTCGAGCAAAATAAAGCAGGCCTTCAGCAATATTATGATTTTGCGAAGACTCATGGTTTAAAGTGCTATCCTTCGCAGACAAACTTTGTGTTAATTGACTTTAACCGCCCTTCCGATGAACTGTTTCAGGCTCTTCTGGAAAAAGGCTATATCGTCCGGTCAGGAAATGCACTAGGTTTCCCGACATCACTCCGGATTACGATCGGAACAAAAGAGCAAAATGAAGAAATTCTTGCAATTTTAGCTGAAATTTTATAAGAGGTGATCAAATATCACCTCTTTAGTCTATAAACCAGGTGATGATGTATGAATCGAATGAAAGATACAATATTGCTCGCCGGTCTCGGATTGATAGGCGGTTCGATTGCGTTAGCGATCAAAAAAAAGCATCCGGGCAAACGGATCATCGGAATCGACATCTCTGATGAACAAGTAGTAGCCGCATTAAAATTAGGTGTGATAGACGAGCGTGCTGATTCGTTTATCAGCGGTGCGAAAGAGGCAGCTACGGTGATTATTGCGACGCCTGTCGCACAAACGCTGCTTATGCTTGATGAACTGGCTCATTCAGGAATTGAACATCAGCTTTTAATTACCGATGTAGGCAGCACAAAGCAAAAAGTGGTTCATTACGCTGATCAAGTGCTTCCAAGCCGCTATCAATTTGTCGGAGGGCACCCGATGGCAGGTTCACACAAATCAGGAGTCGCCGCTGCGAAGGAGTTCCTGTTTGAAAATGCATTTTATATTTTAACGCCAGGCAGAAATACGGACAGACAAGCCGTAGCACAATTGCAAAACCTGCTGAAGGGGACGAATGCCCATTTTGTGGAAATGTCGCCAGAAGAGCATGATGGCGTGACAAGCGTAATCAGTCATTTTCCGCATATTGTCGCAGCAAGCCTTGTTCACCAAACCCATCATTCAGAAGAGCTTTATCCGCTTGTTAAGCGTTTTGCAGCCGGCGGGTTCAGGGATATTACGAGGATTGCATCAAGCAGCCCGGCAATGTGGCGGGATATTCTATTACATAATAAAGATAAAATCTTGGACCGTTTTGATGAGTGGATTCGAGAAATCGAGACGATCAGGACATATGTCGAACAAGAAGATGCAGATAACCTATTTCGTTATTTTAAAACGGCCAAAGATTATCGCGACGGGCTGCCGCTTCGCCAGAAGGGCGCGATACCTGCATTTTACGATTTATACGTGGATGTTCCCGATCATCCGGGTGTGATTTCCGAGATAACCGCTATATTAGCTGCGGAGCGCATCAGTATCACGAATATCCGTATTATCGAAACGCGAGAAGACATTAACGGGATTTTAAGAATCAGTTTTCAGTCTGATGACGACCGCAAACGGGCAGAACAATGCATCGAAGCCCGAGCGGAATATGAAACTTTTTATGCTGATTGAGGTGGAAAATAATGAAAAGAGAAAAGGTGCAGGCCTTAAACGGAGAAATACATATTCCCGGTGATAAATCCATTTCTCACCGCTCCGTCATGTTTGGCGCGCTAGCGAAAGGCACAACAACTGTTAAAAACTTTCTGCCGGGTGCGGATTGTCTGAGCACGATTGATTGCTTTAGAAAAATGGGTGTTCAAATTGAGCAAAACGGAAGCGATGTGGTGATTCACGGAAAAGGAATCGATTCCCTGAGCGAGCCAGAAAGCCTTTTAGATGTCGGGAATTCAGGAACAACGATTCGCCTGATGCTCGGTATTTTGGCTGGCCGTCCTTTTTACAGCGCGGTAGCCGGGGATGAGAGCATTGCAAAGCGCCCAATGAAACGCGTAACTGAGCCTTTAAAGCAAATGGGTGCTAAAATCGACGGCAGAGCCGGCGGAGAATTTACGCCGCTGTCAGTAAGCGGATCTTCACTAAAAGGTATTGATTATGCATCACCTGTTGCGAGCGCACAAATTAAATCTGCTGTTTTGCTGGCCGGTTTACAGGCTGAGGGCACAACAACCGTCACAGAACCTCATAAATCTCGGGACCACACTGAACGGATGCTTTCTGCTTTTGGTGTTGAACTTTCTGAAGATCAAACGAGCGTTTCCATTACAGGCGGACAGAAACTGACAGCTGCAGATATTTTTGTTCCGGGAGACATTTCTTCAGCGGCGTTTTTCCTTGCCGCGGGTGCAATGGTGCCAAACAGCAGTATTGTATTGAAAAACGCAGGTTTAAATCCGACTCGGACAGGTATCATTGACGTCCTTCAAAACATGGGGGCAAAACTTGAAATCAAACCGTCTGCCAACAGCAGTGCAGAGCCTTATGGAGATTTGGTCATAGAAACGTCAGATTTAAAAGCGGTTGAAATCGGAGGAGATATCATTCCGCGTTTAATTGATGAAATCCCTATCATCGCGCTTCTTGCGACTCAGGCGGAAGGAACTACCGTTATTAAGGATGCGGCAGAGCTTAAAGTAAAAGAAACAAACCGCATTGACACCGTGGTTTCCGAACTTCGTAAGCTGGGTGCTGAGATTGAACCGACAGCAGATGGAATGAAGGTTTACGGCAAACAAACATTAAAAGGCGGCGCAACAGTGTCCAGCCATGGAGATCATCGGATCGGAATGATGCTTGGCATCGCTTCCTGTATAACAGAGGAGCCGATTGAAATCGAGCAGACAGATGCTATCCACGTTTCTTATCCAACTTTCTTTGAGCATTTAAATAAGCTTTCAAACAAATCCTGAAGTTCTTGCTTCAGGATTTGTTGTGCGGATTGATTGTGAGAATCATAAGTCGTGGTAAAAAAACATAGCTTGTCTTATAGAGGGAAAGAAAAACAAAAAGGGGGGGATGCGCTTTACTTACAAGCCGGCAGGTCAAAGCTGCTTTACTGTACAGAGGGCGATCTTCCTTTTTTCATTTTCTATCTCAAGATCTTTTGGTAAACTAATAAGACTCAATAATTCCCTGCCGTACAGCAAGCATCTTATTTGCCGGGGGCATTCGTCTGAATTATGATAAGATTAACCCGAACAAATAAAGCTTTTTTGTATGGTTGATGTTTGTATAGGAAAAGAAAGGACCGGTCCGATTTGAATACATTGATTCAAGAAGCCATAAAATTAGTTGAAGCAGGTGAAACAGAAAAAGGCCTCAACACTCTCTCGAAGGCCGAAAATCAGCTCCATGATGAAGATAAAGCCATCGCAGCCCAGCTTTATTACGAGTGGGGCAATGTAGAAAAAGCGATTTCACTGATCAGTGATTTACATGATTTATATCCAAATGAAACAGAACTGACGAATTTTTACGCTGAACTTTTAATAGATATTGACGAAGAAGAAAAGGCCCTCGCTGTGCTGGAAACCATTCCGGAAACAGATCCATCATATCCGGAAAGTTTGCTGCTTATGGCTGATCTTTATCAGATGCAGGGGTTGTTCGAAGTCAGTGAACAAAAGCTTCTGCAAGCCAAGTCCATTCTGGATAATGAACCCGTTATTGATTTTGCATTGGGGGAACTTTACTTTACTCAGGGAGCCTATGCGAAAGCGGTTCAATATTTTAAAACAACGGCTGAGGAGCAGAGTGAGATCGGGGGCGTTAATGTCCATCAGAGACTGGCCGAATCGTTAAGTGCCTCAGGTGAATTTGAGGACGCCATTCCGTGGTACGAGAAAGCGGTTGATGAGAATCCTGATCCTAATACGATTTTTGGCTATGGCTTTACAGCCTTACAGGCAGGGCTTGTTAAAACAGCTATTAAGCAGCTGTCTGATTTAAAAGAGCTTGATCCATCTTATTCTTCACTTTATATGCCGCTTTCGAAAAGTTATGAAGCTGAAGGAATGTATGAAGAGGCATTAAAAACGGCAAAAGAGGGTATCAGATATGATGAATATAACAAAGAACTTTTCCTCTATGCCGCCAAAATGGCCTTGAAAATCGGGAAGTCAGAAGAGGGGAAAAAGCTGCTTCAAGAGGCGCTTGCGCTTGATCCGGGATTCATCGAGGCGCTTCATACACTTCTTGCCGTGTATCATAAAGAAGAGGATTATGAACAGATTATTGATCTTATTCAAGAGGTGCGCGGCTACGGTGAAGAGGATCCGAAATACAATTGGTATCTTGCAAGCGCATATACCGAATTAGAGCAATACGAGGAAGCAAAACAAGCATTTGAGGCTGCCTTTCTTCATTACCGGGAGGATAGAGATTTCTTATATGAATACGCAAGCTTCCTACTGGAAGAAGGCCTTCAAAAAGAAGCGCTGCCGCTTTTGAAAAAGGTTCTTGAAATTGACGGAGCTAATGAAGAACTGGAAGAAACGATTTTGCGAATCGAGGATGAATTTTCTAGATAAGCAGGAATGTTCACCATTCATGTGGAACATATAAGTATATAGATTATACGATCGATAGAGGAGGGAATTACATGCAGACCCCTGTTTCTGTCAATGAGAAAAAGGATTTTATCCGCTGGTTTTTAAACCATTATCAGTTAAAGCGCCGAGAGTGCGTTTGGATCTTGAACTACTTAATGAGCCATGATTCTCTCATGGAGAAGGTTCATTTTGTGGAGCAGGCAGAATTTTGCCCGAGAGGCATTATAATGTCAACACACTGTGTTGAAGAAGTTCCGTTTCGGTTCTATAAAGAGAATGTCATGACAACCGACGCGGAAAAATCTTTTCATGATATTAGATTAAATAAGCAGCAAGATTTGTTTATCCAGCTTAATTTCCGCTCAGCATACAGCTCACCTGAGTATGCGGCGGTGCTGGAATCCAACCCTCATATTCCGAAGGATTTGTTTGAGAACAAAAAAGATCAGGGGTTGGCTGAACAAATTTTGGAGCACGCTATTTCCACATTCCAAAGAGAAAAATTATTAAAAGACATTGACGACGCGTTAGATCGTCATGATAAAGAAGCATTTGAACAATTATCGCGCCAATTGAATCAACTCACATAATTTGACCAGCCTTGCAGCGTATTGCAAGGCTTGTTGTCGTAAAAGGGGGAGAACGATGAAGTGGAGAATGACTGATGCCAAGGACTATTTACAATCTAAAGATTACATTGATACCGCTGTCATTCCATTAATTAGTATAAAAGTGGGTGCCCATTTCAAAGTGGCTGCTGAGAAAGGCGAATTCACGCAGCTTCTGTCAGAAGAACTGGAAAGGCAGTTAAAGGGACGGGTATATTTACTCCCCCCTTATACATATGTTGATAGAAATGAAAAAAGCGTTCAAGGATTAAAGGATTTACGGGAAGAACTTATATCAGAATTTCCGCACGTTGTGCTGCTCACGTCTGACGAAAATTGGAATAGTGAGGATGCGTTAGGCAAAATCATTGTGACACCGTCTGTTCCGTTAGAGCATCTAAATGACTCCTTAAAAAGAAAAATATTGGATGAACGCACCGCTGAAATTTTGAACGTTTTGTTACAGTTGTGGAGCACCTCGTAAAAACACTTACATTTCCTTATGAACAATATTTTGGCTATATTGACCTTGCTGAGAGATTCATATATTATGAGGGTGTCTAGAGTTATTGCAATATTTTCTATTTTAGTCAGTTTGCAGGGGTGACCTAGAGGGGGGAGAAGAGATGGGCGGAAAACATGATATATCCAGACGTCAATTTTTGAATTATACGCTCACAGGCGTAGGGGGTTTTATGGCGGCTAGTATGCTCATGCCTATGGTTCGCTTTGCACTCGACCCGGTATTAAAATCGACAGGGAAGCAGGACATGGTTCAGGTTGTCAGCGTAGATGAGCTGACAAAAGAGCCACAGCGCTTTGATTTCAAAATTAATCAAGTCGATGCCTGGTATGAGTCAGAAGAGTCAAGATCAGCCTGGGTCTTCAAAAACGGGGATGAAATTGTAGCACTTTCGCCAATTTGTAAGCATTTAGGGTGTACGGTGAACTGGAACAGCGATCCTAAAAATCCGAATAAATTCTTTTGTCCATGCCATTACGGACTCTATGAAAAAGACGGCACCAATGTCCCGGGCACGCCGCCGCTTTCGCCTCTTGATCATTATGAGCAAGAAGTAAAAGACGGCTTCCTGTATCTTGGAAAAGCAAAGCCTAAGGGGGACGGGTGACATGCTGAACAAAATTTATGACTGGGTAGATGAACGGCTTGATATTACACCGATGTGGAGGGATATTGCCGATCACGAAGTACCGGAACATGTGAATCCCGCCCATCATTTCTCTGCGTTTGTGTATTGCTTTGGGGGACTGACGTTTTTTGTAACCGTTATCCAAGTGTTATCTGGAATGTTTTTAACGATGTACTATGTGCCTGATATCAAAAATGCCTGGGAATCGGTATATTATTTACAAAATGAAGTGGCGTTCGGCCAGATTGTCAGGGGAATGCACCACTGGGGTGCGAGCCTGGTCATTGTGATGATGTTTTTACATACGCTGAGAGTCTTTTTCCAAGGAGCGTATAAAAAGCCGCGCGAGCTGAACTGGATTGTCGGTGTCTTGATCTTTTTTGTCATGCTCGGGCTTGGCTTTACAGGCTACCTGCTTCCTTGGGACATGAAGGCTCTGTTTGCAACAAAAGTCGGGCTGCAGATCGCTGAAGCCACTCCATTGATCGGGACGCAAGTCAAAACACTCCTTGCGGGGCACCCGGATATTGTAGGCGCCCAAACGCTGACTAGGTTTTTTGCGATCCATGTATTCTTTCTTCCCGCCGCATTGTTCGGGCTGATGGCTGCACATTTTATTATGATCCGGAAGCAGGGAATTTCAGGACCGCTTTAAACTCTTGATCTGCGAATAAAAGGGAGGGGATGACATGCACCGGGGCAAAGGGATGAAATTTGTGGGCGACTCAAGGATACCGGCTGAAAAAAAGCCGAATATACCGAAGGATTATTCGGAGTATCCGGGTAAAACAGAGGCTTTCTGGCCAAATTTCTTATTGAAGGAATGGATGGTTGGAGCTGTCTTTCTGATCGGTTTTCTTGTCTTGACGATTGTGCATCAGCCGCCTTTAGAGCGGATGGCGGATCCGACTGATACTGGTTATATTCCGCTGCCGGATTGGTATTTTCTTTTCTTATACCAGCTGTTGAAGTATGAATACGCCGCCGGAAGCTTTACAGTGGTCGGCGCCATGATTATGCCGGGACTCGCTTTTGGCGCGCTGCTTTTGGCGCCATTCCTTGACAGAGGAACAGAAAGAAGGCCTTGGAAGCGCCCTGTTGCTGTTGGCATGATGCTTCTGGCCATTTCCGCTGCTGTGTTTTTGACGTGGCAGTCAGTTGCTACCCATGACTGGGCCAAGGCGGAAGAACAGGGGAAAATCACAAAAGAAGCCGATATTGACACCAATGCAGAAGGCTATAAGATTTTTAAGGAGCAGGGCTGTATTTCTTGCCATGGGGATAACCTCCAGGGAGGAGCGGCCGGGCCTTCATTGGTTGACACCGGGCTGAAACCGGATGAAATCAAAAAAATTGCGGTTGAAGGGAAAGGCAAAATGCCGGCGGGCGTGTTTAAAGGGAATGATAAGCAGCTCGAAGAACTTGCGAAATTTATTTCTGAAACAACCGCAAAATAACGTATTGTGAATTGTCAAATGGAAGGATATACTTTTATTATCAAAAGCTGACCCGGCGTCAGCTTTTTTATATGGACACATTATTTTACAGACTGAGAGTTGATTTGATGTGAAATGGTTTCAATATGTATTAGGACGGCGGCCAATGCTTATTCTTGTTTTAGCTATCAATTTTCTGGGAACGGTTTACGGATACTATTGGTACCTGCCGCAGCTTCTGGAGACACCGGCCCGCTTCCTCATTTTCGTTCCGGACAGTCCGACAGCAACGTTTTTCTTTCTGTTTGTGCTGCTCGCCTTTATCATGAAACGGAACGCTCCGCTCTTTGAGGCGCTTGCGCTCGTCACCCTCGTAAAGTATGGCCTGTGGGCGGTTGCTATGAATTTTCTTGTGCTGGCTGTAACGGGTGACTTGCCGTGGGAGGGATATATGCTGATTGCCTCGCATTTTGCAATGGCAGTCCAAGGCGTATTGTACAGTCCGTATTTTCGTTTTTCATTTTGGCATCTTGCCATTGCCGCGGTCTGGACGCTGCATAACGATGTCATTGATTACTTGTTCGATATGATGCCGCAATACTCTATGCTTTCTGATTATATGACGGATATAGGGTACGGAACATTTTGGCTGAGCATTTTTTCAATCGGGCTTGCTTACTTTCTTGTGGTCTCGAAAAAGCAAACAAAGCTTGAGCTCATGTAAAGACAATGTTGGTCTATCCTTGTCCCTTTCTTCATATTCTGTAAGGAGAGAGAGTGGGAGGGACCTGCATGAAACGAAAGCTGACGATCTGTTTGTTGATTGCCCTTATTTTTTATAATGGAAATGCCAAGGCTGCAGAGCGGGGAAGCCTCGAAGAATTGAACGATTTATCCGATACGGTTTTTCAAATGACCCGTCAGTCGAAATATGAAGAGGCGCTGCAAGTCCTTGCTTATTTTGAAAAAACATTAAAATCCGCTGAGAAAAAACAGCAAGAATCGATGCTAACCGGAGCCCAAATTCGTCAAATCACACTGGGCTATAACGATATGGTAAGGAGTTTGAAGCAGGCTGATACTTCAGACACACACAAACTCAGAGCAGCCGCACAGTTCAGAATGCTGATGGACGCGGTTGACAATCGGTCTGATCCGCTTTGGGGCTCACTGGAAAAACCGATTATGGAAGCCTTTGCTGAACTGAAGCAGGATATCCAAAAGAATGGAAGCACGAGCTTTCATGAAAAATGGAATGAATTTATCAGTTTATATGATTTGATTTACCCCAGTCTTACAATCGATGTATCAGAGGATCAGCTTGAAACAGTCGGTAAACATATAGACGTTATTGAGCAAGAGCAATTTCAGCAAATGACCGAGAGCACGAAGCTTGAACGGCTTTCTCTTCTTCAGCATGATTTGAAAAATGTATTTGACAGGGTGGAGGAGGATGATGCCGATCCGTCTTTGCTCTGGGTGATTATCACAACTGGCAGTATCATCATTACAGCTCTCACCTATGTCGGCTACAGAAAGTACAAAGCGGAGAAAAACAAGCTGAAAAAACGGGATTACCCTAAATAGACATGAGGGGCGGCGGCAGCCGCCTTTTTTCTTTCAAGTGTCAGCGCGGAAGCGGATTTTTATTTTCATCAAGCGTAAATCCTTCTCCGAGCACATCATGGACATCGCTTACCGCCACAAAGGCATGGGGATCAACTGAGTTAATCACACTTTTCAGCATCACCAATTCGTTTTTCGGCACAACACAATAAAGCACATCTATATCCTCTTTTGAATAGGAACCTTGTCCTTTCAAAATGGTGACGCCCCGTTCCATTTCTTCAAGAATTTTCTTCTGAATCAGGTCGTTTTTCGAAGAGATGATCGTAGCGCCTTTAGCAGCGTATCCGCCTTCCTGGATAAAATCAATTAATCTTGCAGCTACAAATACAGCCACCAAGGTATACATCGCTTCTTTATAGGAGAGATAAGTAAGCAAAGACAAAACGATGACACAGGCATCGAATGCAAACATCGTCCTGCCCATCGGAATCCCGAAATATTTATTGACCAAACGGGCGATGATGTCAACGCCGCCTGTCGTACCGCCGAATTTAAAAATAATTCCTAATCCGGCTCCGATAAATACGCCGGCAAATAAAGCAGCGAGAGCTAAGTCGTGCTGAAGAGGCATATGTATTTCATACCGCTGAAAAATGCTGAGGAACAAAGACAAGGCTACAGTGCCGACAAGGGTGTAGACAAACATTGTCCTGCCAAGCAAACGCCAGCCGATAAAAAAGATCGGAATGTTCAAAACCAGGTTCGAGATAGAGGGACTGATATGAAAAAGGGCATAAAGCAAAAGTGTAATACCTGTAAAACCGCCCTCAGCCAGATTGTTCTGCATATTGAAATGAACCAAGCCAAATGAAAAAATTGCCGCTCCGATTAAAATAAAAAATATGTTTTTTAATCTAATTTCTCCAAGCATCACACAAAACCCCTTTTCCTTCCATTAGATAGCGTTTATATTATAGTGGATGAAAAAGAAAACAGCAAACGTGCTTAAACATTTGTCAAACGTATCTGAATTAGCTAACATGTAAGAGGATGATAGGAGGGTTCGTTCAGTGAGTGATAAAACAATGAAAGAAATACAGGCTGAAGTAGACCGTTACATCAGCCAATTTAAAGAAGGATATTTCAGCCCACTAGCCATGATGGCGAGACTGACCGAAGAACTGGGCGAGCTTGCCAGAGAAGTGAATCACCGCTATGGAGAAAAACCAAAAAAAGCGTCTGAAGATGATAAAAGCATGGAAGAGGAAATGGGCGATGTGCTGTTTGTATTGGTTTGTTTAGCCAACTCTCTTGATATTTCTTTAGAGGAAGCCCACGACCGAGTCATGCATAAATTTAATACAAGAGATAAAGATCGCTGGACCAGAAAAGAAGAAGGAAAGTAGAGGAGATCGAGATGTCAAACGAAACAATTAAAGTAGTCATTGCAGGACCGCGTGGAAGAATGGGGCAGGAAGCTGTTAAATTGGCGGAACGAACACCTCATTTTGACCTTGTCGGGGCCATAGACCATACATACGATCAGCAAAAATTATCCGATGTGATGTCTGTTGCGTCAGATGCTCTGATTTACACTGATATCCGTGCCTGCTTTAACGAAACACAGCCGGATGTCTTAATTGATTTAACGACGCCTGAAATCGGAAAAGTACATACAAAAATGGCGTTAGAGCACGGAGTTCGTCCAGTTGTCGGCACAACCGGGTTCTCAGAAGCTGATTTAAAAGAGCTCACGTCTTTAACAGAAGAAAAGGGAATCGGAGCCATCATCGCTCCAAACTTTGCGCTTGGTGCGGTGCTGATGATGAAATTTTCGAAAATGGCTGCCAACTACTTTGAGGATGTTGAGATTATTGAGCTCCACCATGATCAGAAGCTTGACGCACCAAGCGGAACTGCGCTTAAAACAGCGGAAATGATTTCAGAAGTCCGTAAAGAAAAGCAGCAAGGACATCCGGATGAAAAAGAAATTCTCCCAGGAGCGAGAGGAGCGGAACAAAACGGTATCCGCTTGCACAGCGTCCGTCTTCCGGGACTGATCGCACATCAGGAAGTTATGTTCGGCATGGATGGCCAAACGCTTCAAATCCGCCATGATTCCTATAACCGCGCTTCTTTCATGTCAGGTGTGAAACTGTCAGTCGAACAAGTCATGAAGATTGATCAGCTTGTGTATGGATTAGAAAATATCATTGATTAGACAGGGGGATAAATGATGAAAATTGCTTTGATCGCGCATGACAAGAAAAAACAGGATATGGTTCAATTTACGACTGCCTATCGGGATATTTTGAGTCAGCATGTTCTATATGCAACCGGCACAACAGGGTTGAAAATTCAAGAGGCGACAGGACTTCAAATTGAACGTTTTCAATCCGGCCCTTTAGGGGGAGACCAGCAAATCGGAGCATTGATCGCGGCCAATGCACTCGATCTTGTCATCTTTTTGCGCGACCCGCTGACCGCGCAGCCGCATGAACCGGATGTCTCGGCATTGATCCGGTTATGTGATGTGTATGCCATTCCGCTCGCTACAAATATGGGAACTGCGGAGATTCTTGTCCGTACACTTGATGAAGGTGTTTTCGAATTCCGCAACCTTCTTCGGGGAGAAGAGCCGAATGTATAATGCTGACGTTCTTGCTTTTGGCGCCCACAGTGATGATGTCGAGATCGGAATGGGCGGCTCAATCGCGAAGTTTGTCAAACAGGGAAAAAAAGTAATGATATGCGATTTAACTGAAGCAGAACTTTCTTCAAACGGAACGGTCAGTTTACGTAAAGAAGAAGCAGCTGAAGCAGCCCGTATATTAGGTGCAGAAAAAAGAATTCAGCTGACGCTTCCGGACCGCGGCCTGATGATGAGTGATCAGGCTATTCGGACGATTGTCAGTGTCATCAGAACCTGCCGGCCAAAAGCAGTCTTCATGCCGTATAAAAAGGATCGCCATCCGGATCACGGCAATGCGGCTGCATTGGTGGAAGAAGCGATCTTTTCCGCAGGAATCCATAAATATAAAGACGAAAAAAGCCTTCCCGCGCATAAAGTAAGCAAGGTTTACTATTATATGATAAATGGTTTTCATCAGCCTGATTTTGTCATTGATATCTCGGATACAATAGAGGCCAAAAAACAAAGCCTTAACGCCTATAAAAGCCAGTTTATAGCATCAAAGGATTCAGTTTCAACTCCTCTGACGAATGGCTATATCGAGATCGTTGAAGCGAGAGAAAAGCTTTATGGTAAAGAAGCGGGAGTAGGGTATGCAGAGGGTTTCTTTTCCAAACGGATGCTGATGCTCGATCATGATGTGCTTGGGGGCGAACAATGAAAAAACTAAAAATAGGGATCACATGCTATCCGAGCGTCGGAGGCTCAGGTATCATTGCGACAGAACTGGGGAAGCAGCTTGCTGAAAAAGGACATGAAATCCATTTTATCACGTCAAGCATTCCGTTTAGACTAAATACATATCATCCCAATATTCATTTTCATGAAGTTGAGGTTAATCAATATGCTGTTTTTAAATATCCGCCATATGATTTGACATTGGCAAGCAAAATCGCAGAGGTGGCGGAACGGGAGAATTTAGACATTATCCATGCTCACTACGCTCTCCCGCATGCGGTTTGCGCTTATCTTGCAAAGCAGATGCTGAAACGCAATATCGGCATTGTGACAACATTGCACGGCACGGATATCACGGTGTTAGGCTATGACCCGTCTTTAAAAGATCTTATCCGTTTTGCCATTGAGGCATCAGACAGGGTGACAGCTGTCTCCTCAGCGCTTGCGGCTGAAACGTACGATCTAATTAAACCGGAGAAAAAAATCGAAACGATATATAACTTTATAGACGAGCGCGTGTATCTGAAGAAAAACACAGCGGCGATTAAAGAGAAACACGGGATTTTACCAGACGAAAAAGTCGTCATCCATGTGTCCAACTTCAGAAAGGTCAAACGTGTGCAGGATGTCATCCGTGTGTTCCGCAATATCGCAGGCAAAACGAAAGCGAAGCTGCTTTTAGTCGGAGATGGTCCAGAGAAATCGACAGCCTGCGAGCTTGTCAGAAAATATGGATTGGAAAACCAAGTCTTAATGCTTGGAAATCAAGACCGTGTTGAAGAGCTTTATTCCATTAGTGATTTGAAGCTGCTGCTGTCTGAAAAGGAAAGCTTCGGCCTTGTGCTGCTAGAAGCGATGGCTTGCGGGGTGCCTTGTATCGGAACAAACATTGGCGGTATCCCGGAGGTTATTAAGAACAATGTGAGCGGATTTTTGGTGGATGTCGGCGATGTTGCCGCTGCAACAGCCCGCGCGATGAGCATTTTAGAAGATGAACAGCTAAGCGAGAGGTTTACAGAGGCGGCAATGGAGATGCTCAAAAATGAATTTTCTTCACAAAAAATTGTCAGCCAGTATGAACAGATTTATGCCGATTTAGCAGAACCGGAGTGATAACATGGAACAAGTTTTTATCAAAGCGCTTCCCGTGCTCCATACCTTAATCGAAGCGGGCCATCAGGCTTATTTTGTCGGAGGCGCGGTTCGTGACAGCTATATGAAACGAACGATCGGAGATGTCGATATCGCGACTGATGCGGCACCCGATCAAGTAGAACGGCTGTTTCAGCGGACGGTTGATGTAGGCAAAGAGCACGGGACTATTATTGTGCTCTGGGAAGATGAAACCTATGAAGTCACGACATTCCGGACTGAATCAGAGTATGAAGATTATAGAAGGCCGTCAGACGTGCAATTTATCACATCCTTAGAAGAGGATTTGAAACGCAGGGATTTGACGATTAATGCGATGGCCATGACAGCGGCTGGGAAGGTGCTTGATTATTTCGGCGGCAAGAAAGACATTGATCAGAAGCTGATTCGAACCGTCGGAAAGCCTGAGGACAGATTTCAAGAGGATGCGCTTCGCATGCTGAGAGCCGTACGCTTTATGAGCCAGCTTGGCTTCACGCTTTCACCAGAAACAAAAGAAGCCATCACACAAGAAAAATCACTCCTATCCCATGTTTCAGTTGAACGAAAAACAATAGAGTTCGAGAAGCTGCTGCAGGGAAGAGGGTCCCGCCAGGCGCTTCAAACGCTCATTCAAACAGGGCTGTATGAGGAGCTGCCTGGTTTTTATCATAAACGAGAGAACCTGATGGCGGCGAGCAAGTTTCCGTTTTCCGCTTTAACCTCCCGAGAGGAGCTGTGGGCCGCGCTTTTAATAGATCTTGACATAGATACGAAAGATGCGCCGCTTTTTCTGAAAGCATGGAAGCTCCCGGGAAAAGTGATGAAGGAAGCGATTCATATTGCCCATACGTATAGCCAGAGCCTTGATCCTATGTCAATGTATAAAGCTGGAGAAAAATCATTGCTTTCAGCGGTCAAAATATCGCAGCTTCGGCAAAACGAAAAACTGGATGAAGAAAAGCTGAAGGACATTCAAAATGCTTATCAAAGCCTGCCGATTAAAAGCCTTAAGGATCTTGATATCTCGGGTAAGGATTTGCTTGCGCTTCGAAACCGGCCCGCCGGAAAATGGGTGTCGGAAGAATTACAGCAGATCGAGCAGGCTGTTGTGACGGGAAAGCTCTCCAATCAAAAGAAGCACATAGAGGAGTGGCTGAAGACATGCGGTCAACATTAAGAAAAGACCTTATTGAATTATTTTCTCAGGCCGGAAGTGAATTTATTTCCGGCCAAAAAATCAGCGATGCCCTCGGCTGTTCCAGAACTGCTGTATGGAAGCATATTGAAGAGCTTCGGAAAGAGGGCTATGAAGTGGAAGCCGTCAGAAGAAGAGGATATCGGCTCGTCAAAAAGCCCGGAAAACTCAGTGAAAGCGAGATTCGCTTCGGACTGAAAACGGAGGCAATGGGCCAGAATCTTTTTTATCATGACGTTCTTTCCAGTACCCAAAAAACGGCGCATGAGCTTGCGAATGATAACGCACCGGAAGGTACTCTCGTGGTGGCTGACAAACAAACAGCCGGCAGAGGGAGAATGTCAAGGGTATGGCACTCTCAAGAGGGGAACGGCATTTGGATGAGCCTGATTTTACGCCCAGACATTCCGCTCCAAAAAACGCCGCAGCTCACACTGCTTGCTGCAGTAGCTGTTGTGCAGGGAATAGAAGAGGCAGCTGGCATCCAAACCGATATTAAATGGCCTAATGATATTTTGATTAATGGAAAAAAAACAGTCGGCATCTTAACAGAAATGCAGGCCGAGGAAGATCGCGTACGTTCGGTTATCATCGGGATTGGCATTAATGTTAACCAGCAGACGGATGATTTTCCAGATGAACTGAAGGACATCGCGACAAGCCTCAGCCAAGCTGCCGGACAAAAAATTGACCGTGCCGGCGTCATTCAGCATATCTTACTTTGCTTTGAAAAACGGTACCGGGATTATATGACGCACGGTTTTACGCCGATTAAGCTTTTGTGGGAAAGCTATGCGCTGGGAATCGGCACGAATATGAGGGCCAGAACGTTAAACGGAACGTTTTACGGGAAGGCGTTAGGTATAGATGATGAAGGTGTTCTTCTTTTAGAAACGAAGGAAGGCATTAAAAAAATCTATTCTGCCGATATTGAATTGGGTTAATGTGTTGGTACAAGCCCGTTGATTTTGGTATACTTCCATTGGGCAGTATCGCCTGCGAACTGCACCTATTATAAAAATAGATAGACATTGCAGCAGTCTGCCTTGATCCAAAAAAAGGACTGGGACAGAGGGATGAAACTCGCCGAACTTTAGAAAGTGAAGAATCCTTCTCGTTGTAACGGAAGGTTTTTTGGCTTGTATAAGAAAACGGCAGCTCATCTCCTCTAAACATGAGGAGGAGAAAACATGAAAACGAAACTCGATTTTCTAAAAATGAAGGAGACTGAAGATCCGATAGTGATGATGACCGCTTATGATTATCCGGCAGCTAAGCTTGCTGAACAAGCGGGAGTCGACATGATTTTAGTCGGTGATTCACTCGGAATGGTCGTCCTTGGCCTTGATTCAACTGTCGGAGTGACAGTTGCAGATATGATTCATCATACAAAAGCGGTTAAAAGGGGCGCGCCGAATACATTTATTGTAACGGATATGCCGTTTATGTCCTATCATCTGTCCAAGGAAGATACATTGAAAAATGCAGCGGCGATTGTTCAGGAAAGCGGAGCTGACGCACTGAAGCTTGAGGGCGGAGAAGGCGTATTTGAATCCATTCGCGCATTGACGCTCGGAGGGATTCCGGTAGTCAGTCACTTAGGCCTGACACCGCAGTCTGTCGGTGTGTTGGGCGGATATAAAGTTCAGGGCAAAGATGAACAAAGCGCCAAAAAATTAATAGAAGACAGTATAAAATGCGAAGAAGCAGGAGCGATGATGCTTGTGTTGGAATGTGTGCCGGCAGAACTCACAGCCAAAATTGCCGGGATGCTAAGCATACCGGTCATCGGAATCGGTGCTGGTGTGAAGGCGGACGGACAAGTTCTCGTCTATCATGATATTATCGGCCACGGTGTTGAAAGAACACCTAAATTTGTAAAACAATATACGCGAATTGACGAAACAATCGAAACAGCAATCAGCGGATATGTCCATGATGTAAGACACCGGGCTTTCCCTGAACAAAAGCATTCCTTTCAAATGAACCAGACAGTGCTTGACGGCTTGTACGGAGGAAAATAAGATGAGACAGATTACAGATATTTCGCAGCTGAAAGAAGCCATAAGACAATATCAGTCACAGGGGAAGTCAATCGGATTTGTTCCGACGATGGGGTTTCTGCATGAAGGACATTTAACCTTGGCAGACAAAGCAAGACAAGAAAATGACGCCGTCGTTATGAGTATTTTTGTGAATCCAGCGCAATTCGGTCCTAATGAAGATTTTGAAGCATATCCGCGCGATATTGAGCGAGATGCAGCCCTTGCAGAAAACGCCGGTGTCGATATACTTTTCACGCCTGATGCTCATGATATGTATCCAGGTGAAAAGAATGTCACAATTCATGTTGAAAGACGCACAGATGTTTTATGCGGGCGCTCAAGAGAAGGACACTTTGACGGGGTTGCAATCGTACTGACGAAGCTGTTCAACCTTGTGCAGCCGACCCGCGCTTACTTCGGTTTAAAGGATGCGCAGCAGGTTGCAGTTGTTGATGGCTTAATCAGCGATTTCTTCATGGATATTGAATTGGTTGCAGTCGATACAGTCAGAGAGGAAGACGGATTAGCCAAAAGCTCCCGCAATGTATACTTAACAGCTGAGGAAAGGAAAGAAGCACCTAAGCTGTACCGAGCCCTTCAAACAAGTGCGGAGCTGATCACAGCCGGTGAAAGAGATCCAGAAGCAGTGATAAAAGCTGCGAAAGAAATGATTGAATCGACAAGCGGCATCATTGACTATGTGGAGCTTTATTCCTATCCGGAACTCGAGCCTGTCAGCAACATTGAAGGAAAGATCATTCTGGCTGTTGCAGTTGCTTTTTCAAAAGCGCGTTTAATAGATAATATCATTATTGATATTCGGGAAATGGAGAGAATATAATATGTATCGCACGATGATGAGCGGCAAGCTTCACAGGGCAACCGTTACGGAAGCGAACCTGAACTATGTCGGAAGCATTACGATTGATGAAGACCTCATTGATGCGGTGGGAATGCTTCCTAATGAAAAAGTGCAAATTGTAAATAATAATAATGGAGCACGTCTGGAAACGTATATTATTCCGGGGAAACGCGGAAGCGGCGTCATCTGTTTAAACGGTGCAGCCGCACGCCTTGTGCAGGAAGGCGATAAGGTCATTATTATTTCCTACAAAATGATGTCTGATCAAGAAGCGGCAAGCCACGAGCCGAAAGTGGCTGTTCTGAATGATCAAAACAAAATTGAACAAATGCTGGGGAACGAACCAGCCCGAACAATTTTGTAAAAGAAAAGCCCCCTTTATCGGGGGTTTTCTTTTAAGATTTTGAGAGTAAAACGGTTTTGCCGCTCCATTTCCGCACAAAACGTGTTACACTTTTGTCGTATGCAAGAATTGAGGTGTCCATTTTAATGAATAAGCAACGGTTCGTTGTTATAGATGTAGAAACAACAGGGAATTCGCCGAAGAAAGGCGATAAAATCATACAGATCGCAGCGGTTGTAATCGAAAATGGACAAATTACTGAGCGGTTTTCAAAATACATTAATCCAAATAAATCCATACCTGCTTTTATTGAGCAGCTTACTGGAATTTCTAATCAAATGGTAGAGCATGAACAGCCGTTTGAGGCTGTCGCCGAAGAAGTGTTCCATTTGCTTGACGGTGCTTATTTTGTCGCCCACAATATCCATTTTGACCTTGGATTTGTCAAATATGAGTTACATAAGGCAGGCTTTCAGCTCCCGGATTGTGAAGTGCTGGATACTGTTGAACTCTCCCGTATTGTTTTTCCGGGATTTGAAGGGTATAAGCTGACCGAATTAAGCGATGAGCTTCAGCTGCGGCATGATCAGCCGCATCGGGCTGACAGCGACGCTGAAGTGACAGGGCTTATTTTTTTGGAAATCCTTGAAAAGCTGCGGCAGCTTCCTTATCCTACATTAAAGCAGTTAAGAAGGCTTTCGCAGCATTTTATCAGTGATCTGACGCATTTGTTGGATATGTTCATTTATGAAAACAGACATACCGAGATACCGGGATATGCGCGCTTTTCTTCCTTTTCTGTCAGAGAACCCGAATCTATAGATGTTCATGTGAATGAAAACGGAAACTTCTCATTTGAGATTGAAAATTGGGAAGCGGGAAATGAAAAAGCGCTGTCAGAGTTAATGCCTGGGTATGAAAAAAGAGACGGCCAAATGATGATGATGAAAGAGGTGGCTGAAGCGTTTGCCAATCGTGAGCATGCGCTGATTGAAGCTCCTCCGGGAATCGGAAAATCGATGGGCTACCTTATTCCGGCTGCGCTTTTTGCCAAAAAATCAAAAAAGCCCGTCATAATCAGTACGTATTCAACGCTTTTGCAGCAGCAGATTTTGACAAAGGATTTGCCGATAGTCCAAGATCTGTTTCCTTTTCCGGTAACAGCGGCGATTTTAAAAGGGCAATCGCATTATTTATGCCTATATAAATTCGAGCAGGTGCTTCATGAAGACGATGATAATTATGATGCCGTACTGACAAAGGCACAGCTCCTCGTTTGGCTGACAGAGACAAACACAGGGGATGTAGCTGAACTGAATTTGCCTTCAGGCGGAAAATTGCTGTGGGACAGATTGGCTTATGACGATGAATCCTATAAAAGAAGTCGCAACGAGAATGTGACCGGCTTTTATGAGCGGGCCAAACAGATTGCCATGCGCTCCGATTTGGTGATCACCAACCATTCTCTTTTGCTGACCGATGAAGGCAGCCAGAAAAAAAGGCTCCCTGAAAGCGGCACATTTATTATCGATGAAGCACATCATTTTGAACGTGCGGCAAGCGAACATTTAGGAAAAAGAGCCACGTACATAGAATTGCATACTAAATTGAGCAGAATGGGCACTCTGAAGGAACAGGGACTTCTTAAAAAGATGAGACAGCTATTCCAGCGAAACAGCCTGCCGGTTGATTCCTTTTTTGAATTAGAAGAATGGATTCAGCACATTCAAGCAGAAAGTGATTCTTTCTTCAGCTCGGTGCATTCTTTTGTCAAACGAAGAAAACCTAAAGAAGACTTAAACCGTCTAGTTTTTAAGGTGAACAAAGAAAGCCAAGATAAAAGCTGGCCGATTCTTACGGATGGAGCGGAGAGGCTATGTTCCATGCTGACACATCTGCATCAGCTTTTTGAGGCACAGTCTGCCCTGATGGAAAAACATCTGACCGGTATGAAGAGCAAAACCGTTTTTTTAGCTGATGAATATCAAAAAAGCATGAAAGGTTTGCAGCAGTACTGTCAAACGTTGCAGAAGCTGTTCTTTGAGTCTGATGACGATGAAGCGGTTTGGATTGAGATAGACGCAAAGGGAGCAAAAAACGCGGTGGCCATTTACGCGCAGCCGCTAGAACCTGGTGAACTTCTGGCTGATCAGTTTTTCGCGCGCAAAAACAGTGTGGTGCTAACATCTGCAACCCTTACAGTCGAAGATTCTTTTCAGTTTATGATTGAGCGACTGGGACTGGGCGACTTTTTCCCGCGCACCATGAGAATTGAGTCGCCTTTTTCTTACGATGACCGCATGCATGTGATGATTCCAAAAGAAATGAAATCCATTCAAGATACGGGGCAAACTGAATTTATACATGATACGGCCCGTTATATCGAACTGATGGCAAAGGAAAAACAGCCCAAAATCCTTGTGCTGTTTACATCCCATGATATGCTGAAAAAAGTTCATCAGGAGCTTAAGCACGTGATGAGCGCTTCGGGCATTCAGCTCTTGGCGCAGGGAATTACAGGCGGAAGTCCCGGCAAACTGATGAAAACTTTTAAAACATCCAATCAGGCGATCTTGCTTGGTACAAATCACTTTTGGGAAGGCGTTGATTTCCCTGGTGATGAGCTGACAACAGTAATGATCGTGAGGCTGCCATTCCGGTCACCTGATCATCCGCTTCATGCTGCAAAATGTGAGCTTGCCCGCAAAAAAGGGCGGAATCCGTTTCAAACAGTATCACTTCCGGAAGCTGTACTGACCTTCAGACAAGGCATTGGCCGTTTGCTGCGGACAGCGGGAGACAAAGGAACGATTGTCATATTGGACAGAAGAATTAAAACTGCTGGTTACGGCCGGCTGTTTCTTGATGCCCTGCCGACAACCTCTGTATCTGAAATGACTGACAGCGAGATTGAGGCCTATGTTCTAAGGGGAAATGAATAAAAAAGCCGCATAAAGCGGCTTTTGCGGTGTGGGAGTAGGATGGTGTTTTATTTAAAAGCGGTTTTGCCGCTCTGTGATACTAGTATGGCGTGACCTGAAATGGAGTATGACTAACAATATTTGTTCAAACTGGAGGATGAAAAAATGGAAAGCAAAATCGAAATTCTTTCGACAATTACTGTAGAGCATTCTGATGATCTGTATAAAATTGTAGACACACTGAATCGGACATTAAAAAGAGACAATCTGATGTTCGGTCTAGCCCTGGATGAAGAAAACAAAAACCAAGCCGTTTTTACCATTTATCGTACGTAGGTGAGAAGATGAGAAAAAAAGCATTAATATTTACCGTCATTTTTGGTATTATTTTTTTAGCAGTACTTCTTGTCTCGGCAAACATTTATAAATCAGCCATGGCACAAAAGGAAGAGGGGCATGAAGCAGCAGCTGCTGAAGCTAAAAAAGAAACCGATCTCGCCAGCGTTGATCAAGTCGAAACATTTGTCGGAAAAGAAAAATATTATGTCGTAAAAGGAACAGATAAAAAAGGCACTGCATTATATGTCTGGGTTCCTGATGATAAAAAAGCAAAAATTCTCTCAAAAGAAGCAAAAGAGGGAATCTCGAAAGACAAAGCGGCGAAGATCATACAGGATGAAGGGTTGGTTTCAAAGCAAAAAGAGGTTCACCTGGGAAGAGAAGGAAATGTCCTGCTTTGGGAAGTGACGTACTTAGACAAAGAAGGTCAATACAGTTTAAGTTATGTGGACTTTACAACTGGAAAGATTCTCAAAAATATCACGCCTTAAGACGAATTAGGGGGAGTTCAAGTTGAAACTGGCAAAAAGAGTATCCGCATTAACACCATCTACCACACTGGCAATCACAGCGAAAGCGAAAGAACTGAAAGCCGCAGGCCATGATGTCATCGGCTTAGGAGCAGGCGAACCTGACTTCAATACACCTCAGCACATTATCGATGCCGCTGTGCGTTCAATGAACGAAGGCCATACGAAGTACACGCCTTCAGGTGGTCTGGCTGAACTAAAAAACAGCATTGCAGAGAAATTTAAACGTGACCAGAATATTGAATATAAACCGTCTCAAATTATTGTCTGCACTGGTGCCAAACATGCCCTATATACCCTTTTCCAAGTGATTTTGGATGAAGGAGATGAAGTCATTATTCCAACGCCTTACTGGGTAAGCTATCCAGAGCAGGTGAAACTCGCTGGCGGAAAGCCTGTTTATGTAGAAGGGCTTGAGGAAAATCATTTCAAAATTTCTCCTGAACAGCTGAAAAATGCGATCACGGAAAAAACAAAAGCGATCGTCATCAACTCTCCGAGCAACCCGACTGGTGTCATGTATACGGAAGAAGAGCTGTCAGCGCTTGGTGAAGTGTGCCTTGAACATGACATTCTGATTGTGTCAGATGAAATTTATGAAAAACTTACATACGGCGGAAAGAAACACGTTTCCATTGCACAGCTTTCTGACAGACTGAAAGAGCAGACGGTTATTATTAATGGCGTGTCGAAGTCACACAGCATGACAGGCTGGAGAATCGGTTATGCGGCTGGGTCGGAAGATATTATTAAAGCAATGACTAACCTTGCAAGCCACAGTACGTCAAATCCGACATCAATCGCACAGTACGGAGCGATTGCTGCCTATAACGGGCCTTCTGAGCCGCTGGAACAAATGAGAGAAGCATTTGAACATCGATTAAACACGATCTATGCTAAGCTCGTAGAAATCCCTGGGTTCAGCTGTGTGAAGCCGGAAGGTGCTTTTTACTTGTTCCCGAATGCAAAAGAAGCAGCGCAATCATGCGGTTTTAAAGATGTAGATGAATTTGTTAAAGCGCTTCTTGAGGAGGAAAAAGTTGCGATTGTTCCTGGATCCGGATTCGGCTCTCCTGATAATGTCCGCCTGTCTTACGCAACATCGTTAGATCTTCTTGAAAAAGCGGTTGACAGAATCAAACGTTTTGTAGAAAAACATAGCTAACAGATCAAAGAGCGGCTGACAGAAAAGCCGCTTTTTATCTGCATTGACCCGGTTAGTTAAGAGCGGGTATAATAAAGTGATGATAAAAGAGTTCGCGGGGCAATAAGCTTCCGAATGTCTTTCTTGTTTTGGAGGGAAATATGTTGAAAACAACAATCAACCAAGTGTATAAGCACGTAGGTGAGGAAGTAACAATCGGAGCTTGGGTCGCTAATAAGCGTTCAAGCGGGAAAATTGCGTTTTTACAGCTGCGGGACGGTACCGGCTTTATTCAAGGTGTCGTAGTAAAAGCGGAAGTGGAAGAAAGCATTTTCCAAACAGCTAAATCAGTGACGCAGGAAACGTCACTCTATATAAAAGGGATTGTCAAAGAGGACGAGCGTTCTCCGCTTGGTTATGAACTAGCTGTGACAGGTATTGAAGTCATTCACGAAGCGACTGATTATCCAATTACGCCAAAAGAACACGGAACGGAATTTTTAATGGATCACAGACATTTATGGCTGCGTTCAAAACGCCAGCATGCGATCATGAAAATCCGTAATGAAATCATCCGTGCGACTTACGAATTCTTTAATAACGAAGGCTTCGTAAAAGTGGATCCGCCGATTCTGACTGGAAGCGCGCCTGAAGGAACAACGGAGCTCTTTGCGACAAAGTACTTTGATGAAGATGCTTACCTGTCTCAAAGCGGTCAGCTTTACATGGAAGCTGCAGCTATGGCGTTGGGAAAAGTATTCTCCTTCGGGCCGACCTTCAGAGCGGAAAAGTCTAAAACCAAACGCCACTTGATCGAATTCTGGATGATCGAACCGGAAATGGCGTTTGTTGAATTCGAAGAAAACCTTCAAGTGCAGGAAAATTACGTTTCTTTCATCGTGCAATCAGTTCTTAAGAATTGCAAAATTGAATTAAACACATTAGGAAGAGACACGTCAAAACTTGAGCAAATCAAAGCTCCGTTCCCAAGAATTACATATGACGAAGCAATTGATTTTCTGAAAGAAAAAGGCTTTGACGATATCGAGTGGGGAGATGACTTCGGAGCGCCTCACGAAACAGCGATTGCCGAACACTATGACAAACCGGTGTTTATTACCCGCTATCCTACGTCCCTAAAACCGTTCTATATGCAGCCGGCTTCTGACCGCGAGGATGTCGTGCTTTGCGCAGACCTGATTGCGCCGGAAGGCTATGGAGAAATCATCGGCGGATCTGAACGGATCCACGATATGGAACTTTTGGAAGCGCGTCTTAAAGAACATGGACTGGATTCTGACGCATATAAATGGTATGCTGAACTTAGAAAATATGGATCAGTTCCTCATTCCGGCTTCGGCCTTGGATTAGAGCGGACAGTAGCTTGGATCAGCGGAGCGCCTCACGTTCGTGAAACCATTCCGTTCCCAAGACTGTTGAACCGTTTGTATCCGTAATACATTTCAATGAAACAAGAAAAAGAGTCTCCTGCAAGGGAGACTTTTTACAGTAAAGGGGAAATCACGATCCTTTACAGTAAGAGGTGTGACGATGAAAAAACAGCAATTTATTGATATGCAGGAGCAGGGAACGTCAACAATCCCCAATCTTTTGCTTACAAATTATAAACAGCTTGGACTTAATGAGACGGAACTTATTCTGCTGTTAAAAATCAAAATGCATTTAGAAAAAGGTTCTTATTTTCCTACACCGAATCAGCTGCAGGAAGGTATGTCTATTTCTATTGAGGAATGCACAAACAGATTGCGGATGTTTATTCAAAGAGGTTTTCTGTTTATTGAAGAATGTGAAGACCAAAACGGCATCAAATTTGAGAAATATTCTCTTCAGCCTTTATGGGGCAAGCTGTACGAGTATTTACAGCTTGCACAGAATCAAACACAGGAAAGAAAAGCAGAAGGGGAACAAAAAAGCCTTTATACGATTTTTGAGGAAGAGTTCGCAAGGCCATTATCACCTTTGGAGTGTGAAACACTGGCTATATGGCAAGATCAAGATCAGCATGACGCACAGCTGATCAAACACGCGTTAAAAGAGGCTGTGCTATCAGGGAAACTCAGTTTCCGCTACATTGACCGGATTTTGTTTGAATGGAAAAAAAACGGGCTGAAAACTGTGGAGCAGGCAAAAATTCACAGTCAAAAATTCCGGCGTGTACAAACAAAGCAGAATGAACCGCAAAAAGAGTATAAAAGGCAGGTTCCTTTTTACAATTGGCTTGAACAATAAAGTGAAAAGGTGACAATCGTGTTAAATCTAAAACAAATTGAATTCTGTTTAGACAAGATAGGCGACATGTTTCCCCATGCGGAGTGTGAATTGGTTCATTCCAACCCTTTTGAATTAGTGGTGGCAGTCGCTTTATCGGCCCAGTGTACAGATGCACTTGTAAACAGAGTGACCAAAACATTATTTCAAAAATATAAACGGCCGGAAGACTATTTGGCTGTTTCGCTGGAAGAGCTTCAGCAGGATATTAAATCAATCGGTTTGTACCGTAATAAAGCGAAAAACATCCAAAAACTGAGTAAAATGATAATTGAAGATTACGGCGGAGAAGTGCCGAGAGACCGCGATGAGCTTGTCAAACTGCCAGGGGTCGGAAGAAAGACCGCCAACGTCGTGGTATCCGTTGCCTTTGGCGTGCCGGCCATTGCCGTAGATACCCATGTGGAGAGAGTCAGCAAACGGTTGGGCATCTGCCGGTGGAAGGACTCGGTGCTGGAAGTGGAAAAAACGCTGATGCGCAAGGTCCCAAAAGAAGACTGGTCCGTTACGCATCACCGGCTTATTTTCTTCGGCAGATATCATTGTAAGGCCCAGTCTCCGCGCTGTGCGGAATGTCCGCTGCTTTCTCTGTGCAGAGAAGGGCAGAAGAGAGATAAAAAAGGACTGGTGAAGCGATGACGCAAGCGAAAGAAGTGTTGGCTTCCTATGAGGACTACTTGCGCAGTCTTGGCCCGGTGATCTCCTCGGATATGAAAGATGTCTTGCTGGTTAACCCAGTGTATTTTGATTTCTGCACGGAATCTCAAGGTGTTTTGCCATGGGAGGACAGCGGCAAGTACGTTCCGCTTTTATTTAACGTGTGGGAAGACATTAAAGAATCACTTCTGCCTGTCTTTCAAACACGAAAATCGAGATGCGATCAAAATGACATGCTGAAGGGCATTGTGTGTTTGCTTGCTTCGTTTCACTGGACAGCAGGTGAGCGTGTGAAATCGCTTGATTGGGCAGAACTGACGGAGAAATCATTTCCCGCAAAGCCGATCAATTGGGCCGAACGAGTGGAATTTATCCTTCTAAAGCCGACTCAATACCATTGCTTTATCCAGTTGGATGAGCTGTTTACTGAAATGAAAAAGCATTTTTATAAATATCATGCGATGAATCGTTAAGAACCTCCCCATATTAGGGGAGGCTTTTTATTGTAAACAAAAAAGCCATCACCCAAAAGGGTGACGGCTTTTTGTTTAATTTGTTTTTTCAGTTGTTGATGATGAGTTTGTTTGTGTTTTGTCGGTAGTGTCTGTTTTGTTTTTATTTGTATCAGAACCTGATGAATCATTCTTACCTGAGTTCGAATCACCATCCGACGTATCCTGGTTGTTGCTGTTGTCGTTATCGTTTGATGGGTCTTGGTTACTGTTGTCAGACGGATTGGTGTTCGTGTTGTCTTGTTTTTTGTCTTGATCGTTTGTTGAATCATCTGTCTGATCTTGATCCGTCTGACCGTCATCTTTTTGAGAATCATCCGTTTGTGTATCATCCTGAGTCTTCTCATCATCTTGTTTTTCATCATCCGTTTGTTGCTGGTCTTTTTTATCTTCATCATCTTCAGCTTTCGGCACTTCATAGGATGTGGAGGCTGTGCTTTTCCCTTCATCACTGACGGCTGTCACTTCGAATTTGTATACAGATCCTGGCTGCACACCCGAAATCACTGCTTCTTTTGCAGAGCTGTTTTGAATTTCTGAGTAGCTGCCGCCATCAACGGATTGCTTAACAGCAAAGGTCGCATCTCCGTCGTAATTCCAGCTTAATGTCAAAGATTGATTGTCTTTATCATATTTCACACTTAAACCAGACAGTTGTTCTGTTTCTTCTTTTTCTTCTTTCTCATATGTTTTAGAAACAGTAGAAGGAGCTGTGCCTTTTACAAAGTACTCTGTGAGCTTTTTATCGCTTGGCGTATTCGGTCCTGCCAGTTTAGCGGGGTTAGAGCCTTTTTCTACAGTGGCTTCCACTACGCTGTCAGGCTTTTCAAATGATCCGCTTCCGTCATCTACATCGGCGATGAGTTGGGCGAAGATGCGCTTGGCAACTTTTTGCTCTTCAGCTGAAAGTGATTTCTTTCCAGCTTCGTTTTCTCCCATACCCGTCCAGACGGCAGCTGTATATTGCGGTGTGTAGCCAACGAACCAAGAATCTCGGGCGCCGCCGCTAGCAATATTGTACCTTTGAACTTCATTCTCATCAAAGTTAGTCGTTCCTGTTTTTCCTGCTACTTCCACACCAGGTACTTGTGCAAGCTGTCCAGTACCTGTCTTCACAGCTGTTTTCAGCATATCTGTAATCATAAACGCAGTATAATCGCTCATTGCTGATTTTGATTTTGGCGTTAAGTCAAGCTTCGTGCCATCGTTAAATTCGATAGACTTTACAAAATGCGCTTCATTATACGTTCCGTTATTTCCAAACGCACTGTATGCGCCTGCCATTGTCAGAGGAGAAACACCATCGTTCCCACCGAAACCGCCAATAGAATAGGCCTCTGTTACATTATCTTTTGTTAATCCAAGGCCAAGTCCATTTGCAAAGTCTACAGCAGTATCTTTACCAGCTGCCTGGAATGCTTTTAAAGCAGGTATATTTCTTGATTGGGCAAGGGCGTAACGTATCGACATAGGCCCTGGATATTTACGGTCCCAATCACGGATAGGTTTTCCGTTAGAATACGTATAAGCTGAGTCATCAATTTGTTCATACGTAGACCATTTTTTGTTTTCAATAACTGGTCCGTAGTCCAAAATCGGTTTTATGGTCGAACCAGGCTGTGCCTTAGTTTGAGTAGCATAGTTAAAGCCTCCGACAGGCTGATTGCGTCCCGCACCAATCGCGCGGACTTCTCCGGTTTTTGTGTCAAGAAGCGAAACGCCGCCCTGCATGCCTTCAGTAAATCCGACAGTGTCTCCGTCCATTAATTCATCTAGTTTGTCTTGCGCTTTTGTATCTAATGTCGTATAAATCTTTAATCCGTCAGTACCTGGATTGACATCAGATTTTTCTTCAATTTCTTTCATGACTTCTTCAACAAACGCACTGTATTTATTTGAATTTGTTTTTTCATATTCCTTCTGTGATACAACGCCTTCGTCTTTCACTGCCACTTTTTTCGCTTTGTTATATTGAGAATCAGAAATAAATCCTTGTTTTTTCATCAGACTGAGTACAATGTTCCGTCTTTTTTCTGCTTTATCCGGGTTTTTAACGGGATTGTACGCTGTCGGGCTTTGCGGCATACCCGCAAGTGTCGCAGCTTGTTCAACAGTCAATTTGCTTAAGTCTGTGACGCCGAAAAATTCTTCTGCCGCTTTTCCGATTCCGTATGCTCTAGGAGAAAAATAAATCCGGTTTAAATACATTTCTAAAATTTCATCTTTAGAGTAATTGCGCTCCAGCTGAAGTGAAAGCCATACTTCCTGCACTTTCCGTTTCAGCGTCTTCTGATGTGAAAGAAGGGAGTTCTTGACGACCTGCTGTGTGATCGTACTTCCGCCTTCAGCCCCGAAGCCGTCTGTAAAGTTGGCGACTAAGGCGCCTCCGATACGGACAGGGTCAATCCCGTGGTGCTCATAAAAACGCGCGTCTTCTGTCGCGATAAAGGCTTCTTTTACAACATCGGGAATTTCATCTATCGAGACGTAGGACCGCTTTTCGGAACCGTATTCAGCGATTTCTTTTCCGTTTTTATCATAAATTGTCGATGAATAAGGCGTCTTCAATTTGTTTTCGTCCAGTTTTGGCGCATCTGAAACCATGACGGCAAATGTAACGGCACCGCCGACTACGCCTAAAACAAACAGAATGAGTAAAGTGAAAAGGGTCTTTTTAAACAATCCGCCTTTTTTTCGTTTCTTGCCTTTTTTCGGTGAAGGACTCGATTTGCTATTCGCTTTTCGTCGAGCTTCACGGCTGTTAAATTGATCTGACATAACATCTCAACCTTTCGTTAATCAACCTTTCGCACTAGATGATGGCGAAAAATAAAGCTGTTCAATAATACTAATATAATCAATTCTAGGTGCGTATCCAAGAGAAATCGGAAAAGCTGCTTCCTCTAACTCATCTTTGCGAATTGATTTTCTGCCGTTTTTTTCTTTTCTGTCCCAGAAATAAAACAGCTTATCGGCTTCCAAAAAATAAACTTGGTCGAAAGCGGATATAATAACAAAACAAATACCGTCTTGAGCCTTTACCTGCTTCATATGTTCGATTTGATGGTCATGGAAATTCTGCAGGGGGAAAGAGGTCTTGTTTTTCGTTTCTTTCGCCTCAAAATCAATATACCGCCCTTTGTAAATCCCGTTATAATCTGTTGTCGATGATTGTTTAAAGTAAGCTTCTTTAATCACTGCGGCGCTTCTTTTTGGATAATGGACATTTACAATTTGAACAGGTGTCGGCTTTTTGTGTATGATGGCAATTTGGTTTGTCAGATAATACTTATTCGTTTCGTTTAAGTCATCTTCGAGGGTCATTCCGCGATTACTGTAAGACGGGGCCCTTTTCTGACTGTTTTGGGATGAAACCGAATGTTTCGGATGAAACGTTTTTCCGTTAGGATACCGAATCACTTTCTCATCCTCCTTATTAAACTATTCATGACGGAAGTGAATGAACGTGAAAGAACAACAGACCATCAGAAAGCTTTTGAGCCGTATTGAGCGGCAGACAAAAGCAAAAAACGCAGATAACATTTCAAGAACGAACGCATATAAAGCATTTTATGACCGTCATCCGGAAATCAAATGGTCGCTCTTGGCATCTTTCGTTTCTCGCAATGCCGGCTGGTCAATGACTGACTTAAAAGGCAGTCTGTTTCAGCTAGGACTCCGTGAGAGACAGCAGAAGTGGTTCTTTTTAGCCTATGAAAGAGCGAACTGGCTTATTTTTTCGGATGCCTATCCGCAGCTTCTTTTGTACCACTGGTCAAAAAAAATCGGGAAACCGCTGTTCCATCATCTGCATATGTTTGGCGTCTCACAATTTATGACGGAAGAATGGGCCCGTTTTTGGCATGAGCGAAACACGGAGCGGCTGATGTATGCCCTCATTATAAATGAACAAAACACTATCCAAACACCTATTATACAAAATCCTTCGTTTAAAAAGAACGTTTTTGACACGATTCCTTTTTATTTAAGTGATTGGTTTCATTTTAATACCGTTATTTTTCCTGCTGCAGACGGGGTTCTTTACGGCATTTCAGTGAAACGTTTTTCAAAGACTGAAGAAAGGATAAGGCTGGGAAAGCAGCTGTCTCAATTGCTGTTCAGCCCAGAATTGTTCGCTTCTTTTTATCACTTTTTGCACTCAGTGCCGCACACAGGCTCCCGTTTTGATATGGAAAAAATGATCGGAATCACAAAAAGAACATCTCCTATGCTAAGGACATGCTACCCTGAGTTAATCCACTCATTAGACGGAAAGAAAACGGATTGGTTTCATAGAAAGATAAAGAAAGCGTTGTTTAGGCGTGAAGAATTGCCGAAGCAGATTGAATTGACAGACTGGTATTTACATAAAAAACGCCAGCTTCATGCGCTTTTTGCGGTGGAGCATTGGCTGAAAAAATAAAGAAGCAAGGAAATTCCTTGCTTCTTACGTAGAAGGACGGTTCGGGCCGCCTAGTTTTTTATCTAAAGAATCGATTGCTTTTGATTCAGACTTTTTTTGCTGGCCGGCTTTTTTCGGTCTTGTTTTCATACGGCACCTCCTCATAAATATCGTTTGCATTAAAGGGGAGGATCATACAATGTTTGCGGTGTTTTTGTCGAAAACTTCAGCTTTTCGTGGAATACCTGTTTGTTTGGCGATTTGCTTCTAGTTTTGTCATGAGGAAGGAAAGAGCCTGAAGAGCAAAGAATGTTAACCGGGAGAGACAAGGAAAGGGAGGTACACGAATGTCCGGTTACGTAAGCAAGACAGATATTCTCCGTATGCTTTCTGATATAGAAGACGAATTAACCCGAGCTGAGCAGAGCTTGAATCATTCTTTAAACGCATTTGAGGCTGATCTGCGGGAAACGGAAAGCGAGCGCCTGAGTGTGCTGGAAGATGAGATTATGGACCTTCATATTTGTATAAATGAGCTGTATCAATCACCTGAACACAGGTATGCATTTGAAAAGGTATACCGCATCGGCTGAATTTGCGAGCGAAATTTGGTACGATATGCATTGAGGTGAAAGATATTGCAATCACAAACATTGCTTGAAATGACCGAGCAAATGATTGAAGCTGCTGAAAAAGGCGCTGATCGATACCAGGAAGGAAAAAACAGTGATCATTCTTATGATTTTTTTGAGACGATAAAGCCAGCAGTTGAAGAGAATGATGATCTGGCGGCTCGATGGGCGAAAGGAGCGCTTGAATTGATAGAAGCCCGCCGCCCGAAATATGTGCATAGAGAGCAAATCGAGACCGTAAAGGATAATTTCCTGGAATTGGTCCTTCAATCATATGTTCATCATATTCATAAAAAACGTTTCAAGGACATCACTGAGTCAGTCCTTTATACATTGCACGCGGTAAAGGATGAAATGGCAAGAGAAGACAGCCGATAAAGGCTGTCTTCTTTTCAAATTGTTATAGGGGGGCCTGACATTAATTCAGCTCATATGCCGGGCTTTCTGCTCCATTTGCTTCGAGAACCTTCATACTGTTACGAAACTCAGTTGTGTTAAGATGTCCTTGAATATAGAGGAACTTGGCAAAGTCCATCAGTTTATTCATACAGTCTGTTTCATATTTCTTCATTTCTGCAAAACGTTTGCTTAAGTATGATACGTTCATTATGGTGCATCCCCTCTCATCTGTATTGAAAATATGGTACCATAATGATTCGACTTTTTTCTGTTTTTAAAAAATTTAAACTTTCGACACAATTTGACAAACGCGAATCAGGACCTGTGACACAAACGGTAGACTTCATTCATACATATATAGAAGAGAAACATGTTGAGTTTAGGGGGAATCGCAATGAACAGGAGTTCTCAAAGCTATCCTCGGCAAATGGGCTATTATTATCCTCAGCAAATGCAAGGATATGATCAGCAGGCTTCACCTATGCAATACTACCCGCAGCCTCATTATGGGCAGCAGGATTATTATCAGCCGTATGTCCCGATCCAGTCGATGCCTATGCAGCCGCCTGTATTTTCCAACCCTTATCCAATCCCAAGGCCTAATCAGCAGCAGCCCTCACAACTTCAAAGCATTATGTCGCAATTCAAAAAAGCCAACGGGCAAATTGATTTTAATAAAATGATGGATACGACAGGTCAAGTGATGAGTGCGATGAATCAGGTCGGATCTTTAATAAAGGGATTTACCAGCTTTTTTAAATGATAGAAGCATGAATGAATTGATCATTCATGCTTATGTTTTGGAAAGAAAAGTGTCATTGTCTGCTCATTCCAAGATGTTTCCATATCTTCTTGGCGCACTTCATAAGGCAGCTGGACCGTTCTTGTCATGCTTGTAAAACTGGCCTCATGTTGCTGTTTCTGTTTTTCTTGAAGTGTTACATGCAGATATCTGGACGCAATATCAACGACGATATCGCCATCTCGAAATGTCGCCGGAATGGTGATATCGACATACAGCCCGGTATCTCTTTCTCTGAGATCTACGGTCGTCTGCACATCCGTTAAACTCGAATTGATCAGGTTTTGAAATCCGCTTATAAGGTTGCCGAATGCTGAGGATTGAAAAAGCTGGTCCATTGCCTCTGAGATGATTTCTTCTTTCTTTTGCAGTTCGTTCTTTTTCTCATCATAGAATGCCACATTTGCCACCGCCTTTTTTAACCAGAGTATGCGTCTATGCCAGATGTTGTTATAAATTGAAGCAAATTTGAAAGTGTGGTTAAATAGTGGTGAATGAAGGGATAACGGTTGTAGTGAATGAGAAGGGAGAAAACACATTGCTGAAAAAATTATTCGGAATGGGCAAAACTCAGGAAAAAGTGACAGAAGAGGTTATTTATTCTCCGGCAGACGGTACGGTAATGGACCTGGCAGATGTGCCGGACCCTGTTTTTTCACAGAAAATGATGGGGGAAGGAATAGCGGTGGAACCCTCAAACGGTGAAATCGTTTCACCTGCTGAAGGTGAAGTGATTCAGATTTTCCACACCAAACACGCAGTTGGCATTCGGACACGCTCCGGAATTGAACTGTTAATTCATGTTGGGCTGGAAACGGTCAATATGAACGGAGAAGGGTTTACTGCACACATTAAAGAAGGGGACAAGGTGAAGGTCGGTGACCCGCTGATTACGTGTGATTTGGAGTTAATAAAAGAAAAAGCGAGCAGCACAGTCATCCCAATCGTTATTATGAATGGTGAAGCTGTAGGATCTATCGTGCCGGCAGGCGAAAAGGCGGCACGCAAAGGCGAAACAATGCTCCTCACAATAAAAGCGAAATAAGCAGGGCGTATGCCTTGCTTTTTTTGTTCGACTGTATAAAATTTGCACCTAGCCATGCAAACAAATATTCGGTAAACTGTACTTGACAAAGAGGTGTAAAGAATGAAAAAGAAATCACTGACTGAGCTCATTTCTGAGTTAAAAGGAAATGAAAACGTTGTGAATTGGCATGAAATAGAGCCTCGTCAAGCAAGAACAAGGCGGATGCCTGAAAGTATAGACGAGAGAATAAAAGCAGCCCTATCGAAAAGGGGCATTGATAAACTATATACCCACCAATACTCCGCTTTTCATTATGTGCAAAATGGAGAAAGCATCGTTACCGTAACGCCAACCGCATCGGGAAAAACGTTATGCTATAACCTCCCAGTCCTGCAGTCCATCGCCCAAGACGAAACAAACCGGGCGCTATATTTATTTCCGACTAAAGCGCTGGCACAAGATCAAAAGAGCGAGCTGAATGAAATCATTGATGAAATGGGCATTGATATTAAAAGCTTTACATATGACGGAGATACGTCTCCTGCAATCAGGCAAAAGGTGAGAAAAGCAGGTCATATTGTCATTACAAACCCCGATATGCTGCATTCTGCCATTCTTCCGCATCATACGAAATGGGTCAGTTTGTTTGAGAATCTTAAGTATATCGTCATCGATGAGCTTCATACGTATCGAGGTGTGTTCGGGAGCCATGTGGCGAATGTGATCCGGCGGCTGAAGCGGATCTGCCGGTTTTATGGAAGTGATCCGGTATTTATTTGTACTTCCGCAACGATTGCCAACCCGAAGGAATTGGGGGAGCAGCTGACAGGCAAACCGATGCGGCTGGTCGATGACAATGGTGCCCCGAGCGGACGGAAGCACTTCGTGTTTTATAATCCGCCAATTGTGAACAAACCGCTGAATATTAGAAAGAGCGCAACAGCAGAAGTGAATGAATTGGCGAAAGAGTTCCTTAAAAACAAAGTCCAGACTATTGTTTTTGCCAGAAGCAGGGTCCGGGTGGAAATTATTTTAAGCCATATTCAGAAGCTTGTGAAAAAAGAAATTGGAAGAAAGTCAATCAGAGGTTATCGGGGAGGCTATCTTCCGAAAGAGCGAAGAGAAATCGAAAGAGGTCTGAGAGAAGGCGAGATTTTAGGAGTGGTCAGTACGAATGCCTTAGAGCTTGGTGTTGATATCGGCCAGCTGCAAGTGTGCGTGATGACGGGTTATCCCGGAAGTGTGGCAAGTGCTTGGCAGCAGGCGGGACGAGCCGGCAGAAGACACGGTGAGTCTTTGATTATCATGGTCGCCAATTCAACGCCGATCGATCAATATATTGTGCGCCATCCTGAATACTTTTTTAACCGTTCACCGGAATCTGCAAGAATCAATCCGGAGAATTTGATTATTTTAGTAGACCACTTAAAGTGTGCGGCTTATGAGCTTCCTTTTAGAGATGATGAAGAGTTTGGGCCCATGGATGTAAGTGATATTCTTGAGTATCTTCAGGAAGAGGCTGTTCTTCACCGCAACGGCGATCGGTATCATTGGGCAAGTGAGTCGTTCCCTGCTTCAAACATCAGTTTGCGTTCTGCATCACAAGAAAATGTCGTCATAGTTGATCAGTCGGATATTGCTAATGTAAGGATTATCGGTGAAATGGATCGTTTTAGTGCGATGACGCTTTTGCATGATGAAGCGATTTATTTGCACGAAGGCATTCAGTATCAAGTAGAGAAGCTTGATTGGGACCATAAAAAGGCTTATGTCAGAAAAGTTGATGTCGAATACTATACGGATGCAAATCTGGCAGTTCAGCTGAAGGTATTAGAAATCGATAAAACGAAAGAAAAAAGCCGTACGTCATTGCACTACGGAGACGTCACTGTCAATGCCCTGCCGACCATATTCAAAAAAATAAAAATGACCACTTTTGAAAATATTGGGTCTGGACCTATTCATTTGCCGGAAGAAGAACTGCATACAAGTGCAGCTTGGCTCGAAATGAAAACAGCAGACGCAGACATCGGGGAAAAGACGCTGGAACAGCTGCTTTTTGGCATTTCAAATGTGCTGCAGCATATTGTCCCTGTGTATATTATGTGTGACAGAAACGATGTTCATGTCGTTTCTCAAATCAAGGCCGCCCATACGGGATTGCCTACGATCTTTTTATACGATCATTATCCGGGCGGTATCGGTTTGGCTGAGGAAGTCTACAAACGTTTTTCGGACATCAAAGAAGCGGCGAAACAGCTCATTAAACGATGTCCTTGTCATGACGGCTGTCCGTCTTGTATAGGTACCGAAATAGAAGGGATAAAAGCAAAAGAAAGAATTTTGCAGCTGTTGGATCAAATGTCGTAAGGAGGGAGGTCAGATATGTCATTAAAAGGGAAACTCCAGCGGATGAAAAAGCATATGGTGCTCGACGAAGGAGAACATAAGATAGAAGCAGGCAAACAAGAAAACCACTTTGTTCAAAAACATGCTGACATCCCGTTTCTAGAGGAGTGGGAGGCTTTTGGCATGAGGCCTTTTTTCTTCGAAGATGAATACTGCCTCATCAGAGAAGTGGAATATCCGCTTTCTCACCGTCACGGATTATACAGTTTTTCTGAACTTGATGAAGTAATCAAACTGTGGAATCAAAGCAGCCTGTCGCATACGTTGTCAGCAAAAGGGTATAAGAAAAACAGTCTCTTTTTCTTTGATACAGAAACAACCGGTCTTGGAGGCGGAGCCGGCAACGCCATTTTTTTGCTTGGCCATGCGAGAGTATATGAAGACCGAGTGACAGTCAAACAGCATCTTTTGCCCAAACCGGGGAATGAAGTCGCTTTATATCAAAGCTTTTTAAGCGAGGTTGACATTACATCACTTGTGACCTACAACGGAAAAGCCTTTGATTGGCCGCAGGTGAAAACAAGACACACCTTGATCCGTGACAGACTTCCGAAGCTTCCGGAGTTCGGCCACTTTGACCTTTTGCATGGAGCCAGACGCCTGTGGAAACATAAAATGGACCGTGTTTCACTTGGCACTGTAGAAAAAGAGGAGCTCGGCATCCGCAGACAAGAAGATACACCGGGCTACTTGGCGCCAATGCTTTACTTTCATTTTATCAAGGCGCAAGAGCCTGACCTTCTAAAAGGTGTCCTGCATCATAATGAAATGGATGTGCTATCGCTCATTTCATTGTACATTCATATGTCTAAAAAAATTCTTTCAGAATCACATGCGCCCAAAGAGCACAGTGAAGCTTATGCAATGGCGAAATGGTTTATGGCCCATAAAGAAACGGATCAGGCGGTCAAACAGCTTGAAGCGCTTAAAGAAAAGTCGTTTGAGGATCAAGATAGAGCGATGCTCGATTTATCGCTCCTGTACAAAAAACAAAACCGGCCGGCAGAAGCAGTGGCGCTTTGGGAAAAGCTGTCCCGCTCCCAAAACGAGAAGTGCAGATACGCTGCTGTGATAGAGCTCGCGAAATTTTTAGAGCATAAGAAAAAAGCGTTCGGGAAAGCATTGCATATAACAGAACAATTACTTAGCGATGCGGCATTTTTATCAGAAAAAGAAACAGAAAAACTGCATGTGAGAATCGCCCGGCTGAAGAGGAAATATTCCTCTTAAATATTCCCCGGGAAAGCGCAAAAGACGACTTGTTTCGCCATGAATTTTTTTGCTGAATTCACGTTGATTTTGTTGTAGAATGGCGGCGAATCCTGTAAAATGACGTTAGTTATTTTTAAAGGGAGAGTTGGTATGTATAAGGGTGTTTTTTACTTGTTCTTTGTTGTGGTATTTTTGATTGCTTTTGTGTTTTCAAACTTTAAAGACAGCTTACTTGTACACTTTTAAAATAGGTCTTTGCATCAGAACATGTACCCCTCATTTTTCATAGCTTAGTATTGTAATAAAGTTTATGGAAAGGGGATTTTATCATGCATCACTGCAGACCGCATATGATGGCTCCAATTGTCCATCCTACTCATTGCTGTGAACACCATACGTTTTCGAAGACTATCGTGCCGCATATTCACCCACAGCATACAACAAACGTAAACCACCAGCATTTTCAGCACGTTCACTACTTTCCACACACTTTCTCAAATGTTGATCCCGCAACGCATCAGCATTTTCAAGCAGGAAGACCTTGCTGCGACTAGTATGGAAACGTGCAGCTTGATGGTGTAAACAAACAGCACATCAAAATGGGGCCCAATGTGAGCCCCATTTTTTAAAGCAGGTGAAGTAATGAAAGTATTGGCGGTAACAGGATACAAGCCATTTGAACTCGGGATTTTCAAACAGGATGATAAGGCGCTTTATTACATAAAAAAAGCGATCAAAAACCGGTTAATCGGATTTCTGGATGAGGGCTTAGAATGGATTTTAATATCGGGCCAGCTTGGAGCGGAACTGTGGGCTGCTGAAGCCGCATATGATCTGCAGGAGGAATACCCCGACTTAAAGGTAGCTGTGATCACACCTTTTTACGAGCAGGAAAAGAACTGGAAAGATCCTAATAAAGAGCAATATGAAGCGGTTCTTGCACAGGCTGATTTTGAAGAAAGCCTGACACACAGGCCGTATGAAAGCCCGCTTCAGTTTAAACAAAAAAATCAGTTCTTCATTGACAAATCAGACGCGCTGATGCTTTTATATGATCCTGAGAGGGAAGGATCTCCAAAGTACATGCTTGAAACGGCTGAAAAGAGACGCCAACGCGATGGCTATCCCATTTACTTTATTACAATGGATGACTTGAGAGTGACAGTAGAGGAAGACAACTACTCATAGCAATAAGAGAAATTTGACAACCGTACAGATTTCTGAAAAAATATATGTGATGATTCACGATACGAGGTGAAAAAGATGCTTGCTGATAAAGTAAAGCTTTCTGCGAAAGAAATTTTGGAAAAAGAATTTAAAACAGGCGTTAGAGGCTACAAGCAAGAAGACGTTGACAAATTCTTAGATATGATTATTAAGGATTATGAAACCTTCCATCAAGAAATCGAAGAACTGCAGCAGGAAAACCTGCAGCTGAAAAAACAGCTTGAAGAAGCCAGCAAAAAACAGCCTGTGCAATCTAACACAACGAACTTTGATATTTTAAAACGGCTGTCCAACTTAGAAAAACACGTTTTTGGCAGCAAGCTTTATGATTGATCGCGCTTGAAAAAAATGGCGCTTGTAAATTGCAATCAGTTGTTATATAATAATTCATGTTCTTAACGTTCGGGTAATCGCTGCAGATCTTGAATCTGTAGAGGAAAGTCCATGCTCGCACGGTGCTGAGATGCCCGTAGTGTTCGTGCCTAGCGAAGTCATAAGCTAGGGCAGCCTTTTAGAGGCTGACGGCAGGAAAAAAGCCTACGTCCTTTGGATATGGCTGAGTATCCTTGAAAGTGCCACAGTGACGAAGTCTCACTAGAAATGGTGAGAGTGGAACGCGGTAAACCCCTCGAGCGAGAAACCCAAATTTTGGTAGGGGAACCTTCTTAACGGAATTCAACGGAGAGAAGGACAGAATGCTTTCTGTAGATAGATGATTGCCGCCCGAGTACGAGGTGATGAGCCGTTTGCAGTACGACGGAACAAAACATGGCTTACAGAACGTTAGACCACTTACATTTAAAATGATGAAAACAAGCTCTCCCGTATAAGGAGAGCTTTTATCTTGAAAAGAGAAAAGTTTTAAAAGACAGGGTGATACGATGACGAAGTATACACTAATTGCAACGGCGCCGATGGGCATTGAAGCTGTTGTTGCAAAGGAAGTACGAGATTTAGGGTACGAATGCAAAGTTGATAACGGAAAAGTTATTTTTGAAGGTGATGCGCTTGCCATTTGCCGTGCAAACCTTTGGCTTAGAACAGCCGACCGCATAAAGGTACAGGTTGCTTCTTTTAAAGCGAAAACGTTTGATGAACTGTTTGAAAAAACGAAAGCGATTAACTGGCGCTCATTTATACCCGAAAACGGGAAGTTCCCTGTCATTGGGAAATCGGTGAAATCAACACTTGCAAGCGTTCCTGACTGTCAGCGAATCGTCAAAAAAGCAATTGTCGAAAAGCTTAAGCTCCAGTCCGGCAAAGCCAATGACTGGATTGAAGAAACAGGTGCCGAGTATAAGGTGGAGATTTCTTTATTGAAAGATCAGGCCGTTATTATGCTGGATTCGTCAGGGACAGGCCTTCACAAACGCGGATATCGTATCGATCAGGGCGGCGCGCCAATTAAAGAAACACTTGCTGCCGCTTTAGTGCAATTAACCAATTGGACCCCAGACCGTCCATTTGTCGATCCTTTTTGCGGTTCCGGAACAATCGCGATTGAAGCCGCGCTGATCGGGCAAAACATCGCTCCGGGATTTAACCGCGATTTTGTCTCAGAGAATTGGGAATGGATCGGCAAAGAGCTGTGGGATAAAGCGCGGCTTGAAGTCGAAGAAAAGGCAAACTATGACCAGCCGCTTACGATTTTCGCAAGCGATATAGACCACCGCATGGTTCAAATCGCAAAAGAAAATGCAGAAGAAGCGGGCTTGGGGGATTTAATCCAATTTAAGCAGATGCAGGTCAAAGACTTCACGACAAATTTGGAGTTTGGCGTGATTGTCGGCAACCCGCCTTACGGAGAGCGACTCGGCGAGAAAAAAGCCGTTGAGCAGATGTATAAAGAAATGGGACAGGCGTTTGAACCGCTTGATACTTGGTCTGTGTATATGCTGACATCAAATGAGAATTTTGAGGAAGCATACGGCAGAAAAGCGACGAAGAAACGAAAGCTCTTTAACGGATTTATTAAAACGGATTATTATCAATACTGGTCTAAAGTTAGACCGCAGCGCAAGAATACAGAAAACGCATAAAAAGAAGACGCTATGCATGCGTCTTCTTTCATCTTTCAGCCATATTCTATCGTTACCAACGGTGCGCTTTCGCGTTGCTTCTCAATATAATGTTGGTTTGGGACATTTCAGTGTGACCGTTTACTTGAGACTTAGAACGTTTAGGCCGTGTCCAATTGTGATGAAACAGTTCAGAATGCTGATCTAATCGATTTCTATAACTCATGTCAACATCACTCCCTGATAGAATATTGTTGATAAGACGGATAATCCGGTTAGGAATATCAAATGTAGTTTGTACATGTTTCGGTGAAAACATGCGGAAAGCATGTATATATAATGAAAAGTTCGCATACAATGATGATTATTTCCATCAGAGGTGATCTCATGCTGAACAGCGAACATTTTAATCTGATTCAAAGGGCGCTTGACGCAACAGCAAGCGAGCTGAAGGAGCTCGGGGCTGATTCGTCTCCGTCTGTGATGTCGCATGCGCAAAATGATTTAGAAAAAGCGGTGGAACATATTTATTCAACAGACCATCCTTTTTTATCGTCGCATGTGATCAATCGAAAGTAAGCTGCAAAAAACTTGGCATTGCCAAGTTTTTTTATTGTATTCATCAGCGGGAAATGATATTATTGGTGGTCTGAATGTCGAATAGTTGGGGGTTGAAACTAGGTGACAACATCACGTTTGCCTTTTTCTTTAACGAAAACAAAGAATTTTTATGAAGAATTGAATAATTGGATTGGTGACGTGTTTTACGATATCCTTCCCGAAAAAGGGTTTGATCTTCGGGATGAACAAGTATTTATGGCTTTTCAGCTGGAGCGGGCGTTTAAAGAGAAAAAAGTCATGTTTGCCGAAGCAGGAGTGGGAACAGGGAAAACGCTCGTTTATCTTCTTTTCGCGATCAGCTATGCAAGATATGTCGGTAAACCCGCCATTATCGCTTGTGCTGATGAAACATTAATCGAACAGCTAGTGAAAAAAGAGGGCGATATTTCAAAGCTCGCTGAGCATTTGGATCTGAAAATAGATACAAGGCTGTCGAAGTCACATGAGCAATATTTATGCTTGAAGAAGCTTGAAAAAACAATGCAGCGGTCTGATGATGATAAATGGCTGGATCTTTATGAATCGTTACCGTCGTTTGTCCATGAATCACAGGCGATGCAGCGCTTTTATCCGTATGGCGACCGCAAGCAGTACGCAAATCTATCGAATGAAGAATGGTCTGACGTAAGCTACGATTCGTTTCAGGATTGTCTGACTTGTGATATGAGACACAGATGCGGTTTGACGCTTTCCAGAGATTACTACCGCAAGTCAACGGACCTGATCATTTGTTCCCATGATTTTTATATGGAGCATGTGTGGACGGAAGAATCACGCAAACGAGAGGGCCAACTGCCGCTCTTGCCTGATCATAGCGCGGTTGTATTTGACGAAGGACATTTGTTAGAGTTTGCCGCGCAAAAAGCGCTAACCTACAGAGTGAAGCAGTCCACTCTTGAATTGTTTTTAGAACGTTTGCTGCAAAATGACATTAGAGAAGAGTTTGCAGAACTGATTGAAGACGCGCTTGCTGCAAACGACGAATTTTTCTATGTTCTTTCTGAAGAATCAAAAGAAGTAGCCGGTTCACATCGTTTAGAAATAAAAAATGACCAGCGTGTCAAAAAGGCGGCGGACGAGCTTTGCCGTTTACTTGATAAAATCGGTGAAGCGCTTGTATTCGAGTCTGAGATGTACACGATTGATCAGTACGAGCTGTCAGTTGTGGAAGAATATGTAGAACAAATGGCGTATTCATTATCTCTGTATCAAAAGGATGCGATCAGCTGGCTGGAGCAAAAGGAAACGGAATCAACCTTTGTTGTGATGCCGAGAACAGTGGCGGAAGTGCTTGGCGAAAAAGTGTTCTCTAAGAAAATTCCTTATATCTTCTCTTCTGCTACGCTGTCAGAAGGCGGTTCGTTTGCTTATATTGCCGACAGTCTCGGGATTCGTGATTATTTGTCATTAACCGTTGATTCTCCTTATGATTATGACGAGCAGATGACCGTTAATCTATATGCAAAAACAGAGATGACAGCTGAACAAAAAACAGCTGAAACAATTGAAACAATCAAGCGTTATAAAGGCAGAACGCTGGTGCTTTTCCCTTCTTTTGAGGAACTAAACGAGTTTAAACAGCTGTCGGCGGCCTGGGAGCTGCCGTATCCGATTTATTTTGAAGGTGATGAAGAAATCAGCAGCTTAGTGGAGAAATTCCAAGAGGAAGAGGAAACAGTACTTTGTTCGGTTCACTTATGGGAAGGACTCGATATTCCTGGTGACGCATTGAAGAATGTTACCATTTGGTCTCTGCCGTTCCCGCCTCATGATCCTGTATTTACAGCAAAACGCAACGGGGCGAAAAAAGATCCGTTTGAAGAAGTGGATCTGCCATATATGTTATTGCGCGTACGGCAGGGCATCGGGCGTCTGATTCGTTCGAATCAAGACAGCGGCTCAATTCACATTTACGCTGGCGGAGAAAATGCACGCATCATTGATGAAGTCAAAAAGGTCTTGCCTGTTGAACCTCAAATGATGTAATGGAAAAAAGCTGACGATCAAGTTCGTCAGCTTTTTTATTTGTCAGCGGGATAGCCAGCCGCCATCAACTGCTAAAATATGTCCGTTTACATAATCTGAAGCACGTGATGCTAAAAAGACTGCAGTCCCGCCAATATCATCCGCTTTGCCCCAGCGGCCGGCAGGAATTCTCTTTAATATGTCTTCATTTCGCTTTTCATCATCCCGAATAGGCTTTGTATTCGCCGTAGAAATATAGCCCGGGGCAATTGCGTTGACCTGAACACCGGACGCTGCCCACTCATTTGCAAATGATTTTGTCAAACCGGCAACAGCGTGTTTGCTCGCGGTGTAAGCCGGAACGAGGATCCCGCCTTGAAAAGACAGGAGGGAGGCGATATTAATAATCTTTCCATAACCTCTTTTCAACATCTGTCTGCCTGCCAGCTGTGTCAGAATAAACAAGCTGTTTAGATTGACATTCAGTACGTGCTGCCAATTTTCTTCTGGGAAATGCTCTGCTTTTTCCCGGTGAATAATGCCGGCATTATTGACAAGGATATCAATCTGCCTGTTTTCGAACAGCTCAGCTGCAGCATCCTTTATCATTTCCGGCTTGCTCAAGTCCAATGTAAAAGACGTAAATGCCCGGCCTTCCTGTTCCACAAGCTGCTGTGTTTCAGACAGACTGCTTGTATGCGATGTGCCGATAATATCAGCGCCAGCCCCGGCCAGCGCTTTGGCAATTCCTTGGCCTATCCCTGTTCCAGGGCCTGTCACCAGCGCTGTTTTTCCTTCTAATGAAAAGGCCTCATGTAGATAACTCATCTTACTTCAGCCCATCCAACGGAACGACATCCATGTCCGTAAATGTGTAGTTTTCTCCAGCCATCGCCCATACAAAGCTGTAGTTTGATGTTCCTGCGCCGGAGTGAATAGACCAGGCAGGTGAAAGGACAGCTTGCTCATTTCCGACAACAAGGTGGCGTGTTTCGTCCGGCTGGCCCATGAAGTGAAACACCTTCGAATCCTTCTCAAGATCAAGGTAAAGATAAGCCTCCATCCGGCGGTCATGAACGTGTGCCGGCATGGTGTTCCAGTTGTTGTTTTGATCTAACATTGTAATTCCCATCATAAGCTGACAGCTTTTGATGCCATCTTGATGAATGACTTTGTATAGGCTTCTGACATTAGATGCTGCCTCATCGCCAAGGCGGTCCGGTGTCAGTTCAGACAAAGCGGCTTTTTGTGTCGGGTAGCTTTGATGGGCACAAGCGGAGATGAAATAAAACTTAGCTTTTTCTCCGTTCAGGCTTGTAAATGCTACATCCTGATTGCCCATTCCGATATAGAGAAAATCCTTTGTTTCAAGTACATATTCGTCATCGCCAACCCTGACCGCGCCAGGCTGGCCTACATTAATAATTCCGATTTCACGCCGTTCGAGGAAAAAATCTGTTTTAAGGAAATCCCCGGCATCAAGTTTCAGTTCACTTTGCCCGGGAGCGGCACCGCCGATGACAACCCGGTCTTCATGTGAGTAATACATCGTGAGTTTATTTTCCGTAAATAAAGAATCCATTAAGAAATGACTGCGAAGCTCCTCGGTTGTAAAGCGTTTGGCTTGTTCAGGGTGTACAGAATAACGATTTTCCATTATATTTCCCCCTTGTTAGGATTTCGGCATCACTTGAATGAAAATATTTTGGTAACGGTTTCAAAGAAAATTTTAGGATAAATAGTGAAAAGAGTCAACGGAAAAAATTGTGAATAAGCACATTATTAAAAAAACCCTTTCCAAATTTTAAAAATATGGTATTCTTTTGTTGTAACGGTTTTGAAATCGGTTTCAAATATATGAGATACAGGAGCACTTGAATGAAAAAGAAAACAACAGGCCATTCGACCATCCAAGACGTAGCTGAATGTGCAGGAGTTTCGAAATCAACAGTTTCCCGCTATATCAACGGAAAAATAGATGCGATTTCTCCTGAAAAAGTGAAAAACATCAAAAAGGCAATCGCAGAATTGAATTATCGGCCAAGTAAAATGGCGCAAGGTTTGAAAATAAAAAAAAGCAAATTAATCGGATTTGTTGTAGCTGATATTACAAATCCTTTTTCGGTCGCGGCTTTTAGAGGAGTAGAAGAGGTTTGTGATCAATATGGCTACAGCATTATGGTGTGCAACACAGATAACAGTCCAGAAAAAGAGAGAGAAATGCTCTTAAAGCTTGAAGCACATTCGGTTGAGGGGCTGATTTTAAACGCAACCGGAGAAAACAAGGATGTACTGCACGCCTTTACAGAACAGCACATTCCAACGATATTAATTGACCGAAAACTTCCAGACCTGAAACTGGATACGGTAACGACCGACAACAGAAGAATCACAAAAGAGATTCTTCAGAAGATTTACAGCAAAGGGTACACTGATGTCGCGCTGTTTACAGAACCGGTTTCATCTATCAGCCCTCGTGCAGAAAGAGCAGCCGTGTATCAGGAAATGGCTGCGGCTCAAAATGTGAACGGGCTTGTCAGAATGTATGAAATTGACGTGAAAAACAAGGAGCAGATTAAGGCGGCGCTTCGTTCTTTTCACAAGGAGATGCCGGAGCAAAAAAAAGCGATTCTTGCCTTGAATGGTTTAATTATGCTGAAAATCATCAGCTGTATGGAAGAACTTGGCCTGCGCATCCCTCTAGATATCGGAATTGCAGGATTCGATGATACGGAATGGTATAAACTGATCGGTCCGGGCATTACAACGATCGCCCAGCCGTCACATGATATGGGCAGGACGGCGATGGAACGTGTATTAAAAAGGATTGAAGGTGACAAAGGAGCGCCTCAAACCATTGAATTAGAGGCTGAAGTCATCATGAGACAGTCACTTTAATCCTAGGTGCCCTCAACTAAGAGGAGGTTGGGAAGAGATGAAGCTTGATGCGGTGACATTCGGGGAATCGATGGCCATGTTTTACGCAAATGAGTACGGAGGCCTTCATGAAGTATCTACTTTTTCTAAAGGGCTGGCCGGAGCAGAAAGCAATGTCGCTTGCGGCCTGTCCAGACTCGGATTTCAGATGGGATGGATGAGCAAAGTCGGAGATGATCAGCTCGGAACATTTATTTTACAGGAGCTAAAAAAAGAGGGAGTGGATGTGTCCCGCGTGATCCGATCGCAGGATGGAAATCCCACCGGTCTTCTGCTGAAGTCAAAAGTGAAAGAAGGCGATCCGCAAGTTACCTACTACAGGAAAAACTCAGCTGCAAGCACATTAACTTCTGCTGAATATCCGAAAGATTATTTTCAATGCGCAGGCCATTTGCATGTGACAGGCATTCCGCCTGCATTATCAGCAGATATGAAAGACTTCACGTATCATGTCATGAACGACATGAGAAACGCCGGGAAGACCATTTCATTTGACCCCAATTTAAGACCTTCGCTTTGGCCTGATCAAGCAACAATGGTGCACACAATCAATGATCTGTCTGGGCTTGCAGATTGGTTTTTCCCGGGTATCGCAGAGGGCGAGTTATTGACCGGAGAAAAAACACCTGAAGGCATTGCCGACTATTATCTGAAAAAAGGGGTCAGCTTTGTCGCTATTAAACTCGGAAAAGAAGGCGCTTACTTTAAAACGAGGGAAAGTGAAGGATTTGCAGAAGGCTTCCGGGTCGATCGGGTGGTTGATACAGTCGGTGCCGGAGACGGATTTGCAGTCGGTGTGATCAGCGGCATCCTTGACGGTTTGCCGTACAAGGATGCGGTGCAAAGAGGAAATGCGATTGGCGCTTTGCAAGTTCAGGCACCGGGGGATATGGACGGACTGCCGACCAGGGAGAAATTAGCTGCGTATTTATCTGCTCAAAGAACGGTTTACCAAAAGAAAGGGGATTATTAATATGGAGTCCAAAATCGTTGAAAACCGTCTGAAAGAAGCGAGGCTGATTGCAGTCATTCGCTCAAAGGATAAACAGGAGGCCTGTCAGCAGATTGAGAGTTTACTTGATAAAGGGGTTCGTGCGGTTGAAGTGACTTATACGACGCCAGGAGCATCAGATATTATCGAGTCCTTCCGTAATAGAGAAGATGTCTTAATCGGTGCGGGCACGGTGATCACTGCGCAGCAAGCGGGAGAAGCTGCTGAGGCTGGTGCGCAGTTTATTGTCAGTCCGGGTTTTTCAGCAGACCTTGCTGAACATCTTTCTTTTTTGAAGACACATTATATCCCCGGCGTGTTGACTCCGAGCGAAATTATGGAAGCGCTGACAAGTGGTTTTACTACTTTAAAGCTGTTCCCAAGCGGTGTATTTGGCCTCCCGTTTATGAAAAATTTAGCCGGGCCTTTTCCGCAAGTAACCTTTATTCCCACAGGCGGGATACATCCGTCTGAAGTGCCGGATTGGCTCAAAGCTGGAGCTGGCGCCGTTGGTGTCGGAAGCCAGCTGGGCAGCTGTTCAAAAGAGGATTTGCAGGCTGTTTTCCAAGTGTAAGGTATTGTTTTTTCATAACCGGAGGATGGGAGAATCCACATATGAAAATCAAAGCGACAATTGAACGGGTACCTGGCGGAATGATGATTATTCCGCTGTTTCTGGGAGCGGCACTGAATACGTTTGCGCCTGGAACTGCGGAGTTCTTTGGAGGGTTTACGGGTGCTTTGATTAACGGAACGCTGCCGATATTGGGTGTTTTTATCTTTTGCGTAGGAGCGACGATTGATTTTCGTTCTTCAGGCTATATTGCAAGGAAAGGAATCACATTATTATTGGGAAAGGTCGGATTTGCAGCGCTGCTCGGTGTGATCGCAGCGCAATTTATACCTGATGAAGGCATACAATCCGGCTTTTTTGCAGGTCTTTCTGTTTTAGCAATTGTCGCGGTATTGAATGAAACGAACGGCGGCCTGTATTTGGCGCTCATGAACCATATGGGAAGAAAAGAGGATGCGGGCGCTTTCGCGTTTATCAGTACAGAATCAGGGCCTTTTATGACCATGGTGACGTTTGGTGTGACGGGACTTGCCGCATTCCCGTGGGAAACGCTGGCAGCGACAGTCATCCCGTTTTTGCTCGGCTGTATACTTGGAAATCTTGATCATGATCTCAGAGACTTATTCAGCAAGGTTGTGCCTGCGATCATCCCGTTTTTCGCCTTTTCGCTCGGCAACACCTTGAATTTTGGAATGCTGGTCCAATCAGGTCTGCTGGGCATATTTATCGGTGTTTCTGTCGTCATTTTATCCGGCAGCTCCTTGTTTTTGCTTGATCGTTTTGTCGCGCGCGGAGACGGTGTCGCCGGAGTGGCGGCTTCTTCTACGGCAGGAGCGGCTGTAGCCGTGCCATATGCCTTAGCGGAGGCAAATGCTTCGTTTGCGCCAGTTGCTGAATCAGCAACTGCAATCATAGCAACAAGCGTTATTGTCACCTCGCTGCTAACCCCGCTGGCAACAGTATGGGTGGATAAAAAAATCAATGAGAAAAAGCGGAAAACACCACCCCCAAAAAATCAAATGACGATCAACTGAACTAAGAAGGCTGCCGCCAAACAAACCGGCAGCCTCTTATACAAACAATTTGACTTTCATACCCCCTTCCATTAGCCTGTAATGGAACGGCTAGAATAGGGAGGGAATGGATATGGAGATACATACATATGAAAAGGAATTTTTTGATCTTTTAAAAAGAATCTCACATTATAGCGAAGCAGTTGCGTTAATGCACTGGGACTCCAGAACAGGCGCGCCAAAAAACGGCTCAGAGGACCGGGCCGAAAGCATCGGCCAGCTTTCAACAGATATATTCAATATCCAGACGTCAGATCGAATGAAGGAGCTAATCGATGCTCTGTATGAACGATTTGATGACCTGTCTGAAGATACGAAAAAGGCGGTAGAGCTGGCGAAAAAAGAGTATGAAGAGAATAAAAAAATCCCTGAGGCTGAATACAAGGAATACGTGATTCTGTGTTCAAAGGCAGAAACCGCGTGGGAAGAAGCGAAAGGAAAATCTGATTTCAGCTTGTTTTCACCCTATTTAGAACAGCTGATTGAATTCAATAAACGATTTATTACGTATTGGGGTTATCAAGAGCACCCTTATGATGCCTTGCTTGATTTGTTTGAACCGGGTGTCACGGTAAAGGTGCTTGATCAGCTGTTTGCTGAGCTCAAAGAAGCGATTGTTCCACTCGTTAAACAAGTGACAGCTTCCGGAAATAAACCTGATACAAGCTTTATTACAAAAACGTTCCTTAAAGAAAAGCAAAAAGAGCTCAGCCTGTATTTTTTACAGGAGCTTGGCTACGATTTTGATGGCGGACGGCTTGATGAAACGGTTCATCCGTTTGCGACCACGATGAACCGCGGAGACGTTCGGGTTACGACGAGATATGATGAAAAAGATTTCCGTACGGCAATCTTTGGCACCATTCATGAGTGCGGCCACGCGGTATACGAGCAAAATATTGACGAAGCACTGAGCGGCACGAACTTGTCAGACGGCGCATCAATGGGAATTCATGAATCTCAATCATTATTTTACGAGAATTTTATCGGCCGCAACAAGCATTTTTGGACGTCGTATTATAAGAAGATTCAAGAAGCATCATCTGAACAGTTCAAGGATATCTCTCTGGATGATTTTGTCCGGGCAATTAATGAATCAAAACCTTCATTTATCAGGGTTGAAGCGGATGAATTAACGTATCCTCTCCATATTATCATCCGATATGAGATTGAAAAAGCGATTTTCAGCAATGAAGTGTCAGTGGAAGAACTGCCATCGCTTTGGAATCAAAAATATCAGGATTATTTAGGGATTACACCGCAGTCGGATGCAGAGGGGATTTTACAAGACGTCCATTGGGCAGGAGGAGATTTCGGCTACTTCCCATCCTATGCGCTCGGTTACATGTATGCGGCTCAGCTGAAACAAAAAATGCTCGAGGATCTTCCAGAGTTTGATACTCTCTTGGAAAGAGGAGAATTTCATCCGATAAAACAATGGCTGACGGAAAAGGTACACATTCATGGAAAACGGAAAAAGCCGTTAGATATTATTAAAGATGCAACAGGAGAAGAACTGAATGTACGCTATTTGATTGACTATTTGTCAAATAAATATTCAAATCTTTATCTGGCGTAATCAAAAGCCTGGCGGCGCGGCTGTCAGGCTTTTTAGTGCAAAAAAACATAAAATACGAATGATTAACTAGAAAATAAAAATAAAGTTCGGAAATTTTTATTTTCTCCTATGCAAGAGATTAGAATCTTGATATAATTTATTACAATATCATAAGAACACTCATATAATCGCGTGGATATGGCACGCAAGTTTCTACCGGGCACCGTAAATGTCCGACTATGAGTGAGCAATGAGACCGCACGTGTACGGTTTTTTGTTATATCAGCATTGCTTGCTCTTTATTTGAGCGGGCAATGCTTTTTTTATTCTCATAACGGAGGTAAGACAGGATGGAAGCACTGAAACGGAAAATAGAGGAAGAAGGCGTCGTATTATCCGATCAAGTATTGAAAGTGGATTCCTTTTTGAATCACCAAATTGATCCGCTGCTTATGCAGAAAATCGGTGACGAATTTGCTGCCAGATTTGCAAAAGACGGTATTACCAAAATTGTGACAATCGAATCTTCCGGAATCGCTCCCGCAGTGATGACGGGCTTGAAGCTGGGAGTGCCGGTCGTCTTCGCGAGAAAACATAAATCATTAACACTTACCGACAGCTTGCTGACAGCGTCCGTTTATTCCTTTACGAAGCAGACGGAAAGCCAAATCGCAGTCTCGGGAACCCACCTGTCAGATCAGGATCATGTATTGATTATCGATGATTTTTTGGCAAATGGACAAGCAGCGCATGGGCTCGTGTCGATTGTGAAGCAGGCGGGAGCTTCTATTGCGGGACTTGGCATTGTCATTGAAAAGTCATTTCAACCAGGAAGAGAAGAACTAGTGAGCCTTGGCTACCGAGTGGAATCTTTGGCAAGAATTCAATCTTTAAAAGAAGGAAAAGTGTCCTTCGTACAGGAGGTTCATTCATGAAAAACGGTTTCGGAAAAACGCTGTCTTTAGGAATACAGCATGTGCTCGCCA